>NZ_JBJXBO010000002.1:0-699301 GCF_046116875.1 Collinsella sp. wc0529
GTCAGCAATAACGCCTCACACGGAGGGGCGCTAACGAATCGGCCCTGACAAGGGCCCGAAAGAAAGGTAGGAGGCCATGACGAAAGGTCTGCACGTGCCTTCCGAGATCGGCAAGCTCAGGAAGGTCTGCCTGCACCGTCCCGGCGACGAGCTCCTCAACCTGCCGCCCGACGAGCTCGAGCGACTCCTGTTCGACGACGTCCCGTTCCTGGAGGTCGCGCAGCAGGAGCACGACACCTTCGCCCAGATCCTGAGGGACCAGGGCGTGGAGGTCCTCTATCTCGAGAACCTCGTCGCCGAGGTGTTCGACCAGGTCCCCGGCGCCCGCGCCGAGTTCACCGACCAGTACATCGCCGAGGCCGGCATCCGCGGCCAGCACATGCCGCAGATCGTCCGCGAGAAGCTGGACTCCATCGAGGACAACCTCGAGTTCGTCAAGAAGACCATGGCCGGCATGACCAAGTCCGAGATCGACATGCCCCTCACGGCGTCCACGACCCTCGACTCCCTGGTCAACTCCGAGTCCGAGTCCGACCTGATCATCGACCCGATGCCCAACCTCTACTTCACCCGCGACCCGTTCGCGGTCATCGGCGAGGGCGTCAACCTCAACCGCATGTACTCGGTCACCCGCAACCGCGAGACCCTGTACGGCAAGTACGTCTTCAAGTACCACCCCGACTACAAGGACGTCTCGCTGTACTTCCGCCGCGACTGCCAGTTCCACACCGAGGGCGGCGACGTGCTGAACATCAACGAGAAGACCCTCGCCGTCGGCATCTCCCAGCGCACCCAGGCCGCCGCGATCGACGTCATGGCCCAGAACATCTTCTGGAACTCCGACTCCAAGGTCGAGCGCATCCTGGCCTTCGACATCCCGGTCTCGCGCGCCTTCATGCACCTCGACACGGTCTTCACCCAGATCGACGTCGATAAGTTCACGATCCACCCCGCCATCATGGGCACCCTGCGCGTCTACGAGCTGACCGCCGGCAAGAACCCGGGCGACGTGAACATCCGCCTGATCGAGGACACCCTCGAGCACGTCCTGGAGGACGCCACCGGCGTCGACCAGGTCAAGCTGATCCCCTGCGGCGGCGGCGACCCGATCGCGGCCTCCCGCGAGCAGTGGAACGACGGCTCCAACACCCTGTGCGTCGAGCCCGGCAAGATCTGCGTCTACGCCCGCAACACCGTCACCAACGACGTGCTGTACAAGGAGGGCCTGGACCTTCTCGTCGTGCCCTCCGCCGAGCTCTCCCGCGGCCGCGGCGGCCCGCGCTGCATGAGCATGCCCTTCTGGCGCGAGGACCTCTAGGGTCTTCTAGGACCCGTACAGGTCTTAATACATACATCTAGCTGCCATTAGATGTCTCCCATTGGGGCGGTGCGGGTTTTCGCACCGCCCCAATCTTGTATGAGGAACGTCAACACGATTGGATGACTGCTTTTGTAAGGAGCTTGGCCATGGACATCAAGACGATTGGCGTTGAGGAATGGCTCAACGTTTGGGAGAAGAGTGCCACGTGGGACATCGCCCAGTCGACGATCTCGTCGCTCACCATGGGCGAGCTGCGCGCGCTCGATGAGCAGGACGGCGCCACGTTCTACGAGCGCCTGGACCGCGAGAAGATGAACTACGGCTGGATCGAGGGCTCGCCGGAGTTTAAGGCCGAGGTTGCCAAGCTGTATCGTCGGGAGGTCAATCCCGATCACATTCTGCAGACCAATGGCTGCACGGGCGCTAACCTCAACGCCATCATGGCTGTGGTCGAGCCCGGCGACCATGTTATCGCCGAGTGGCCCACCTATGCGCCGCTCTACGAGATTCCGCGCACGCTGGGCGCCGAGGTCGAGTATTGGGAGCTTCGCGAGGAACTCGGCTGGAAGCCCGATATCGAGGAACTCAAGCGCTTGGTGCGCCCCAACACCAAGCTTATCTGCATAAACAACGCATCGAACCCCATCGGTACGGTGCTCGATGCCGATATGCTCGGTCAGATTGCCGAGATCGCCCGCTCGGTGGGCGCCTACGTGCTGTGCGACGAGGTATATCTGCCGCTCGAAAACACTGAGTCCTTTATGTCGATGGTCGACGTGTACGAGAGGGCCATTGTCACCAACTCGTTGTCGAAGACCTATTCGACGCCTGCGGCCCGCGTGGGCTGGGTCGTCGCGGACGAAGAGTTGTCCAACCGCATCCGCACCTACCGCGACTACACCATGATCTGCGGTGGCGTGTTTAACAATGCTTTGGCGACCTACGTGCTCGAGCACAAGGGCAAGATTCTCGAGCGCAACCGCGATATCGTGTTTGGCAACCGCGATATCGCACAGGCTTGGATCGATACGCAGCAGCGTGTCTCCTGGACGGCCCCGCAGGGCGTGTCCACCTCGTTTATCCAGTTGGATATTCCCGAGGATGACGAGGAGTTCTGCAGGCGCCTGCTGTCCGAGAGGGGAGTGCTGCTGGTCCCCGGTAGCCGTTTTGAGCTTCCCTGCGGCGCACGCCTGGGCTACTGCGCGAGCGAGGACGTTCTGCGCGAGGGCCTGAGACTTTTGGGCGAGGCACTGGCGGAGTTCGATCGCTAGGATTCCGATGGTCTTCGGGGGCCTTATCCAAATTAGCCGAAGATAATCGAAAACGGACTCGTTTCCCTAGGGGAAGCGAGTCCGTTTTTCTATACCGAGAAGTCAAGTTGTTACAAATGGGGCCGTAAAGCGAGCCGGTATCCGCTGGGCCTTATACTGAGTTTCCGGTGAACGGTATCAAGCGTCTGGTAAACGGTAATTTATTTACCAGAAATGAATAGGACAAACTTTTTTCTGAATAAAAGTGAAAATGGTTGAGACGCGGTGTGAACCGCTAATTCTATTCATAGCTTTATTGGAAATATGCAATTTGAGGATGGTTTAACAAAGTTTAGTTCCATTTGATTTTAGGATTAAAACGCGTTTAAGCACGTAAATACGCTTTATTAAGATGAAGTGTGCCATGCGTGAAGTATATGTGTATGCCGTTCACTCCCTATAAAAAACCGTTCGGGGGCAAGGTGGAAGTATGAGCTGATTTTGGATATAAATATGTCGTCAGCAATAACGCCTCACACGGAGGGGCGCTAACGAATCGGCCCTGACAAGGGCCCGAAAGAAAGGTAGGAGGCCATGACGAAAGGTCTGCACGTGCCTTCCGAGATCGGCAAGCTCAGGAAGGTCTGCCTGCACCGTCCCGGCGACGAGCTCCTCAACCTGCCGCCCGACGAGCTCGAGCGACTCCTGTTCGACGACGTCCCGTTCCTGGAGGTCGCGCAGCAGGAGCACGACACCTTCGCCCAGATCCTGAGGGACCAGGGCGTGGAGGTCCTCTATCTCGAGAACCTCGTCGCCGAGGTGTTCGACCAGGTCCCCGGCGCCCGCGCCGAGTTCACCGACCAGTACATCGCCGAGGCCGGCATCCGCGGCCAGCACATGCCGCAGATCGTCCGCGAGAAGCTGGACTCCATCGAGGACAACCTCGAGTTCGTCAAGAAGACCATGGCCGGCATGACCAAGTCCGAGATCGACATGCCCCTCACGGCGTCCACGACCCTCGACTCCCTGGTCAACTCCGAGTCCGAGTCCGACCTGATCATCGACCCGATGCCCAACCTCTACTTCACCCGCGACCCGTTCGCGGTCATCGGCGAGGGCGTCAACCTCAACCGCATGTACTCGGTCACCCGCAACCGCGAGACCCTGTACGGCAAGTACGTCTTCAAGTACCACCCCGACTACAAGGACGTCTCGCTGTACTTCCGCCGCGACTGCCAGTTCCACACCGAGGGCGGCGACGTGCTGAACATCAACGAGAAGACCCTCGCCGTCGGCATCTCCCAGCGCACCCAGGCCGCCGCGATCGACGTCATGGCCCAGAACATCTTCTGGAACTCCGACTCCAAGGTCGAGCGCATCCTGGCCTTCGACATCCCGGTCTCGCGCGCCTTCATGCACCTCGACACGGTCTTCACCCAGATCGACGTCGATAAGTTCACGATCCACCCCGCCATCATGGGCACCCTGCGCGTCTACGAGCTGACCGCCGGCAAGAACCCGGGCGACGTGAACATCCGCCTGATCGAGGACACCCTCGAGCACGTCCTGGAGGACGCCACCGGCGTCGACCAGGTCAAGCTGATCCCCTGCGGCGGCGGCGACCCGATCGCGGCCTCCCGCGAGCAGTGGAACGACGGCTCCAACACCCTGTGCGTCGAGCCCGGCAAGATCTGCGTCTACGCCCGCAACACCGTCACCAACGACGTGCTGTACAAGGAGGGCCTGGACCTTCTCGTCGTGCCCTCCGCCGAGCTCTCCCGCGGCCGCGGCGGCCCGCGCTGCATGAGCATGCCCTTCTGGCGCGAGGACCTCTAAGTCTTTCCGTTTCCGGTGCGGTCCCCCTACAACCGCACCGGCTTCGCCCGTTAAACGGGCAACACTAATACTTACGTAATTCATTTCTTCGAAAGGAATCGAACCATGGGTGTTAACCTCTCCGGCCGTAGCTTCCTCAAGCTTCTCGACCTCACCACCGAGGAGATCGAGTACCTGCTCAAGCTCTCCAAGAACTTCAAGGATATGAAGCGCGCTGGCGTTCCGCACCGCTATCTCGAGGGCAAGAATATCGTTCTGCTCTTCCAGAAGACCTCCACTCGTACCCGCTGCGCCTTCGAGGTCGGCGGCATGGATCTGGGCATGGGCGTCACCTACCTCGATCCGGGTTCGTCGCAGATGGGCAAGAAGGAGTCCATCGAGGACACCGCCCGCGTTCTCGGCCGCATGTATGACGGCATCGAGTTCCGTGGCTTTGCCCAGGACGACGTCGAGGAGCTCGCTGCTAAGTCCGGCGTGCCCGTGTGGAACGGCCTGACCACCGAGTGGCACCCCACCCAGATGCTCGCCGACATCCTGACCGTCCAGGAGAACTTCAACTACGACATCAAGGGCAAGACCCTCGTCTTCATGGGCGACTGCAAGAACAATGTCGCTCGCTCCCTCATGGTCGTCTGCTCCAAGCTCGGCATGAACTTCGTGGCCTGCGGCCCCGAGGAGTGCATGCCCGCTGACGACGTCATCGAGGCCTGCAAGCCCATCGCCGAGGCTAACGGCTGCACCATCAAGCTGACCACCGACGTCAAGGACGGCGTCACCGGTGCCGACGTTATCTACACCGACGTGTGGGTCTCCATGGGCGAGCCCGACGAGGTCTGGGCCGAGCGCATCGCTCAGCTCACCCCGTATCGTGTCACCTCCGAGGTCATGGCTATGGCCAACCCGGGTGCTATCTTCCTGCACTGCCTGCCCAGCTTCCACGATACCAACACCACCATTGGCGCCGAGAAGTGCGAGCAGTTCGGCATCACCGAGCAGGAGGTCACCGACGAGGTCTTCGAGAGCCCCGCTTCCAAGGTCTTCGACGAGGCCGAGAACCGCATGCACACCATCAAGGCTGTCATGTACGCCACGCTCAAGTAAGAGCATCTAGCATCTCGCTCGGGGTGTATTGCTGCACACCCCGAGCGGTTTTATCTGGTAATAATCTCGCAACAAGCGGCAGGCACGGCACGGAAGAGCCGCTTCTGGCGAGATCAGTAAATGATTTATGAAGGGGGGATGAGAACTATGACTGAGACCGCTAAGAAAAAGCGCGGTATGCCTTCATCGTTCACCATTCTTCTTGCTCTGCTGGCAATTGTCGCAGTGATTACCGTTATCGTCTCCGGCACGTCCGGCGGCGCGGTTACTGCCGCCCGTCTGAGCGATTTCTGCACCGCCCCGATTAAGGGCTTCGCTGACGCTCTGCCCGTCTGCCTCTTCGTTATGATCCTGGGCGGCTTCCTCGGCATGATGACCGAGACCGGCGCCCTGGACAACGGCATCGCCGTTCTGGTGCAGAAGCTTAAGGGCAACGAGATTATGCTCATTCCCGTGCTGATGCTCATCTTCTCCCTCGGTGGTACCACCTATGGTATGTGCGAGGAGACCGTTCCCTTCTACGCCCTGCTCGCCGCTACCATGATGGCTGCTGGCTTCGACCCCATGGTCGGTGCCGCTACCGTCCTGCTCGGCGCTGGCTGCGGCTGCCTGGGCTCCACGGTTAACCCGTTCGCCGTCGGCGCTGCCGTCGACGCTCTGACCGGCGTTGGCATTGAGGTCAACCAGTCCATCATCATCGGCCTCGGTGCCGTCCTGTGGATTGTCACTACCGCTATGTCCATCTTCTTCGTGATGAGCTACGCCAAGAAGGTCAAGGCTGACAAGGGTTCCACCATCCTGTCGATGCAGGAGCTCAAGGACGCCGAAGAGGCTCACGGCAAGGCTGCTTCCGAGGTCCACAAGGAGGTCAAGCTCACCGGTCGTCAGAAGGGTGTTCTGATCGCCTTCGCCTTCACCTTCGTCGTCATGATCGTCGGCTTCATTCCGCTGGCCGACCTCAACGAGGGCGTCGCCAACTTCTTCGACGCTGGCGCTGTCTACGACGCCGACGGTAACGCCGTCGTCCAGGGCTGGTCTGCCCTGATCACCGGCCTGCCCATTGGCCAGTGGTACTTCGACGAGGCTTCCACCTGGTTCTTCCTCATGGCCGTCCTGATCGGTATCATCGGTGGCCTGTCCGAGAAGCAGATCGTTAACACCTTCATCACCGGCGCTGCCGACATGATGTCCGTTGTTCTCGTCATCGCCCTCGCCCGTGGTATCTCCGTCCTCATGGCTAACACCGGCCTCGATGTCTTCGTCCTCGACGCTGCTGCCAATGCCCTGGCTGGCCTGTCCGGCGTGATCTTCGCTCCCATGAGCTTCCTGGTCTACTTCGGCCTGTCCTTCCTGATCCCCTCGACCTCCGGTATGGCCACCGTCTCCATGCCCATCATGGGACCGCTGGCTGTTAAGCTCGGCTTCTCGCCTGAGGTCATGGTCATGATCTTCTCCGCCGCCATCGGTGTCGTGAACCTGTTCACCCCGACCTCCGGCGCCATCATGGGCGGTCTCGCCCTGGCCAAGATCGAGTGGACGACCTGGCTCAAGTTTGCCCTTAAGCTCATCGTCGCTCTCTCCGTCGTCTGCGCCGTCATCCTGACCGTCGCCTGCGTGCTGATCTAAGTACCCAACGGGTACCCCACGGAAACCTTGACGATCCTGTAAAGGATCACCTGGTCATCGTCTGTCCGGTGGGGTCAACCCACCGGTAGACTCCTACCTTTAGCCCCCTCCCGTTCCGTGCGCGGGAGGGGGCGCTCTTGTGTTCCGGCGTTTTACCAAACGCCGGAACCACTCGACGCTGCAAGCCCGCCAGAGCGAGCAAGGTGACGTTCAATCGTCGGGCATGGCCAAAAGGCCTATGCCCTCCTCTTTCACGTCACCTTGCTCGCTCTGGCGGGCTTTCGCTGACTTTTGCCCCACCTGCGGCGCTGCCATTGTTGCTGCAGGGGGACAGCTTGCTCGCTCTGGTGCCTGTTCGCTGTCCGTTCTCTGCCCGCAACGTTTCTGCTGTTGGTGCAAAGAGGTCAGATTACTTTGCGCCAAAAGGGGAAGTTGCGGTGGAATAGTTCCTGTTTGGCCGTCTTGAGGGGTTAAACGGGAACTATTTCACCGCAACTTATCGATGGCGTGTTTGGTTGGTGCCAGTTGATTGCTTGGGCGTTGGGGAGGGTCTGCTCCGTTATAATCGCCTAGAACATTAATTGGAAACGGGACGGGAGCCATACATGCGCCAGGGTTTCGACAACGCGAAGTATATCGAGCTGCAGGCTGCTCACATTAAGGAGCGCATCTCGCAGTTTGGTGGCAAGCTCTATTTGGAGTTTGGCGGTAAGCTGTTCGATGACTATCATGCGAGCCGAGTGCTGCCGGGTTTTGAACCGGACAGCAAGTTCCGCATGCTCAAGAGCATCGCCGACGATGTCGAGGTTATCATCGCGATCAACGCGAACCACATCGAGAAAAACAAGGCTCGTGGTGACCTCGGTATTACCTATGACGAGGATGTGCTGCGCCTGGTCGACCTGTTCCGCGGCAACGGCTTTGCCGTCGCGGCTGTGGTCATCACCCAGTATGCCGGCCAGCCCGCTGCCGATGTGTTCCGCAACCGCCTGAACGCGCTCGGTATTCCCGCCAAGCTGCACTATCCCATCGAGGGGTATCCGCACGATGTCGATCTGATCGTGTCCGACGATGGCTACGGCAAGAACGAGTTTGTCGAGACCACCCGACCGCTCGTCGTGGTCACTGCCCCCGGTCCGGGCTCGGGCAAGCTTGCCACCTGCCTGTCTCAGCTCTATCACGAGCACAAGCATGGCACGGCCGCCGGCTATGCCAAGTTCGAGACCTTCCCTGTCTGGAATCTTCCTCTGACGCATCCGGTCAATATTGCCTACGAGGCCGCCACGGCTGACCTCGACGACGCCAATATCATCGATTCGTTCCACCTTGAGGCCTACAACAAGACCACGGTCAACTACAACCGCGACGTCGAGGCCTTCCCGGTAGTCCGTGCCCTGATGGAAAAGATCCTGGGCAAGAGCCCCTACCAGAGCCCTACGGACATGGGCGTCAATATGGTCGGCTTTGCCATCACCGATGACGATGCCTGCCGCGACGCTTCCAAGATGGAGATCGTCCGCCGCTACTTTACCGCGGTCGAAAATGTGCGCCGTACCGGCGTGGGCGATGAGCAAGTCGACCGTCTCAAGATTATTATGAAGAAAGCCGGCATCGATAAGAACTACTCACCGGCGCGCTCGGCGGCCCTCACCAGGGAGCAGCTGACGGGTGGTCCCGTGGGTGCCATGGTCATGCCCGATGGCTCCGTGGTGACCGGCAAGACTTCCACGCGCCTGGGCGCCGCGAGCTCGCTCATCATGAATGCACTTAAGCATGTCTCGGGCGTCGACCTTGAGCTCGAGGTCATTAGCGATGAAGCGATCGAGCCCATCAGCAAGCTCAAGACGCATTTCCTGGGCAGCAAAAACCCGCGCCTCCACACCGACGAGACGCTTATGGCGCTGTCGATCACCTCGGCCACGAGTGAGACGGCCGCTCGCGTCCTTTCGGGCCTGGAGCAGCTGCGCGGTTGCGATGCCTTCTTTAGCGTGATTATCTCGCCGACGGACGAGACGGTACTGCGCAAACTGGGTATCAACGTGTGCTGCGAGCCCAAGTTTGAGCGCCGCGGTTTCTTCCATCGCTAAGTTTGAAGCACCGCGGTAATTGCATTGCATTTTGGCCGTATCGGGTTAGCGCCCGGTACGGCTTTTTGATCAATAAAGCGCCTATTTCGGCGAAAAATAGCTGTTTACCTGCCTAGAAACAATTTGAGCGGTATACAATAACCGTAACTGTTTCATCCTTAGCGGGATGCCGCATGATGGATATTACCTGCCATCGTGAGGTGTGTCGGTCGCGCACGGCGCGTTAGATGCTCGTGCTCGGTTTGAGGAGGCTGCTATGGCGGGCAAGGGTCGTGCGAGTGTCAACGATATGAAGCGTGTCGAGGTGCTGGTGTTGATGGAGATCGACCAGCAAACCGAAGACAATGGCGGGCCGTATGGTTTCTCGCGCAAAACGCTTGCCGAGCGCGTGGGGGTTTCGCCGTATCGTGCCCGCGCCGCAATCGATCGCTTGGATTCCGAAGGCATGATTGATGTCGTCTCGCGTTATAGCGACGACGGCGGTCAGCTTGCAAATGGCATTTGCCTCACCGAACGTGGCGAGTGGTATCTTGAGGGCGTCCGTACCGGCATGCTCGTTCAAGAAATGCTTGAGGACGAGGTTGCTGATCGATAGCAGCATGTAACCCTTGCCATAGCGACGCCGCCTGGGAAACCGGGCGGCGTTTTGTTTCAAGATTGAGAAATGCAATCTCACGCGAGAAAAATTGCGAACGGTCCGCGGCGCGAGTATTACAATGAAGACCCGTAAGATGTGGATAAACAACTTCTACGGGAAGCGCAGGTAACTCAATATGACCAAGCATGTGTTCGTAACCGGTGGCGTGGTTTCGTCTCTGGGCAAGGGTATCACCGCGGCCTCGCTGGGCCGTCTGCTCAAGTCGCGTGGCTACAAAGTAACGATGCAGAAGGCCGATCCGTATCTGAACGTCGACCCCGGTACCATGAGCCCCTTCCAGCATGGTGAGGTCTTCGTTACCGAGGATGGTTACGAGTCCGACCTGGACCTGGGTCATTACGAGCGCTTTATTGATGAGAACCTGACCCGCGATTCCAACTTTACGACCGGCGCCATCTATAAGAGCTTGATCGCCCGCGAGCGTCGCGGCGACTTTTTGGGCGGTACCGTGCAGGTGATTCCTCACGTCACCAATGCCATTAAGGACAAGTTCCGCCGCATCGAGGAGCAGACCGGCTCCGATGTAGTCATCACCGAGCTGGGCGGCACGATCGGCGACATCGAGTCCCAACCGTTTGTCGAGGCCATCCGTCAGTACCGCAAGGAGGCCGGCCCCGAGAACGTCTGCTATATCCACGTGTCGCTCGTTCCCTATATCGCCGCCGCCCACGAGGTCAAGACCAAGCCCACGCAGCATTCCGTCAAGGAGCTCCGCAGCTTTGGCATCCAGCCCGATATCATCGTGCTGCGCTCCGACCACCATATCGATGACGCTATCCGCGGAAAGATCGCAAGCTTCTGCGACGTCGACACCGATTGTGTCTTTACCAACGAGGACTGCGCGAGCATTTACGATGTTCCGCAGCTGCTTGCCGAGCAGGATTTTGACCTGCGCATTTGCGAGCGCCTGGGTCTGGACCCGCGTGAGCGCGACATGAGCGAGTGGAACGAGTTCCTGCGCAAACAGAACCACGCCAACCATCACGCCGACAAGGTGAAGATCGCCGTCGTGGGCAAGTACACGCAGCTGCCCGATGCGTACCTGTCGGTTATCGAGGCCCTGCACCATGCGGGCGTCTTCTACGATCGCCATGTGGACGTCCAGCTGGTCGACGGCGAGAGCCTCGACGAGCAGAATGTCTCCGAGGTTCTGGGCGACGCCTCGGGCATCCTGGTCCCCGGCGGCTTTGGCAAGCGCGCCCTGGAGGGCAAGATCCTCGCGGCCGAGTTTGCCCGTGAGCACAAGATTCCGTATCTGGGCATTTGCCTGGGTATGCAGGTGGCCGTGTGCGAATTTGCGCGCAACGTCGTCGGCCTTGCCGGCGCCAGCTCCTCCGAGTTCGATCCGGATGGCCCGTATAGCGTCATCGATCTGATGAGCTCGCAGGAGGACGTGACCGAGAAGGGCGGCACCATGCGCCTGGGCGCCTATCCGTGCAAGCTCGCCGCCGATACCCTCGCTCGCGAGGCATATGGCGAGGAACTCGTCTACGAGCGTCACCGTCATCGCTTTGAGTTCAACAACGCCTTCCGCGACCAGCTCGAGGACGCCGGTTTGGTTATCTCGGGCCTGTCGCCCGACGAGCGCCTGGTCGAGATGGTCGAGCTGCCGCGCGACGTGCATCCGTGGTATGTGGCAACCCAGGCTCATCCCGAGTTCAAGAGCCGCCCGACCAACCCGCAGCCGCTGTTCCGCGAGTTCGTGCGCGCTTCGATCGGCCAGCACGAGGGTGTCGACCGTCTGCAGGTGACGCCCATGAACCTCGCTACGGACTAAGGGTGCCGGCGAATAAGGAACATACCGAAGCTACTCCCTCGTCGCTCGCCGTGGCGGCGGGGGAGTATCTCGATTACCTCGCGGTCGAGCGGGGTTTGGCGCGCAACACGATTGCGGCCTATCGTCGTGACCTGACGACGTACTGCGCCTATCTGGAGCGGGCGGGTATTGTGTCTTTTGAAGAGGTGACTCGTCAGGTCGTGGAGGGCTTTGTTGCCGACCGTCGCGATGGGGGCTATTCCGATGCCTCAGTGGAGCGTGCGCTTGCGGCCGTGAAGGGCCTGCATGCCTTTTTGGTGCGCGATGGGGCTGTGGCCCAAAATCCAACGGCGGCGTTGCGCCTGCCTAAAAAGGCTGAGCGTTTGCCGGAGTATCTATCGGTGGAGGATGTCTCGGCGCTGCTCGATCAAGACTTTCCCGAGGGCGAGATGGGCTTGCGCGACCATGCCATCTTGGAAGTGCTCTACGGATGCGGTTTACGTGTGAGCGAGTTGGTGGGGCTCGATGTGGGCGATATCCATATCGACGATGGCTTTGTGCTCGTTCGCGGTAAGGGCTCAAAGGAACGCCTGTCACCGCTGGTGGGAAGCGCGGCGCGAGCTCTGACGCTCTATGTAACTGAGGGGCGTTCCCGCTTGGCGGCCCATGCCCGCGGAACCGAGACCTCGGCGGTCTTTTTAAATAAGAACGGCCGCCGTCTGTCACGCCAGGGCATCCATGCCATCTGTGAGCGCTATGGGCGCCAGGTGGGGCTGGTGGGACTCCATCCCCATACGCTGCGTCACTCCTTTGCCACCCATATGCTTGCGGGCGGCGCAGACCTCCGTGTGCTACAGGAGATCTTGGGACATGCCGATATATCGACCACGCAGGTCTACACGCATGTCGATCGTACGCAACTGACCGAGGTCTATCTGGCGGCGCACCCGCTGGCGCATCGTTAACTCATCGCTGACCTGCAAATTTATAGGTATTTGGGGACGGGCCCCAGATTGCCACGGCGTGCTTTTGCGCGCGCATGGGCAATCTGGGGCCCGTCCCATTTTTCGCCACTTGGCGTCGCGGTGGTGGGCCGCACGTGCCTTGGGTGGGGGAGTTTGGGGACGATGTGAACGGCATGTAAAGGGACGTAAAAATCGCCTCAAGGTCAACTTGAAGGTTGAGGTTCGCGGGTGTGGTTCTACAGGTGGCATCACGCCTTTGCTGAAAACACAACATATTGTGTTTTCGAACATATGCTTGGGGGTGTTTTGCAATATATGGTGAGTGGAGTGGTGGGGCGGGGTGGGGGAAGGGGTGGGGAAAGGTGTTGAAAAATGGGGCAGTTCCCCATATTATTGATGACGTCGACAGGCGGGGTGGTTCCCCGCGTACGTGCCATCTGAGTAACCGAGGGGAGGGCGCACATGGGAATGACTGGTGCATACGAGCGCAATCTCGATGCAAAAGGTCGTCTGTCCCTGCCTGCACCCCTTCGCGAGGAGCTTGGAGAGCACGTTCGCGTGTTCAAAGCCCTGGATGTCGATGCTCTGTACGTGTTCTCTGCCGAGGCCTTCGATAAGTGGGTCGAAGGACTCTTCGCGGGTCGTGAGGGCCACGAGGGTTTTAACCCGCGTGACATTAATGACCAGAAGCTCATGAGGGCGATCAACAAGCGCACCACGTCGATGGACGTGGACAGCGCCGGTCGTATCGGTCTTTCCGAGTCTCTCCGCAAGCAGGCGAACCTCGACCGCGAGGTCACGGTTGTGGGCAACTACGACCACCTTGAGGTTTGGGATCGCGCCGCGGCCGATGAGGACGATGACGATGAGGCCCTGCTGGACCTCTTCTTCTCGTAAGGGCAAGGCACGGGTAACGGATGGAGCGTGGGATCTTGACACAAGAATATCGGCATGAACCTGTCATGCTCGGCGAAGTGCTTGAGTCGCTGCGGCTAAAGAGCGGCTCCGTTGTCTGCGATTGCACCCTTGGCGGTGCCGGCCATTCGGTAAAGATGGCCGCGCAGGTGGGGGAGACGGGCCTTTTGCTCGGCGTCGATCAGGACGACATGGCCCTAGAGGCCGCTGGCGCCCGTCTGGACCGCGAGGTTCCCGGCGTTCCGCACCGGCTGCTGAAGGGCAACTTCGGCGACTTGGACGAGCTGCTTTGCTCGGCCGAGGTGCCCGGGGTCGATGGCTTCCTGTTCGATTTGGGCGTTTCGTCACCGCAACTCGATATCCCTGGCAGGGGCTTTTCGTATAACGAGGACGCCCCATTGGACATGCGGATGGATCCGGGCAATAACACCTTAAACGCAGCTGAGGTCATCAACACCTATAACGAACACGACCTCGCCCGGATTCTACGCGTCTACGGCGAAGAGAAGTTCGCCTCGCAGATCGCGCGCGAGATCGTGCGCCGCCGCGAGCAAGAACCGATCGAAACCACCGGCCAATTTGTCGAGATCATCAAGGCGGGTATCCCGGCTGCCGCTCGTCGGCATGGTGGACACCCGGCCAAGAAAAGTTTCCAGGCCATTCGCATCGAGGTCAATCACGAGCTCGATGTACTCGAACGAGGGCTTGATGCCGCCACCAGGTGGCTCAACCCGGGCGGACGTATCTGCGTCATCTCGTATCACTCGCTCGAGGACCGTATCGTTAAGAACCACTTTAAGGAGATGAGCCAGGAGTGCACGTGTCCGCCGGAGATTCCGGTGTGCGTGTGCGGCAACGTGCCGATACTCAAGGTCATCACGCGCAAACCCTTGGTTGCCCAGCCTGATGAGGTTGAGCGCAACCCTCGGGCGAGATCAGCCAAAATTCGCGTGGCACAGCGTCTGTAGGCGCGACCGCGCGATATTGGACCTCCCGCTCGCACCATAAACGAAGCTTAAACACACTACCAACGTACTCGGGATGGGAGGCGGCATATCATGGGCTACAACACTTCAAGCGCAGCACTCGCCTATGATATGAACGCCATGCCCGCCTATCGTGAGACGCCGCAGGCCCCCGTTGCTCCCCGTGAGCAGCGCACGCCGCGCTTTGATGTCTACACGGGCGCGGGCCGTCAGGCAAACCAGGCGGTAAGCCCGGTTTTCATGAGCGTTCTTAAAACGTTTTGCATCATTGCGGCTATCTTCATGACGATCGGCGTCGCCCGCGTGGCGCTCGCCGGCGTTACGGCCCAGGTGCTCAACAGCAACGCCGAGCTTACCAACACGCTCGAAAAAGCGACCGATGAGAGCTCCGACCTGGAGGTCATGCATTCGGTCTATGGCGCCGACACGCGCATTCGCGACCTTGCGGGCGCTTATGGCATGGTGGAGCCCAGCGAGAGCGTTACACTTGACTTTTCGCAGGATGCAGCCGCGGGCGCCAACGCGACCGCGACCGCTCAGTAGCAAGACGGTAGCTGAGTATGACAAATGACTATCGCCGCGGTTCCGATGGGGGCCGCGGTTCTGGACGTCCCTCGTCGCGGGGACGTTCTGGTTATCAAGGAACGGGTCGGCAATCTTACAACGCCGGGCAGTCCCGTGGCAACGACCCGGCGTCGCGACTTCGCGGCTCGGGCGGCCCTCAAGTGCATAACACCAGGTCGCGCAAGAGTTCGTCGACCGAATGGCTCACAGGCGCGCCTCTGCCTCGCCGCAAAGCCGTCATGGGCTTCATTGGGCTTGGCTTGGGCTTGGGCGTCTTTCGCCTTGCCGACTATCAAATTGTCGAAGCCGATAAACTGCGCGAGCGTGCCGATGCGCGCCGCCTGCTTGCGCAGACCCTCTATGCCAAACGTGGCACCGTCTACGACCGCAATGGTAACGTGCTGGCGTCGTCGGTCGAATGTCGCAACATCGCCGTGAACCCGCAGCTTGTCGAGGATGTTGACAAGACGGTGTCGGCGCTGGTCAAGGCAACTGGAATCGATAAAAAGACCTGCCGCAAGCTCGTTGAGTCCGATGGAACCTGGGTGTATATCAAGCGCCAGGTGGACGAAGACGATGTTGCGGCGCTGGAGAAGAAGAACCTGCCCGGCGTGCTTTTTGAGCAGGCCATGAAGCGCGTATATCCATACGGCAATCTGGCATCGCAGGTGCTGGGTGTAGTGAATGTAGACAACGACGGCTTGACGGGTCTCGAAAAGCAATACAACAAGCTTCTGACCGGCACGAACGGTTCTCTCGTACGCGAGCGCGCGAGGGACGGCAGCTATATCGCGGGCGGTGCCTATAAAAAGGTGGCTGCGGTCGACGGCGTTGATATCGTGACGACGCTCGACGTCAATATCCAGCGTGCGGCCGAGGATGCCCTGGCAGAGGCAGTTGAGAAGACTAAGGCCAAGAACGGCTCGGCGCTGGTCACCGATCCTACGACAGGCGAGATTTTGGCAGCCTGCTCGTACCCGACCTACGACCAGACCGATCTGGAGAATGCCAAGACCGAGGATATGAATCTGCGCCTGGTCACCGACGCCTACGAGCCCGGCTCGGTCTTTAAGACGCTCGTGGCGGGCGCCGGCTTCGACTTGGGCGTCGTGCGATCGAGTACGTCGTTTGAGGTGCCGGCGAGCATCAAGGTGGGCGACGATACCGTCACCGATGCCGACAAGCGCGACTATGCCATGACCATGGATGTGCGCGAGATGATGCGCCGTTCGTCCAACGTGGGCTTTGTCCTAGTGGGGCGCAAGATCGGTGCCGACGACTTTGCCGCCTATGTGGACAAGTGGGGCATCGGTCACAGCTCGGGTGTCGATTTTCCGGGAGAGAGCCTGGGTATCGTCAAGGAGCGTGACCAGTATGACGGCGCCACGCTGGGCTCGATGAGCTTTGGACAGGCACTGTCCGTCTCGCCAATTGAGATCGCACGTGCCGTGGGCGGCATCGCCAACGGCGGCGTGATGATGACCCCGCACTTCTATAAGTCCAGCAAAGGCGACGAGAAGGACTGGGGCGAAGGCGAGCGCGCGATTTCTGAGGATGCCGCATCCCAGGTGACATCGTGCATGCAGACGGTCGTGTCCGAGGGAACGGGCGTTGGCGGCGCGGTTGACGGCTATGACGTGGCGGGTAAGACCGGTACGGCCGAACGTGCCGACGAGAACGGCGGCTACCTCAAGGAGAACTACATGTCGTCCTTTATGGGCTTTGCACCGGCACAATCGCCCAAGGTGCTGTGCTATATCACGCTCGACGGAACGCCGAGCGGCTCGGATGCCGCTGCGGTGCCGTTCCAGTCCATTATGGCCAACGCGCTCGACGTGCTGGGTATCCCGCACACGAAGTAGGGGGTTACAATCTTTGGGGCGTGGTTTGTTGTCCCATATGAGGGGTGTTCACATGCCCTGCACCACGCATGCGCGGCGCTGGGATACAATACGCCGATAGCATTATTAGGTTTACAGGGGAGCTGCAATGATAGAGATCGCCGTCAACAACCTCGTGGCCGCAACAGGGGCCCGAACCGTGACGGGAGAAGCCGATCGGGTATGCCGCGGGTGCGTTATCGACTCGCGTCAGGTCGAGGAAGGGACGATTTTCGTCGCCTTTCCCGGTGAAAACGTCGACGGCAATGATTTTGCTTCCCGTGCCGTCCAGTCGGGTGCCGGCGCCGTCGTGATGACGCGTGAGCCCGAGGCCGAGCTGGTCTCGCTGGCGCAGGACAAGGGGTGCGCCATCCTGCTGACCGATGATCCCGAGGAGTTTCTGCTGCGTTTGGCGCACACGTATCGCCTGGAGCTTGGCTGCCTGGTCGTTGGCATTACCGGTTCCATCGGCAAGACGACGACCAAGGACGTGCTCGCCGCCGTGCTCGGCAAGCGCTATCGTGTCTGGGCCACCAAGGGCAATTTCAATAACCTGATCGGCATGCCGCTCACGGTGCTTTCCGCTCCGGCCGATACCGAGGTCCTGGTGCTCGAGATGGGCATGAACCATTTCCACGAGATTGAGCGCCTGTCCCAGTCCGCCAATCCCAACCTTGCCATCGTGAGCAAGATTGGTACCTCTCACATCGGCATTTTGGGCAGCCGCGAGAACATCGCCCGCGCTAAGGCCGAGATTGTCCAGGGTATGCGCGCCGCCGGCGACTATTTGCCGCTGCTGGTTTTGGGCGGCGAGGACGACTTTACGCCGTTCATTCGCGATACGTTCGCCCAGCCTGCTGGTATCGACGTGATGCTGGCCGGCGTCTCGGACGATGATGAGGTCCGTGCCCGCGACATTCGTGTTGATGACGAGGGCCGTCCGGTCTTTACGCTCGATTTTGGCCAGGGCGAGACGATCGATACCATGCTTGCCATCCCCGGCGTGCAGTCCGTCCCAAATGCCGTTAAGGCCGCCGCGGTTGCCTATCGCCTGAGCCTGACGCCCGAGCAGATCGATGCTGCCTTTAGGGGCCTCACGATCACCGGTCACCGCCAGGAGATCAAGCGCGCCAAGAGCGGTGCCCGCGTCATCGACGATTCCTATAACGCCAGTGCCGAATCCATGGCAGCCGGTCTCGACCTGCTGTGCTCGCTTTCGTGCACGGGGTCTCGTATGGCGATTCTGGGCGAGATGGGCGAGATGGGCGATGAGGCTCCTCGCATGCATGAGCTCGTGGGCGCCTATGCCGCCGCCAAGAAGCTCGACATGCTGGCGTGCGTGGGTGGTGAGCTGGCCCAGCTTATGGCCGATGCCGCGCGCATGATGGGTATGGATGAGGACCGCATCCAGGTGTTTTCCGATTATCAACAGGTGCTTGACCGTATGGGCGGCGCACTTGAAAAACATGATGTTGTACTGGTCAAGGGTTCCCGTTTTGTTGAGCTCGACCGCTTTGTGGAAGGTGTGTGCTAGCCCATGTTCGGCAATCCCTCGTATCCCACGTATCAGGCTTTTTTGGGGCTTGGCATCGCCGCTGCCATTGCGCTGCTGCTCATGCCGTGGTGGATCAAGCTACTCAAGGTCGAGGGTATCGGCCAGCAGGTTCGTGCCGACGGCCCCAAGCGTCATTTGGTTAAGCAGGGAACGCCCACCATGGGTGGCGTTGTCATCCTCGTCGCGATCTCGCTGACCTGTCTGCTGATGGGCAAGCTCACCACCGAGCTCGTGCTCGTGCTGCTCGCCACGCTGGCGACCGGCGTGCTGGGCCTGATCGACGACCTGACCTCCGTTACGCATGGGCGCTCGCTCGGTCTGACGCCCCATGCCAAGATGATCGGCCTAACCATTATCTGTGTCACCTTTACGGTGCTCGCCGTCAACTGGTGCGGCGTCGCCCCCGAGATTCGTTTTCCCGGCGGCCTGACGATTGACCTCGGTGTTCTTTCGACCACCATCTGCGGCCTTTCGTTCCCGTGGCTCTACATTGTCTTTTGCTGGCTGATGATTGCCGGTCTTTCCAATGCCGTGAACCTGACCGATGGCCTTGACGGTCTTGCTGGCGGCACCTCCATGATTGCCATGCTTGCCATGGCCGCCATGGCGTTTTTGCACGGAGACGTGAACCTGTCCATCTTCTGTACCGCGTGTGCCGGTGCCTGCTTGGGCTTTCTGTGGTTCAACTGCTATCCGGCGAGCATCTTTATGGGCGATACCGGCTCGCTTGCCCTGGGCGCCGCGTTTGCCTGCACGTCCATCATGACCAACACCGAGGTCGTCTCCCTCATCATCGGCGGCCTGTTTATCGTTGAGACCCTGTCGGTCATGATTCAGGTTGTCTACTTCCACTTTACGCACAAGCGCGTCTTCCTTATGGCGCCCATCCATCATCATTTCGAAAAGAAGGGCTGGGCCGAGACCAAGGTCGTCATCCGTTTTTGGATTATCGCTGCGGCCTTTGGTGCCGTTGGCCTTGCCCTGTTCTTCCAGTTGGGATAGTGGTCTTTCATGCCTCTTGCTGATGTCTTTAGCCTGCTCGTTTTGGGTCAGGGCAAATCCGGTCTCGATGTCGCCCGCTGGGCGCTGGCACATCCCGAGCGCGTAAGCGCCGTTACCGTGTATGGCGGCGGCACCTCTGAGCCCAATGACGCCACGCGTGCGCTCGAGGCTGCTGGTGCGTCGTTTGTCTATGGGACCGAACAGGTCGAGGGCGCCTATGACGTATGCGTGACGTGCCCGGGCATCTCGGAGTTCTCGGGCTTCTTTAAGGCCGGGCGCGAGCATGCCGCCCAGATTATGGGTGAGCCCGAGTTTGCCTATCGCCTGTCGCCCGATAACTGGATTGCCATCACGGGCACCAACGGCAAGACGACCACCACGTCGCTGGCTGATTATCTGCTTAAGGCTGCCGGCGAGGCCAGCGTTGCTGTCGGCAACATCGGCGAGCCGCCGGTCAACGAGATTGACGGCCGAGCCCACAACGAGTGGTTTGTGGCTGAGCTCTCGAGCTATCAGATTGCTACGACAACCGAGCTTCACCCCCGCGTGGCGGTGCTGCTCAACATCACTCCCGACCACTTGGGCTGGCATAAGAGACATAAGAACTATGCGCTTGCCAAGATCAAACTGTTTGACAATATGGTCGATGACGATCTGGCAGTTGTCGACGTCGAAGACGCCGGCATTCACGAGTTCGATGAGTACATCTACACGCCGGGTCGTCGCATCTGCAAGGTTGCCTTTGACGAGCCTGAGGGCGAGGATGCCGCCTTTGTGCGCGATGGCAAGATGATCGTGCGTCTGAAGGGCGTCGAGACCCCGCTCATCGCTACATCCGAGCTCAAGATCTCGGGCCATCACAATGTTATCAATGCCCTGTGCGCTGCTACGGCTGCCTTGGCAGTTGGTGCCGATGTCGACGGTGTCTGCCGCGGTCTTGCCTCGTTCCAGCCGCTCGAGCACCGCGTGGAGCCGTGTGGCGAGATTGACGGCGTGCGCTACGTCAACGATTCCAAGGCTACCAACACCGATGCGGTCGAGAAGGCACTGACGGCATTTCCCGATGACGACGTGATCTTGCTGCTCGGCGGCCACGATAAGGGCACGCCGCTCACGGACTTCGCGCGCGTCGTTATGGACAACGTGCGCTCGGTCGTCTGTTTTGGCGATGCGCGCGAGCGCTTCACCGCCGCTATGGACGAGGCTGATGTCGATGGCGATGTGGATATCGCCCAGGCGGATGACCTGCGCGACGCCGTGGACGTTGCCCGTTCGCTTTCGAGCCGTGGTGACGTGATCTTACTTTCTCCTGCCTGCTCTTCGTTCGATGAGTTCTCGGGCTATGAGGAGCGCGGCCGTGTGTTTAAGGACTACGTGGCTCAGCTTGCCGCTACAGCGAAATCACAAATGGAATAGGGGTTGCGGTGAGAGAGGAGAGCCCCCGACAAGGTATGAGGAGGCCCGACTCGGACCGTGCTTCCTCACGGCGCATCACACCGCGTTCCAGCCGCGGCGGGCAGTCGTTTAGCGAACGCTATATTGCCGGCGTTCCCGCCCGTATCATGCGCCCCCGTTTGATATTCATGGCCTGCTTGTTTACCTTGGTATGCTTTGGCCTGCTGATGGTGTACTCGGCGTCTTCGGTCGAGGCGCTGCACGAGAATGGCTCGGCGACGTTTTTTCTGGGCCGACAGGCCGCGTTTGCAGTGGTCGGTGTTCTGGCGCTGATTGCCATCGTGCGCGTTTTGCCGGACAGCTGGTTTGGGGAGGATGTGCTCAGGATCTTCCTCATAGGCATGATAGGGCTACTGCTTCTGGTGTTCTTGGTGGGCAGCGGCAGCCGCGGCGCCACGCGCTGGCTCAACATCGCCGGTATTCAGTTCCAGCCTTCCGAGTTTTTAAAGCCATTTGCCATTGCGTATTCGGCCATCATGCTCGATCGCTTCTTTTCGCCCGGTGGCAACATCAACGAATTCCTTCGCAAGATGGGCATCTACCTGGGCATTTCGCTCTTTCTGATCTTTATCCAGCCCGATTTCGGTACTGTCCTGATCATCCTGTTGACCCTCATGTGCATGGCGTTGTTTGCGGGTCTCGACCCCAGATTTATCATCGGCGTGCTAATCTTCGGCATTCTCGTGATCGTGATTGCGCTTGTCGCAGAGCCGTACCGTATGGTGCGTATTCAGGTTGCCTTGAACCCTTGGGCCGACGAGTATGGTGACGGCTATCAGGCCACGCTTGCCATCATGGCCTTTGCCTCGGGCGGTCTGTTCGGCCGTGGCATCGGCAACTCAACCATGAAGTACTCGTATCTGCCCGAGGCACACAACGACTACATCTTGGCCATCATTGGCGAGGAAGTCGGTTTTGTCGGAACCGTACTGTTCTTCTTGGTGTTTGCGATGCTGATCTACTCGGCGTTTCGCATTGCCGAGCAGGCGACCGATCGTCGGGGCGCGCTCATGGCGTCTGGCTCCGCAGTCATTCTCGCGGTGCAGTTTTTGATTAACGCGCTGGGCATCCTCAACGTATTTCCCATGACGGGCAAACCGTTGCCGTTTATTAGCTACGGCGGTTCGTCGATTATTGTGTCGCTTATGCTTGCCGGGTTGATCCTGCGCGTTTCGTACGAGAGCGCCCGCCGCGATGAGTATGACCGCCGCCGTGAGAGCTTTGCCGTTATGGATGAGAGCACCGCCGGCGTAGCCCATGTGCGCGGTGAACGACCTTCGCGTAGCGGCTTTACCGTTCTGGATGGTTCTGCATCCGAGCCGGCAGCTCGTCCACGCTCGCGAACGGCTCCGCAAGGCCGTCCGCAGCGCCCCAGCCCTCGCAACGCGGGCGGCGGATATAATCGAATCGATTTGAACTCGGACCCGTCGGCGCGTCTGCGCACCGACGACCAGGGACCGCGTGTACGAAGGGACTACCATGACCGATAAAATGACCGTTGCTATTGCAGCCGGCGGCACGGCAGGACACATCAACCCCGCGCTCGCCTTGGCCGAAGAGCTGCGTGACCGTGGTCACCACGTTGTGTTCGTGGGCCAGTCGCGCAAGCTCGAGGGTCGTCTGGTCCCCGAGGCTGGGTTTGATTTTGTGCCCATTACGGTCACGGGCTTCGACCGCTCCCGTCCTTGGACGGCGCTGACCTCGCTGTGGCGTGTCAACAAGGCCAAACGTGCGCTCGCCAGTCATTTCTCAAAGGTTGGCAAGCCCGATGCCGCCATTGGTTTTGGTGCCTATGTCGAGGTTCCGCTGCTGGGGTGGTGTAAGGGCGCGGGCGTTCCGTATCTGCTGCATGAGCAGAACTCTGTTCCGGGCCTGGCCAACAAGATGATGAACTCCCACGCCGCCCGCGTGTGCATCTCGGTGCCGGCAGCGCGCTCGGTCTTTGAGCACGAAGGTGACCCTGACCACGTGCTCATGACCGGCAATCCCGTACGTCGCTCGGTGATCGAGGGAGATCGCGCTCGCGGCCGCAAGGCACTTGGCGTTCCCGAGGACGCTACGCTGCTGCTCGTCTTTGGCGGTTCACTTGGCGCCCAGCACCTCAACGAGCGCGTGGCTTCGCTCAAAAACGAGCTGCTTTCGCGCAAAAATCTCTATGTGTTGCATTCGACGGGTGCCGACGGCTTTGAGGAGACCGAGCGCGCTTTGGCGCTGACGCCCGAGGAGGCGAAGCGTTACCGCGTCCAGCCTTACATCGACAACATGGGCGATATGCTGGCTGCTGCCGATTTGGTGCTCTCGCGTTCGGGCGCATCGAGCGTGGCCGAGATCGCTGCGCTCGCCGTGCCTTCGGTGCTCGTGCCGTATCCGCATGCGACAGCCGACCACCAAACCACCAATGCTCGTTATCTGGTCGACGCCGGGGCCGGCGTGCTCTGCGCCGATGCCGATATCGACGGTTCTGCCTTTGCCGATGAGCTGCTGCACCTGGTCGATGACGCGGCGGCGCGCGACGCCATGCGTCAGGCGGCGCGTGGTCTGGCTCAGGATAGGGCCGCCGCTCTTCTGGCGGATGCGGTAGAGGGTTTGCGTTAGTTAGACGGGATATCGTCGGTCGCCCTCGCGCTGATGCGGTAGGTGCGGTACAGTTAACGGGTTACAGGCAGTGTTTACGCAAGGAGTACACGAGCACATGGCTGATTCCCAGACTGCAACCTCCGCGCCCGAGTTTAAGAGCGCCCACTTTATCGGTATCGGCGGCGCCGGCATGAGCGGCATCGCCCTCGTTCTTCACGAGCGCGGTTATGCCGTTACCGGCTCCGACCTTAAGACGTCACGTTATATCCGCCAGCTTACCCGCGCTGGTGTGAAGGTGCATGTGGGCCATGAGGCCGCCACGATCGACGAGGTCAAGCCCGACGTGGTTGTTGTCTCCACCGCTATTCCGGAGTCCAACCCTGAACTCGTGCGCGCTCGCGAGCTTGGTATTCCCGTGTGGCCCCGTGCCAAGATGCTCTCTGCTTTGGGCCACGGCTACACCACCGTCGCTGTTGCCGGCACGCATGGCAAGACCACCACGTCTTCGATGTGCGCCACCATGCTCGACCGCATGGGTCTGGATCCGAGCTTCCTGATCGGTGGCATCGTCGAGGGCTATGACACGAACGGCAAGAACGGCTCGGGCGACTACTTTGTCGCCGAAGCCGACGAGTCCGATAGCTCCTTCCTGTTCCTGAACCCCAACGTAGTCATTGTGACCAACGTCGAAGCCGACCACCTCGATCACTACTCGGGTATCGAGGAGATCGAGGCAACTTTCGCCAAATTCATGAGCCTGGTGGGCGAGGACGGCACCGTCATCGTCTGCGGTGAGGACCCGCATCTGGTCGAGCTCGCCAAGTCGACGGGTCGTCACGTGCTTTCCTACGGCTTTGCCGAGAGCAACGACATCGTCTGCATGCACCCGGATGTCAAGGGCATCCAGAGCGACTTTATCGTTCGCTTTGAGGACGGCACTGAACACGCTGTGGAGATCAAGAGCAATCCCGGTCGCCACAACATGCTCAACGCCACGGCGGTGCTCACCGTCGCCCATGTCCTGGGCCTTGACATCGACGCCGCCGCCAAGGCGCTCTCGAGCTTTGAGGGCGTCCGCCGTCGCTTTACCCACGTGGGCGATATCGATGGCATCACCGTGGTCGATGATTACGGCCATCACCCCACCGAGATCAAGGCGACGCTTGCTGCTGCTTCGTCGCTGGGCTACAAGCACGTCGACGTCGTGTTCCAGCCGCACCGCTATTCGCGCCTGCAGGCCCTGTGCGACGACTTTGCCGATGCATTTGCCAATGCCGATAAACTGCTGCTGATTGATGTGTTCTCGGCTGGCGAGATGCCCATTCCGGGTGTCACCTCTAAGATGCTCGCCGATACCGTGCGCGCCAAGCATCCTGGCAAGGAGGTCGTGTACTGCTCCAGCCGTCTTGAGCTCAATCAGGAGCTCGAGCAGATGGTGGGCGCGGGCGACCTGCTGCTCACTATGGGTGCTGGTGACGTTACGACCGTCGGTCCCGAGTTTATCGAGTATCTGACTGCCAAGAAAGACGCTTAAGTCTAATGGGTCTGTTTAACGCCGTCATGGCGCTCTCGGGTATGATCGACACGGATGTGATCGAGGACGAGCGCCTTGCGCGTCATACGAGCTATCGTATCGGCGGCAAGGCTGACCTCTTTGTGACGTGCCATAGCTATCATGCCCTCCGCCGCGCCGTGGCGGTGCTCGATCGCGAGCAGGTGCCGTGGGTCATCATCGGCAAGGGCTCCAATCTGCTGGTTGCCGATGGCGGTTATCGCGGTGCCGTCATTTCGCTCGGACGTGAGTTTCAGCGCACGGTTGTTGCCGATGACGGTTGTACGCTGACGGTCGGTGCGGGCGTGATGTTTGCGCGCCTGGTCAACGATGCCCTGTCGCGTAGCCTCTCGGGCCTTGAGTTTGCCGTTGGCATCCCTGGTTCGGTCGGCGGTGCGATATCTATGAATGCCGGCACACGGACCGAGTGGATTGGCTCGCTGGTCGAGGATGTCGTAACGTTTGACCCGGCATCCGGTATCAAGCATTATGCGGGGTCCGAGATCACTTGGGGCTACCGCGAATGTAGCCTTCCCCGCAATGAGATCATCCTCGAGTGCGTGCTCAAGCTTAAACCGGCGGCCAAGGCCGACATCCGCGAGCGCATGGAACGGTACCTGACGAGGCGCAAGCGTACACAGCCCATGGGTCGCGCATCCTGCGGGTCGGTCTTTCGCAACCCGCCCGATGCGAGCGTGGGCAAGCTTATCGAGGATTGTGGATTAAAGGGTTTTTCGATTGGCGGCGCGGAAGTTTCGCCCGTTCACGCTAATTTTATCGTTAATAACGGAACTGCCTCGGCCGATGACGTTGCCGCGGTTATCAGACATGTACACGGAAAGGTGAGGGAGGCGTATGGCATCGAGCTCAGACCGGAAGTTAAATTCCTCGGCTTCTAGAGCATCGAAACCCACCTTCCGCCGTGCCGGAGGGCGTTCCGGCGCGCCTGCCAAACCTCAACGCAATACCGTCGCGCACTCTAAGTCTGTCGGGCATGCTCGACAGACCAGTCGTCCGGTTGTCGGCTCGCAGCTCGGTAATCGTCCGGCCGCAAAAAAGTCCTCGCGTCCCTCGGTGACGTCAAAGCCTGTTATGGGCGCCAAGCCTGCCCGTCCTATGGCAACTCCTAAGCCCTCGACAGGAACTAAGGCGGCGCGTCCGAGTCGCACGCTGGGCGCATCGAAACCGCGCTCGCTGACATCGGTGCCGGCTACCGCCAAGAAGCCTTCGGGTAAAAAAGGCGTCAACCCGTTGTCTTCACTTAGGGCGATGGCAAATAAAACATCAGACGCCGCTTCTGTCGTTACAGGCAAAGGCAAAATCGTGGGCGGCGTTTTGGCCGTCTTGGCCGTGCTCGTCGTCGTTGCTATCGTGGTGATTAACTCTGGATTGTTTACCGCCACTGATATTCAGATTCAAGGAAGCGAGCATGTGACGAAGCACGATGCTATCCAGCTGATCGATTTGCCCGAGGGAACGTCGCTTTTTAACGTCGATCCCGACCAGATTACCGAGGACCTCAAGCAGAATCCGTGGGTCTCGGGCGTGGATGTCCAGCGTCAGTTCCCGCATACGCTCATCATTACGCCGATGGAGCGCAAGGTCATCGCAATTGCCTATATCAGTTCCGATGACCTTGCCTGGGCCATCGGGGATGATGACACCTGGATCGCCCCACTGTCGACGTCGGTCGAAGTGGACGACCAAGGCAACGTCATCACGACAGGGCAGGGCTCAAATACCTTGACCGGAATCGATGCCGCGCTGGCGCTCGCTAAGCACTATGGCGCGGTGTTGTTGACTGATGTCTCGGCGGATGTCGCTCCGGTTTCCGGCCAGGCAGTGAGCTCCAAGGCCGTTAAGGCTGGCTTGGATTATGTGCGTGGTTTTTCGAGCGAGTTCTTGGGACAAGTCAAGGATATTTCCACGCCTTCGGTCGAAGCCATCTCGGCAAACCTCAATAACGGCATTGAGGTGTCGCTGGGCGATTCGAACGATATCGTCAAGAAGGAGCGCGTAGTCACCAAGCTGCTTTCGCAGGTAGAGGGCGTAACGTATATCAATGTGCGCTCTCCGGGTAACTATACATTTAGGAACGCTCCGACCTCGTAGCGCTGGTTGATGCTTTGTTGAGGGGCCATACCACGCCGTTTATCTGGTTTGTTTGGTTTTCACGGTCAATTATTTGACTGATACGTTCATAATGTGCAAACATAATACGGTTTACCTTTGCATTTACTTTCAACCTGAAGGTTAATGTGCGCAGGGGTCGACCCATGCTATGGCTATAACCTTTGTTCGGAGGACCGACATGCACGAGACAGAGATCAACAACTACCTTGCCGTCATTAAGGTGGTCGGCGTCGGCGGCGGCGGTACCAACGCGGTCAATCGAATGATCGAAGAGGGCATCCGCGGCGTCGAGTTTGTTGCCATCAACACCGATGCTCAGGCACTCGCGATCTCTGATGCCGATATCAAGGTGCACATCGGCACCGACCTTACCCGCGGCCTGGGCGCCGGCGCCAACCCCGAGGTTGGCCGCAAGGCTGCCGATGAGTCCCGCGACGACATTGCCGAGGCGCTCGCTGGCGCCGACATGGTGTTCATCACCTGCGGCGAGGGCGGTGGCACCGGTACCGGCGCTGCTCCCATCGTTGCCGATATCGCGATGAACGAGGTCGGTGCGCTGACCGTCGCCGTCGTGACCAAGCCCTTCACCTTCGAGGGCCGCAAGCGCAAGAAGAGCGCCGAGGAGGGCATTAAGACCCTCTCCGATTGCGTCGACACCATGATCGTCATCCCTAACGATAAGCTGCTCGACATCGCCGAGAAGAAGACCACCATGCTCGAGGCCTTCGCGATTGCCGATGGCGTCCTTTCCCAGGGCACCCAGGGCATCACCGACCTCATCACCGTCCCCGGTATCATCAACCTGGACTTCGCCGATGTTAAGACCATCATGAAGCAGGCCGGTACCGCCATGATGGGTATCGGTACCTCTTCTGGGGACACCCGTGCCGTCGACGCTGCCCAGCAGGCCATCTCCAGCCCGCTGCTCGAGAGCTCCATCGATGGTGCCACGCGCGTGCTGCTCTCCATCGCCGGTTCCAAGGACCTGGGCATCCAGGAGATCAGCGACGCCGCCGACGTTGTCGCCAACGCCGTCGACCCCGAGGCCAACATCATCTTCGGTACCGTTGTCGACGAGTCCCTGGGCGATCAGGTGCGTATCACCGTCATCGCTACGGGCTTCTCCGACTCCAACGTCAACCGTCAGGACGAGCTCTTTGCTGCTCAGCAGTCTCAGAGCAAGGCCGCTGCCTCCGCTGAGCCGCAGCGCACCGCTCCTGCCACGAGCCCGGCTCAGGCCGCTCCGACCCGCAACGTCGGTGGCACCGAGCTTCCTAACTTCGGCAACGATCAGTTCGAGCTTCCCGACTTCCTGAAGCGCGGTAGCTTTTAAGTCGTTCTTTGCATTGTTGTGCACAGGGGCGTGTCCGTATGGACGCGCCCTTTTTATTTCGACTTTGTAAACTAGAACCTCCAATCTCTTTACGTTCCCTTTACGATTGCCTCCAGCGCAGCAGGTATCCTTTTAGAGAAGTATGACAGCCGTATAAACGCGGGCTGTAGCGGCGATGCCGCGGTACTTGTGTTATTAGGAGGCTTTAGTATGGCAGCACGTGCGGACAAAGTTTCGCGTGTCGACCATGATGGAGTTACGTTGGTGGAGGGCGCGACATCCGATGTTCGCTTTGCCTTCACCGAGCGCGCCGGTGGCGTTTCCGAAGATGCGTACTCCTCACTCAACTTGGGCTCGCATGTTGGCGATGACCCCTTTGCTGTTCAAGAAAATCGTTGTCGTGCGCTCGAGGCTATGGGTGCCGCCGAGTGCGAGCACAACCTGCTCGTTCCCAATCAGGTCCATGGTGATCATATCGTTGCGGTGACCTCGAACGGCGCCGATGACCTTGAGGACGTTCGCGAGCAGATTGCCGAGGGCTGTGATGCCATCGTCTGCACGGCGCATAACGTGCCCGTGCTGCTCTGCTTTGCCGACTGCGTTCCCGTGGTGCTGGTGGCCCCCGGCGGATTTGCCGTGGTGCACTCCGGTTGGAAGGGCACGATTGCACGTATTTCCGCCAAGGCGTGCCAGGCGCTTTGCGATGCTGCCGGTTGCGATGCGAGCGACGTTTCCGCCTATATCGGCCCCCATATCTTGGGTGACGAATATGAGGTATCCCAGGAACTCATGGATCGCTTTGCCGCCGAGTTCTCTTGCATCGATGCGAATACCTCTCGCATGCTTGATCTTTCCGCTGCCATTCGCGAGGCGCTGGTAGATGTCGGTGTCGACGCGGATAATATCGTGGATACCCAGCTTTCGACCGTGCGTCAGAACGACCGCTTTTATTCCTACCGTAACGAGGACGGCACCTGTGGGCGCCATGCTGCGATCGGCGTGATGCTATGAGAAAGATCGTATCGGTCCTGAGCGCCGCTGTGCTTACGCTTACGCTGTGCGCCTGTTCTTCGGGATCTTCTACCTCTTCCATTACCGTGGCCGGCTCCACGACCTGCCTTCCTATCGCCGAGATTGCGGCCGAGGGCTTTAAGGAGGAGACCGGCATCGACGTGCTCGTTTCCGGTTTGGGTTCTTCCGCTGGGATCGAGGCCGTCAGCGCCGGCACGGCCGATATCGCCAGCTCCTCCCGTGGACTCAATGCCGACGAACAGGATCTGGGCCTGACTCCCATCGTCATTGCCCACGACGGTATTGCGGTCATCGTGAACGACGACAACCCCGTCGATAACCTCTCGACCGAGCAGCTCCGCGATATCTACGCCGGCAAGATTACCAATTGGAAAGAGGTCGGTGGCGAGGACCTGAGGATTCAGGTCATCAACCGAGACGAGGCGTCCGGTACGCGCGAGGCCTTCCGTACCATCGTGATGGATGGCACGCCGTTCGATCGCCGCTCGGCTGTTCTTTCGGGTACGGGCCAGGTGCGCGACGTGGTATCTCGTTCGCGTGGGGCCATCGGCTACATTTCGCTGGGCTTCGTCGATAGCCTCAACGCCAAGACCTCGGTCAAGGCTGTCTCGGTCAATCATGTTGAGGCGTCCGAGAAGACGGTCGCGAGTGGCGGCTATCCCATCTCGCGCGACCTTTACTTCTTTGTGAAGGGTGCGCCTTCGCAGCAGGCGCAGGATTACATCGACTACGTGACGTCCGAAAAGATGGACAAGCAGATTCGCGAGGCGGGCTTTATTCCCGTCACCAACGACGAGAAGGGGAGTGAGTAGCATGGAAGCACAGGAAAACTCCCAGACTGAGCAGAATGCTCAGGCACCCAAGAAGCGCGAGCTGGCGCTCGTATCGCGCAGTACCTATATCAAGGAGAAGGCGCTGCAGTGGATCTTCTTTGCCTGCGCGTTCTTGGCGGTCGTTACCGTCATCCTGATTTTTGTCTTTACCACGTACTCGGCGCTGCCCGTCTTTACCGACATCGGTCTGGCGGACTTCTTTAGCTTTACGTGGGCGCCCTCTGAGGGCCACTACGGCATCATGTCGCTGCTTGCCGGCTCAGGTCTGGTGACCGTCGGTGCGCTCGCCATGGGCGTGCCGCTGGGCGTGGGTACGGCCGTTTACCTGGTCGAGATTGCCAGCAAGCGCGTGCGCAAGCTCATCAGCCCCGCCGTTGACCTGCTGGCGGGCATTCCCTCCATCATCTACGGCTTTTTCGGCATGATCATCATCCGCCCGTTTATCGCACAACTGACCGGCGGCCTTGGTTTTGGTGCGCTGACGGCGTGGTTTGTGCTCGCCATCATGATCGTCCCTACCATCACCACGCTCACCATCGATGCCCTCAATTCCATTCCCATGGGCATTCGCGAGGCATCGTATGCCATGGGTGCTACTAAGTGGCAGACCATCTATAAGGTCGTGCTACCTGCCGCTAAGCTGGGTATCGTGGATGCCATCGTGCTGGGTATGGGCCGTGCCATCGGAGAGACCATGGCCGTGCTCATGGTCGTGGGTAACGCCCCGGTTATTCCCGACAGCATTGCGAGCCCTATCTCGACGCTCACGAGCCAGATCGCGCTCGACATGAGCTATTCCTCGGGTCTGCATCGCTCGGCGCTGTTCGGCATGGGCGTGGTCCTGTTTATCATCTCCGCCACGCTGGTGGGCATCGTCCGTCTGATTTCCAAGAAGAAGAGGGGGTAGGCTATGTCCGATTCCGTTGACACGACGGTCGATACGACCTCGTCGCGCGAGCGCATCAAGCGTGCCCTTTCCCACGGCAAGAAGGGCCGCATCAACAAGGACCTGTCCAACAAGATCATGCTTGGCGTGTTTCGTGCCGCTGCCTACATCACCACGCTGATGCTGGTCGCTATCATCGCCTACGTGGTCATCAACGGCCTGCCACACATCTCGCTCGACTTTATCTTCGGTTGGCCCCAGGGCGTCAACGCCGAGGGCGGAATTTGGCCCACGATCGTATCGACCGTCTACGTGACGGCGCTCGCCATGCTTATCTGCACGCCGATCGCTGTGCTGGCAGCCGTCTATCTGGCCGAGTACGCCAAGCAGGGCAAGGTCGTCGAGCTCATTCGCTACGCTGCTGACGCTTTGGCCTCGGTGCCCTCCATCGTTATGGGCCTGTTTGGCTACGCCTTGTTTGTCGAGGCCATGGGCCTGGGCCTTTCGATGGTCTCGGCCGCCCTGGCACTCGCGCTCTTGATGCTTCCCATCGTCATGCGTACCACCGAAGAGGCCATTCGCGCCGTTCCGCGCTATATCCGCTGGGGCGCATATGGCCTGGGCGCCACCAAGTGGCAGGTTGTCTCCAAGATCGTGCTTCCTTCTGCCTTTGGCCGTATTGCCACGGGCATCGTTCTCGCCATCGGCCGTGCCATTGGCGAGACCGCGGTGGTGCTCTATACCATGGGGCAGGCCATCAATCTACCTATTTCGCCGCTCGATTCCGGCCGCCCCATGACGGTTCACCTGTATCTGCTTGCCAACGACGGCATCAACATGAACGCAGCCTACGGCACCGCGCTCTTGCTGATGGTGATCATTCTGGCCTTCAACCTGTTTGCGCGCTTCCTGTCGCGCAAGCGTCGCTAGTTAAGGAGTCCCATGTCCGTTTATCAGTCCGCTCCCACGTTGGAGCAAGCGGCCATTACGGCCAAGGATTTCAACTTTTGGTACGGTGACTTTCATGCGCTGACGGGGCTTGACCTCAACATCGCCAAAAACGCCATCACCTCCTTCATTGGCCCTTCGGGCTGCGGCAAGTCGACGTTTTTGCGCTGCATCAACCGCATGAATGACCTGATCGAGGGCACGCGCGTCGAGGGCACCATGACGCTCGACGGCAACGATATCTATGCCGAGGGTGTCGACCCGGTCGATCTCCGTCGTCGCGTGGGCATGATCTTTCAGCAGCCCAACCCGTTTCCTAAATCCATCTACGAGAATGTCGCCTTTGGCCCTCGTCTGCAGGGCGTGACTAGCAAAAGTGACCTCGATGACATCGTGGAAGAATCGCTCAAGCGCGCCAACCTCTGGAAAGAGGTATCCAATCAGCTCAACAAGGATGGTTTGGCGCTCTCGGGCGGTCAGCAGCAGCGTCTGTGCATCGCGCGCGTGCTTGCGGTGCAACCCGATGTCCTTCTGATGGACGAGCCCTGCTCCGCCATCGACCCCACGTCCGTCTCTAAGGTCGAGGATCTGATGGCCGAGCTGACGCCCGAGATGACGATCATCATCGTCACGCATTCAATGCAGCAGGCAGCTCGCATTAGCGACTACACCGCATTCTTCTTGCAGGAAGTTGCCGGCGAGCCCGCTACGCTCATCGAGTATGGTCAAACCGACGCGATCTTCACCAGCCCGGTGGACTCGCGGACGGAAGACTATATCACCGGCCGCTTTGGCTGATCGGTGCGACTAGTCCCAAGCCGATCGGATCTGGTCCGGTGCGTATTCACTGTGCGGGCGGCATGACCGCACCCAACTGATTGGAGTGAACCATGCGCAAACTGTTTTCCCGTCAGCTCATCGAGGCCCGTCACGAGATGCTGAGCATCTACGAGGCCGTCGATCTGGCCCTCCACGATGCCGTGAAGGCCTATGTGACCGACGACCGCAAGCTCGCCACCAAGACCAAGAAGCGCACGCTTTCGATTGACGCACGCTGCGCCAACCTGGAGGCCGTCTGCTACAACCTGATTGCCACGCAGTCACCGGTCGCCTCCGACTTCCGCTTGCTGCAGACGATCATCTACGTCGACTTTAACCTGCAGCGCATGACCGATAAGGTTCGCCAGATTTGCCGCGCCACGCGTCATATGATCAAGGCCGACATCTCGCTGCCCAAGGAGCTTGTCGGCACGGTCGAGGCCGAGGCTGAGGCCGTCTACCAGGTACTGGGCTCTTCGCTTTCTGCGCTCGTCACCAACGACATGTCCATCATCTGCAACTTGGCCGTCGAGGACGAGCCAGTGCACGCCGCCTACGAGAAGTTCTTCCGCACCTTTAACCGCATGGACACGGGCGATTTTATGGACGACGACAGCAACTATGACGACCTGCGCCGCGCCATCATGGTATCGCGCTATCTCGATCGCATCGCCTCGATTTCCATCGATGCCGCCTGCCGTCTGACCTTCCTGTTGACCGGACAGCGTATGACTGCCGGTGATATCGCCTGCACTGATGAGGATGAGCTCGAGAGCATGCGCGTGCCTTCGGGCGAGGGTGTTATCATGAGGCCCGCCGTCGATGCACGCTACGTTGCCAAGGTGCCCGTTAACGAGGTCAGCGAGGGTCTTCGCTACCTGCTCGATCATCTTGAGGACGAGGACGATGGCGAGGACGACGAGGAGTAAGTAACCCCGTTCATCGAAAGATTGTAAATACCTAAGTGAGCGCGGCCTTGCACATGCGGGGCCGCGCTCTTGCGTTAGCATGGGACTACTTGTTTGGCTGTCAGCGGAGGCGATTAGCAATGGATAACTATTTGGACTTGATGCGCGCTCGCCGCGAGCGGATTCTGGAACGTTTTTATGCGGCGCTCGATCGCGCGGGCCGCCCCCACGACGCCGCGCGCCTCATTGCCGTGTCCAAGACCGTTGGTGTCGATGAGACCGTTGCCGCCATCCAGGCGGGGTATCGCCATTTTGCCGAGAACCGCCCGCAGGAGCTGGTTCGCAAGCTCGCGGGTCTGGCGGAGCATCCGGAGCTGCCCGAGGTGCGCTTCGATATGATCGGCAACCTGCAGACCAATAAGATAAATGCGGTGCTGGGCTCAGCCGAGCTGATTCACTCGGTGGGTTCGCTGCATCTGGCGCAGGCGATCTCGAGCCGTGCTGTCCGCAAGATTGGGGCAGGCGAGCTTGCCGGCCCTCAGCGTGTGCTCATTGAGGTCAATGTGAGTGGTGAAGAGTCGAAGGGAGGCTTTTCGCCCGATGAGATTCGCGCCGCCGCGGGTGAGCTTGCGGAGCTTGAGGGAATTTGCGTGCAGGGGCTTATGACTATGGCGCCCCGGGGGAATAAGGATGTGGCACGCCGCACCTTTGCGGGGCTTCGTGAGCTGAGGGATGAGCTGGAGGCGGCGCATCCCGATTTGAACCTGCCTGAGCTTTCCTGCGGCATGAGCGAGGACTTTGAGCCTGCCCTTGAGGAGGGCTCTACACTCGTTCGCCTGGGCAGGGTAGTATTTAGCCCGGAGTTTGCAGTAAAATAAGGCTCTGAAGTGCGCACTGATTATCGGGGCGCCTGCACTAAACCGCGAGAGGACACAACCATGGGCTTCCTTGACGAGATTAAAAATAAGATGCACCTGGGCGGCCAGCAGGGTTACGACCAGGGTTATGGCCAGGACGACGACTACGGCTACGATGACGGCTACGACGATGGCTATCAGAACAACGGCTACAGTGGTGCTTCGGGCGAGGGCTTCTACACCCAAGACGAGCCGAGCAACGGCCTGCTTGGCCAGACGCGCCGCGGTGAAGCTGAGTCGGTTGCCGTGTATACGCGCTCCGGTCAGCTGGTCGGCGATGACTCCCGCCATGCCACGACGTATAACCCGCCTTCGCGCTCGCAGGACAGTGTTGCGAGCGGTTATCGTCCTGGTGCCTATGACACGCCGTCGAGCTACGCCGAGAATACCCGCGCCCGTGCCGCCGCTGCACCCGCGCCTGCACCGAGCGATGCCTCGGCCTATGCGAGCAATATCATCAACGCCACGCCGCAGCTGCCGGCCTATGTCCTGCGCCCCGAGAGCTATGACGACGTGGAGACCGTGGTGCGCCGCGTTCGCACCAAGCAGCCTGTCGCACTGATTTTTGTGGGCGTACGCACCGAAGTTGCCAAGCGCGTCTTGGACTTCTCTTACGGCTTTGCCTGCGGTCTGGGTGCCACGGTCAAGGAGGTGGGCGACCGCGTGTTCATGGTGCTGCCCGCCGGTTGCGAGGTCAAAGATTCCGATCTCAAGAAGCTTCGTGCCGACGGCTACCTTAAGTAAAGACAAGACGAGGAGATTCCCATCAACATCTACACTATCGTCCAGCTGGTCAACACGCTGTTCAACTTCTATTCCACGCTCATTGTCGTCTACTGCTTTATGACGTGGATTCCCATGAAGCAGGGTGGTTTGCTTCAGGATATTGCCGCGGTGCTTGATAGCGTGTGCGGTCCGTGGCTCAACCTGTTCCGTCGTTTCATCCCGCCGATGGGCGGTATCGATTTTTCGCCGGTCGTTGCGATTATTGCGTTGCAGTTGGTGCAGAGGCTGGTTCTGCAGCTTCTTATAGGTATACTCGTGTAGAACTGACTTAGTAACTTACGTCGGGCGTGTAGCGCCGAGGCGATGAAAAAGGAGACTTGTTATGGCTATTACCCCTGCAGACATCCAGGCTCAGACTTTCTCTGAGGCCAAGCGTGGCTACGATCCTGCTGAGGTCGACGTCTTCTTGGAGACGCTGTCTTCCGAGGTTGACGCTATGCTCGCTAAGATCGTCGACCTTAAGGGTCGTCTGACTGCTACCGAGCAGCAGCTTGCCGATGCGCAGGCTCAGCTTGCCCAAGCTCAGGATGCCACCGCCCAGGCCGTTCCTGCCGCCCCCGTGGCTGCTCCCGCCCCTGACTTCTCCGCTCAGGAGCGCCAGATTTCCGCTGCCCTGATCGCTGCCCAGCAGACCGCTGAGACCATCGTCAACGATGCCAACGAGAACGCTGAGCGTATCCGCAACGAGGCTGACGCCAAGGCCCGCGAGGTTATCCGCCAGGCTCTGACCGAGAAGCAGGCCGAGCTCGAGGAGATCGATCGTCTCAAGGCTTCCCGTGAGGAGTTCAAGGCAGAGTATCTCAAGCTCATCCAGCACTTCATGGACGATGCCCAGAATTCCTTCCCGGCCGATCTGATGGCCTCCACGCCGGTCGGTTCTGCCGCTTCTCCTGCAGTGACTGTTCCCGCCGAGCCGCTGCCCGTCGCTGACCCGGTTGTCCCCGTGGCCGATCCCTTCGCCCCGATCGACAACTTTGCTGCCGACGACCTGGACTAACATTCGGCCTACAATTTAGTGCCTAGAAAGGACCCGCAGCTTGCGGGTCCTTTTTTATGACTGTGCAGGGGCGCGCAACATAAAAAACCGAGCCCTGCACATTGTGGCGCAGAACTCGGCGAATGGGTGAGCGGTAAAAGGTAGGTTTTAGGGCATGTGCCAAAAAACTACTTGAGGAGGAAGTTGGGGAGGGGAATGGTACGGGCCTCGCGATGCTCGGGGTCGGCGATGTGGTCCGCAGGATAGCCACAGACAAGCATGTGATAGGGATAAACGCCCTTGGGCAGATTGAACTGCTCCTGTGCCACCTCTGGCTTAAAATGGCATACCCAGCACGTTCCCAGGCCCTGCTCGGTGGCCTCCATCATCATCTGATCGCAAACGATGGATGTATCGATTTCGCTGGAATTCATCTGATCATACGGGCGCACCCAAGCATCATCGGTAACGCTGCAAATAAGGAAGATAAGCGGAGCGCCAAAGATAGACCCATCACGAGCAAACCGAGGCTGACAAGCAGCAGCCTTCTCCAGAAGCTCAGGCGTATCCAACACCATCACACGGGTTGGATGGTTATTACAAGCAGAAGGAGCAATACGCCCAGCCTCAACAATGGCATCCACAACAGCTTGCTCTACAGCCCGATCTTCAAACTCACGACAAGAATACCGACCCCGAGCCAGATCCAAATAAGACATACAAGCCCTCCAACAATTAAAAATCAAACAAACCCAAAGTAACCCAAACAGTACCCAAAGCAGCAATCAGCCAAACGCTCATCAAGGGCCAAAGTGTCCGAACGGATACCAAAGGTCCCTTCAGCCAAACCCCCATTGCGCTATAACTATCAGCCAAAGTTCCCAATGGTGGTACGTAAGGGAGCGGGCCCGGCCACTAATAACCTTTTGAACGACTCTGCTTGCAGCCGGAGTGAAAAAGGTTATTAGTGGCCGGGCCCGCGACCGCCGGGACACGTACCCCCAATTAACTGTTCTTCATGACAATCGAATCCACAACATCGGCCACATTCTCACAGCAGTCAGCGCAGTACTCCAGGAAGGCGTACACGTCACGCCAGGCGATGACCTCGAGCGGGTCCTTGCCGTTAACGTGCAGGTTGCGCATGGCGTTGATATAGAGCTCGTCGGCTTCGGACTCGATGGTGTTGATCTGGATGACGAGTTCGCGCAGGGTCTTGGACTTGCGGTAGTTGGGCAGCTCGACCATCAGGTCTTTCATGGCGCGGCAGGCGTCAGTCACCTTGTGGGCGATGACGATGGCGTCGGGATGGATGCTCTGGATGTTGGTGAAGTAGACGCGCTGCACGACGCCCTCGATGCGGTCGAGCACGGTGTCGAGTGAGCAGCTCATCAGATCCAGATCCTCGCGCTCGAGCGGGGTGATAAAGGCGGTGAGCAAGGCGTCCTCAAGCTCATGGTGCTTCTTGTCGGCCGCATGCTCGATCGCGTGCATCTTGTTGAGCATATCGTGAATCTTTGCGGGATCGAAGTTCTCGAAAATCTTGGTGAGCAGCTCGGCGGCCTGGACGGCAAGGTCGGCGCAGGCGACGTAGTTGTCGAAGTAGAACGAATCGGGTTTCTTTGCCATGGGTGGGTCCTTTCGAGGCGAAGACGGGTGGGCGAGGTAATGCAGTCCGGATGGACGTTCGGTTTGACTAGAGGAACATCATGAACAGCTTGGCCATGACAAAGCTGATGAGTCCGCAGGCGGGGAAGGTGAAGAACCAGGTGAACATCATGTCTTTGACGACGCCGAAGTTGATGGCTGAGAGGCGCTTGACGGCACCGACGCCCATGATGGCGCAGGTCTTGATGTGTGTGGAGGACACGGGGATGCCGGTAAGGGTGGCAAGCAGCAGGTTTGCGGCGCCCGCCAGGTCGGCGGAGAAGCCCTGATACTTTTCGAGCTTGACCATGCTCTGGCCGACGGACTTGATGATGCGCTCGCCGCCCACGCTGGTGCCGATACCCATAGTGGCCGAGCACAGCAGCATAATCCAGATGGGGATGCCTGCATCGCCGACGCTCGTCTGGCCGCTGGCAAAGGCCACGCCTAAAAAGAGCACGCCGATGAACTTCTGTCCATCCTGCGCGCCGTGCATAAAGCTCATGGCCGCAGCGCTCGCGATCTGAGCGTATTTAAAGAAGACATTGGCACGTCGCCTGTTGGCGGCGGCGAAAAGAATCGAGACGAGCTTGCACAGGACCCAGCCCATGACAAAGCCCAGGCCGATGGAGAGCGCCAGACCGTAGATGACCTTCATCCACTCGTGGACGTTGACGCTGCTCGCACCGCCGAGGGCGATGGCGGCACCGGTCAGGCCGGCGATAAGGCTGTGGCTTTGCGAGGTGGGGATGCCAAAACGCGACGCTGTGGCGCCGTAGACGACGATGGAGAACAGCGCCGCGCATAGGCAGGCGAGCGCCATGGTGCTGTTTCCGCCAAAGTCGACGATATGTGAGATGGTGTTGGCGACGCTCGCGTTAAAGTGCGTCATGATGAGCACGCCGAGGAAGTTGAATGCGGCGCTCATGAGAATGGCGGCGCGGGCGGGCATGCAACGCGTAGTGACGCAGGTCGCGATGGCGTTGGGCGCGTCGGTCCATCCATTGACGAAGATGGCGCCCAACGCGAGGATCACGGTGACGGCAAGGACTGGGTTCGACACAATTTGGCCGAGGAAGGTTGAGAACGTTACGTCCATATATGGGCTTTCTCGAAGTTTGCAGACACGTTACAAAAACATGATAAATCGTATCACCTCCTGCGGGTCTCTTTACCGAGTTCTGATGGGAGAAGTGAACTTTTTGGCACTAAAATTGAATATTAGCCCTGTTGACCGCGGGTGTTCTTTTTGCTAACACGCCATACGGACACGTGCGATTACTACGACACTCCAAAACCACAGTCTGTTCGCTTTACAACATGCAAACATGCGTTCGATAATAGGAGGCATGGAATATCGACAGACAGACGGCAAAACTCGGCGCGTGCACAAGCAGTATGTGGACGTCGTGGCCCGCATCCTCGCGGGCGGACAAGTCGTGCCGGTTACCGTCTGCTGGGTCGACGGTCGCTGCTTTACGATTGACGAGATCGTCTCGTCCACTGGTTTTGGCCTGACGGTCCACGGCGTTCGTACGGCAACCTATAAGGTGCGTTTTGGCGGGCACGCGACCGAGTTGTATCTGGAGGACCAGGCGTGCGGACGGCCGGACGGCTCGCAGGCCCACGTGATGCGTTGGTGGGTCTGGGCGTTTGATCGTACGCTTGAGGGCGAGCGCCGTAGGTAAGGACGCACGGCGTTCGGGTACAATGGCAGGAATCTTGTCATCTGCTGCGCCGTCTTTCACGGCGCTTTGTGAAAGGACGAAGTATGAACGATATCCAGGGCTATCAGAACGGCCCCATCGAGACCGGTGCAAGCCGTGCCAAGGAGATGTCGCCGCGCGCGTACAACCTTGTCATGTCTGCCCTGATTTTCTTGGGCTTTTGCGCCATGGGCGCCGGCGCCTACTTTACGAGCACCATGTCGTTTGCGCGCATGATGATGAGCGGCGCAGCCTTGCCGCTGGTCTTTGGCTCGTTTATTTTGACCATCGTCGGCATGGTCATGATGTCGGCCGCCGCCAGCAAGCAGTCCGTGGGCCTGTCCCTTGTGGGCTACGTAATCTTTGCGAGTACCTTTGGCCTGACCGCGTCGTTTGGCCTTGCCAACTACGACCTGCCCACCATCAACACCGCTTTTATCGCCACGGCCGCCATCACCTTTGTCTTTGGCGCGCTGGGCGTGACCTTCCCCAAGTTTTTCCAGCGCGTATATGGCATCGGTTTTGGCATTCTGCTCGCCACTGTTCTGGTTGAGATCGTGCTGATGTTCATGGGCGTCTCGCAGTCCATCACCGACCTGATCGTGATCGTGGTGTTCGCCGGCTTTATTGGCTACGACACCTATGTTGCCACGACGGTGCCGCCTACGCTGCCCAACGCCGTGCTCATGGCGTCCAATCTGTTCGTTGACATTATCAACGTGTTCCTGCGCATCCTGAACATCCTTGGCCGTCGCGACTAGTGGCGAATTGCGGCGGTGCTTGCCGTGCGGGCAAATCGATGCGAAAGGCGGTCCTTCGGGGCCGTCTTTTTTGTACGCGGCGGGGTATCATGGATGGGAAAAGCCGATAGCGGCAGCGACAGGAAAGGTGGCCACGTATGGCAGACGTCGACAACAGGAACCGTAACCGCAGGTCCAACCGAGCGGGTCAGCCCAATCCCAAGCGCGAGGCCCGTGCCAAGGCCGCCGAGCGTCACGTGTCAACTGTGTCCGAAGCGTGCGCCAAGGATATCGAGCGTTCGCTTGCCGGTGTTCGCGAGTTTGACGGTATGCCTGCCGGCTTTGTCGCGGCGATGAAGGCCAAGGTTCAGACTGCTGTGGCCGCTGAAGAACAGGTTGCCGAGGACGTCGAGGGCGCGGAGGCTGCCGAGACCGAGGCGGCACCCGAGAGCGAGGCAGCGCCCGAGACCGAGGCAGCTCCTGAGCCCGTCGAGGAGCCTGCCGAGGAAATCGCCGAAGCTGAGTCCGCGCCTGCTGAGGAGCCTGCTGCGTCCCTGCCTGAGGTCACCGTGCTCGATGCCTCCGCCACGCAGGCCATCTTGGACAACGGTCGTGGCTATGCGCAGTTCTGCGACATGGCCGTGCTCGCCTTTGCCTCGTTCACCAATCCGGGCGGTGGCTATATTCAGGGTTATCTGGGCCAGGAGGCCACGCTGTGCGCCGATTCGTATCTGTACAACGTTCTCGATAAGCAGCGCAAATGGTACGGCGAGAACCGTCGCCGCAACATCAACTGCGAGCTTTACCGAAACCGTGCGCTGGTGGTGCCTGCGGTGCGCTTCGATCGCAACCACGTGCATGCATACGCCGACGTGATCGTGGCCGCCGCGCCCAACGTTAAGCGCGCCCGCCAGGAGTATCGCGTGAGCGACGATGCTCTGCTGGATGCCCTGCGCGACCGCATTCGCTTTGTGCTTGCCATCTGCGACGAGCTGGGTCGCGAGAAGCTCGTACTGGGCGCTTGGGGCTGCGACAACAACGGCTTTGACGCCGAGGCCGTGGCCGAGCTCTTCCGCAAGGAGCTCGCGTCGGGCGACTTTAAGGTCAAGCAAGTCTTCTTTGCCGTGCCTTCTACGCGCTGGGATGAGGATTTTGCCAAGTTCGAGCACGTGCTGGCAAACTTCCCCGAGCGCAACGAGGAGTCCTATGCCCAGGTTGCCGCTCGCGCTGCGGCAGCTCGCGCCGCCGAGCAGGCCCAGGCTGCTACCGAGGATGATGAGAACGAGGACGATTGGCGCAAGTACCTGTAATCGGTACGTGCTGACAGATGGGTCGAGCCGGCGGGAGGGCTGCTCCCGTCGGCTTTTTACTGAGCGAGGGGCTTACGATGAAAAACGTTCTATGCTTTGGCGACAGCAACACCTATGGTTACGATCCGGCGGGCATGCGCGACGGCACCGCGGTGCGCTATGCGCGGGATGTGCGCTGGTGCGGCGTGGCCCAACGTGACTTAGGCGAGGGCTGGCATGTAATTGAAGAAGGCCTCAACGGCCGCACGACGGTACGCGACGACATGTGCCATCTGGACACCAATCTTAACGGCATCCGCGCGCTGCCGATGCTGCTCGAGGCCCATAAGCCACTGGACGCCATTGTGATCATGCTGGGCACCAACGACTGCAAGACGGTCTTTAACGTGACAGCTGCCGATATCGCCCGTGGCGCCATGGCGCTGATTCGCGCCGTCCGCGCGTTTCCGTGGACCGACGCTGCGCCTTGTCCGCGCATTCTGCTGATGGCTCCTATCAAGATCAAGCCGCAGATCGCCGATGTATATATGACCGATTTTGACGAGCGTTCCGTCGAGGCCTCGGAGCATTTTGCTGAATACTATGCGCACGTAGCCGAGCAGTTTGGCTGCGACTTTTTGAATGCAGCGGAGTTTGCCGAGCCGGGCGATATCGACTATCTGCATATGATGCCCGAAAGCCATGAGAGCCTGGGTCACGCCGTGGCGGCCAAGCTCCAAGAGATGCTCGGTGAGTAGCACGGCCCCAAACCACCACAATAGTTCTCCTTGCGGTGGCTTGTTTCGTTGATTTGTCTTGATCTGTAACAGTTGTAAGGCCGAAAACGGGCTAGATGTTACAGACTAAGATTATTTAGGTCGATATCGGTCGTTTGTCTCGATCTGTAACATCTAGGGTCGATTTTGCCGAGTTACTGTTACAGATCGAGATTATCTTCTGAGCGGAATTTGAATGTCTCAATCTGTAAGAGGTGGGCCGAAAAATGGACTCTAATTGCTATGGATCGAGATGTTTGTGGGAACCACCGCAAAGGTGCCTGTCCCCTTTGCGGTGGTTTTGAACTGCGAGTCTTAATATTGCCACATATGGTTAACGGGGCCGGAGCCTTTGCCCATGTCAAAGCCGGCGGCGAGAGCGCCCGTTAGGTAGGCCTTGCCGGCGTTGACGGCATCGGCAAGATCCATGCCCTGGGCCAGCGCGCAGGCGATGGCGGACGAAAGCGTGCAGCCGGTACCATGCGTGTTGCCGGTCTCGATGCGCTTGTGGCGGAACCACGTGGTGAGCGGATCGCCCAGGTGGTTGCCCTCGTCATCGAGCGGTGCGGGCTCTGCTAGCACATCGTTGGCCTCGTTGACAAAATGCCCGCCCTTAACGAGAGACGCGCACCCAAAGCGGTAGGTGAGGAGCATGGCGGCATTTTGCTGCGTGCGCTCGGAATCGACCTCGTAATCGAGCAGCGCCATGGCCTCGGGAATATTGGGCGTGATGACGGTCGCCAGGGGGAACAGGCGGCGTGTAAGCGCTTCGGCGGCGTCCTCTGCGATCAGACGAGCGCCCGAGGTGGCGACCATGACGGGGTCGACGACGATATTTTGTGCGTCCCAGGCACTCAGGCGGTCGGCGATAACCTCGATAATCTCGGCAGAGGAAACCATGCCGATCTTGACGGCACTGGGGCGGATATCGTCAAAAACGGCATCGATTTGCGCCGCGACAATATCCGGGGAGATGTTTTGCACGGCGGTGACACCGAGCGTGTTTTGTGCGGTTATGGCTGTGATGGCCGTCTCGGCATACAGACGGTGCGCCGTGATGGTCTTGATGTCGGCCTGAATGCCGGCACCACCGCTGGAATCTGATCCTGCGATGGATAGAACGGCGGGTACCTTACTGCGATCCATGTTCGCTCCCTTGTTCGGTCGGATTCAAATGGGTCTTCTGCCTGCATTATAAAGTGCCCGGGCCGGCTGTATGCCGAACCCGGGCGGGTAGTGCAATCTTTACGCAAACGCAAGCAAATGTTCACACGTCAACAATTGACGAACACCTTGTTACCGATTGCGGCTCCGGCGACGAGTTAGTCCTCCATGCCGAGGTCGATCGTCGTGCCTTCGAACACCTTGTTAACGGTGCGGACGGCGCACATCTTGCCGCACATGGTGCAAGTACCCTCGGTGGCGGCGGGGGATTCCTCGTAGCGCTTCTTACCGGTGACCGGGTCGAGAGCGCACTTCCACATGGCGTCCCAGTCGAGCTTGCGGCGTGCCTGGCCCATCTTGTCGTCCATGTCGCGGGCGTGCGGCACCTTCTTGGCGATGTCGGCGGCGTGTGCGGCAATCTTGGTGGCCATGAGGCCGTCGAGCACATCCTGGGCGTTAGGCAGGCATAGGTGCTCGGCCGGCGTCACGTAGCACAGGAAGTCGGCGCCGGAGCTGGCGGAGATAGCGCCGCCGATGGCTGCGGTGATGTGGTCGTAGCCCACGCCGATATCGGTCACCAGCGGCCCGAGCACATAGAACGGGGCGTTGTGGCACAGGCGCTTCTGCAGTTTCATGTTGGCGGCGATCTCGTCGAGCGCCATGTGACCCGGGCCCTCGACCATGACCTGGACGCCGGCGGCCCAGGCGCGCTTGCACAACTTGCCGAGCTCAATCATCTCGGCGGTCTCGGTGGCGTCGTTGGAGTCGTAGAGGCAGCCCGGGCGGCAGGAGTCGCCGAGCGAAATCGTCACGTCGTACTCATGGCAGATTTCGAGCAGCTCGTCGTAGAACTCATAGAAGGGGTTCTCGTTGCCGGTGACCTCCATCCAGCCAAACAGCAGCGAGCCGCCGCGGCTCACGATGTTCATGAGACGGCCGGTCTCCTTAAAGGTCTTGGTGACCGACTTGTTAATGCCGCAGTGGATGGTCATAAAGTCCACGCCGTCCTCGGCGTGCGCGCGCACGACTTCGAACAGGTCGTCCTTGGTGAGCTTGACCAGCGGCTTTTCCATGTAGCCGATGGCGTCGTACATGGGGACGGTGCCTACCATGAGCGGCGTCTCGTCGATGAGCTGCTGGCGGAACTGGCGCGTCTTGCCCGAGTTGGAGAGGTCCATGATGGCGTCGGCGCCAAAGTCCTCAGCGATCTTGACCTTCTTCCATTCCTCGGCGGCATCGGCCTTGTCGCCCGAGATGCCCAGGTTGACGTTGACCTTGGTGGACAGGCCCTCGCCGACGCCAAAGGCGCGCATGCCCTTTTTGATGTGCACGATGTTGGCGGGAATGGCGATGCGGCCGTCTGCCACGCGCTCACGGATGTACTCGGGGTCGCGATGCTCGCGCTCGGCGACCTCCTTCATCTGCGGTGTGATCTGTCCGGCGCGGGCAAAGTCGATTTGCGTGACGAGCTTGGGCTCTGTCTGTGTGCTCATTGGCACGGCTCCCTTCGTTGGCATTACCCATATCAGGTTTGCGGGTCAGGGCGGGCGCGCCCAGTCTCAGCCTGCCGTCTTGTCCTGCAAGCTCCCCGTTTATGTGGTGGGCTCAAGTATAGCTCGAATGGGTACGATTGGCCTAACGAGCGTGCCTGTGGGGAGGCGTACATGGAAGACAAGCATCTATATCGAGAGACACAATGGGATGTATCGGCCGCGGAAAGCCGTGCGCACCATGGCCTTGTCGCGATTGGTTTTGCGGTGCTTGCCGTGTTGGTGATTGCCTTTTGTATCTGGACGTTTGGCGGTCGCGGCGGCGCTGCATGGGAGTTCGAGGCTGATGATAGCCTACCGATTATGACGGTGAGGAGTACTGGCGGTAATGCCAATACGCTCGCCGCGCCGGGCGACTATTGGTATTCGCGCGACGAGTTTGTGCAATTGCAGCTGAGCGGTGGGTCTATTCCTGGTGAGGAAATCGAACGCGTGACGTATGATGCGACGCTCAAAACGCTCACGGTGAAGCTTAAAGATCAAGGAGATGTGCCCACGACCATGGATATCGCCCTGACGGAATGGCGTTTGGAGCCTCCGACGGGTGTTGCGGTGTCCGAGGTTGAGCACGTCAAGATTGTCTATCAGGACGGTTCGACAAACGGGATTGCAAAGGCCGACGGTCTAGCAGAATAGCGGAGTGTTTACCGAATGTCATGAAAGCATGCCGAGGTGGAGTTCGGCGCTAGTGACAGGCTTCTAGAATGCCTGCTCGTTGATGAAGACCAGGCTGTCTGGGGACGAGAGCTCGGGGACATAGCGGTAGCCAAGGTTGAACTCGGTAAGACCGGCGGCGTCCTTGACCTTGTTTTCCGCCATCCAGCGGACCATCGAACCGCGTGCCTTTTTGCTGGCGGTCGATTGCTGGACGGGCTTATCGTTGCGGACGCCTTCGCCAAAAACGCAGGTGATAACCGTTGTATCCTGTGCAGCATGGGGCAGGACGGCTTTGGCGTATTCCACGCTGGCAAGGTTGACGATAGTGGTGTTAGAACCGGCCGGCGCAATTGCCTGCGCAAGTCGATTCCCCCAGAAGGCATAGAGATCGCGAGCACCGTCGACGGAGAGCTTCGCCCCCATTTCGAGCCGATAGGGCGACACGCCGTGGAAGGGGCGCACGCATCCGTAGAGTCCCGAGAGAATCCAGAGATGGTTTTGCAGCCAGTCGAGCTGTGCGGCATCCATGACCTCGGGCGCCATGCTTTGGTATTGGATGCCGTGGTAGGACATTACGGCGGGGGAGATTCGACGCGCGATATCGGGATCGGCGAGGTCGGCATCGCTCAGGACGGGCATAAATTCGTGAAGCGTATCCAGGCACGTTGCAAGCAGCCTGTCGCTCACGTTCCAAAGGGCCTGAAGGCCTGCCGCGCCATCCTCGCGTTCGATGCCCAGCAGTGTCTGATGAAGCCGGGCCGTCTGGTGTGCAAAAGGCGGTATGCCCCAAACGTCAAAGGCATCTTGAGCTGTCCGCATCTGTTTGGCGGGCGAAATGACGACCTGTAGCACGGAATCCTCCTCCCGTTAAAAAGTTGCGGTGAAATGCGGAACGCTTTTCCTGTTGGAAGGCCTGATGAATCCGTATTTCACCGCAAGTTATAAAGGGCTGGTTTGGGGCGCTTTACGAGGGTTTGTTAGGCGCGCTCGAGGAAGGCCTTGTAGCCGCGGTAGGCCTCGTAGATATCGGCCTTGTTGGCGACCTCCCATAGGGCGTGCATGGACAGAACGGCAACGCCGGAGTCGATGACATTCATGCCGTACTTGGCCATGATGTAGGCGATGGTGCCGCCGCCACCTGCGTTGACGCGGCCGAGCTCACAGGTCTGGAAATCCACGCCTGCCTTGTCCATGATGTCGCGGACGAGGGCCACATACTCGGCATCGGCGTCGTTGGAGCCGCCCTTGCCGCGGCTGCCCGTGTACTTGTTAAAGCACAGGCCGCGACCCATAAAGGCGGCGTTCTTGGTCTCGAACTTGGCGGCATAGCCCGGGTCGAAGCCGGCGGACACGTCAGAGGAGAGCATGCGGCTGCGGGCGAGCGCGCGGCGCAGGGCCAGCGGGCTACCCTCGCCGGCGAGCGTCATGATCTCGGCGACGGTGTTCTCGAAGAAGCGGCTCGTCATGCCGGTGGCACCCACGGAACCGATCTCCTCTTTGTCGACGATGAGCGTGATGCTCGTGCGCTCGACATTGGCCACATTGATCTGGGCGAGCATGGAGGGGTAAGCGCAGACGCGGTCGTCGTGACCATAGCCCAGAATCATGGAACGGTCGAGGCCCATGTCGCGGGCGGGGCCGGCGGGCACGACCTCGATCTCGGCGGAGAGGAAGTCCTCCTCCTCGACGCCGTACTGCTCCTTGAGGATGTCCAGGAACATCTGCTTGACGGGCTCCTTGGGGGCGTCCTTGTCGTCCTCATCGAACTTGACGGGACGGCCGCCCACGATCACGTCGAGAATCTCGGCATCGACGGCGTCCTTGGCAGGTTTGGACATCTGCTCGCTCGAGAGGTGGATCAGCAGGTCGGAGATGGTAAAGACCGGGTCGTCCGCCTTGTCGCCGATATTGATGTCGACGGTGGTACCGTCCTTTTTGCAGATGACGCCCACGAGTGCGAGCGGGGAGGCCACCCAGTGGTAGCTCTTGACGCCACCGTAGTAGTGCGTGTCGAGGTAGGCCATGTCGCCGGCCTCGAAGGCGGGGTTCTGCTTAAGGTCTAGGCGCGGCGAGTCCACGTGGGCGCCCAGGATGTTAAAGCCCTGCTCGAGCGGGGCGTTGCCCAGGTTGACGAGCATAAGGTCCTTGCCGTGATTGGCGGCGTACACCTTGTCGCCTGCCTTGAGCTCGCGGCCTTCGGCGATCACGGTCTCCAGGTCGACGTATCCCGCCTCCTCGGCCATCTTGATGCCGGTCTTGACGCACAGGCGCTCGGTCTTGTTCTCGCTCAAAAACTGCTTATAGCCGCGGCAAAGCTCCTCGAGCTCCTCGACTTGCTGTGGCGTGTACTTTTTCCATGCGCAGGGACGCTCCATGACGCAGGCTCCTTTCGGATCGATCGTGCTGGTTGATGTACCGTGAGCCATCGTATCACGCGCGGGCTCACGGTGGCGGGGGAGCTTGATGTGAGGTGGCCGCGGGGCGGGGAGCGTGTAAACTGGAGTGAGCAAACCGTGCCCAGCCCAAAGCGAGGTATTTAATATGTCTGACAAGCGCCGCACTTTTGCCGTTATCGACGGCAACTCGCTCATGCACCGCGCCTTTCACGCCGTGCCGCCGACCATGAACGCGCCGGACGGTCGCCCCACCAACGCGATCTTCGGCTTTCTGAACATGTTTCTTAAGATGATCGATGCCTTTAACCCCGACGGTGTGGTCGTGGCGTTTGATAAGGGCAAGCCGCGCGTGCGCATGGAGATGCTGCCGCAGTATAAGGCGCAGCGCCCGCCCATGGACCCCGACCTGCACGCGCAGTTCCCTATGATCAAGGAGCTGCTCACCGCGCTCAACGTGCCGATTCTGCAGTCTGAGGGCTGGGAAGGCGACGATATTCTGGGAACCATGGCGCGCTTGGGCGAGCAGGCCGGCTGCGACATGCTGCTGGTGACCGGCGACCGCGACATGTATCAACTCGTGACCGAGCACGTCAACGTGGTATCGACTCGCAAAGGCCTGTCCGACGTGGCGATTATGACGCCCGAGAGCGTGGATGACCTGTATCATGGCATTACGCCGGCGCTCGTGCCCGATTTTTACGGTCTAAAGGGCGATACGTCGGACAACATTCCGGGTGTACCGGGCATCGGCCCCAAAAAGGCGAGCGCGCTCATTGCGCAGTACGGTAGCCTGGACGAGGTTATCGCACACGCCGACGAGGTCAAGGGCAAGATGGGCGAGAACCTGCGTGCACACATCGACGACGCACTGCTGAGCCGTAAGGTGGCGACCATCCGCACCGATGCGCCCGTTGAGCTCGATTTTGGGGCGACGTCCTTCCCGGCGTTTTCTGCCGATGAGGTTTCCGCGGCACTGGGTACGCTCGGCATTACCGCCATGCAGAACCGTTTCTTGGCGCTGATCGGTGACGAGGGCGGGGCTGCTGCCTCCAGTGTGTTTGAGATACCTGCGATGGTTCGCGCAGCCGCCGGCGATGTTGACGCGCTTGGTGCCGTTGCGGCTGAGGTCTCCCGCGCGATTGATGCCGGCGAGTGGGTCGCCGCCGTGGTGGACGACGATAAGGAAGAGGGCGCGCTCTTTGGACTGACGCGCACGCTGTGGTTGGCGACGTCCAAGGGGCTCTTTGCGCTTGAGGAGGGCGACGGCGGTACCACTGCCGTAGTCGATGGCTTCAACTTCGCCCACGGCGTGATCGCCGGTGTGCTTGCGCGCCTGTTTATGGAGGGCTGCGTGGCGAGCCCGGATATGAAGGCGTTGCTGCATGAGCTTTCGCCCATCGATTCTTCGGAGCCCGAGCTCATGGATCCGCTGGCAGTCGACTCCACGCGCATCTTCGATACCGTGGTCGCTGCCTACCTGCTGGATTCCGATCGCTCCGAGTTCGATGAGGCATATCTTGCCGATACGTATCTGCAGATGGCGCTGCCTGCGGCGCGCGGTACAGAGGATGCCGGTGAGGACGCTCCGGCGCCCGCCGCTCGCACGGCGGCCTTGACGCTGGCGCTGGTCGCACCGCTGCGCGACCGCATGGCCCGCGAGAATGCCGCCAACGTGTTCGATGGCATCGAGATGCCGCTCGTTCCGGTGCTTGCCAAGATGGAGCGCGCGGGCATGCTCGTGGACCCCGATCGCCTGCGCAGTCTGTCCGAGGGTCTGGCGACCCAGATCACCGAGGTCGAGCGCAGTATTCGCGACCTGGCGGGTGACGAGACCTTTAATATTGGCAGTCCTATGCAGCTGTCGCACGTGCTCTTTGATGTGATGGGGCTTCCGACCAAGGGTCTCAAGAAGACTAAGCGCGGCTATTATTCGACCAACGCCAAGGTGCTGAGCGACCTTGCCCGCGACCACGAAATCGTGCGTCTGATCTTGGATTGGCGTGAGAAGTCTAAGATCAAGTCCACCTATCTGGACACCCTGGGCCCGCTGCGCCGTGGTGACGGTCGCGTGCACACCACGTACAACCAGACCATCACGGCAACGGGGCGTCTGTCCTCGAGCGACCCGAACCTGCAGAACATCCCGACGCGCTCGGAGCTGGGTCGTACCGTCAAGACGGCGTTTTCGGCAGGCGAGGGAAGCGTCTTTTTGGCGGTGGACTACTCGCAGATCGAGCTGCGTCTGCTGGCGCATCTCTCGGGTGACGAGCACTTGGTGCGCGCCTTTAACGAGGGCGAGGACTTCCACGCCGAGACGGCGGCGCGCGTATTTGGTGTGCCGGTGTCCGAGGTAACGCCCGACTTGCGCAGTCGCGCCAAGGCCGTGAACTTTGGCATCGTGTACGGTCAGCAGGCCTATGGCCTGTCGCAGTCGCTGCATATCTCGATGGCCGAGGCGCGCGACATGATCGACCGCTACTACGAGGCCTACCCGGGCGTGCGTACGTTCCTCGACAACGTGGTGGCGCGCGCCAAGCAGACGGGCTACGCCGAGACCATGTATGGCCGCAGACGCCATATTCCGGAGCTCAAGGCCAAAAACCCGCAACTCCGCGGCTTTGGCGAGCGCACGGCCATGAACCATCCCATGCAGGGCACCGCAGCAGACATCATCAAGATCGCCATGGTCCGCGTAAGTCGTCGCCTGGAAGAAGAAGGCTTTGCCGCCCACATGATCTTGCAGGTACACGACGAACTGGACTTTGAGTGCCCCGTCGACGAAGTCGAGCGCCTGACTGCCATGGTCCAAGACGTCATGGAACACGTCGTAGACCTACGCGTACCCCTAATCGCCGAAGCTTCGACTGGAGTGACCTGGGCAGACGCCAAGTAAGGGCACGACCACAATTCCAAAGTAACCAAAACCAGAAGGACGCCCCTCATCAACAAGGAGCGTCCTTCGTTTAATAAAAATCAGCCAAAGTATCTAGGCGCCAAGACGCCATCCATGCGGCAAGCAAGTCAACGTAGCCATGCCCGGGGCCGGCCGTTTGATTTTTGTAGATTCCGCACGAGCCGAAGAGCACTTAATGTGCTCTTCGAGCGAGCCCAGGACCTGACCGAACAAAAATCAAACGGCCGGCCCCGGGCATGGCGGCGAGTTTAACGAGCCGCCAGGATGGCGTCGATGAGAGTCAGTACGCCCCCGTCGTTGTTGCTCGGAATGCGCCACTTGGCGTGCGCGTTCATATGCTCCTCGGCGTTGTCCACGATAAAGCTGTGGCCGACGCGCTCCAGCATGGGGATGTCGTTGTAGGTGTCGCCCACGGCGGCGGCATCGGCGATATCGATGCCCAGGTGCTCGCACAGGTGAGCGACGCCGGCGCCCTTGTCGACGCCCAGGTTCATAAAGTCGATCCACTCGCGCCCGGCGTTGGTGACGTAGAGCTTGTCCGAGAACTCGGGGCTATAGGTCTCGCGGAAAGCGGGCTCGGCGTCGTAGCCGGGGAAGAAGACCGAAATCTTGTTGGACTCGAAATCAATGCCCTCAAAGCTGTCGACGTAGTTGATTGTGTTGTAGTAGACGCTGATCTCGTCGTGGTATTGATGGTCGCGGGCAAGCACGTAAAACTCGTCGAAGCAGCACAGGACGGGAACGGCGCGAGGATCCTCCGAGGCACGGCTCAAGACCTGCTGGTACAGCTCCACGTCAATATTACTCTTATAGATATAGTTGCCGCGATAGATGACGCAGGCTCCGTTGTCGGGACAAAAGGCGAGGCGGTTCTTGATGCCCTCGAACATCTCCTCGAGCTTGGGGGCTGGACGTCCGCTAGCGGGGCAGAATACGATGCCGGCTTCGGCGAGCTTGTCCAGGCGCTCGTCGAGGCCTTGCGGCAGCACGCGCTCGTCGGTCAGCAGCGTTTTGTCCATGTCGACGGCGATGAGCTTAATGTTTCCGATATTGGCGTCCGATTCGTAAGTTTGCATAAAAGCGAGCCTTTCGTTTCGAAATTGTTTCAGATGTTATAACCATCAACTCGTAGTCAGGCGTATTTTCGCAGGAACGCAGCGTATTTGCACTGCATTTCACAAACTAATGAAAAAACTTTTCAGAAATTTGAATTTGCCGCTTGTGCAGCGGGCACTTTATCGTAATATAGCGAACATCGAAAACGGAGACGGCAAAATAGCCGCTTACCGAGAAAAAGGTACCGTTTACGATATTTGAATTGCGCCCGGCGATAGGTGAAAGGAGAGGCAGATGCAGTTCGTAAAGATCATCACTACTGCAGACAATGCCATCCGACGCCAGCGCGCAATTTCCCGACGACGATAACAATCGTCTCTGTCCGCATGGGGCGAATTGCCTCAACAGAGTCATTTTGAGGTCGTTGGGTTTTAGCACGACATTGCTGCATGTTTCTAGGGCATGTATGTGCTGATTTTTGCTATTTAACCTGATATTGCACGGTATATGACCTTGAAATGACTTGCAACTGACCGATGTTCTAACTAGCTACCAAGGGCGAAAGGAAACAGCCATGAGCAAGGAAAAAGTCGTTCTCGCATATTCCGGTGGTCTTGATACATCCGTATGTGTCAAGTGGCTCCAGGACGAGAAGAATCTCGATGTCGTTTGTGTCTGCGGCAACGTGGGCCAGGAGGAGACCGGCCTGGACGCCAAGAAGCAGAAGGCCCTCGACCTGGGCGTTCTCGATTGCCAGGTGCTCGACCTGCGCGACGAGTTCTCCGATGAGTTCTTGACTAAGGCCATCGCCGCAAACTCCATGTACGAGAACAAGTATCCGCTGCTTTCCGCCCTGTCTCGCCCGCTGCTCGCCAAGAAGCTTGTCGAGGTCGCTCACGAGTTTGGCGCGACCTACGTCGCCCACGGCTGCACCGGCAAGGGTAACGACCAGGTTCGTTTTGAGGCTGCCGTCAAGGCCCTCGACCCCGAGCTCAAGGTTATCGCCCCGGTTCGCGAGTGGGATCTGAAGTGCCGTCCCGACGAGGTCGCCTATGCCCACGCCCACAACGTGCCGGTTCCCGAGGGTGCCAACGACAACCCCTATTCCATCGACGACAACCTGTGGGGTCGTGCTATTGAGTGCGGCCACCTGGAGGATCCCTGGAACGAGCCTCTCGACGACGCCTGGGTTATGACCAAGAATCCCGAGGACACGCCCGACACCCCGACGTATACCGAGATTGAGTTTGAGGCCGGCAAGCCCGTCGCCGTCGACGGCAAGAAGATGAAGCTTTCCGAGATCGTCATCGCCCTCAACAAGATTTCGGGCGACAACGGCTTTGGCCGTCTCGACCTGGTTGAGGATCGTCTGGTGGGCCTCAAGAGCCGCGAATGCTATGAGGTTCCCGGAGCCCTGACGCTCATCACCGCCCACAAGGCACTCGAGGACATCTGCGTCGAGGGCGACTTGCTCAAGACCAAGATCAAGCTCGAGCAGGATTGGGCCACCGCCGTGTATAACGGTCAGTGGTACAGCCCGCTCAAGAACGCGCTCGACGCCTTTATGGCCGACACCCAGAAGTTCGTGACCGGCACCGTCCGTCTGAAGTTCTTTAAGGGCAACTGCCATGTCGTCGGCCGCAAGAGCCCCTTCAGCCTCTACGACTACGGTCTGGCTACCTACGACCGCGACACCACGTTTGACGAGAAGGCCAGCGCCGGCTTTATCGAGATCGATACGCTGTCGCTCAAGACGTGGGCCAAGGTCCAGGGTCCCAGCTCTGCTGCCGCTCAGGCTTAAGTCTTCCTTCCCTTGGTATCCGCGCGGCCCATCCGCGTGATACATAACGGGCGCATGGGGTCCCTACCTTTCGTTATGCTTGCTGACACTTCTTAACATCGGTGGCCCCTACGTTCCGCCCGCATATATGATGCCGCGACTGCGGCTGAGTCCGAGCCCCGCCGGGGTTGTCCGGCGGGGCTCCTTCTATCAATTTGGCGGCTCTGCGCCTATATATATGAGGAGTATCCATTATGTTCAATGCTATTGCGCATGCTTTGCTTGCCCTCGCGCCTGAGATCGATGCTGCAAAGGTCGAGGATGTCCCTATGAGCCTGAAGGCCTGGATCGATGGTTCGCAGGGCAACATCCGGAGGGAGACGTTGGGCGCCAAGTGCATGGTGCGTCACTTCTTTGCAAATTAGCTACATGGCCCCGCGCACGGTAGGGAGTGTGTAAAACTAGCGGTTGATAAATCGCTTTAGCGACAGGGCACATTGCTTTGGGCGCTTGTTTTGGTATTTGGAGAAAGGAGACGGTTCCATGGCTCTTTGGGGCGGTCGTTTTGAGGCGGGCGTGGCCGAGGTCACGCAGGAGTTTGGCGCGTCGCTGCCGGTCGACAAACATCTCTATAAGCAGGATATCGCCGGCTCTAAGGCGCATGCCAAGATGCTGGCCGCCCAAGGCATCATCAGTGCCGAGGACGAGCGGGCGATTGCCGAGGGCCTGACCGGAATCGAACAGGATATCGATGCCGGCAACTTCACCTTCGATATCAACGACGAGGACATCCATATGTCCATCGAGAGCGAGCTGACGTGTCGCATCGGCGAGGCCGGTAAGCGCTTGCATACCGGGCGTTCGCGCAACGACCAGGTGGCGACCGATACGCGCCTGGGCGTCAAGGCGCTTGCCAAGGAGCTCATGGAGGCCAATCTTGGGCTGCGTCATGTGCTGGTGGATGCGGCTAAGAAGTACGACAAGGTGATTCTGCCGGGTTACACGCATATGCAGCACGCTCAGCCCGTGCTGCTCTCGCATCATCTGCTGGCGTATTCCTGGATGTTCGCGCGCGACTTTACACGCTTGAAGGCCGCCTTTGATGCCGCCGACAACTGCCCGCTGGGTGCTGCCGCGCTTGCCGGTACGAGCTATCCGCTCGATCGCCAGATGACGGCTGCCGAACTTGGCTTTGCGGGCGTGATTCCTAACTCACTCGATGCTGTTTCCGACCGTGATTTCCTGCTCGATCTGCATTACGCCGGCTCCGTCATGGCCATGCACCTGTCGCGTCTTTCCGAGGAGATCGTGCTGTGGTCGAGCTCCGAATTTGGCTTTATCACGCTTTCCGACTCGTACTCCACCGGCTCGTCCATCATGCCGCAGAAGAAGAATCCCGACTTTGCCGAGCTTATCCGCGGCAAGAGCGGCCGTGTGTATGGCAACCTGGTGCAGCTGCTCGTGACCATGAAGGGCCTGCCGCTTGCTTATAACAAGGACTTGCAGGAGGACAAGGAGGGCGCGCTCGATACCGCCCATACGCTCATGCAGTGCCTGTCGGTTATGGCCGGTATGATTTCGACTTGGACCGTCAACGAGGATGCCATGGCGCGCGAGTGCGGCGTGGGGCACCTTGCCGCCACCGATGTTGCCGATTACCTGGCTAAGCGTGGTCTGCCGTTCCGCGAGGCACATGCCGTGGTGGGCCATCTGGTCCTGATGTGTGAGAAGCGTGGCTGCAATCTTGAGGACCTGCCGTTTGAGGTGTTCCAGGAGGCAAGCCCGCTCTTTGAGCGCGACATTACCGAGGCGCTCGACATCCCGTCGATTGTCGCCGCGCGCACGACCGAGGGCGGCACCGCCCCTGCCGCCGTTGCCGTGCAGCTGCAGCGTGCCAAGGCGCAGCTCGTGGCCGACGAGGGCGTGTTTGGATCGCTGACTAAGGTCGTCGAGATGGGCCACGGGGCAAAGTAGAGGTTTGGCTGAAGCCGTATTGTCCATTTATTGAGGAATCGTTTTTTGCTTTACGGGCGTCTGCTGATGTGGGCGCCCGTATTTTGTTGCTATGGGGGAGGGGCTTGTCGAGAAGTTCTGTAGGACCTTTGGGCAGGTTGTGAAGGGGGTACGTTCGCGGGCGGCAACCGACCGCCTGCTCTGCTCGATGCGGTTGATGGGCGGTCGGATGGTACTCTAATCGGGCTTCGAAACAGAAGTGACACATATGGAACGCTTCAATAAATTGCAACGTTTCAATAAACAGCTTTTTGTTTAACTGCAGCTAAAACTCTGTTACGATGCAGTCCAGGCGGGTGCCGGAATGGGACTTGGGCACGCGCGAACCTACTTGAAAGGCTACTTTTATGGCTATCGAGAAGACCTTCATCATGATTAAGCCCGACGCCGTGCGCGATCGCAAAATCGGCGAGATTGTTGCTCGCATTGAGCGCAGCGGTCTTGTTATCGAGCGCATGGAGATGACCACGCTCGAGCGCGCTACCGTCGAGGAGCACTACGCCCATCTGGCCGACAAGCCCTTCTTTGGCGGTCTCTGCGACTTTATGACGAGCGGTCCGGTCGTCAAGATGGTCGTTTCCGGTCTCTCCGCTGTTGCTAAGATGCGCACCCTCATGGGCGCTACCAACCCGCTTGAGGCTGCTCCTGGTACCATCCGCGGCGACTTTGCCGTCGATGTCAACGCCAACGTGATCCACGGCTCCGACTGCCTGGAGAACGCCGAGATTGAGATCAAGCGCTTCTTTGGCTAAACCAGCTTTGACTCCTTAAAGCTGTTAGCGTGTGGCTTGGGCGCCGCGGAACTCCATCCGCGGCGCCCTTTTATTCCAAAATCTATGCAGGGGCCCGCTCGGTCATGTGTTCCGAGCGGGCCCCTGCTGTTAGCTTGTGGCACTGAATAGTTTAGGCTTCGTCGACGATCTTAAGGCCGCGTGTGTGATCGATCTCGTTGAGGAGGTTAACGCGACGCTCGTGACGACCACCCTCAAACTCGGCGTCGAGCCACTCGTCGACGATCATCTTGGCGAGCTCGGAGCCCACGACACGGGCGCCAAAGGCGAGCACGTTGGTATTGTTGTGCATGCGAGAGAGCTTGGCGCTGAAGGGCTCGGAGCACACAACGGCGCGTACGCCCTCGACCTTGTTGGCAGCCAGGCTAATCCCGACACCGGTGCCACAGATGAGGATGCCCAGGTCGACGTCGCCGTTGGCAACGGCCTTACCCACCTTGTAGCCGGCGATGGGGTAGTCAAAGCTCTCGGAGGTGTCGGTGCCAAAGTTCACGACCTCGCAGCCGCGCTCCTTCAGGTGCTCGGAAATGATGTTCTTGAGCTCGACGGCGGCGTGGTCGTTACCGATACCGATCTTCATGGATGGTTCCTCTCTGGTCTGTGCGGCGCAAATGCTAAAGGTGTTTACCGCGTTCGACTGCATGATAGCGCGACTTTTGCGTAAACGCTCGGGCGTTTTTTGGTCAAACGCTTTAGCATGCAACAAGACCGGCTTCTCGTGAATGAATGTCGTCAGTTTGCGCTTGAGCGCCGTCTGCCGGAACCATGGTTGCGGTTTTTGATGCATTGTTATCAAATAAAAGAACTAATTATTTTCGAGAGCTCAGTCCGTTATACAAGTAGGAGATACCTATGCCTACCGATTCCCTTCGTGATGCCGCGTTTTGCGATGTTTTGAACCGCGAGCTTGTCTGTGCGCTCGGCTGCACCGAGCCCATTGCCGTTGCCTATGCAGCGGCACTGGCGAGCCAGACGCTCGGTTGCGAGCCCGATCATATGGACGTTGCCTGCTCGGGCAACATCATCAAGAACGTTAAGAGCGTGACCGTGCCCAACTCGGGTGGTATGCACGGTATTGAGGCGGCAGCCGTGCTGGGTGCCGTGGGTGGCGACGCTAAGAGCGCTCTCGAGGTGCTCGAGAGCGTTAACGATGAAGACCGTGCACGCGTGGCCGAGCTCCTCGCCGACGCCGGCTACTGCGATGTGTCGCTTGTCGAGGGTGTGCCCAACCTCTACATCAAGGTGACTGCCACGGCCGGGGGCCATACCGCGGTCGTCGAGATTACCGATCATCACACCAATGTCACGTGCCATACGCTCGACGGTATTCCGGTATGCGGCAAGTCGGCGGGGGAGTGTGCCGCCTGCGCCGAGCGTGTGGTGGCCGAGCGGGCGACGGATAAGGCCGACACGCCCATGTCGATTGAGTCCATCATCGACTTTATTGAGGACGGCGACATTGAGGACGCCCGCGCTGCCGTTGAGCGTCAGATTGAGCTGAATGGCGCGATCAGTGCCGAGGGCCTTGCGCACGCTTGGGGCGCCGAGGTGGGCCGCACGCTGCTGGGTGCTCGTGCCGATGACGTCGCCTGCCGTGCCCGTGCCCGTGCGGCCGCCGGGTCCGACGCCCGCATGAACGGCTGCGCGCTGCCGGTCGCCATTGTGTGCGGCTCGGGCAATCAGGGCATTACCTGCGCATTGCCCGTCATGGAGTATGCCGAGTACCTGCGTTGCGACCACGAGCGCCTGGTGCGCGCCGTGATGCTGTCCGATCTTATCGCCGTGCATATCAAGAGCTATATTGGTGCGCTCTCGGCGTTTTGCGGTGCTATTTGCGCCGCGTGCGGCGCCGGCGCTGCGATTACCTGGCTGTGCGGTGGCACGCGCGAGCAGATTGGTGCGACGGTCTCGAACACGCTCGGTAACGTGGGCGGCATCGTGTGCGACGGCGCCAAGGCGAGCTGTGCCGCCAAGATCTCGGCTGCCGTCGATGCGGCGATTCTGGGCCATGATATGGCCATGCAGGGTCGCGGCTTCCGCGCCGGCGAGGGCCTGATCCAAGATACCGTTGAGCAGACAATCGCCAGCATGGGCTACGTGGGCCGTGTGGGTATGAAAGATACCGACGTCGAGATCCTCAACATCATGATCGGCAAAACCCAGGTGTGCTAGTTACGCGGTTTTACCAAACCGCGTAACCAGTCGACGCTGCAAACGCCCCTAAGCGGCAATCTGCCTTTCAATCGTCGGGCATGGCCAGAAGGCCTATGCCCTCCTCTTTCAAGGCACATTGCTCGCTTAGGGGCATTTTCGCTGACTTGTGCTCAACCTGCGGCGATATTTGGTTTGGAGCGAGGGGTCCTACGACAGTTCGTCGGCTACTTGGTGTTCGTAGAAGGCTTCTACTACGGCGTTAAAGTCGCGGGCGAAGTCTTCCATGGTTCCGCGCCAGGTGGCTCGGCCGGGTTTTCCCTGGCCAACATAGGCAGTTTGAATGCCGCAGGCGGGACTGGGGAAGTCGCGCTTGGGATCGTTGCCCACCATAAGGACCTCGTGCGGCTCGAGCCCCATCACCTGAAGCTGCTCTAGATAGTAGGTGGCATCGGGCTTGCAGCGGGTGGTGTTTCCCATGTGCGTGACGAGCTCAAAGGGGGCGTCGGCCAGGTCGCCCCAACCCATGCGGCACTCGATGGCCCCCTGCGGAAAGCTGGGGTTGGTAAAGAGCGCGCAACGTAGCCCTGCATCCTGTACGGCCTGAAGCGCGGCGTGTGCGCCCGGCATGGCGTGGGCGTTGATGACATCGTCGTTCTTGTACGGAAGAACTTCGCGGTCGTAGTAGGTAAACGCCTCGTAGATGAGTGGGTCCGAGAGGCAAATGCCGCACCGGCGCCCAACCTCTTCTTGGTAGAACTCAAGATTGGTGCGATTATCCGTGCCGCTTCGGCGATTGGCGTTGAGGTCGACCAAGATAGTGCCGAGGCGTGCCATCGTGCCACCGTGGCTGCGGCGACCGATATCCGCGAGCATCGACGAGACATCCTTAAAATAGCGAAGGATGAACGCGTTGAGGTTGATGCTGAGAAGCGTTTCGTCCATATCGAAAACGACTGCTTTGAGCACGCGGGCACCTTTCTCGATAAATCGTTCCAGAATCGTTGGCTCCGGATACTTTACCCCAAAGCCAAATGCCTGGCTGGTTATCGTCAAGTTGTGGAGACGTGTGTTCATAAGATTACGAAAAAGTCTCCACACGAGTAAAAAATCGCAGTTCACGCTTGAAATCGAACTCATTTCCCCGTAACCTATACGAACGTGATTGCATAAGCGTCACATTAGTATCTGTCGGCTCCCGAGTGTTCCTAAACGTTGTGTGCTTGTCGCACCCTTCTGTAGGTCCTAGCAATCGGGGCCCCGTAGTTCGAAAGGGGTCCACCTTTGAGTGAGATTCAGAACTCGTCCATTTTCTCTCTTGACGATGTCAATGAGGAGGAGATGAACAACCTCATCGACGGTACGATTACCGACTTTGATGAGGGCGATCTCGTTAACGGCACTGTCGTTAAGATCGAGCATGACGAGGTGCTCGTTGACATCGGATTCAAGTCCGAGGGCGTTATCCCGGTCCGCGAGCTGTCCATCCGCAAGGACGCTAACCCTGCAGACATCGTTGCACTCGGTGATCCCATCGAGGCTCTGGTTCTCCAGAAGGAGGACAAGGACGGTCGTCTGGTCCTGTCCAAGAAGCGTGCCGAGTACGAGCGTGCTTGGAACCGCATCGAGGAGAAGTTCAACTCCGGCGAGAACGTCGAGGGCGAGGTTATCGAGGTTGTCAAGGGCGGCCTGATCCTCGACATCGGCCTGCGTGGCTTCCTGCCCGCTTCCCTCGTCGACCTCCGTCGTGTCAAGGACCTCACCTCCTACATGGGCACCCGCATCGAGGCTCGCGTCATCGAGATGGACCGCAACCGCAACAACGTCGTCCTCTCCCGTCGCGTCGTGCTCGAGGAGTCCCGTAAGGCCGAGCGCTCCGAGATTCTGTCCAAGCTCAAGTCTGGCATGCGTCTCCAGGGCACCGTTTCCTCCATCGTCGACTTCGGCGCCTTCGTCGACCTCGGCGGTATCGACGGCCTCATCCACATCTCCGAGCTCTCCTGGAACCACGTCAACCATCCTTCTGAGGTTGTCAAGGTCGGCCAGGAGGTCGAGGTCGAGGTTCTCGACGTCGATCTCAACCGCGAGCGCATCTCCCTTGGTCTCAAGCAGACCACCGAGGATCCGTGGCGCGCATTGGTCAAGAAGTACCCTGTCGGCGCTATCGTCGAGGGCACTGTGACCAAGCTTGTCCCGTTCGGCGCTTTCGTCGACCTGGGCGAGGGCATCGAGGGTCTGGTGCACATCTCCGAGATGGCCAACAAGCACGTCGACCAGCCTTCTCAGGTCACCCACGTGGGCGACAAGGTTCAGGTCAAGGTCATGGAGATCGACCTCGACCGTCGTCGTATCTCCCTGTCCATGAAGTCCGCTGCTGAGACTCTGGGCGTCGAGATCGAGGTTACCCCGCTTCCTTCCGAAAAGAAGGACGAGGAGACCGACGCCGAGTAAATCGGTTTGACGATCACTTGTTTTAAGGGATCCGTCCGTAATGGACGGGTCCCTTTTTGCATTTGGTGCCGAGATACGCGATGCTGCCCATGCTGTACACAGGCTATTTGGTTGTCGGTGCATGAAAAAATGCCGACATCCCGCCTCGGGGAGGAGGCGGGAACGCACCGAGTAGACGGAGGGGTGCGGAGCGCGGTCGCGTCTCGACTGACGACGTTGCCCATCGACAACCCTATTGTACTGCATGGCGTGGTTCTTGGTTTATCGTGTCGAGCGCTTGTGTTGTGCCATTGCCTGTGGTGACGGTGTGCTACACTCTTGCACTGCTGAGTGGGCCAGACGGTTGCGCGATGTGCTGCTTGCAGTACGCGTGAGGAAAGTCCGGGCTCCAGAGGGCGGGATGCCGGCTAACGGCCGGGCGGAGTGATCCGACGGAAAGCGCCGCAGAAAAGAAGACTCCCACCTGCGCCGCAAGGCGTAAAGGGAAAAGCTGAAACGGTGGTGTAAGAGACCACCAGCGTCGTGGCAACACGGCGGCTTGGCAAGCCCCATCCGGAGCAAGCGCGAGTAGGAACGCTATGGGCCGGCCCGGTCCGCGTTCGGGTAGCGTGCGTGGAGCTGCATGGTAACGTGCAGACAAGATAAATGACCGTTCACGACAGAACCCGGCTTATAGGCCCACTTGGCAACTATGTTGACGCTGCGAACCCGTCAGCGCGGCAATCTGCCTTTCAAGCCTTCGGGCATGACCATAAGGTCAATGCCCTCGTCTTTCAAGGCACCTTGCTCGCGCTGACGGGTTTTCGCTGTTGGTGACGGTATCATTGGCGTTTCCGTTCTTGTTGGCGAGGGCAACAGTGCTGTCTTTGCCGTATTATTGAGGCTGTTTGTTGCTGCGCTTTATTCTGTTGAGGGACTTTGTTGGACAGCTATTTAACTCTGCAATCGAATATTGAGGTTTCGGGCGAGTTTGTGGACCGTAAGAGCCGGTTTATTGCCCAGCTGGTCCATATTGAGTCCGAGGATGAGGCGAATGCCTTTATCGAGATGGTTCGCAAGCGTCATTACGACGCTCGACACAATGTTCCCGCGTGGATTTTGGTCGATGGGCGCGAGCGCCAGAGCGATGATGGTGAGCCGAGCCGCACGAGCGGCATGCCGACGCTCGAGGTGCTGCGCGGTGCGGGGCTCAAAAATGTTTGCTGCGTGGTGACGCGCTATTTTGGTGGCACGCTGTTGGGGCCTGGTGGCTTGGTACGCGCCTATACCGCGGCGACGCAGGCGGCGGTGGCCGCGGCTCAGGAGGCAGGGCAGATCGTTGAGATGACAAGCGTCGTGCCGGTTGACGTGCATGTGGCCTATCCGCAGTATGAGCAGGTGCTTCGTTTGGCGCAGGATTCGGGTGCCAAGGTTTCGGATACCGATTTCGCGGATGCCGTGACACTTCATTTTGTGTTTAAGGCAGGGGAGCAGGAGTCGTTTTGCGTTAAGATGCGCGAGCTTATGGCGGGGCGCGAGGAGATCGAGGTCGGCGCTCCCGAGTTTGCCGAGTTCTAACGACGACGGCCGGCGTTCTTTTGGATGGATCCCAAACGCGCCGGCCGTCGTTTTATGTTGCTGCCGTTTACTCGGCGAGCTGCTTTAGCACATCGCAGGCGATCTCGACGGCATCGTCGATGCAGCCGGGGCAGCTGCGGAGCGGACCTTTATCCGATCCGATGCCCTTGAGCGTGCCGCAGACGGTCGTCGTGTTCTTCTCGCCAAATCGCTTGGCAATCTCGCGCGACAGCTTGTAGGTCTGGCCTTTGGTCTTGGGGTTCTCCATGCCGTTGCTCATTACAAAGCCCATGATGGCAACAGCGCCCGAGATGGCGCCGCAGGTCTCGGTCATGCCACCCATGCCGGCGCCAAAGCCCTCGGTGAGGGTAAAGGCGGTCTGGGGGTCGAGCCCGGCGGCAGGTGCGAGCGTGCAGGCAACGGCCTGTGCGCAGTTAAAGCCGCGGGCGTGGTATTCGGCAGCCTGAGCCTGGCAGGCGGCGGTGTCGAGCTGGGTGGTATCGATCTGCTTCATCGTTGTCTCCTTGGTCACGGTGTACCCGCCTATGGTACCCGTGACGGGGCATGTAATCATCGAGAGCTTCATGTATGCCTCATTTTTATCTATCGAGCAAATGCCCAAGGCTTGAGATAAATACCCCTAATCAATTTGTCCCATAACCTACCTTGGGGATGGGTTGAGAGGGGTGCAGGGTAGCGGTATCGTGAACCGAATAAAACGTAACCCAGGTAAGGGAGCTAGATATGAGCGAGCAGACTATCGGTACTACATGTGTTCAGGGCGGCTATCACCCGGGAGATGCGGAGCCGCGCCAGGTGCCCATCTACCAGTCCACCACGTGGAAGTACGACACGTCGGAGCACATGGGCAAGCTGTTTGACCTGGAGGAGTCTGGCTACTTCTACAGCCGTCTGCAGAACCCCACGTGCGATTTGGTTGCCGCCAAGATCTGCGAGATGGAGGGCGGCACCGCAGCGATGCTCACGAGTTCGGGCATGGCTGCGAACTTCCTCGCGATCTTTAACGTTGCCGGTGCCGGCGATCACGTGGTCGCAAGCTCTGCCATTTACGGCGGTACGTATAACCTGCTCGCCCACACCATGGGCCGCATGGGCGTGACCTGCACGTTCGTCGCCCCCGACTGCACCGATGAGGAGCTCGAGGCAGCCTTCCAGCCCAACACAAAGCTCGTCTTTGGCGAGACGATCGCAAACCCCGCCCTTGCCGTGCTCGATATTGAGCGCTTTGCCAAGGCCGCACATGACCACGGTGTGCCGTTGATGGTCGACAACACCTTCCCGACGCCCGTGATGTGCCGTCCCTTTGAGTGGGGCGCCGACATCGTTACGCACTCCACCACCAAGTACATGGATGGACATGCTGCCTACCTGGGCGGCGTGATCGTCGACCACGGCCAGTTTGACTGGATGGCCCATGCGGACAAGTTCCCGGGTCTCACCACGCCTGACGAGAGCTACCATGGCGTGACCTATGCCGAGAAGTTCGGTCGCGAGGGCGCCTTCATTACCAAGGCCACCGCGCAGCTCATGCGCGATCTTGGCCCCATGCAGAACCCGCAGGCGGCGTTCTTCTTGAACAGCTCGCTCGAGAGCCTGCATGTGCGCATGCCGCGTCATTGCGAGAACGGCCTGGCCGTTGCCAAGTTCCTGCAGAGCCATCCCAAGGTGCGCTTCGTGAGCTATCCGGGCCTGGAGGGCGACAAGTACTATGACCTCGCTCAGAAGTACATGCCAAACGGTACCTGCGGCGTTGTGAGCTTTGGCTTTAATGGTGGTCGCGCGGCGGCCGAGACCTTTATGAAGAGCCTCAAGCTCGCCCAGATCGCCACGCACGTGGCCGACGCCCGCACTTGTTGCCTGCATCCCGCTAATGCCACACATCGTCAGATGAACGATGAGGAGCTCATCGCCTGTGGCATCTCCGCCGACATGGTACGCCTGTCGTGTGGCCTCGAGGACACGGCCGACTTGATTGCCGACCTTGAGCAGGCACTCGAGCAGTGCTAGGCTAGCGTTCGCATAAGGCGCCGATGCTGGCAGAAAGCTTCGGCGACCTTTCGTTCCGATTCCGTAGGCGGGACCCCAATCGCGGCTGTTTGCAGGCGATCGGGGCCCCGTTTTTTTGCGTTAGGCCACTCGAAAGGATGGATATGGAGAAAACTGCAGAGCAGTTGCGCCGCGAGCACATTGCTCTAGAGGGTGACACCCATGGCAAGAACAAATGGGCGATTCTGTTTACCGTGCTCATCATGACGTTTATGGTGTGTCTGGATTCGACCGTCGTTACCGTGGCGCTGCCCGTGATGCAAAAGGAGCTGGGCGTGGGCCTCGATCGCATTCAGCTGGTAAGCTCGGTGTATCTGCTTGCGACATGCGTGGCTATGTTGCCGTTTGGCCGTCTGGGCGACGTGCGCGGCAAGGTGAATGTGTTCCAGCTGGGCGTCATCGTCTTTTCGGTCGGTTCGCTGCTGTGCGGCCTTTCGGCCTCGCTTGAGGTTCTTATCCTGGCACGCATTGTTCAGGGCATCGGTTGCGCGGCGGCCATGGCTAACAACATGGGTATCATCACCGAGTCGTTTCCGGCGCGCGAACGAGGCCGTGCCATGGGTATTCTCGCGACCTTTGTGGCCCTCGGCATGATGTGTGGCCCCGTGCTCGGCGGCATGCTGGTGGCAAGCTTTCCCTGGGAGAGCATCTTCCTCATCAACCTGCCCATTGGCGTGATCTCGTTTATCGTGGGACTCTACACGCTGCCGCATGTTAGGCCAGAGGCCGGCGAACGTCCCATGCCCCTTGCCGAGGCCGCTCGTCGCTGCTTTGCAAATTCGGCCTTCACCATCAACCTTGCCTGCATGCTCATCGTGTTCGTTGGCATTGGCGCATCCGAGTTTATTCTGCCGTTCTATTTTCAGGACGCCCACGGCTTTGGTTCTGACATTTCCGGATTGCTCTTTTTGGCGCTGCCAATGGTGAATGCCTTTATCGGCCCGCTTTCGGGAACGGTTTCGGACCGTGTTGGCTGCGAGGGTCCCACGGCGGTCGGCCTGGGCGTGTATGTGTGCGGTCTCTTTGCAGTAAGCACGCTCGACGAGCACTCCTCTATCCCTGTGATCGTGTGCTGCGTCGCATTTATGTCGTGCGGTACGTCGATTTTCCAGAGCCCCAACAACTCGCTGTACATGGGCTCGGCTCCGCGCGAGGCACTTGGCTTTGCGGGTAGTCTGGGTAGCCTGGCGCGTTATGCGGGTATGGCACTCGGCATTACGGTGGCGTCGAATATCCTGTATGGACAGATGAGCGTGGCGATGGGCGAGGCCGTGACCAGTTTTGTTGCAGGACGTCCGGATGTGTTCCTGTTTGGTTTCCGTTCGGTGTTCTATGTGTTGATGGCTGTGGCCGCTGTGGGCTTTGCGCTTGCCATGGTGCGTTTGGTGAAGATGCGCGCCCGCCATTAGCGTGTTGGGAGGCTGTCTGCCACGATTCGCGCCGTCCCAAAAAGACTGGTTTGTGGTGCGATGCGGCTTGTGGGACGGGCGGGGGTCGGTCCGTGGTAGACTATCGAACAACGTTTATTAATCGCGCGGTATCGTTGCCGCGAGAAGGGGTTGCGCCATGCAGGAGCTTGAGGATCGTATTCGCCATGACGGCATCGTAAAGGCCGGTAACGTCCTTAAGGTTGATGCCTTCCTCAACCACCAATGCGACGTTGAGCTGTTCGACCACATGGGCGCCGAGTGGGCCCGTCTGTTCGAGGGTGTCGAGATCAACAAGATCCTGACGATTGAGGCTTCGGGCATTGGCATGGCTTGCATCGCGGCTCAGCATTTTGGCGGCGTGCCGGTGGTCTTTGCCAAGAAGGCGCAGTCCATCAACCTCGACGGCGAGCAGTATGCCACGACCATCTACTCCTTTACCAAGCAGAAGGAGTACCCGGTCATTGTGGGTAAGCGCTTCCTGTCCGAGGGCGACAAGGTCCTGATCATCGACGACTTCCTGGCCAACGGCTGCGCGCTTGAGGGCCTTATTAAGATCTGCGAGGCTGCGGGCGCCGAAGTTGCCGGCATTGGCATCGCCGTTGAGAAGGGCTTCCAGGGCGGCGGCGATAAGCTCCGTAAGCGCGGCTTCCGCGTTGAGAGCCTGGCACGTATCGCCGATATGGACTGCGAGAACGGCGAGATCACCTTCGCCTAAGCGCGCAACACAAGCGATTGGTATGCGATGTGACAAAGGGACTGTCCCTTTGTCACATTTTTTGTATGAGGGGAGGTGTTGATATGGACGAGAACAAGATGGGATGGCGCGAGTATGCGCGCTATGCCGAGATGTCGGCCGAGGAGTTGGCGCGCGATTGCGAGGTACAGGTGTTTCGCGCGACTGGTCCGGGCGGACAAGGCGTCAACACGACGGACTCGGCGGTGCGCATGAAACATATCCCTTCGGGAATTACCGTGACGGCGCGCGAGAGCCGCAGCCAGTTCCTAAACCGTAGCAGCTGCCTACGTAAACTGCGCGCTGAGCTTGAGCGTCGCGGGCGTCCGCCGCGCCGCCGCGTCAAGACCAAAGTGCCACAGCGATCGCGCCAGCGCAGGCTCAACGACAAACACTTCAATGCGATTAAAAAGGCCAACCGTCGCAAGCTGGGCGGGGAGGAATGATCTTATCAATAAGTTGCGGTGAAATAGGGACTGTTTTGCGGCTTTAGCTACATAAACAGTCCCTATTTCACCGCAACTTAGGTGGGGTTAGCGGGTGGGATGCCAGACGTGGAGGACGCCGGCAAGGATGTCGACCTCGATGCGCGAGGCGACAACGGGCTCGCCGTCGGCCTGGATGGGGTAGTCGGGCTCCTCAAAGGTGAGCTCGACATGGCGGCAGCGGCGCATGCGAACCGGCGGCAACTTGGTATGGTGGCCGTCCTTGGCCGAAAGAAACATAGGCAGGGCAACCGCACGCGGAACGGGGCCGCAGGCGTAGCAGACGTCGAGTACGCCGTCGCAGGGGTCGGCATCGGGGCAGATGCGATAGCCCGAGCCATAGGTAGGACCCAGCTGGATGGCCATGATGATCGCCCGCACGCGCTCGGCGGGCGCGCCATCAAAGCTGATGGTCATGGGGTAGTTGCGATAGCGCAGGCCAAACTGCTCAAGTCCCGATAGGGTGTAGAGCGGAGCGCCGGCGAGGCCCGTCTTTTTGCGCAGCTCGGTGGTGCCCAGGCCGATGGCGGCATCGATGCCGACCGAGAGCGTCTGGTCGTAGTACTCAACGGTAGCCTCGCCGCTGCCGCTCGCAGGGCTCCACGAGCGAATGCGCCCGATGTCCTGACGCTGCAGCTCGCAGGTGAGCAGCGCGCCAAAATCCTTACCGGAGAAATCGTCGATGCCGAGCGTTTGGGCAAAATCGTTGCCAGAGCCCACGGGTAGGATGGCAAGAGCGGGGCGGGTGTCCTCCTCTTGCGTCATAAGCCCGTTGACGACCTCGTGAATCACGCCGTCGCCGCCAAGGGCGATAACGGTGCGATAGCCCTGGGCCTGTGTGGCCAGCTCCTTGGCGTGTCCCATGCGCTCGGTTAGCACCAAGTCAAACTGGGATGCGCGTGCAGTCATGTCCAAAAAGCGTTGCAGGCGCTCGGCAACTTCGTGCGCCGCACCCGACTGGGCGGCTGGGTTGGCGATGATGAGCGTGCGGCCAAAATCAGTTGCGTGCATGGGGCGACTCCCGGCGTATGACGTGACGGTGCGGTCGCGCTCAGGTCGAATTGCCCCCGATTGTGGCTGCACGTCGAATACTTACGTCTACTCTATCAGGTCGTTGTGGCGCTCGATAGCATCCGCTACCGTACCGCCCTCATCCACAATAAGCGAACGGCGCTTGGGCGAGATGATGCGCTGGGCGGGGTACACGCCGCGGTGTCCGGCAGTTAGGTAGCTGATAAAGGCCACGATGACAAAGAACCCGGCTGCCGTGCCGTGGAACAGGTCGATGGCCATCATGCAGGTGGTGATGGGCACGTTGAGGCCGGCACAGAACACGCCGAGCATGCCGAGAGCCGCCAGAAAACTGGGGTCGATTCCGACGAGGCAACCGATCCAGCCGCCGAGCGCCGCACCGATGCCAAACAGGGGCGTGACCTCGCCGCCTTGGAAGCCCGCACCCAGGGTAAGCGCTGTGACGACCAACTTGATGGCTGCGTCTGCCAGGGTGGTGTTGCCGGCAAATCCGGCGCCGGAAAGCCACGTGGAAAGGCCGGCGTAGTCCCAGGCGTCGAGAAGGGCATAGGCGGCCAAAACCACGAGTGCGCCTATGAGTGCGCGAACGAGGTAATTGGTGATAAAGCGACCGTACAGGCTCTTGACGGTTCGAACTGACCAGGCAAAGAGGCGTGCCGTCAGACCGAAGATAATGGCGCTGATAACAACGATGACAACCGTCCGTGGTGTCATGTTGGGAACGCTGGCGATAACATTCGCCTCGTACTCGGTACTCAGGGCGAGTGATGTAAAGTAGCCGGTAAACGAGGCGACCAGGCAGTAGATGCCCGCGGTGTAGTCGATCTTGCCGATAAAGCACATCTCCATGCCAAAGAAAGCTCCGGCAAGGGGCGAACCGAACACGGCGCCAAAGGCCGACGAGATGCCGGCGAGCATGAGGTCGTGGTGGTCATGCTTTTTGAGGTGGGCGAGGCTCGAGATGTTGCTGGCGATGGTGCCGCCAATCTGCACCGCAGCTCCCTCGCGACCGGCCGATCCGCCCGTTAGGTGCGTGAGCGTGGAGCAGACGAAGGTGAGGACGGCCATGCGCATATGGATGAGGCGGGTGCCCAGAGCGGAGTCGATGACCAGGTTGTTACCGCGTTTGGCGGCGAGACCGTGGTTTTTGTACACCCATGCGGTGGCAACGCCCACAACGGGAAGCAAGGCGTAGACCCACACATGGTGCTCGCGATAGTCGGTCGCGATATTCAACGAGGCCAAAAACGCCCAAGCGGCAACGCCCATGGCGAGCGAGACGATGACGACGAGTGCGAGCAACTTGGCGCTCGCGAGTAGGTTGCGGGCGTTGCGGCGCGTGTCGGCAGCCAAGAGATGCTCAGAGCGGGTGAGCTGATGCCTGCCTGCCGCGATGACGTCGTTCAGGGAGAAAAAACCGCCTTCGTCGAGCGGCTGGGAATGATCCTGCGCTTCGTTTGCGCTTTCGGGTTTGTCGTTATGAGCCATACGTTCCTCTTTTAGGTTGCAACGCAAGCATTATAAAACGCGGTAAACGCGACGAGCCGGTGGGTTGGTTTCCATTCTGTTTCGCGGCCTGCAACCGACAGGTGTATTTGCGGGTACAGGCCGAGTCGCGGTCGTGCGTCGGGGGATTATACTGAGACAAGCATAAAGAATCGGCGCCCCTGTTGTGCGCCGTGGCATTAAGAGGTGCATATGGCAGAGAAACTCATTCCGCTGGAGGACGCGCAGTCGATTGTTCTGTCGCACGTTGCTCCGACCGATCTCGTCGAGATTCCCGTGTGGCAGGCCGCCGGTCTTCCCTTGGCCGAGGACGCGGTGGCCGATATCGACATCTCGCCGTTTGCCAACAGCGCTATGGACGGATATGCCGTGCGCTCGGCGGACTTGGCGCAGGCGTCTGGCGAGGCGCCGGTGACGCTCGACGTTATCGGACACGAGGCTGCGGGACATGTGTTTGAGGGCGCTATCGGCGCGGGCGAGGCGGTCCGCATTATGACAGGCGCGCCGGTGCCCGAAGGTGCCGACGCCGTGGTGAAATACGAGATCGTCGATGTGCTCGACGGTGACGGCAACGAGGGCTCGCGTGCGAGGTTCTCGGCGCCGGCCAAGGTGGGGGAGAATGTTCGTTCTGCCGCCGAGGAGGCCCATGCCGGCGATGTTGTGATGCACGCCGGCGAGGTCGTGGCTCCGGCGGGCGCGGGCCTGCTGGCAAGCGCCGGATACGCGAGCGTGAAGGTGCACGCTGCCCCACGTGTGGGCATTATCTCGCTGGGCACGGAACTGGTCGCACCGAGTAAGGTGCCGGCGCGCGGCCAGATTCGCGATTCCAACTCCTCGGCGCTGATGGCCGAGGCGCTCGATGCCGGTGCCGAGCCCGTGTTCTACGGCATTGCACCCGATGATGAGCAGACGATTGCCGAGCTGGTGCATCGCGCCGTGCAGGAGTGCGATTTTGTCATTACGAGCGGCGGTGCCTCGGCGGGCGACTACGACTATGTGACGGCGCTGGTCCAGCGCGAGGGCGAGGTGCTGTTCGACCGCATCTCGATGCGTCCGGGCAAGGCCATCACGTTTGGCCTGCTTGGAGGCAAGCCGTATTTGGGGCTTTCGGGCAATCCCGCGGCGGCGTATGTGGGCTTTGAGATGCTCGCGCGCCCGGCGATTCGCAAGATGCGCGGCTTTGCCGAGGGCGTGCGCCCCGTGCAGCAGGCGACGCTCACACATGGCGTGAAAAAGCGACAGCATCGCCGCTTCTTCGATCGCGCCACGGTTTTGCGCGACCCCGAGACCGGTGAGCTGTTGGTGACCGAGGCCAAGACGCAGAATTCGGCGCTGCTCGGCACGATGCAGCGGGCCAATTGCCTGCTGCGCATTGACGAAGGACCGTGCGAGCTCAAGGCGGGCGACGTCGTGGGTGTCGTGCGTGTCGACCTGCCCGAGGGCACGGTGTTGTAGGAGGAAGACTATGGAGTTGAAGATTTCGATCGTGACGTGCTCGGATACGCGCGATCTTGCTCAGGACGAGGCTGGAGCCGCACTCGAGGAACTTATCAAGGCGCAGGGCTGGACGGTCGTCTCGCATGTGGTCGTGCGCGACGACGCCAGCGAGATCGGTGATGCCATTGTGGAAGCTGCCGATGAGTGCCACGCCAATGTCGTGCTCACCTGTGGCGGCACGGGACTTTCGATGCGCGACGTGACGCCCGAGGCGACGCGTGCCGTCTGCGACCGCGATGTGCCGGGTATTGCAGAGGCAATCCGTGCGTACTCCATGACCAAGACGCGCCGCGCTATGCTCTCGCGCGCTATTTGCATGCAACGAGGTCATACGCTTGTCGTAAACTTTCCCGGTTCTACGAAGGCCGCCCGCGAAAGCTGGGAGGCCATAGCAGACCAGCTGGAGCATGCGGCTCAGATGACAGCGGGCGGCGGACATACCAACTAAGCGGTTTACCTGCGGCGGGGCGACCTGAACGGCTGCTCCGCCTTTGTTTTCCGCCGAAGCGACGCCGAGGTGCACGGCAACTCGAAACTATATTCTCTGGCGAGAATAATTTCTCACTATCATTATTCTCGCGTAAGTATAATCTAGTAACAGAATAAAGCCTGCGGCGGGGTGCCCGGGCATAGCGTTCGAAAGGGTTGAATATGTTCGATATGGTTTCACGCCGCGGTTTTGTCTCGCTTTCTGCTGCCGCTGCCGCCGGCCTTGGCCTTGCCGGCTGCTCGGGCAACAAGACGTCCGAGCCCGCTGGCTCCGATGTCGGCTCCGCCAAGTCTTCCTCTAAGAAGAAGGCTGTCGAGCTGCAGGTCTTTGCCGCCAACTCGCTCGAGAAGGCCCTGCCCGAGGTTCAGGGGCTCTACACCGAGCAGACCGGCACTACGTTTGCCGACACGCAGTTTAAGGCGTCTGGCGACCTTGTCGAGCAGATGCGCGCCGGTGCCGCCGTCGACGTGCTCATCACGGCCTCCAAGGGCACCATGGACGACGCCGTGGCCGCCGAGCTCGTCGATACCGATACCCGCGAGGACATGTTCGTCAACGACCTCGTGATCATTCGTGCCGAGGGCTCCGACACCAAGGTCGAGGCCATCGCCGACGTCGCGAATCTGGACGGCAAGATCGCCATTGGCGACGCCAAGACCGTTCCCGCCGGCAAGTACGCCAACCAGGCGCTGGCTTCTGTGGGCCTTTATACCGGCACCGAGGGCGACGACGGCGAGTATGCGCCCGAGATCGCCGACAAGGTGGCCCTGGCCGACAAAGTTGGTACCGCCGCCGCCTATGTGTCCACGGGCGACTGCGTGGCTGGCTTTGTCTACAGTTCCGATATCTTCCGCTACGACGGCATCGAGGAGGCCTTCGTGTGCCCCGAGGATTCGCACAAGCCCATCGTGTATCCGGGCGCTGTTGCCGATGGCTCCGAACATGCCGACGAGGCCAAGGCGTTTATCGACTTCTGCCTGTCCAACAAGAAGGCGCAGAAGATTTGGGCGAAGTACGGCTTTGAGCTTTCCGCGTAGTGCGGCTTGGCGCGATAATTCCATCGTTTTGTGTTTTACTCCGTCCTTGTATTCGCTTGGAGCTTTTCGTGCTTAATAGATTCCGCATGCTTATCGCCTGTGCTTTGACCTTCGCGCTTTGCTGGGTGCCGGGATTTGCATTTGCTGGGGACGCTGAGGACGGGGCCCAGAACGCTGCGACCGCTCATGGGCTTTCCTATGGGATTGAGGGTTTTGAGCGGTTGGCCAAGGGGACCGCTCGTGCCATGGAGGGCCAGCCTGAGGGCTACCGGTTTCCCGTTGACGAGGACGTGGACCTTGTAGTGGCGCCTGCTGCCGACCGCGTTGTTGTGTGGATATCGCCCAAGGCGGTCGAGAAGTATGGATTGGATCCGCAGGACAACGAGTGCGTATCGGGTCTCAAGGCCCTCGTCTGTGAGCTCGACAGCGCAAACTGCATGGGAGGTGCGCAGCTAGGGGACGTGGATCTTCCTTGGTATGTCACGGCGGAAACAACGTTTGATGCCGGCGGGTATACCTATGGCTTTGACGAACGCGGTGCGGATGGGGACCGCTATGTGGTGATTGCATCAGCCTCGGGTGATGCCAAGGGCGGCGCGCGTTGGCTTGATAGCGCTCAAATGGTAGAAGCATCGTCTGTCGTGTTACGGGATGAGCAGGGGCCCTTGACCTCTCTGGCCTCCTTATTGGGCGACATCGACTACCGCCCGTTTTGGGTGTCCATTAAAACGAGCGGCCTTGCCCTGCTGATCTCCCTTGCGCTGGGCCTGTTCGCCGCGTGGAAGACTATGGGTACCCCGAGTCGCATCAAGGGCTTGCTCGACTCGGTCTTTACCATCCCCATGGTGTTGCCGCCTACGGTGTGCGGCTTTTTGCTGCTTATGCTATTTGGTCGATCGACCAATGTTGGCCAGTGGCTTATCGCGCACGGCGTCTCGATCGTCTTTACGTGGCCGGCGGCGGTGATCTCTGCTGTGGTGGTGTCGTTCCCGCTCGTCTACCGTACGGCACTCGGCGCCTTCGAGAGCCTCGACACGCAGATGCTCGATGCGGCGCGAACCCTGGGATGGTCCGAGCGTCGCATCTTTACCAAGCTTATGATGCCCCTTGGGTGGCCCTCAATCGCAGCGGGCACGGTGCTCGCCTTTGCCCGCGCGATGGGCGAGTTTGGCTGCACCCTGTTCTTTGCGGGCAACTACGCCGGTATTACGCAGACCATTCCCATCGCCATCTACTTTGAGTGGATGGGCGGCAATACGTCGGTGGCCCTCTTTTGGGTCGTGGTCGTAATTGCGTTCAGCTTCCTGGTCATCCTATTCATCAACATGTACACGGCGCATTCGCAAAAGTATCGCGAGCGGGGCCTTTCCCGTGCGGAGCGCAAGCAGGCCAAAGATCTCGCCGGACAGGGCGATTCGCTCGACCCGGCGGGCGGCGATGCCTTGCGTATCGATCGCGAGGCGTTGGTCGAGCTCATGCGCGATGATGCGGCGCCGCAGGGAGGTCGATAAGCTATGTCGCTCGTTCTGGATATTAAGAAACGTTATCCCGGGTTTGTGCTCGACATGCGGCTTGAGGCCGACGAGGAGCGCGTGGCGCTGCTGGGCGCCTCGGGTTGCGGCAAGAGCTGTACGCTGCGCTGCATTGCCGGTGTGGAGATGCCTGACGAGGGCAAGATCATCGTCAACGGCGTGACCTTTTTTGACTCGGCCGCGGGCATCAACCTGTCGCCCCAGGAGCGAAAATGCGCCCTGCTGTTCCAAAACTATCAGCTGTTTCCCAATATGACGGTGGCCGATAACGTATGTGCCGGCGTAAAGGACGCGGGCGACGCCGCGGCGCGCAAAAAACTTGCCGAGCGCTACCTGGGCATCTTTGGCTTGGCCGATTTCGCCGACCGCTATCCCGCGCGCCTCTCGGGCGGCCAGCAGCAGCGCGTGGCGCTCGCGCGCATGGTGGCGGCACACCCGGGCATCTTTATGTTCGACGAGCCCATGAGCGCGCTCGATTCCTATCTTAAGAGCGCCCTCGAACAGAACATGCTCGACCTGTTCGATGTATGCAACCGCACCGTGCTCTACGTGAGTCACGACATCGACGAAGCGTGCCGCCTGTGCCAGCGCATCTGCGTGATGCACGACGGGCATGTTGAGGAGATCGGCTCCGTCGAGGACGTGGTCCGCCGTCCGCAGACGCTGGCGGCGCTGCGCCTGACGGGCTGCAAGAATACGAGCCGCGCGCGCAAGATCGGCGACGAAGAAGTCGAGGCCCTTGACTGGGGCATGACCTTTAACGTGGGTCGCGAGGTTCCCGATAATGTGGCGTACCTCGGTATTCGTGCGAGCTACTTCCATGTGGACAACCGTGCCGAGCGGGGTCGCAACAGCTATGACCTGCATGTGGCCCGTGTGAGCGATTCGCGCTTTGAGCGGCTGGTGCTGCTGGACGTGCCGCGCGCTGATGCGCCCACGCGTCTGCAGTGGAAGGTCAACAAGGTGAACGTATCTGCCGACGGGCTGCCGCAAGCAGGCGAGACGCTGCGCATGCATTTTGATGCCAGCAGGATCCATTTGGTTTGTCGATAGCGCCGGGTAATGCCGTCGGGGATATAAGCCTCGGCGGCTTTGTCTTGCCGCTCGCTGAATGAAGGATGACAAACTCTTATCAATTAAGATAATTATTTATTAAACGACGGCACACGACGCTGTCGTACGCATGTCGGCGGTGTTCGTCTGGACGACAACCGTTGATATAGTTGACCTTAACTTGTAAAGGAGGGTGCGCACATGCCGCAGACGACATATATTCGCCGCGTTGCCGCGCGTGCCCTGTATATGGCTCGGAGCCGCATATGAGCAGGTATGTTCACGGCTCCGGGAGAGACGACGCACAACTAAATAACCGTCCGCAAGGCAGGTTCCCTAAAATTCCGGGTTTGAGCACGGCCGGGCAATCGCCGTCCGTCGTGCATCGATACCGCCGTTATCCGTTTTTGGTTCGAGAGGGGAACCGTCATGGCTGAAGAATTCGATTTCCATCCGATGTGGGAGAGTCTCGGCATGAATCTTGCCGACCACGACATGCTGCTGGGCGCCGTGGGCCAGATGTACGGCGATATGTTCCTGACGCAGAACAATCGCCCCAAGTCCACGTCCTATCTGGATTTTGTGGCCACCAACATCCATAGCGGCCGCATTAAGGAGATGCTCGACAAGAAGGAGGCCGGCGAGGCCACCAAGATCGTGGGCTCGTTCTGCGTGTACGTGCCCGAGGAGATCGTGCTTGCCTGTGACGGCATTCCCGTTGGCCTGTGCTCGGGTGCCGACTGGGCAACCGATAAGGTCGAGGAGCACCTGCCGCGCAACACCTGTCCGCTTATCAAGAGCTTTGCCGGCTTTAAGCTGGGCGAGGTCTGCCCCTACATCGAGTCGAGCGACCTGGTGGTAGGCGAGAACACCTGCGATGGCAAGAAGAAGGCCTACGAGTTCTTTGCCACGCAAAAGAATATGTACGTCATGGATATTCCCAACGTGCACGACGAGTCGACGCTCGTGACCTGGAAGGCCGAGGTCAAGAAGCTCGCCGCCAAGATCGAGGAAGAGTGCGGCGTCAAGATTACGCCCGAGCGTCTGAAGGCCGCCATTCACGCCGTCAATGAGAAGCGTCGCGCCCTGCAGCGCCTCGCTGCCACGCGCGCTGCCGACCCGGCGCCCATCAGCGGTCTCGACAGCCTGCTGACCGTTCAGGCCGCCTTTATGGACGACACGCCGCGTCTGACCGGCGCCATCAACGAGATGGCGACTGAGTGCGAGCAGCGCGTTGGGGCCGGCGAGGGTGTGGCGCCCAAGGGCACCAAGCGCATCCTGTACACCGGTACGCCCATGGCCGTGCCCAACTGGAAGCTGTTCAACCTTATCGAGAAGGCCGGTGGCGTCGTGGTGGGCGAGGAGTCCTGCACGGGCTCGCGCTACTACAAGGACCTGGTCGATGAGTCCGGTGAGACGGTTGACGAGATGCTCGATGCCATCGCCGAGCGCTACTTTAAGATCAACTGTGCTGTCTTTACGCCCAACGACCAGCGTATGAAGGACATTGTCCAGATGGCCAAGGACCTGCATGCTGACGGCATCGTCGACGTGGCCCTGCAGTTCTGCACGCTCTACGAGATGGAGTCGTTTGCCGTGGAGAAGGCCGCCGAGCAGGCCGGCATTCCGTTTATGCACATCACGACCGACTACGCCGGCGAGGACGCCGGTCAGCTCCAGACCCGCATTGAGGCCTTCCTCGAGACGATTTAGCCGCACCTGCGCCAAGCTGTGCCGCCGGGTGTTCCTATCCACGCGATAGGGATTTCTTTGTTGCCATGCCGGTCGGTGTCCGGATGCACCGCAGGGCGCCGACCGGCTTCGCATGGCTGCCGGGGCGGGGATTTCCGCCGTCCCGGCAGATTCTGTCCGTTTGTTCAGACACGAAAGGAACTCAATGAACAACGACCTTTTCAAGGCGGGCGTTTCCCGTCGCGGTTTTCTGACCGGCTCCGCTGCCCTGTGCGTCATGGCAGGCCTCGGCCTCACCGGCTGCGGCGGTTCGGGCGCCGAGAGCGGTAGCGCCGCTGCCTCCGGCCAGGATGTGGAGTATCGCGACGAGCTGCAGATCGCGTTACCGGCGAGCCCGGACGGTCTCGATCCGCACACCACGTCGTCGCTTGTGACCATGGACATCATCTGCAACGTCGTCGAGCCGCTCTTTGGCCTCGATAGCGATTACGAGCCCCAGCCCGTGTTGGCCAAGGGCTATGAGGTCTCCGACGACGGCCTGACCTACACCATCAAGCTGCGCGAGGGCGTCACCTTCCACAACGGCAAGGAGTTTGGCTCCGAGGACGTTGTGGCCTCGATGAACCGCTGGCTCACCGTCAACGACCGCGCCGCGAGCCTGCTGCCCGGCGCCACCTTCGCCGCCTCGGGCGACCACGAGGTCACCTGCACGCTGACCGAGCCCGCCATCGACTTTCTGATCATCCTGGGCAACCACTCCCAGTATCCGGGCATCTTCCCCTCCGAGGTCATCGAGGCCGCGGGCGATACCGGCGTGAGCGAGTACGTGGGTACCGGTGCCTACAAGTTAGTGGAGTGGAAGCAGGACCAGTACATCCATCTCACCCGCTACGAGGACTATGTCGCCGCCCACGGCAAGGCTTCGGGCTACACCGGCAAGGTCTCCGCGCCCACCAAGGACATCTACTATCAGTTCGTGACCGAGGCCTCCACGCGCGTGAGCGGGTTTGAGACCGGCGAGTACGATATCGCTGGCGAGATCCCCACCGAGAACTACCACGACTTCGACGGCAATGACGACGTCAAACTCTACACCCATAACGCCGGCGTTCTGACCGCCTTCCTCAACATGAACGAGGGCATCTTCGCCGACGAGGAGATCCGCAAGTGCGCCCTCATGGCTATCGACTGCGAGGCGGCCGCTCTTGCCGCCTATGGCGAGAAGGAGCTCTTCAACATCGATCCCAACCTTGGCAACCCCGAGAACACTCAGTGGGCGACCGACGCGGGCAAGAAGTACTTCAACCAGGCCGACGCCAAGGCCGCCAAGAAGGCCCTGGCCAAGACCTCCTATGCCGGTGAGACGGTCAAGCTGCTGACCACCCCCGACTACAAGGATATGTACAACGCCACCGTCGCGCTGCAGGAGCAGCTCGAGAAGGCCGGCTTCACCGCCGAGGTCGACAGCTACGAGTTCGCGACCTTCATGGACATCCGCTCCAACAAGCCCGAGCAGTGGGACCTCTTTGTGGCCTCCACCAACTACAAGCCCATCCCGGCCCAGTCCCTCTCGGTCTCCAAGGCCTTCTATGGCCTGTCCGACGAGAAGGCGCTCAAGCTCGTGGCCGAGACCCGCACCGCCAAGGACACCGACGCCGCGGCCAAGAAGTGGGCCAAGGCTCAGGAGCGCCTCTATGAGATCGCCGTCATCGAGCCACTTTGCCACTACGCTTCCATCACGGGCACCCAGGCAGACGTCGAGGACGTCGAGGTGCTCGACGGCGCCATCGTTTGGAATGCCAAGCGTCCGGAGTAATGCAATAGATGGCGTGGCGGCTTGAGGGGTCTGGTCCCCTGTGGCCGCCACGCCCTGTCCACGTTCAGAGGGGAAATAGACGCCTCGCATGTTGAAGTACACGCTCAAACGCATAGGCGCGATGGTTCCGGTGATGCTCATCATCTCGGTCGTCGTGTTTTTGATTATCTATCTCACACCGGGTGACCCGGCCTCTTCGATGCTCGGCATGGAGGCTTCGGCCGACCAGATCGAGCGCGTCAACGATAGCCTGGGACTCAACGAACCGCTGCCGCAGCGCTACGTTGAGTGGATGGGCGGCGTGCTTACCGGCGACCTGGGCGATTCGTATTTTATGCGCCAGCCCGTCACGCAGGCGATCGCCGAACACTTTGGCCCCACGCTATCGCTCGCGCTTCTGGCACAGCTCATCGCGCTGTTGATTGCGCTGCCCTGCGGCGTCATCGCTGCCCTCAAACATGGGTCGCGCACCGACGCGGTCTTGCGTGTCGTTGCTCTTTTGGGCGTGGCGATTCCCGGCTTTTTGATGGCGCTCATGCTTATGTGGCTGTTTGCCGTCACGTTGCGTGTGTTCCCGGTGGCCGGCTATGCGCCACTATCGAAGGGCTGGTTCAGCCATTTACGCTATCTTGCGTTGCCGGCCATATCGCTTGGATGCGTGCAGGCGGCCCTGCTCATGCGCATGACCCGTTCGAGCGTTATCGAGGCCATGCAGCTCGACTGCGTCAAGACGGCGCGTGCCAAGGGCGTCTCCGAGGTTCGTGTGGTTTTGGCCCATGCCCTGCGCAACGCAGCGCTGCCGATTCTCACCTCGGTCGGCTATTCTTTTGGCGCCCTGATTACGGGCGCCGTGGTGACTGAGGCCATTTTTAACATCCCCGGTTTGGGCCAGCTGGTCACGAGCTCTATCGAGCGTCGCGACTATCCGGTGATTCAGGGCGTGCTGCTGGTCGTCGCTTTGTTGAATTCGGTGATCAATCTGGCCGTCGACCTTGCCTACGGCGCTTTTGACCCGCGCGCTCGCAAATGGGGCGATGCATGATGGCAAACTTTAAGAAGGCTCTTGCCAACAAGGGGTTTGTGGTCGGCGGCTGCATTTTCCTAGCGATTGCGCTGATCGCGCTCGTCGGTCCGCTGGTGTGGACGGTTAATCCCAATGCGCAGGAGATGACGTTGCGACTTTCGGCACCTTCGCTCGCGCATCCCTTTGGCTGCGATGACTTTGGCCGCGACCTGCTTGCCCGCGTCATCGCGGGCGCGCGCGTGTCGCTTGGCGTTGGCATTGCCGTCACGCTTGCGACGAGTGCGCTCGGCTTGGTGATCGGCGCCTACGCATGCTGCGACGAGAGGCTCGATCATATTCTCATGCGCATCTGCGACGGTCTTATGTCCATTCCGGGCGTACTTTTGGCTATCGCACTCATGGCCATGATGGGCGCCTCGGTCTGGAACGTCATCATCGCGCTCTCCATCGTCTATACGCCCAGCATGGCGCGCATCGTGCGCTCGCGTGCGATGGTGGTCAAGGAGGAACCCTTTGTGGAGGCCCTGCGCGTGCAGGGCGCCTCGACCGCGCGCATCGTGTGGCTGCATATCGTGCCCAACGTTATGGCACCCTTCCTGGTGCAGGCGACCTTCGTCTTTGCCGAGGCCGTGCTCTCGGAGGCCGCCCTCTCGTTTCTGGGCCTGGGTATCAAGGCACCCGACGCCAGCTGGGGAAACATCCTGCAGGCGGGCAAGAACGTGATGCGCAAAGCCTGGTGGATGATCTTCTTCCCGGCAGCGGCCATCATCGCGAGCGTGCTTTCGCTCAATCTGGCCGGCGACGGCCTGCGCGACGCTCTCGACCCCAAGACCAAGGAGGACTAGCCCATGGCTCAGCATCTTTTGGACGTGCGCGACCTGTGCATCTCGTTTGTGGGCCGCGATGGCAACGCGCTGGAAGCCGTCAACAAACTCAACCTACATATCGATGCCGGCGAGATCGTTGGTGTTGTCGGCGAGTCCGGCTGCGGTAAGTCGGTGTTTGCCCAGAGTGTCATGCGCCTATTGGAGCATGAACAGAAGATGGCCTATGAGGGCCAGATTGTGTTTGATGGCGAGGATCTGCTGGCGCGTCCGCTCAAGACGATGCGCAAGGTGCGCGGCTGTGACATCGCCATGATTTTCCAGGACCCTTTGAGCTCGCTTAATCCCGTCATGACGGTCGGGGCCCAAGTCGTCGAGGCCGTGCGGGCCCACCGTAAGGTGAGCCGACGCGAAGCCCGCAACGAGGCTCTATCGCTGTTGGAGCGTGTGGGAATTCGAGATGCCGCGGCCCGCTTCGACATGTATCCGAGCGATTTTAGCGGCGGTATGCGCCAGCGCGTGATGATTGCCATGGCGCTCGCCGGGCACCCGCGCCTGCTTATCGCCGATGAGCCCACCACGGCACTCGACACGACGACTCAAAAACAGATTTTGGATCTTCTGCGCGACCTCAACAGTTCCGAGGGCATGGCGGTGCTTTTTATCAGCCATGATTTGGGTGTCGTCACGAGCATCTGCTCGCGCGTGCACGTCATGTATCTGGGCCAAATCGTAGAAGAGATCGACGCCTGCGGACTTATGGAGCGCCCGAGCCACCCGTATGCCCAGGGGCTCATCGCGAGCATTCCGCCGCTCGAAGGCGAGCGAGTTGACACGCTGGCGGATATTCCGGGCACAGTGCCGCCGCTTACGGCAATACCCTGTGGATGTCGCTTTGCGCCTCGTTGCGCCCGGGCGGACGAGCGTTGCCGCGCGCAGGAGCCTCCGCTGTTTGCCGTGAATGCGTGCGACCGGTCTAAATGCTGGCTTGTCGAGAAAGGGGAGTGCCATGGCTGTTGATAGCGAAGCCCTGCTTAGGGTCTCACATCTGACTAAAACGTATCCCATGCCGGGCTCAGGTTTTAAGCGTCAGGCCTTTACCGCCGTGGACGATCTGTCGTTTGAGATTGCGCCTGGCGAGGTCTATGGCCTGGTTGGCGAATCCGGATCGGGCAAGTCGACGACTGGACGTCTGATCTGTGGTCTCGAGCGCGCGGATTCCGGCTCGATTGTCTATCGCGGGCACGACCTCGCCACGATGCCGGAGCGCGAACGCAAGCCGTTTCGCCGCGAGATCCAGCTGGTATTCCAGGATAGCTCTACGGCTTTTGACCCGCGCAACCGTGTCGGCCGCATTTTGGAGGAGCCGCTGATTATCGCCGGCGTGCGCGATGCGGATGAGCGCCATGAGCGCGCGCTCTCGGTCCTGGCCTCGGTCGGTCTTCTGGCAGAGCATTATGACCGCTATCCGCACGACCTTTCGGGGGGACAGCGTCAGCGACTCAATCTGGCACGGGCGCTTATTTGCGAGCCGCGCCTTGTGGTATGCGACGAGCCGGTCTCGGCGCTTGACGTGTCCGTTCAGGCCCAAGTGCTCAACTTGCTTCGCGACCTGCAGCGCACGACGGGCGTGGCGCTGCTGTTTATCACGCATGATATGCGTGTGGTTCGGCATATGTCCGACCGGATTGGCGTGCTCTACCGCGGTCGTCTTGTCGAGGAAGGCGCGGCCGAGGACGTGATCGCGCACCCGAACGATCCGTATACGCAGGAGCTTATCGACGCCATTCCCTAGAGGATGCTTCCTTTTGGGTATGGCGTGGGTTTGTTGTTTAATTGTCGGTATATCGGTACAAGAGAGGGGAACTACTATGGCCGATATCGAGGAACAGCCGTTGCCGCGCACGTTTGAGGAGTTCAACGAGCAACGCAAGGCGGCATTTATTCGCGTTAAGGATTACAAGCAGGCCGGTAATCGTCTGGTCGGCTTCTTGTGCAGCTACACGCCGCTCGAGATTATCGATGCCGCGGGGGCTGCGAGCGTGGCGCTGTGCGGCACATCCGACGAGGTGATTCCCGAGGCCGAGAAGGTGCTACCGGCAAACCTCTGCCCGCTCATCAAGTCGACGTACGGTTTTGCCTATTCGCAAAAGTGCCCGTTTACGTACTTTAGCGACATGATCATCGGCGAGACCACCTGCGACGGCAAGAAGAAGATGTACGAGCTGCTCAACGAGCTCAAGCGCACGCACATTCTGCATCTTCCGCAGGGTCGCGATCGCGCCTACGAGCGTGAAGGCTGGTACGAGGAGTGTCGCCTGCTCAAGGAGGAGCTCGAGGGTTTCTACGGCATCACGATTACCGACGATGACCTGCGCGCTGCCGTCCGTCGTCGCAACCGCTTGCGTGCGGCCCAGCTCGAGATGTTTGCGCTGCAGGCCAACCAGCCGGCGGCCATGAGCGGCGTCGACCTGATGAGCACCATGTTCGCGGGTACGTTCAGCTTTGATATCGAGGCCTATACGCAACAGCTGGAGCAAAAGATTGTCAAGCTGCACGAGGCCTACGACGCGGGCGAGCGCCCGGTTGCGGCGGACGCCAAGCGCATTCTGATCACCGGTTGCCCGGTGGGCGGTGTGATCAACAAGATCGGTCGCACCATCGAGTCCAACGGCGGTGTGGTCGTGTGCATGGACGACTGCTCGGGCGAGCGCACGGCGGCCATGATGATCGACCCGGAGGCTCCCGACATCCTTCGCGCCATCGCCGACCGCTACCTGGATATCAACTGCTCGGTCATGACGCCCAACGACGGTCGTATGGAAAACACGCTGGCCATGTGCGAGAAGTATCATGTCGATGGCGTGGTAGAGAGCGTGCTCCAGGCCTGCCACACCTTTAACGTGGAGAGTGCCCGCATGCAGGAGGCTGTCGAGGGTGCGGGTATTCCGTATATGAAGATTGAGACCGACTACAGTAACGGCGACATGGGCCAGATCGAGACTCGCATCGCCGCCTTCATCGAAACCCTCTAGCTTCCTCAGGCACCGGATCTTGCCCCTCAAACCGTCGCTTGCGTACCAAAGTACGCTGCGCTCCTCTTTCGGGGCAACCTCCGGCACCTGAGAAACCTAGAGCTAAGGCGCCTGAACGCGCCGCTGTCTTTGATGTTTAGATTGGGAGAGAGCCATGATAGGGATCGGGATCGATATCGGGTCTACGGCGGCTAAGGCTGCTGTGGTCGACGGGGAGGGTTCGGTGGCGTGGACGTGCGTGCAGCCAACCGGGTTCTCCTCGGTCGATGCTTCCGAGCGGCTGCGCGAGGCACTGGCAGCGGCTGGCTATGACGTGGCTGCCGACGACGTGCGCGTGATCGCGACCGGCTACGGCCGTGTCGCCGTGCCCTATGCGCACAAGGTCGTGACCGAGATCACCTGCCACGGCACCGGTGCCGTGCGCCTGTTTGGCGACCACGGCACCGTGATTGACGTGGGCGGTCAGGACACCAAGGTCATCCAGCTTAAAGGCGGCCGCGTGGCCAAATTTGCCATGAACGACAAGTGCGCTGCCGGAACGGGGCGCTTTTTGGAGATCATGGCCGACCGCCTGGGCATTTCCCAGCAGCAGATGGCCGACCTGGCGCGTTCCGGCGAGCGCACCAAGATCAGCAGCATGTGCACGGTGTTTGCCGAAAGCGAGGTCATCAGCCTCATCGGTCGCGGTGAGCCGCGCGAGAACATTGCGCGTGGCGTGATCGACAGCGTGGTCTCGCGCGTGGCGACCATGGCCGGGCAGGCCGCGGGCGCCCCGTACTATCTGACCGGCGGCCTGTGCGAAAACGCCTATGTCGTTGAACGGTTGGGCGAGCTACTGGGGTCGCCGGTGACCACCTCGCCTCAGGCTCGCTTTGCCGGAGCGATCGGCGCGGCTGTCCGCGCCGCCGCCTTGGCCTAGGGGTGTACCGCGACATGCGCATCCTCAATATCTCGGCACAAAAACCAGATAGCACTGGCAGCGGCACCTATCTTGCCGCGCTCGTGCGCGAGCAGATCGAGACGGGGCATCGCGCCGCCGTGCTTTGCGGCGCGGCACCGGGTGATACCCAAGGCGAGCTGGACCGGCGTGCTGCCGTGTTTGCCGTACCGTTCGAGTCGCCCGAGCTGCCGTTTCCCATCTGCGGTATGTCCGATGTCATGCCCTATCCCTCCACACGCTATCGTGATCTGACGCCTTCGATGCTCAAGGCATTTGAGCGGGCATTTGCTGCTGCAATCGATCGGGCGGTGGCTGAGTTTCGTCCCGATCTGGTGCTCTGCCATCACCTGTATCTGGTGACCGCATTGGCGCGCGAGTTCGTCCGGGGCGTGCCGGTTGTTGCCGTGTGCCATTCGACCGACCTGCGCCAGCTGCGTTCGCATGCGCTCGAGCGCGATCGCATCGTAAGTGCGGTTCGTCGGCTCGATGCCGTCTTTGCGCTCCATGCTGAGCAGGCTGAGCAGATTGGCCTGGTGTGCGGCGTCGATGCCGATCGCATCCACGTGGTTGGGACGGGCTACGACCATCGTGTCTTCTGCCGCGACGCAAGCGTGACGAGGCAGCCGGGATCGCTTGTGTACGTGGGCAAGATTTGTTTTAAAAAGGGCGTCGAGTCGCTGGTTCGAGCCGTGTCATTGCCGATTGACGATGACGTCCGCCCATCTGGCTTGGTACTTGTGGGCGGCCGCGGGGACGATGCCGAGTACGCGCGTATCGAGCACTTGGCCGCGGCCTCGGATGTGCCGGTGACGCTGGCGGGGCGCCTGGATAGCGATGGGCTCGTGCGTGCCTACCGCAGTTCCGACGTCTTTGTGCTGCCTTCGTTTTACGAGGGTCTGCCGCTCGTGACGATCGAGGCCCTCGCGTGCGGCTGCAAAGTTGTGGCGACCGATTTGCCCGGCGTTCGTCCCTGGATGGAGGCGATGCTTCCCTGTGCTCCCGTGACGTGGGTGGCGTCGCCGCGTATGACGGATGTCGACACGCCCGTGGCGGCCGACCTTCCGTTGTTTGAGCACGCGCTGGCGGATGCTATCGCGCAGGCGCTTGCGGCACCGCCTTCGACGTTTGAGCCGTCGGTGGTCTCTTGGGAAGCGTGCCTGGGGCGTATACTTAAAGTCGTTGATTTGTTGGAAGGGGGTTCGTATGGCTAAGGACACCATAAGGCTCACGTCCATGACGGCCGCGAGCGGTTGAGCCGCTAAGTTGGCCCCCGGAGCCCTCGCCCAGGTCCTGGGCGATTTACCCAATGTGCATAACGACAACTTGCTCGTGGGGTTCGATACCTCCGACGATGCGAGCGTTTTCCGCGTAGGGGAGAACCTGGGGCTCGTGCAGTCCATCGACTTCTTCCCACCGATGGTCGATGACCCGTTCCAGTTTGGCCAGATCGCTGCGGCCAACTCGCTGTCGGACATCTACGCCATGGGCGGGCGGCCGAGCCATGCCATGAACCTGCTTTGCATCCCGAGCTGTCTGGGCGTTGAGGTTGCCGGTCAGATTCTGGCGGGCGGCGCCGACAAGTGCGTCGAGGCGGGTTGCTCCATCGCGGGCGGCCACACCATCAACGATGACGAGCCCAAGTACGGCCTGTCCGTGAGCGGTTTTGTGCCACTCGACCGCATGCTCGCCAACAGCGGCGCACGCGTGGGCGATGTTCTGCTGCTGACCAAGGCGATCGGCTCGGGCATTATCACCACGGCCATTAAGGGCGAGCTCATCGAGCAGGACGAGGCCGCAGCCATGTTTGACTCGATGTGCACCCTCAACGAGGGGCCGATTCGTCTGGCCGAGGGGCTCGAACTTCACGGCTGCACTGACATTACGGGCTTTGGCCTGATCGGGCACGCGTGTGAGATGGCCGAGGGCTCGGGCGTGCAGGTTGAGCTTGCGTCGGGGGCGGTGCCGCTCTTTGACCAGGTGCTCGATATGGCGCGTCTGGGCATTATTCCCGCGGGCTCCTACCGCAACCAGGACTTCTTTGGCCCGCGTGTGGCTGCCGACGAGGACCTGGAGCCGGGTATGCTCGACGCGCTGTACGATCCACAGACGTCTGGTGGCCTGCTTATCGCGGCACCTGCTGCCGATGTGGATGAGCTTGCGCGTCGCCTGAATGCCGAGGGGCGCGTTGCCGCCACAATCGGCCGCGTGTGCGAGCCGGTGCCGGGCGGTCCTGCCGTTCGCGTTGTTCGCTAGCCCGCACGTTTATGTAACTGTTTACCGTTCTCTAGAACGGTTCTTTCGAAAGGATTTTGCTATGTCTACCAAAATTGAAGTCAATGCCATGGGCGATGCCTGCCCGCTGCCCGTCGTCAAGACGCTCAAAGCCCTGAAGCAGCTCGATGGCGAGGGTGCCGTGGTGACCTCGGTCGACAACGAGACCGCCGTCAAGAACATCTCCAAGATGGCGCAGGAGAAGGGCTGCACGGCCTCGGTCGAGAAGATCTCGGACGCCGAGTGGCACGTGGCCGTGGCGACTTCTGACGCCGTTGCCGTGGCCGATCCCGAGCAGGATGGCGCTGCCTTCTGTGGCGCCAGCGCCGGCAAGGGCAAACTCGTCATTTCCGTTTACACCGACTGCATGGGCCGCGGCGACGACGAACTGGGCCACAAGCTCATGAAGGCGTTTATCTTTGCCGTGACGCAGCAGGAGGAGCTGCCCGCGACCATGCTGTTCTACAACGGCGGTGCCAAGCTCACCGTCGAGGGCTCGCCGGTGCTCGATGACCTGAAGGACCTGGCCGAGCAGGGTGTCGAGATTCTCACCTGCGGTACCTGCCTGGACCACTTTGGCATTAAGGACCAGCTTGCGGTGGGCGAGGTCACCAACATGTACGTGATCGTGGAGAAGATGGAGCAGGCCGTGCGCGTCGTGCGCCCGTAGCGTATTGGTTGGAGTTGCCATGAGGGAGAAGCGCCCGGCGCTTGTCATCACGTTTCCCACCACGGCGGCCGCCATGGGTTGCGAGTCCCTGTGCATTGAGCGCGGCCTTCCCGGGCGAACGATTCCCGTGCCCGGGGAGGTCGCTGCCGGCTGCGGTTTGGCGTGGAAGGCGTTGCCTGCCGATGAGGAACTGCTGCGCGGCGAACTTGCCTCGGCGGGCGTTCCCACCGAGGGCTTCACCGTGATCGATATGTGGGAGGTCGTGCGATGATCTATCTGGATAACGCGGCAACGACCATGCACAAGCCGCAGGCGGTCATCTATGCCGTGACGCAGGCGATGTGCTCGCTCGGCAATGCCGGGCGCGGCGCCACGTCGGGTGCCCTCGATGCCGCTCGTACGATTCACGCTTGCCGTGCCAAGCTCGCGCGCCTTTTGGGTTGCCCGAGGGCGGACCATGTGTGCTTTACGCCCAACTCCACGGCGGCGCTCAACACCGCCATCAACGGAGTGGTGCGCCCCGGCGACCATGTGGTCACAACGGTGCTCGAGCACAACTCCGTACTGCGTCCGCTCAACCGCCTGGCGGCAGAGCAGGGTGTGACGGTTGAGCATGCGGGCTGTGATACCAACGGCGTGCTCGACTACGACGAGCTCGAGCGGCTTGTCACGCCCGGTACGCGTGCTGTGGTGGTGACGCACGCCTCCAATGTGACCGGCAACGCGGTCGACATTGCGCGCGTGGCTGCCATCGCGCATGCGGCCGGCGCGCTGGTGATCGTCGATGCTTCGCAGTCTGCCGGCACGGCGAAGATTGACATGGATGCCATGGGGCTCGACGTCGTGTGCTTTACCGGTCACAAGGGGCTCATGGGTCCGCAGGGGACCGGCGGCCTGGCCGTGGCGGAGGGCATTGACGTGGCTCCGTGGGCCATGGGCGGCACGGGCGTGCACAGCTTCGATGCGCTGCAGCCGCTTGGGTGGCCCACGCGCCTTGAGGCGGGCACGCTCAACGGTCATGGCATCGCGGGACTTTCCGCTGGTCTCGACTTTATCGAGGCCCAGGGTGGGGTCGAGGCGATTGCTGCCCACGAGCGTGCGCTCGCTGATCGCTTCCTTGCCGGTGTGCGCAAGATTCCGGGGATTAAGCTCTACGGTGCCTTTGACCAGCAGGCGCGCTCTGCGATTGTGTCGCTCAACGTAGCCGATATCGACTCTGCCGAGATCTCGGATGCGCTCATGCAAGGGTGGGGGATTTCGACGCGCCCCGGCGCCCATTGCGCCCCGCTCATGCACCGTGCGCTGGGGACCGAGCGCCAGGGCGTCGTTCGCTTCTCGTTTGGGTATTTCAACACGGACGAGGAAGTCGACACCGCGATTGACGCTTTGCGCGATTTAGCCTGCTAAAGCTGCTAGACCGTTTATACTTGCGGGATGGGTGTTTTTGCCCGTCCCGTTTTTGTTTCGACCCGAAAGGTGTGCCTATGGTCTCATCCGCACCGCGCGGTCTGCGCTCCGACCATGTCGTTACCGTCGGCATTGCGCTGTTCTCGATGCTCTTTGGCGCCGGTAACCTCATCATTCCGCCGTTGCTGGCACTTCAGGCCGGCGCGGCCACGCCGCTTGCCATGATTGGCTTTTTGATTGCCGCCATCGGCCTGCCCGTCATGGGCTTTATCGCCGTCGCGCTCGCCGGCACGGCCCGCGAGCTGGCCGGGCGCGTGCATCCCAAGTTTGGCGAATTCTTCGTTGCGGCAGTATATCTGGCCATCGGCCCGTGCCTTGCCATTCCGCGTACGAGCTCCACGGCGTTTGAGATGCTGGTACCGTTGCTACCCGAGGGCATCTCGCTTGGCACCGCGCGCTTGGTCTTCGCCGTCGCCTTCTTCGTGGTCGCATTTGCACTTACGCTGCGCCCCGGCGTCATCACGCGCGTGCTCGGTCGCATTACGGGCCCCGCGCTCATTGCGCTTATCGTACTCGTTGTCGGCGCCGCCGTGATTTCGCCGCTGGGACCGGCTGCTGCCCCGCAAGCTCCCTATGATGCCGGCGCTGCGGTCCAAGGCTTCTTGACCGGCTACCAGACCATGGACCTGCTTGCATCGCTCGCCTTTGGCATCATCATCGCCGAGACCATCCATGAGCTCGGCGTTACCGACGATAGGCGCGTGGCCTTCGAGATCTCGCGTTCGGGTGTGATCGCCGGCGTGCTTATGGCCATCATCTACTGCGGCCTGGCGCTTGCCGGCATGCAGCTCGGCACGGTTATGCCCGATGCCACCAACGGCGCCGCGATCCTTGCGCGTTCGGCCTCTATGCACTTTGGTCTTGCTGGCACGGTTGTCGTCTTTGCGATTTTCTTCCTCGCCTGCATGAACGTGTGCATCGGTCTTATTAGCTGCTGCTCGCGTTACTTCTGCGAGACGTATGTGGTCGAAGGGGGAGCGGAGGCTTCCGAGGAGGCCATGCGCCGCCCCTTCGCGATGCTCGCCTTTGTGTTCGCGGCGTTTTCGTGCGTGCTCTCCAACGTGGGTCTCGACGTGATCCTTATGTTCTCGGTGCCTATGCTCAATGCCCTGTATCCCGTTGCCATTGTGCTGGTACTTATGGGCCTGATGCACGGTTTTTGCGACGCGCATCCGCAGGTGTGGGTTTGGGTCGGCGGCGTGGTCGCGGTGCAGAGCGTGATCACCTCGGTCCGCGACGCGTTCTTTACTGGTGCGTGGCTGCCGTTCGATGCGTTGCCGCTGGCAGATATCGGTGCCGCGTGGGCACCAGTCGCCGTGGTGGCATTTGTGATCGGTCTGCTCCATAGTCGTTTTGTTGCACATTCGAGGAGCTAAGGCATCAATGCTTGCACAGGCGGGGAGTCTCCCCTATAATTTCCTTCGCTTTGGGACACGCAAGGTTTAGACCTTAGCTGCTCAACACCTTCGGGACGTGGCGCAGTTTGGTAGCGCGCCTGCTTTGGGAGCAGGATGTCGCAGGTTCAAATCCTGTCGTCCCGACCATATCTTGCGGGCGTAGTTCAATGGTAGAACCCCAGCCTTCCAAGCTGATGACGCGGGTTCGATTCCCGTCGCCCGCTCCATAAGATAGATGAATGGCTCTGATTCCTTTTGGGATCAGAGCCATTTTCATATACATGCCGGGACCCCACATCCCCACCTAAGTTGCGGTGAAATGCGGACTGCTTTCCGGCTTTTATGGCCCATGTAGTCCGTATTTCACCGCAACTATTTGTAAGGTTGGATTTTGATGCCGTTGGGAGGGTCGTAGCGACCGTCTACCGAGAATGGAAATATTTTTTGAAGCTCTGACCTGCGACGTCAAGCTTTTGGTCAGCTTTTGGCAAGGCCTGCGGACGGAAGCATGCGATAGCGTAATGGTATTTTCTCCGCCGTGATGGTTATGGGGTTGGCCATGCTCGATAAAGGCAAACATTTTCCGCAGTCATATGCAAGGATGCTATTCTCGGCCCTTGGAATTCATCAAGATGGACAGCTGCTTATAACAATTGATCCTTGGGAAGAACGCCGTGCGCGCGAGCTTATGCAGGAGGAGCTCATGCTTCGTCTTTACAACCACGTGTATGCGGATCCGGTCTATTGGAATAATCTTGGGGTTGAAGATCGCATCTTTCAGCTGGCATCCGCTATTGCGGTCGTTGAACCGGATGCTGTGTTTTGCGGATCGACGGCAGCGCTGCTCTTTGGCATCGGCTCGGCTTATACGCTTCTGGATAAAGTGCAAGTGCTGCTGCCTCGGTCTACAAGGCGCGATACGTATGAGTTCGTTGAATACAAGCGCTGGCGGGCGGGCGAAGTGTGGCGGCTCGGTCTGTTTACGCTGACGGATCCGTATCGAACGGTTGTTGATATCGCCCGAACGAGCGCCTTTCGCTATGCGCTGGGCTATGTCGATGGCTTGGCCCGCGAGTACGATGTCGAACGTGAAGAGCTGCGAGCATATGCGCAGGCAAATTGCCGAGGGTTGCATGGCATCGCGCGTGCTTTTGACGTTTTTGAGCATATGGACGGCAGGTCAGACAATGGCGGCGAGTCCGAGGCGAGAGCAGCAATGATTCTTGCTGGGGTTGCCGCGCCTGAGCTTCAAGTTGAGATAACGCGACCGGGAAACGCTGGTTATTATCTAGCAGATTATGGCTGGCAGATGCCAGATGGCTCATGGACGCTGGCAGAGCTGCATGGGCTGGGTAAGTTTGAAGACGAAGCTCAAAATGATCCGGAGCAAGCGGCGGCAAAAACCTATCGAGCGGCCCTCATGCGCGATGCGAACCTTCGCGCCATGGGCCACAACGTCATTCATTTCAAACTCTCGGACACCTACGAAGTAGAATCGTTCGGTGCCATGATGCGCGGTTACGGTATTCCGACAACAAAACCCTACGCCGACTCCCGATAGAGAAATCGTTCGCAGCCAACCTTCAATAAGTTGCGGTGAAATACGGACCATCGAGGCCTTTAAAGGCATGAAACAGTCCGTATTTCACCGCAACTTAGGAGGGGATGGGGCTGAGAGGCGGGCGATGCCGTTGCCTGCCGGTTAGCTGCGGGGGCGGTGGCGGAGTTTGTCGATGGTGGAGTCGGTGCTTCGGCTGCGGGCTTCGGCGGCGCGGTCGCGGGCGTCGGCAACTGTTTGGCGCTTGCGACGGTAATCGATCATGCCTTGGATGATGGGCTTACCAAAGCTCACGACATCATCGTTGTAGATGGCGGTTCGGGCTGCGAGGAGGCAGTCGGTAAAGTCCATATGCGTTTTGCCGAACAGTTTGACGGCAAGGGCGACAACGGTGGGCTCGTCGACCATGACGTCATCGAGCAGCCTTTTCATGGCCGCAGCAATCTCAACGCGGGGAACCTTATAGACGTCTCGCAGTGTGACCACGACGCGCGTGATGATTTCGGGGTAGACGCGAGCGGTGCGCGTGGCGATGACCTTGGCGGCGCGCGGTGACAGGACCTCGTCGTCGTTAAGCAGGTAGCGCAGGATGACGGTCTCGTCGATGATGGTGCTACTCATGGATATCTACTTCCTCGGGACCCAAAACCGACTCATCGCTTTCTGTGGCTAGGTATTCAATCCAGGCATTGCGCTCCTCGGCGCGGCGATTGGGGTCACCATATGGTTTGAGCGATCCATAGGCGGCGGTGCCGTCCTTTGAGCGCACGGCGACCGGCTGAAAGGGGAGCTTGCGCATCAAAATGCTTTGCGCGACAAATAAGCGGACAGCCTCGGCGAGCGATGTGCCCATGGCATCGTAGAGATGCTCGGCATGCTGCTTGTCTTCCTCGCGAATGCGCACCTGCAGGATGGCTCTTTTTTGAGTCGATGACATCACTGGCCCCCTTAATGAGCGTGCATTATAGTCGGTCAAATGCGGCATGTGCCGATACTTGAGCATCTTATAACGATTACTTTATTTCACTCAAGTTGATAACCATAAACACGAATACAAGCGTAGTACATCCAAAATGAGAGCGCATAAAAATCTCTGAGGCGTACGCATGTAATACACTCACCTTTATAGCTTCTAGAGAATAATTCCAACCTGCCAAAACCCCTGCAATACACCCGTATTGCAGGGCCTATGCTCAAGTTTGCCACCTGCAACTGCGTATATTTAGCCTGTATATCGTTGGAGGAACTCTATCGAAGTGCCTGTTTCGCCGCATGCACTCGATACGCCGATGCCGGACCACGGGCGGTCCGGGGCAACGTCGACAGGGTCTCTCCGGCATGGGATTCAGGAGGGAGTGAACAACATGGGCAATAAACGAGTCGTGGCTGATTCTTCACGCTGCATTGGGTGTCAAACCTGTATGGCGGCGTGCATCGAGGCACACGATATTCCCGGCAACATCGCCGCGCCGCGCCTGCGCGTGACGCGTACGTACGAGATCTCCGCACCGGTGGCTTGCCATCACTGCGAGGATGCCCCGTGCGCGAAGGCCTGTCCTACGGGCGCCTTGTTCTTTGATCCAAAGAACCATCGCATCGGCGTCAACGAGGACAACTGCATCGGCTGCAAGAGCTGCGTCATGGCATGCCCCTTTGGCGCCGTGAGCGTGGCGACCACGCAGGTCCCCGTCTTGATGGGTGACGTGCGAGTGGGTTCGCAGACTAAGAGCTTCGTGCTCAAGTGCGACCTGTGCGTGGACCGTCCCGGCGGTCCGGCATGTGCCGAGGCGTGCCCGACCAAGGGCCTCACCCTGGTAGACGAGGAGCGCCTGGCAGAACTGACTGCCGAGCGCGCCCGCGCCACCATCGAAAACGAGGCATAGGCGGGCGGCCATACAAGCCCAACGATTGTCAAATACGTACCGAGCATTCGGTAGCAGAGAAAGGAAGGAGGGTGTCATGGAGAAGCATAAAGTGATCTGCCCGTACTGCGGCGCCGGTTGCCAGTTTAACCTCTTGGTCCAAAACGGCCAGGTCGTGGGTACCGAACCGCTCAACGGCATCACCAATCAGAGCGAGCTGTGCCTTAAGGGCATGAGCGGCTACGACTTCATCAACGACACCAAGATCTTGACTCCTCGCGTACTGCACCCGATGATCCGCCGCACTAAGGGCGCGGATCTTGAGCGCGTAAGCTGGGACGAGGCACTGGATTTCACCGCATCTAAGATGCAGGCCATAATTGACGAATATGGTCCTAACGCTGTCATGACCACCGGCTCTTCGCGAGGCGGCGGCAATGAGGCGAACTACGTCATGCAGAAGTTTACGCGTGCGTGCATCGGCACCCACAGCGTGGACAACTGCGCCCGTACTTGACACGGCCCTACTGTCCTCGGTCTGATGGACACGGTTGGTTCAGGTTGCATGTCATGCTCCATCCCCGGTATGGAGGATGCGGGCTGCATTTTCCTCTTCGGCTATAACCCTGCCGATTCGCACCCCATCGTCGCAAGGCGTATCGTGCGAGCCAAAGAAAAGGGTTGCAAGATCATCGTCGCCGACCCGCGCCATATCGAAACCGCGCGTATCGCCGATCTCTACCTTCCGATCAAGAACGGTTGCAATGTCGCGTTCCTCAACGCCTTTGCCAACTGCTTGGTCAACGATGGCCTCTACGACAAGGAATTCGTCGCCGAGCACACGAACGGCTTTGACGAGTGGTGGGAGACCATCAAGAATTACACTCCCGAATCCGTACAGGACATCACGGGTGTCGAGCCCGCGTTGATCCACCAAGCTGCCGAGATGTACGCCACGGCGAAGCCCTCTGCCATCATTGGCTGGGGTATGGGCGTATGCCAGCAGAAGCAGAACCTGAAGACGGTGCACACCATCGCCTCCATCGCCTGCGTTGCCGGCCAGATCGGCAAACCCAATTCCGGCCTCGCGCCCGTGCGTGGTCAGAACAACGTCCAGGGCTCCTGCGATATGGGCATGCTGCCCAACCTGTACCCTGGCTACCAAAAGGTCACCGACCCGGCAGTGCGTGCCAAGTTTGCCAAGGCTTGGGGCGTGCCCGAGGAAAAGCTCCCGCTCGAGGAGGGCTACAAGCTCACCGACCTGGGTCACCTGGTCGACGAGGGCAAGGTGCACTGCTTCTACAACTACGGCGAGGACCCGGTCCAGACCGAGCCCGATTCGGCCGGAATGCGCAAGACGCTCTCCGAGCTGGATCTGTTCATCTGCCAGGACATCTTTATGACGCAGACGACCATGCTCGCCGACGTCATCCTGCCCGCTACCTCTTGGGGCGAGCACGAAGGTGTCTTTACCGCATCCGACCGTAGCTTCCAGCACTTTGACGCGGCCGTTCCTCCCAAGGGCGAGTGCCGTCACGACTGGGAGATCTTCGCGGACCTGTCTACACGTATGGGCTACCCCATGCACTACGACAACACCGAGCAGATCTGGAACGAGTGCATCAGCCTGTGCCCCAACTTTGTGGGCGCGACCTACGAGAAGATGGCTCCCGAGGGCGGTTACGCCCAGTGGCCCGTCAAGAGCACCGATGTGAACGACCACGGTACGCCCGACATGTTCGCTGGTGGCAAGTTCACCACCAAGGACGGCCGCGCCAACCTGATGGCGCACGACTGGGAGGCGCCCTCCGAGCTTCCCGACGATGAGTACCCGCTCATCCTGTGCACCGTCCGCGAGGTCGGCCACTACAGCTGCCGCTCGATGACCGGCAACTGCAAGACGCTGGCGCTGCTTGCCGACGAGCCCGGCTTTGTCCGCATGAATCCCGCGGACGCCCAGGCGCGCGGCATCAAGAATGGCGACATCGTCTCGATTCACAGCCGCCGCGGCCAGGTATACAGCCGCGCCGACGTGAGCGATCGCATCAACAAGGGCACGGTCTATATGACCTACCAGTGGTGGATCGGCAAGTGCAACGAGCTGACCATCCATAAGGTCGACCCGGTCTCGCATACGCCCGAGGACAAGTTCTCCGCCTGCCAGGTCGACGCTATCGCCGACCAGGTCTGGGCCGAGGGCGAGGTCGAGCGTCAGTACACCGAGCTCAAGCAGGCTCTGGTGGACGCCGCCGCTCCCCAGGACGTTGAGCCCGGTGCCGCCAAGTTCGACGACGAGACGCACGTGAATCAAATCGTGTAGTCCCGTTCTCGTTGGCTATTTGGGCCGGGCGTCCCGTACGTTCGGGAGCCCGGCCCGTTATTTTGAAAGGAAGTGGGGATGAACCGCTTCATCGACATCAACCCGGAGAGATGCATCGGCTGCGGAACATGCCAGTCCGCCTGTGCCGACGCCCACCGGATGCAGGGCCTTCAGGATACGCCGCGCCTGGCGCTCGTGAAGACCGGCGGTATTTCGGCCGCCCTTGCCTGCCACCATTGCGAGGGTGCCCCCTGCGCCGAGGTTTGCCCGGTGAATGCCTTCGAGCACGATGGCGACCGCATCCACGTCAAGGAGCAGGAGTGCATCGGGTGCAGGCTGTGCGCCATAGCGTGCCCCTTCGGAGCCATCCATCCCGATGGCACGTCTATCGCCGGTGTCGCAGGCATGTGCGACCCGACGCCTTCGTATCCTAAGTCCCTGAGCAGCCTGCTTACGTGGGCTCCTGGCCAGTACACCTGCGCTATCAAGTGCGACCTGTGCGCCTTCGATCCGGACGGCCCGCATTGTGTGGCGGCGTGCCCCACCAAGGCGCTGACCGTCATGGGCGGCGCGGCCGATCGCGAGCTCGACGAGGCCAAGCGCTTGCGCTCGATCGAAAACGGTCCGGTTGTCGACGTTACCGCTGTGGCCCAGGGCCTGTCCGAGAAAGCAGAAGGGAGCGAAAACAATGGATAGCATGACGCTGTTTATCGCATCGCTTGCCGTCTCGTGCATCGGTGCGCTCGCCTCGGTTCTGCTGATCAAGGCCGATAACGCCGCCAAGACCGCCGGCTGCCTTATCGGCGCCGTCGCCGCGGTGCTTTCGTTTGTGGCCGGTATCCAGGCCGTGCTGGGCGATGTCACGTCGGTCGACACCATCGTGTTCTTCCCGTTTGCCCATTTCCAGCTGCTGCTCAACCAGCTGTCCGGCCTGTTCGTGGCGCTCATCTCGGTGCTCGCGTTTGCCGGTTCGATCTACGGTCTCAACTACTTTGATGAGTACCCGGGCAAAAAGGGCCGCGCCGGTTTCTTCTTTAACACCTTCGTGGCGTCCATGATGCTCGTCATTACCGCAGACAACGTGTTTTGGTTCCTGGTCGCCTTCGAGCTCATGTCGCTGACCTCGTACTTCCTGGTCGTGATCGAGGAGAACGAGAACTCCATCCATGGCGGTTGGCTCTACTTTGTGATCGCGCACGTGGGCTTTGTGCTCATCATGGCGAGCTTCCTCACCATGACCAACTTCGCCGGTGGCTCGTTTGCCTTTGCGGATTTCCGCGCCACGCAGTTTAGCCCTGCGGTCGCATCCGTGTGCTTCGTGCTCGCCTTCTTTGGCTTTGGCGCCAAGGCAGGTATCATTCCGCTGCACGGCTGGCTGCCCAAGGCACATCCCGAGGCGCCGTCCAACGTGTCGGCCCTCATGTCCGGCGGCATGATCAAGATCGGTATCTTCGGCATCCTCAAGGTGGGCCTCGACCTGCTTTCCGCCTCGGGCGTTCAGGTCTGGTGGGGCCTTATGGTCATGGTCTTCGGTGCGATCTCGTCGGTCCTCGGCGTGGCCTTCGCCCTGCAGGAGCATGACATCAAGCGCCTGCTGGCCTATCACTCCGTCGAGAACATCGGCATCATTCTGCTCGGCGTCGGCGCCTCCATGGCCGCTATGGCGCTCAACTCGGTCGGCATCGCCGTCCTGGCTCTGATGGCCGCCCTCTACCACACGTTTAACCACGCGATGTTTAAGGGCGAGCTGTTCTTGGGCGCCGGTGCGCTGCTGTACTCCACGGGTACGCGCAATATGGAGAAGATGGGCGGCCTGTTCCGTCGTATGCCGGCAACGGCCATCTGCTTCCTCGTTGGCGCGCTTGCCATCTCGGCCATCCCGCCCTTCAACGGCTTTGTTTCCGAGTGGTTTACCTACCAGTCGCTGTTTAATGCCGCCATGCAGGGCGACAAGGCCGTCATGATCGTGGCCGTGTTCGCTGCCGTCGCGCTTGCCATTACCGGCGCGCTGGCTGTCACGTGCTTCGTCAAGGCCTATGGCGTCTCCTTTGCCTCCGCGCCCCGTTCCGAGGCTGCGGCCAATGCCAAGGAGGTTCCCGCCCCCATGGTGTTCGCGCAGGGCCTGCTCGCGGCCATCTGCGTCGTGCTGGGCATTGGCGCTCCCGTGATCGCGCCCGTGCTGGTCGATGTCGCCGCGTCCGTGCTGCATCCGTACGGCGGCGTGTTTGCCGCCGAGGGCATGGAGCTCATGAACCAGTACTCCGGCGCTGCCACCTCCACGCCCGCGATCGCTATTGCGCTCGTGGTGCTCGTCGGTCTTGCCTGCGGTTATCGCAAGCTCAAGACCGTCGGCAAGGTGCAGAAGTCCCAGCCGTGGGCATGCGGCTATGCTCCTAACGAGCATATGCCCGTCGTGGCCACGACCTTTGCCTCCGAGGTGTCCTGGTTTATGCAGCCGCTCTACACGCTGCGCGACCGCTGCACGGCCGTCTGCTGGTCCATCGCGCACTTCTTCCAGAAGCTCACCGGTGTGGCCGAGGCTGTGGAGCCCGTACCCGACAAGGTTCTCGTCGATGCCCCGCATAAGGGTGTCGAGAAGCTCGCCGACCTCGCGACTAAGCTCGAGGGTGGCAACTACAGCATCTATATCTGCTACATCGTCGCGGCACTCGTGGTGTTCCTCGTGCTCGCCGTGCAAATGGGTTAAGGAGGGGAGAGCATGAACAACATCGTACTTGCCGTTCTGCAGGGCGTGGTCGTCATGGCCGTCGCGCCGTTCTTCTCCGGTCTCGGCCGCGTGATCCGCGCCAAGATGCACAACCGTCGCGGCCCCAGCATCATGCAGGACTATCGCGACCTGGCCAAGCTCTTTGCGCGCCCCGAGTCCCAGAGCGAGGACGCGAGCTTTGCGCTGCGCATTATGCCGCCGCTGTTCTTCGCCGTCGCCTTTATGCTCGCGATGGGCCTGCCGCTCTTTACGGCACAAAGCCCCATCCCGGTCTTTGGTGACGCCATCACCATCATGTACAGCCTGGCGCTCGCCCGCTTCTTCTTCGCCCTCTGCGGCGTGGATTCGTCCAACGCCTATGCCGGTATCGGCGGCGTCCGCGAGCTGCTCATGAGCGTGCTCATCGAGCCGTCCATGCTGCTGGCGCTGTTTGCCGCCGCCCTGGTGTGCGGTTCCACCGACATCGCCACCATGGGTCAGCACATCATGACGGGCGCCATCGACGCGCCGGTCGCCGTAATCCTCGCCGGCATCGCCTTTGCGATTGCCTGCTACATGGAACTCGGCAAGCTGCCGTTTGATCAGGCCGAGGCCGAGCAGGAGCTTCAGGAGGGCCCGCTCGCCGAGCTTTCCGGCCCGTCGCTTGCGATGGCCAAGCTCGCCATGTCCATGAAGCAGGTCCTGGTCGTCGCCTGGTTCTGCGCGATCTTCGTCCCCTGGGGCGAGCCCGCGACCGTGGGCGCCGCCGCCGTTCTGGGCGCAGTCATCTTCCTGGTGAAGTGCCTGATCGACTTTGTCGTATGCGGCGTGATCGAGAACTCCTGCTCGCGTTCGCGCTTTAAGGTGCTTGGCAATCAGACCTGGGCTGTCGTGGGCATCGCCGTGCTGGCGTTTGTCTTCGTGGTCGTCGGCGTGTAGGAGAAGGGAGAAACAATGTCATTTGCAGTCAGTCTGTCCCTTCTCGGCTTGGTCGCTATCGCGGCCCCGATGGTGGCCTCGGTGCTCGTCGCCCTGTTCCCCCGTCCGTACGCCAAGTGGTTCAGCGTTTTGGGTGCCGCCGTCTCGACGGTCTGCACCATCGCCCTCGCCGCGAATTTCGCTGGCGCCGGCATGCCCGACACGCAGGTCCCCCTGATCTCGTTTGGGCAGACCCTCGTCATGGGATTCACCTTCGATCGCATGAGCACGCTGCTCGCGCCCGCCTTTGTGGGTATCGGCCTGCTTGTCGTGATCTATTCGATTCCCTATATGAGCGAGAATAACCGTGAGCATCCCGACGCGCCGCGTCGTCGCTTCTACGCGTACCTCGCGACCTTCATCGGCGCCATGGCCGGCCTTGTGTACAGCTCGACCCTTTTGGGCCAGCTCGTGTTCTTTGAGATCACGGGTGCGTGCTCTTGGGGCCTCATCAGCTACTACATGTCGCCTACGGCCAAGAAGGCCGGCATGAAGGCCCTGATCATCACGCATATCGGTGCGCTCGGCCTGTATCTGGGCGCCGCCATCGTGTTTGCCCACACCGGTACCTTCGCCATTACCGCGATTGCCGGCCTCGATGCCAAGCTCAAGGCTATCGTCCTTTTGCTCGTGCTGTTTGCGGCCTGGGCCAAGTCCGCACAGGTCCCCATGTACATGTGGCTGCCTTCGGCCATGGAGGCGCCGACGCCTGTTTCGGCCTACCTGCATGGTGCCTCGATGGTCAAGGTCGGCGTGTGCGTGTTCGCGCGTGCACTCGTCTCTGCCGGCGAGATTCCCGAGATCGTGGGCTGGGTCGCCATTATCGACGCCATGGTCACCATGCTCTTTGGTTTCCTTATGTACCTGCCGCAAAAGGACATGAAGCGCCTGCTGGCCTTCTCCACGATCGCCCAGCTCTCCTATGTGTTCTTTGGTCTGGGCCTTTCGGTCTTTGGCAGCCAGCTGGCCTTTGATGGCGCAGTTTGCCACATCTTTAACCATGCTTTCGCCAAGACGCTGTTCTTCCTGATCGCCGGTTCGTTCTCCTTTACGCTCGGCACGCGTATGCTGCCCAAGCTTCGCGGCATCGTAAAGAAGTACCCGATCTCGGGCGTGGGCTTTGGTGTCGCGGCACTCGCTATTGCCGGCGTGCCGCCCATGAACACGTTCTTCTCGAAGTTCCAGATCATTGCCGGCGGCTTTTCTGTGGGTGCCGGCAACGTCGCGATCCTGGTGCTCGTGTGCATCATGGTCGCCGAGACCGTCGCCACCTTCGCCTGGTTCCTCAAGTGGATGGGCTATTGCCTGCCCGGCGAGCCGAGCGACGAGGTCGCTGCGGGAGCCCCGCTTCCCCGCGCGATGGCGTTTGTGTTCATCGTGCTCATCATCATGGTTATCGTCAGCGGCCCGCTTTCGGCCAGCTGGATCGGTTAGGAGGTAGAACGACATGGGTTATTCGATCGTCAACATCCTTGGCGGCCTTCTGATCGTCACGTCCACCATGGTGGTCGTCTCCAAGAACATCAAGCATGCCATCAGCTGGTATGCGGTGCAGTCGCTGGTGCTCGTGGGTCTGCTCGCTACGCTCGGTGCCACCACCGGTGCGCAGGAGCTGCTTATGTGGGCTGGATCTGCCTTTATCACTAAGGTCGTCCTGGTCCCTTACATCCTCAACCGCGCATACAAGAAGATGGGCGAGCCGAGCGACGCATCGCTCAAGGCCGGCCTCAAGCCCGCGTGGGCCATTTGCATCATCGCCGTCGAGGTTGCGATTTGCTTTGCCGTCGTGACGCAGATCAGCCTGCCCACGGCCGAGGTCGCAACGCCTGCGCTCGCTATTAGCTTCGCTCACTTCTTTGTGGGCCTCACCTGCATCATTTCGCAGCGCAACATCATGAAGCAGATCTTTGGATACTGCCTTATGGAAAACGGCAGCCATGTGACGCTCGCGCTTTTGGCCCCCACCGCTCCCGAGATCATCGAGATCGGTATCGCCACCGACGCCATCTTTGCCGTCATCATCATGTCCATCGTCGTGCGTCGCATTTGGGACGACTCCCACTCGCTTGATGCGCGCGACCTGTCCGAGCTGAGGGGGTAGTCCATGGAAACGTTGATTCTCGCCCTGCTCGCGACTCCTTTGGTGTTCTCGCTGGTCATGGCGTTTTTGCCCAAGAACACGTCTTATAACGTGTTTGCCGGTCTTAACCTGGTCTCCGTCGCAGCCGTCCTGGTGCTGTCGATTATGACGGCCGGTGACGTCCTTATGAGCGGCGACACCGCGAGCGCTCTTGGCCTGTGGTTTCACCTCGATTCGCTGGGCGCCATCTTTGTGCTGCTCATCGGCTTTATCGGTTTTCTTACGGGGCTGTTCTCGCTGCCCTATGTAAAGGCCGATATCGAGGAGGGCTCCATGCCCGCCGAGCGCGCCAAGCAGTATTTTGCGCTGTTTAGCCTGTTTGTGTTCACCATGCTGCTCGCGTGCCTTTCCAACAACATGATCCTCACGTGGGCCGCCGTGGAGGCAACCACGCTTTCCACCGTGTTCCTCGTAGGTATCTACAAGAACAAGACGGCCCTCGAGGCTTCTTGGAAGTATGCGATGGTCTGCACCGCCGGCGTGGCCTTTGGCCTGTTCGGTACGCTGCTGATCTACGCCAACGCCGCCGACGTGATTCCCAACGCCCACGAGGCCGCATTCCTGTCGTGCGTGCTGCCGTATGCCGACCAGTTCGACCCGACGCTCATGCGCCTCGCCTTTGCGTTTATCGTGATCGGCTTTGGCACCAAGGCCGGCCTGTTCCCCATGCACACTTGGCTGCCCGATGCCCACTCCCAGGCCCCGAGCCCTGTCTCGGCCCTGCTCTCGGGTGTTCTGCTTAAGTGCGCCATGCTTGTGATCATGCGCTTCTACGGCTTTACCATCCAGGCCGTGGGCGCCGAGTATCCGCAACTTTTGCTGTTGATCGTCGGCACGCTGTCCATTTTGGTGGCGGCACTCTCGATGTTTCGCCAGGACGACCTCAAGCGCCGCTTTGCGTACTCGTCTGTGGAGAACGTGGGCGTTATCGCCCTGTGCCTGGGTATCGGTGGCCCTTTGGGTATCGCCGCGGCCCTGCTGCACTGCGTGTTCCACAGCTTTACCAAGACGCTTGCCTTCTGCGTGTCCGGCAACATCCAGCACGCCTTTGGCACGCGTAGCCTGGCTAAGATCCAGGGCGTCGTCGAGGTTGCCCCCGCAACCGCCGCGCTCGCCGTCCTGGCGCTGCTCGGCCTCGGTGCCTTCCCGCCCTTCGGCATGTTTATCTCCGAGTTCCTGACTTTTGTCGCCGGTGTTACCGCCGGTCCCATGTGGCTGGTCGTCGTGGTCGCCCTCGGTCTTACCGTGGCCATCTCCGCGCTCACCCGTATCGCACTCAAGTCGGTATTCGGCCATGCGCCCCAGGGCATGGGCAAGCATGAGGCCCCGGCGCTCATGCTTATCCCCGAAATCATCCTGGCCGTCATGATCTTGTGGTTTGGCATCGCCACCCCGCTGCCCCTCGTGCACGGTGTGGAGACCGCGACCGGCATCGTGCTCGAGCAGAGCACCGAGGAACTTCACGCGACGCCGATGTACCGCGCTGTGTTCGGTACCGAGACCGCTCAGAGCGAGGTGGAGTAACGAATGATTGAAACTGAGAACAAGGTGTATGCCCGTCGCTGCGAGAGCCATGTCGAGGCCCTGCGCCGCGCCGTTCCGGGCTGCATCGAGAAGGTCGAGTGGCAGTGCGAGGACCAGCTGACGATCACCGTCAAGCAGGACAAGCTGCCCGAGGCCGTCCACTACCTGTATTACGAGCGCTACGGCTGGATTCCCGTGATCATCGGCAACGACGAGCGCAGTCTGTGCGGCCGTTACGCCGTGTACTACGTTATCTCCATGGAGGGGGAGGACCCCGGCTGGGTGACCGTGCGCACCGAGGTCGATCCCGCCAAGATGACGTTCCCGTCCGTGACGCCGTTCGTCCCCGCCTGCGTGTGGGGCGAGCGCGAGCTGCGCGATATGTTTGGCCTGATCCCTGAGGGTCTGCCCGATCGTCGTCGCCTGGTGCTGCCCGACGATTGGCCCAGCGGCCTGTACCCGCTGCGCAAGGACTCCATGGACTACCGCTTCCGTCCCGCTCCCGCGAGCGACATGGAAAACTACGAGTTCTTGGCCGATACCAAGGGCAAGGAGACGACGCTCGTCCCCATGGGCCCGCTGCACATTACCTCCGACGAGCCTGGCCACTTCCGCCTGTTCGTCGAGGGCGAGACGATCGTCGATGCCGACTACCGTCTGTTCTACGTGCACCGCGGCATGGAGAAGGTCGCCGAGACGCGCCTGAACTATGACGCCGTGACGTTCCTCGCCGACCGTATCTGCGGCATCTGCGGCTGCGCTCACTCGGTGGCCTATGCCGAGGCCGTCGAGCGCGCGCAGGGCATTCATGTCCCGCCGCGCGCCCAGTACATCCGTGCCATCATGCTCGAGGTCGAGCGTCTGCACTCGCATCTGCTCAACATTGGCCTGGCGTCGCACTACACGGGCTTCGACTCCGGCTTCCAGCAGTTCTTCCGCGTCCGCGAGAAGTCCATGGACCTGGCCGAGAAGCTCTCCGGTCACCGCAAGACCTACGGTCTCAACGTGATCGGCGGCGTGCGTCGCGACATTTTGGCCGAGCAGAAGCTCTCCACGCTCACGACCATCCACCAGCTGCGCTCCGAGGTTCAGGAGCTCGTCGATATGCTGCTCTCCACGCCCAACTTTATTGAGCGTACGAGCGGTATCGGCATTCTGGACCGCAAGATCGCTCGCGACTTCTCGCCGGTCGGCCCGCTCATGCGTGGCTCTGGCTATGCCCGCGACGTGCGCTTTGACCATCCCTTCGACGGCTACGCCGATCCGGATGTCCAAAAGATGCATGCTGCCACGGCCGACACCTGCGATGCCTTCGGCCGTACCGCCGTTCGCATCCAGGAGGTCTACGATTCGATCGACATGATCGAGACCATGCTCGAGAACTGCCCGTCGGGCCCCATCCTCACCACGGATTGGGAGTACACCCCGCACAAGTACGCCATCGGCGCCACCGAGGCGCCGCGCGGCGAGGACGTGCACTGGGCCATGCTCGGCAACAACCAGAAGTGCTACCGCTGGCGCGCCAAGGCGGCCACGTACAGCAACTGGCCGGTCCTGCGCTACATGTTCCGCGGCAACACCGTGGGCGACGCGGCGCTGATCGTCGGCTCGCTCGACCCGTGCTACTCCTGCACCGACCGCGTGACGGTGACCGATGTCGCCGCCAAGCGCGACCACGTGCTCGACAAGGAGCAGTTCGAGAACGTCTGGCGCGACAAGTCGCCGCTTGCGGGCGAGGGCACCATGGCCGCTCCGCTCGATGAGGAGGCGCTCTAATATGCTGAAGCTTTGGAAGGTTAACGCCAAGGCCGGCGACGCGACGGTCAAGTACCCGTTTGCGCCGTTCCCCACCAATAAGGACATGCGCGGCAAGCCCGAGCACAATGCCGAGCTCTGCATCGCCTGCGGTGCCTGCGGCGTGGCGTGCCCGGCCGATGCCATTCGCATGGACACTGACCTTGCGGCCGATACCATCACCTGGTCGATCGACTACGGCCGCTGCATCTTTTGCGGCCGCTGCGAGGAAGCCTGCCCCATGGAGGCCATCAAGCTCACCGAGGAGTTTGAGCTGGCCGTCATGAGCAAGGACGACCTCACCAGCAAGAGCGTCTATACGCTCGAGCACTGCTCGCGCTGCGGCAAGCCGTTTGCCCCGCACAAGGAGATCGACTACGCTAAGCGCCTGCTGCAAAAGGACGGCGGCATGGAGGCCGAGCAGGCTGCCCGTACCGTCGGTATGTGCCAGGAGTGCAAGCGCGAGCTCGACGCCCTGCGCGCCGCCTCGGCCGTAAAGACCGGCAACGCGCACGGCATGGCTGCCAACGAGACGCTTGCGTCCGGTGAGCCCCAGGGCCCCGGCATGGAGTATCTGGGCGGCCACGGCGTGAACCCGGAGTATATCGACCGCGAGCTCAACCCCGATGCGCCCGAGATTCCCGCCGGTCCGGCACCGGTCGAGGGCATCATCATGGATTTTGATACGAAGGAGGAGTAACCATGGCCGAACCCACGCTTTTGCCCGAGCGGCTTCAGTACCGCCCGACCAAGATCGAGCTCGACGAGAGCATCGAGAAGGCCAAGGCGACCCTTCTTAAGAAGATCAAGCGCTCGGTGTACGTCTACCGTGTTGACTGCGGCGGCTGCAACGGCTGCGAGATCGAGATCTTCGGTTCCATCACGCCCGTCTTCGACGTCGAGCGCTTTGGCATCAAGGTCGTGCCCTCGCCCCGTCACGCCGATGTGCTGCTGTACACCGGCGCCGTGACGCGTGCCATGCGCATGCCGGCCCTGCGCGCCTTTGAGGCCGCACCCGATCCCAAGATCGTGGTGTCCTATGGCGCGTGCGGCTGCACCGGCGGCATCTTCTATGACAACTACTGCGTCTGGGGCGGCACGGATAAGATTCTGCCGGTCGATGTCTACATCCCCGGCTGCCCGCCCAGCCCCGCGCAGACCGTCTACGGCTTTGCCATGGCGCTCGGTCTGCTGGACCAAAAGCTCCATGCCGAGACCACGGTGGAGGCCGCCGGCGAGCAGGCCGATATCCTGCACCCCGGCGTGCCGTACAAGCTGCGCGTTGCCATCGAGCGCGAGGCTCGCGCCATGAGCGGCTACCGTTACGGCCGCGACCTGGCCAACGAGTTTATGGATACGCTCGAGGGCGCGCCCAAGGGCGATATCCGCGGTGCCATGGCGCTGCTCATCGACAAGCAGGACGATCCGCGCCGCGTCGAGGTGTACTCGGCGCTGCAGGATCTGGTGCTAGCCGGAGGTCGCTAGATGGAGCTCACGGACCGCTCTGGTTACTTTGCGGGCCCCGGCATGCTCGGCGGTTCTTTTGGCGATGCCTCGCGCGCAAGCGACGAGGCCGCCGAGGGCGTCGCCGACCCCTGCCTGGGCCATGCGCCCGACCAGGTGGTCTTCTATGAGCTCACGCGTAAGTTTGTGGAGACCGAGGAAGACGTTCCCCAGGAGGCCTGCGACGTGCTGTACTACACGCTCGCCGTGGGCCACCACACCGGCGTGCTCGATTGCTTTGAGCCGCGCCTGTCGGTGCCGGTGGATGTCTTCTATTCGCTCGTCGATGCACTGCCGGAGGGGGAGGCCAAGACCAAGTTCGAGGCCATCCGCTCCTTTGGCGAGTGCCAGCTTGACAAGGCGGCGGTGCCGTCGCTGCTCGAGGCCTGCGACACGCTGCTCGACGAGCGCGGTTTTCGCGGCTCGGCCAAGACCGGCATCTCGGTGTTCGACGACGACTTTGGCCTGCATGCCCAGCAGGTCGCGTTTATGATGAAGTTCCGCGATCTGGTTGAGCGCGTGCGCGATGTGTCGGGCGTGTATCTGACGGGAAGGTTGCAGTAATGGGTCGCGTTGTGGATGGCCGCGTGAATGGCGCCCCGTTTGCGGGCATCGTGCTCACGGCGGGAAGCGTGCTGCGTGCCGACGATGCCGCCGGCCCCGTGCTCTCCAAAAAGATGGAAGACGCACCCATCGCCGGTTGGTACACCATCGACGGAGGCCAAACGCCCGAGGACGACATTATCGAGGTCAAGCGCGAGCGTCCGCCGCGTCTGGTCTTGGTCGATGCCGCCGACATGGCGCTGCCCGTCGGCGCCATCCGCCTGCTCGATAAGCGCGATGTGGCCCGCAAGTCGATGTTCACCACGCATTCGCTCCCTTTGTCGATTCTGATCGAGGAAATCGAGCAATCGTGCGAAGATATCGTCTTCATAGGGATTCAGCCGGGCGATACGGAGTTTTACAACCCTATGTCCCCGGAGGTCTTTGACGCCGTCGACGCCGTGTACGACGCCGTGGTCGCCAACGACTTTTCCCACTTTGTCCGCTTGGGACAAGAGCAATAGGAGCGCTTGTCCCTGCTGATTAGGAAAGAAGTGATTGACATGGCAGATTCCAAGGCGGAGTACCCCGCTCCCGATTGCCTGGCGCCCGCCGCGATCGAGGCCAAGACCGAGGGCGCCGGCGTGACCAAGGCCAACCTGCCGGTCGCAAAGGCCTTTGTTTTGGCGATGTTCGCTGGTGCGTTCATTGCCTTCGGCGGCCTGTTCTTTACCGTGTTCTTGAGCGATAGCACGCTGGGCTGGGGCGCCCAGCGCGTCGTGGGCGGCCTGTGCTTTTGCCTGGGCCTGGTGCTCGTGCTGGTGTGCGGCGCCGAGCTGTTTACCGGTAATTCGCTTATGGTCTGCGCGCTCAAGAGTAAAAAGATCACCCTGGTCCAGATGCTCAAGGCCTGGGCCGTCGTATGGGTCGGTAACTTTGTCGGTGCCCTGTTCATCGTCTTTTTGGTGTACATGGCCGGCATTTACAAGCTCAACGGCGAGGCGGTCGCCAATTCCATGGTGAGCGTCGCCGCCGGCAAGGTGACGGTCGACTGGGTGACGATCTTCTTCCGCGGCATCCTGTGCAACATCTTTGTGTGCCTGGCCGTGTGGATCGGTACCGCCGGCAAGACCGTGGTCGATAAGGTTGTGGGCATTCTGCTGCCCATCGCCGCCTTTGTGGCATGCGGTTTTGAGCACTGCGTTGCCAACATGTACTTTTTGCCCATGGGCGCCGTGATGCACGCGTGCGGCTATGGTGCCGACGTTGCCGGCGCCGATGCCCTCAACGCTGCGGGCATTGCGTTTAACTTGTCCGCCGCCACGCTGGGCAACATCGTGGGCGGCGCGGTTCTGATCGCGCTCGGCTACTGGTTTATCTACGCTAAGAAGTCCGAGGCGTAAGGTACCGTCTGTTTGATGTTGGGCCTCCCGCGGGGCGTTGCCGTGCGGGAGGCTTTTTGGGTCTGGGCTCGTTGCCGTGCTTTTGGCCTGTTGTGTTTGGCTGATGAAAGGGGTAATCGAGATGGCATCTGCTGTGAAGCGCGACGGTCGCGCCGTGGTGACCACATGCGGGGGATGCTATGCCGATTGCGCCTTTGCGGCACGCGTTGAGGGCGGTCGCGTGGTGGCCGAGCTGCCGGTGCCGGGGCATCCGTGCGCGGCGCGTGCCCTCTGCGCCCGCGGACGGCATCGCCTGGCAATGCCGTTTGACGAGCGTGACCGGATTTTGCATCCTATGCGCCGACGAGCTGATGGCTCGGGGTTCGATGTGATTTCGTGGAACGAGGCGTTCGCGCAGATCGCTGCGCGCCTTGGGGGGATTGTTGACGGGCATGGTCCGCGCGCGCTGGGCATGACGCTCGGCGTGCCCTCGTTCGACCGCTACTGGGCGTGTCGTTTTATGCATGCGCTGGGCTCGCCCAACGTATACGGTGCAGACGGTGCCTGCGAAGTAAGCCGACTTACCGGTTGGGAGCACAGCCTGGGCTATAGTCCCGCCTCCGACCTCGCGCACACCGATTGCATCATGTATCTGGGGCGTTCCATTGTCGATTCATCGACGATGGGGGCCGTTGATGCGCTCAACGATGCCCGTCGCCGTGGGACGAAGATTATCGTGGTTGACCCTCGGCGCAGCGGTTCGGCTGCTATTGCCGACCGCTGGCTGCGCGTGCGTCCCGGATGCGATTTGGCCTTGCTGCTGGGCATTGCGCATGTCTTGATTGCCGAGGACCTGTATGACCATGAGTTCGTGACCCGCTATACCACGGGTTTTGACGAGCTGGCGCAGGCGGCCCGTGCTTGGACGCCCGAGTGGGCCGAGTCGATGTGCGACGTGCCGGCCGCAGAGATTGTCGCCACGGCGCGCGATCTCGCTGCCGCCGCGCCTGCCGCTGTGGTGGACGCGGGCTTTCATGGCGGCATCGGTATCGCGTATGCCAATAGCACCCAGACCGCGCGCGCTATTTGCTTGGTCGATGTGCTGCTGGGCTGCATCGGACACGCGGGCGGCGCGCTCAACCCGCCCACGCCGCTTGTGTTGGGCGACCTCGATCCCGCACGCTTTGCGACGCCGCCGGTGCCACGCGGGCCCAAGCTGGGGTCCGAGCGCTATCCACTGGTCGATCCGGTGCGCGGCCTGTGTACGACCATCGGTCAGTCGATTCTTGCCGGCGATTTACGTGGGCTCATCGTCTATGCCAGTAACCCCGGTGCGGGCTATGGCAATGCACAGGCTTGGTTGAGTATTTTGCAGCAGCTTGACTTGCTCGTGACAATTGATATTCGCTGGTCCGAGACGGCGCGCGCTTCCGACTTCGTGCTGCCCGACGTGACGTATCTGGAGGCCGACCGCGGCGTGGGTACGGTCGTGGGCCGCAACGACGCGCGTGTGTTCTACCGCAATGCCGTGTTGCCCGTGTTGCATGGCGACACGCGTCCCGGTCGGGAGATTTTTGCCGGTTTGGTTGCGGCCTGCGGCGTGGGTGAGTACTTTCGGTTTACGTCCGACGACCTGGCGGCTGCGCAGGTGGCGCCGTTTGGGATCGATCTGGACGAGCTCAAGGAGCGCGGCTGGGCCGATACGGGCATGGCGCTGCCGACGCGCACGGGTGAGCCGGTGATTCCGCTTGCCGGCGGCAAAATTGCGCTTGCAAGTGACGTATGGGAACGAGCCGGTCTGGGTCGTGTACCCAACTGGATCGCGCCCATGGTGGAGCCCGGCCCGGGGATGTTTCGCCTCATTAGCGGCAACCGTCCCTTTGAGTCGCATACCTCGCGCAGGCTCGCGGCCCAAGGTGCCGCCGAGGCTGGATCGGACCTGGATGCCGTGCAGATGAATGCCGATGCTGCTGCGCGCATGGGTATCGCCGATGGCGAGGTCGTCGAGCTTGTGAGCGACATGGGCCGTGACCGCGTGCGCGTGGAGACGACGCCGTATCTGCATCCGGCGTGCATCTTTACGTCGGCCGCCCCCGGCGGGCGTTCGTTTGGCGCCGATGCCGCTGGCGCTCAAGCCTTGGGCGTGGGCCCGCTCGACCATACGCCGCTGCGCTGGGACCCGTTGACGGGTGCCGCGCTCACCCAGGAAAACGCCGTTCGCGTGGAAAAGATCGCGGCGCGCGAGGATAATAGCTATTGATTGACTCAGCCGATCGAATTGGCTGATAGTTTGACGTTCGAACGATTGATTCACCTTTGGTTTTGAAAGGCCGCACATGAGCGATAGCCAGAACATGTCCGATGAGGTGCGCGCCCGCCTGCGCGCCATTCCCTCCGTCAACGAGCTGCTTGCCGAGTGGCCGGTAGTGAAGGCGGCGGGGGAGACCTGCGACGCGGTGGTGCATGCCGCCGTGACGGCCGAGCTCGACGAGGAGCGCGCAGCCATTCGCGCCGGTGTCGCCCCACGCTCTAAGCGTGACTTGGCCTCGGCGATCGAGTGGCGTGCGCATCGCTCCGCACTGCCGAGCCTGCGCCCAGCAGTTAATGCCACGGGTGTGGTCATCCATACCAACTTGGGCCGCGCCCCGCTCGCGGAGTCGGTCGCCAAGGCCGTGGCCGAGGTTGCGCGCGGGTACAGCACGCTCGAGTACAGTGTGGACACTTGTTCGCGCGGGTCGCGCAAGGAGCACGCCGCGCAGCTGATCCGCTCGCTCACCGGTGCCGAGGACGCGCTCGTGGTCAACAACAACGCCGCCGCGGTACTGCTGGTGCTGGCGACCCATGCCACAGACAAGGAGGTTATCGTCAGCCGCGGCGAGCTTGTCGAGATCGGCGGCAGCTTCCGCATCCCCGATGTCATGGCGGCTTCGGGCGCCAAACTCGTCGAGGTCGGCGCCACCAACCGCACGCATTTGGACGACTATGAGCAAGCCATCACGCCCGATACGGCGATGATCCTTAAGGTCCATCCTTCCAACTATCGCATCGAGGGTTTTCACGAAGAGGTGGGTTCTCGGGAGCTTGCGGCGCTTGCTCACAAGCATGGTCTGCTGTTCTACGAGGACCAGGGGTCGGGCGCGCTGTTGCCCGATGACATCCTGGTGCGCGGCGGTGAGGAGCCCACGCCGGCTTCGGTCGCGGCGGGGCTCGATATCGTGTCATGCTCGGGCGATAAGCTGCTCGGTGCCGCACAGGCGGGCATTATCATGGGCCGTCGCGATCTGGTCCAGGCCTGCGGGTCGCATCCGCTTATGCGTGCCCTGCGCCCGGGCAAGCTCGCACTGGCGGCGCTCGAGGCTACACTGCGCATTTACATGGATGGGGCGGATGTGGCCCATCGTGAGGTGCCGGTGCTCAACATGCTCACGCTTCCGCAGGCTCATCTGGAGCGTCGCGCACGCAAGCTGCGCGATCTGATGGTGGCAGGCCTCGATAAGGCTGGCTGCGCGTGTGCCGTTGAGTTGGAGATTGTCGAGGAATCGTCGACCCCCGGTGGCGGCTCGCTGCCTACCGTGGAGCTGCCCACGATGTGCGTTGCCGTGCGTCTTGTTGACGAGCGCCCGTCCGTCGACGCGCTCAAGCGCTCGCTCGTCCAAGATTTCGACACGCCGGTCGTCACGCGCGCCTCGCACGATCGCATTTTGTTTGACGTCCGTACGCTCGTGGGCGACCGCGATATCGAGACGGCGGCGTCGACGCTTGCCGCATGCGTTGCCAAGGCGGTGCGCCGATGAGTAAGGCAGAAGAGTTGGAGGAATGCCCCGTTATCGTAGGTACGGCGGGCCACGTCGACCACGGTAAGTCGGCGCTGATCGAGGCACTGACCGGCAAGAATCCCGACCGTCTGGAGGTTGAGCGCCGTCGCGGTATGACCGTGGAGCTGGGCTTTGGCGAGCTGGCGTTGCCGAGTGGCAAGATCGTTGGCCTGGTCGACGTGCCGGGCCACGCGCATTACTTGCGGGCCATGGTGCAGGGCGCCACGGGCATCGACGTTGCCGTGCTGGTGGTCTCTGCCGTGGAGGGCGTGATGCCGCAGACGCGCGAGCACGTGCATGTGCTGGAGTTGCTGGGTGTAACGCATATGGTGGTCGCGCTGACCATGTGCGACCTGGCCGATGCCGAGATGACCGAGCTTGCCGAGCTCGATGTCGATGACTTTTTGTCGGGTACCGTGTTTGCAGGCGCGCCGATTGTGCCCGTGTCGTCTAAGACGGGCGAGGGGATCGACGGGCTGCTTGCGGTGCTCGACGAGCAGGTAAGTGCCTGCTGGGATGCCTGCCGCGACCGTGCCGAGCGGAGCGATGCCGCGCCTCGCCTGCCGATTGACCGCTGCTTTACGATTAAGGGCGTCGGCACCGTCGTGACGGGAACGCTGCACGATGCGCCAGTTGCCGTGGGCGATGAGCTCGTCGCGCTGCCGTCGCGCACGGTCTGCCGTGTCCGCGGGATTCAGGTGCATGGCGATACGCCGCGCGCGCTGCCTGGGCAACGCGTGGCGCTCAACCTGGTTGGTGACGGTGTCGCGGCGCTTGACCGTGGCGAGATGCTGGGCGTGGCGGACCGCTTTGGTCAGACGTTGCGCTTTATGATTACGTTTACGTATTTGGGTCGCGAGGGAGCCAAGCCGCGTGTGCTCGAGTCGGGTGCGCGTGTGCACGTGATGGCAGGCACAGCCGAGGTTGTCGGTCGCATCATGTTCATGGAGGGCGAGGCCCCCATGGCGGTGGGCGAGACACGAGTGGTGCAGGTACGCTTGGAGGAACCGCTGCCGCTGCGCGCCGGCGACCATGCCGTGGTGCTGTCGTATTCGCCCGTTATGCTTATTGGCGGCGGACGTGTGCTGCTTTCGCGCTGCCGTCGCTCGCGCGAGCTTTCGGCGGGGGAGCGTGCACTGCTTGCGGCACTTGAGGCCGGCAATGCCGTTGCTGGTGTTGAGGCGTGGTTGGCGCTGCAGACGTTGCCGGTCGTGGCTGCCGACGTTGCCGCGGCGCTGGATCTTGTTTCCGGTGGGGCCGATGCCGCGCTGAAAGAGTTGGTGGCGCGAGGTGCTGTATACGAGCTTGCCGGCTCGGGCGATGCGCTGTATGTGAATGCCGCCGTGCTCGACGCTGCGATGGATTCACTGGCGGCGACCCTGTCAGCCATGCACGCGGCGGCTCCCAAGGAAACGGGCTTTACGCCTGGCGCCGTTGCCCATGCTGCGTGGCCTGCCGCTGATGAAGGCGTTGCCGCGGCCCTGATTGCCGAGGGCTGCTCCCGTGGCGTGTGCGCCGCCGAGGGCGCCGAGGTATTCGATCCGCATTCGGCCGCCGCGGCGGCACGCGTGGTGCGAGAGGCTTGCGAGCGCATCGTCGCGCTGCTTGACGAGGCTGGCCTGGATGCACCGGCGCTTCCCGAGGTGGGCGAACAGCTGCAGCTCGGTCGCGACACCATGACGCGTGCCCTGCGCGAGCTTTCGCTCAACCGCGCAATCGTTAAGGTCGAGCGCGACGTTGCCCTGTCTGCTGCCGCCGAGGCCCATGCGCGTGAGCTCGTCGCCGCCGCCATTGAGGCAGCCGGCGGCGCTGCCACCACGAGTGTGCTGCGCGAGGCCCTGGGTGTGTCGCGCAAACGCGCCATCAGCATCTTGGAGCACCTGGATGCCGTACGCTTTACGGTACTCGACAAGGAAGCCGGCGGCCTGCGCTCCCTGCGCTAGATCGGCTGCTCGGTTTGGTAAAATACCGCCGCACTTGGGAACGGATGGGCTCCGGTGGGCTCCGCGGTCCTCAAAACCGTTGCGAGGCGTGCAAAACGTCTTGGATGTGTTCGATTCACATACGTTCCCGCCATACGCTACCAGCGCTTTTGTGCTCGCGGTCTTGCTGCGTGCCGCAAAGGCGCTGTTTTGTTTTTACACAGGTTTGCCGTGCCGCCCGCTTTATCGGCGACGGTATTTGGCTTCGTGTGCCGGGTTTTGAGCATGCCGATGGAGGTGTTTTGCCGTATGACTACCGTAAGACGTGCCGATCTTTCTTGTGTCGTCCAAGCGGGCGGGCTGTCCTCTCGCATGGGCTGCGATAAGGCTCGCATGGCGTTTTGCGGCGAGCCGCTCATCGAACGTGTGCTGGGTCGGCTGGCGCCAGTTGCCGGCGAGTTGGTCGTGACGACGTCGCGTCCCAGCGAGCTTGCCTTTCTTGAGGAGTGCGCGTTTGGCGGCTTGGTGCCGCGTGTGGTGGCGGACCTAGAAGGGTCGGCGGGTGCCATGCGCGGCATCGCGAGTTCGCTGACTGCGGCCCGGCTGCCTCTCGTTGCTATCGTCGCCTGTGATATGCCGTTTGTCTCTTCGGAGCTAATCGGTGCCCTTGCTGGCTGTGTCGAGGCCGAGGCGCTCGACGTGTGCGTGCCGCGCGAGGAGCGGGGGATTGAGCCGCTTTGCGCCGTCTGGCGCCGTGACGCGTGTGCGCCGGTTGCCCAAGAGCTGCTCGCCGATGACCGTCAGCGAATCCGCTGCCTGATCGACCGGGTGAATGCCGGGTATTTGGACGAGCCTCAGATTGTCGCGGTCGCCGGCTCGACGCTCTGCTTCGAGAACGTCAATACGCCCGAGGAGTTTGCGGCGGCCGAGTTACTCGCCTAGACGATTGGAGTTGCCATGTCTCACGATATTTGTCCCGACACGGGAGAACCTTGCACTTGCGATGGGTCCGAACCCTGTACCTGCGGTTGCGGTGGCTGTGGACATACTGCGGAAGAGGAAGCGGCCGCCGCGGCGTATCGCGATGCACACCGCGAAGGCCCGTCCGGTGATGCTCTCGACCATGAACGCAAAATCATCGTGTCGTTCGACAGCACCTTCGATGTGATGGAATGCGAACAGCTGTGCCTTGCCGCCGGTGTTCCTGGGCGCATCATGCCGCTGCCCGGCTCCATCACCGCCGGCTGCGGACTGTGCTGGGCCATGCCGTTCTCGGGCGATGCCCTCGCCGCCTTCCGCGCCGCCACCGAGGGCCGCGTAACCCCCGCCGACTACCACCAGCTCGTCCTCTAACCACCAACACCACCACAAAGGTGCCTGTCCCCAATGTGGTGGTTTAGAACACGTGGACGAAACAGGTTTGAAACACGGGTTTTGCACGTCAGGCACTCAAAAACGCCTCTACCTGCATCGTAATCAAAACGAAACATCCGCTCGTCGGCTTATGCGAAACTTTGCTGCAACAGTGCGATATTATCCATACTCGATAAAGTTCGCGGCGCATAGGGTGCCGCGACCAACATTTTCGTTTCCCATCATTGGAGGAAGCATGAGCTACACGCAGAAAGTTCTCGACGAGCTCAAGGCCCGCTATCCCGAGCAGCCTGAGTTCATCCAGGCCGCGACCGAGATCCTCGGCACCATCCAGCCGGCGCTCGACGCCCATCCCGAGTACGAGGAGGCCGCCCTGCTTGAGCGCCTCGTCGAGCCCGAGCGCATTGTTATGTTCCGTGTCCCCTGGGTCGACGACCAGGGCAAGGTCCAGGTCAACCGCGGTTACCGCGTCGAGTTCAACTCTGCCATTGGACCCTACAAGGGCGGCCTGCGCTTTAACCCGACGGTCACCCTGGGCATGCTCAAGTTCCTGGGCTTGGAGCAGATTCTCAAGAACAGCCTGACCACTCTTCCCATGGGCGGCGGCAAGGGCGGTTCCGACTTTGACCCCAAGGGCAAGTCCAACAACGAGATCATGCACTTCTGCCAGTCCTTCATGACCGAGCTCTATCGCCACATCGGCCCCAACACCGACGTTCCCGCCGGCGACCTGGGCGTTGGCGGCCGCGAGGTTGCCTACCTGTTCGGTCAGTACAAGCGCCTGACCAACGAGTGGACCGGCGTCCTTACCGGCAAGGGCCTCTCCTTTGGCGGCTCGCTCGCCCGTACCGAGGCCACCGGCTACGGTCTGGCCTACTTTGTGGACGAGTACCTCAAGAGCCGCGGCGACTCCTTCGAGGGCAAGAACGTCGTCGTGCACGGCTCCGGCAACGTCGCTATCTACGCCGTCCAGAAGGTCTCCCAGCTCGGCGGCAAGGTGCTGGCCTGCTCCGATACTCACGGCTGGGTCGAGGATCCCGACGGCATCGACTACACTGTGCTCGAGCACGTCTACAACAAGAAGCGCTCCGGCCACGACAAGGGCGTTACGCTCGCTATGTACGTTGACGAGAAGCCCAACGCCGTGTGGCACGAGGGCGACGGCCGTGGCGTTTGGCAGCTGCCCTGCGACATCGCGCTGCCCTGCGCTCGCGAGAACACGCTGCTGCTCGAGGACGCCCAGGCGCTCGTCGCCAACGGCTGCAAGGTGGTCGGCGAGGGCGCGAACATGCCCACGACCATCGAGGCCACGACTTACTTCCAGGAGAACGGCGTCGCCTTCATGCCCGGTAAGGCTGCTAACGCCGGCGGCGTGCTCGTGTCCGGCCTGGAGATGAGCCAGAACGCCGAGCACCTGTCCTGGACCTTCGAGGAGGTCGACGGCAAGCTCGAGCAGCTCATGCGCGGCATGTTCCACAACGTGGACGACACCGCCAAGGAGTATGGCCAGGAGGGCAACTTTGTCATGGGCGCCAACATCGCCGGCTTCCTGAAGGTTGCCGACGCCATGCTCGCCCAGGGCGTCTGCTAATTCTTCGCTCGACATAGCATGTGATGAGGCTCCCAGCTATCTGGCTGGGAGCCTTTTCTATCCCGGAGGACTCTTCATAACTTGCGGTGAAATACGGACTGTTTAGCGTCCCAGAACGGCTAATCAGTCCGTATTTCACCGCAAGTTATGGATGGGTGGGTGGATTTTGTCCTAAAACGGTGTGCGGCCCCTCGTTTGGTACACTTAAAAGTACTGGACAAGTGAAGAGATGGGGGAGAACGTGCTCAAGTTCGGTACCTACGTCCGTGTTGGAAACGCGGCCGAAGCCTATGAGCTCTTGCAGAAGAACCGCAACAACAAGATTGTGGGCGGTGGCATCTGGATGCGCCTGGGTTCGCGTCGCGTGGCGACGGCGATTGACCTTTCGGCCTGTGGACTCGATCAGATCGAGGAGACCGATACCGAATTTCGCATCGGTGCCATGTGCACCCTGCGCCAGCTCGAGCGTCATGCCGAGCTCAACGCGCTTGTCAACAATGTCTTTGAGTTTGCCGTCCACGATATCGTGGGCGTTCAGTTGCGCAACACCGCCACGGTGGGCGGCAGCATCTACGGCCGCTTTGGCTTCTCTGACGTGCTCTCGGCCTTTTTGGCGCTCGATTCGTATGTTGAGCTGACGGGTGCCGGCCGCGTGCCGCTCGCCGAGTTCGTTGACATGGGCTACGTGCGCGACGTGATCGAGCGCGTCGTGGTCGTCAAGCACGATTACCGTGCGAGCTACGAAGCCGTGCGCAAGGCCGCGACCGACTTCCCCTCGCTGAACGTCACCGCCGCCTGGTGGGACGGCTCCTGGCACGTCACCGTGGGCGCTCGCCCGCTTCGCGCGACCTTGCTTCGGGGCGAGGCATGCGGCCTTACCAGCGAGCAGCCTTCCGAGGACGAGCTGCGCGCCCTAGCCGCATCCGTGCGTGCCCTGAGCTACGGCACCAACCTGTGGGGCTCGGCCGACTACCGCCGCTGCATCTCGGCCCCGCTTGCCGTGCAGGCCGTGCGCCGCGCCGCCGGCATTGAGCTTTCGGCCGCGCTTGCCCGCGAGCTCGAGACCGTGCAAGTGCCTAAGTTTGCCACGGACGAGTATTCCTGCCGCCGCGTGCCCGGCGTCGATTCTAGCGAGGTGCGCTAATGGCTGCCAAACTCATCGATCTTTCCTTTACGCTCAACGGCCGTAAGGTCAAGGTTCAGATTGCCCCCGACACCATGCTCTTTGCGCTGTTGCGCGAGCAGGGCTGCGCGTCGGTGCGCTGCGCCTGCGAGACCACCAACTGCGGCCTGTGCACGGTGTGGCTCGACGGCGACCCGGTGCTGAGCTGCTCGGTTCCCGCCGCTCGCGTCGAGGGCCACACCATCACCACGCTTGAGGGCCTTAAGGCCGAGTCCGAGGCACTCGCCCGTGCAATGGCTGCCGAAGGTGCCGAGCAGTGCGGTTTTTGCGCCCCCGGCCTCATCATGAACGTGCTGGCGCTCGCCCGCGCTGCCAAGGAGGACCCGAGCCTCGTCGCCACGCGCGAGGAGCTCTCGCGCCAGCTCGCCGGCAACCTGTGCCGTTGCAGCGGCTACGAGAGCCAGCTGCGCGCCATCGTTCGCTTCCTCAACGAGTCTGGCGTGCAGGTGGGCTTTGAGATGCCCGAGCTGCCGGTCAATAACACCAGCTGCGATGGCGTCTCGTATAAGCAGATCACTCACAAGCAGCCCAAGAAGGACTCGAAGGCCCTGCTCGAGGGGCGTCCCGTCTACACGGGCGACCTGGTGCCTGCCGGCGCCCTGATCGTCAAGCTCAAGCGCAGCCCGTATGCCCGCGCCAAGATCCGCTCCATCGATACGTCGCGCGCCCTGAAGGTGCCCGGCGTGGTGGGCGTCTACACTTACGAGGACGTGCCCAAGCGCCGCTTTACCATCGCCGGCCAGAGCTATCCGCAGCCGAGTCCCTACGACCGCCTGATTCTCGAGAATCTCGTCCGTTACCAAAACGAAGAGGTGGCTATCGTCGCCGCCGAAACCGAGGAGGCCGCCGACAAGGCGCTCAAGCTCATCAAGGTTGACTACGAGGTACTCGAGCCCCTGCTCGACTTTACCCAGGCGCTCGATAATGACATCGTGGTCCACCCCGAGGGCGATGTGACCTTTATGTTCCCGCAGGGCGGCGACGTTCCGCGCAACCTGGTGTGCAGCGGTACGAGCGACTTTGGCGACCTGGACGAGGCCTTCGCCCAGAGCGACATCGTCTTTGAGCGCACCTACACCAGCCAGGCCACGCAGACCGCGCCCATGGAAACCTTCCGCGCCTTCGCGACGACCGACGCCTTCGGCCGCATCTCGGTGACCACCTCTACGCAGGTGCCCTTCCACGTGCGCCGCATGGTCGCGCAGTCGCTCGACATTCCGCAGTCGCAGGTGCAGGTCATCAAGCCGCGCATCGGCGGCGGTTTTGGCTCCAAGCAGACGGGCTGCTGCGAGATCTTCGTGGCGTTCGTGACCCAGCAGACCGGTCGTCCGAGCTACTGCTGCTACACCCGCGAGGAGACCATCACCGCGGGCAACTCGCGACATCAGATGCAGATGACTGTCAAGCTGGGCGCCATGAACGACGGCACCATCACGGCCATCGACCTGCACACGCTGTCCAACGCCGGCGCCTATGGCGAGCATGCCACCACGACGATCGGCCTCTCGGGCCACAAAAGCCTGCCCATCTACAACCATGTGAAGGCGAGCCGCTTTAGCTGGGACGCCGTCTACACCAATACCAACCGCGGCGGCGCGTATCGCGGCTACGGTGCCACCCAGGGCCAGTTTGCCGTGGAGAGCGCCGTCAACGAGCTCGCCGACATGCTGCACATGGACCCCGCCGACCTGCGCCTTAAGAACATCGTGCGCGAGGGCGAGGTCATGCCGCAGTACTACAACGAGAAGCTCAACGCCTGCGCGCTCGACCGCTGCCTGCTGCGCGCGATGGACATGATCGGCTGGCGCGACAAGCCGCTGGCCGTTGACCTGGGCGACCGCGTGCGCGCCCTGGGCTGCGCGCTCACTATGCAGGGCTCGGGTATCTCCAATGTGGATATCGCCGGCATCGACATGCGCCTTGAAGAGGACGGCTTCATTACCATCGGCACCGGCGCCACTGATAACGGCATGGGCGTCGACACGATTCTGGCGCAGATTGCCGCCGAGGAGCTGGGCGTGGAGAGCTCGCTTATCGTGGTGCGCGGCGTGGACACCGACGTGTCGCCGTTCGACGCCGGCTCGTACGCGAGCTCGGGTACGTACGTGACGGGCCTTGCAGCCAAGAATGCCGCGACCGAGCTGCGCGAGAAGATCTGCGCCAAGGCCGCCCAGATGTGGGACGTGGACGCCGCCGATGTGGTCTTTGATGGTCAGTACGTGCGCCTGTCCGACGAGCGTGCCGCGCGCGAGCAGAACCGCTACCTCACGCTGCGCGACTTTGCCAACCTGTGCGTCAAGAACATCGCGGGCGGGGACGCGCTGACCTCGCATGCCTCTGCCTGCCTGCCCGTTTCGCCTCCGCCGTTTATGGCCGGCATTGCCGAGGTCGAGGTCGACAAGGCCACCGGCAAGGTGACCGTGGTGGATTACGCCGCGGCCGTCGACTGCGGCACCGTGATCAACGAGGCGCTCGCGCGCGTCCAGGCCGAGGGCGGCATTGCCCAGGGTATCGGCCACGCGCTCTACGAGATTGTCGAGCACGATGATCGCGGCCGCCTGCGCACCGGTAACTTTATGAGTTACAAGCTGCCCACGCGCCTGGATATCGGCAGCATTCGCGTGGCCTTTGAGCCGAGCTACGAGCCGACGGGCCCGTTTGGCGCCAAGTCGATCGGCGAGGTCGTCATCAACACGCCGCTCGCCGCCGTTGCCTCGGCCGTGGCGCACGCCACCGGACATCAGGTTCGCTCGCTGCCCATCACGCCCGAGAAGGCGCTGCTGGGGGAGTAGACGAGGCGCCGCCGCCCTTTGGCAAGCCCGGGGAAACCGCATCCCGCTTTTCGTCCGAATTGCGGGATGCGGTTTCCGTTTGAGGCCCCTGGCGGAAAGTGCATCCCGGAATAGGGGCTCAAAACGGGTTGCAGTTTCCGGTTGATGGCTATAGCGGAAATTACATCCCATTCCGAGGCCCCAAACCGGGACACGCTTTCCGGCGCATGGCCAGCATCGCCAGGCTGCCGAGTCCCGCCGAAGTTGCGGTGGAATAGGGACTGTTTTGGAGGACTGGAGCCCCAAACAGTCCCTATTCCACCGCAACTTCGATGGGGCGGCGGGGGATCCGATGCGCACTCGTGGTGAGGTCGTGAGCTTGTAAAAGGTGTGCGTGCGCTTGTCGTTCGTATCTGCTATCATTCCTAGTCTGTGCGCTCATGCGGGCGTGGCGGAATTGGTAGACGCGCCAGATTTAGGTTCTGGTGGGATTCCCGTGAAGGTTCGAGTCCTTTCGCCCGCACCAACGCACCAGCGTCGGCCTCGGCCGTCGCGACACTTTGTTGCATAAAGGTACCAGCACCTCAGATAAGCTGGGCAGTATGAGGAGGAACGTGTTGAACATCACCGCTTCTGACGTCAAGGACGCCAAGCTCACCGCTACGGTCACCATCCCGGCCGCCGACGTCGACGCCGCGATCAAGAAGGCTTACAAGGACACCGCCAAGAAGTACCGCTTCCCGGGCTTCCGCGCCGGTAAGGCTCCTCGTCCGGTCATCGACTCCGCTCTTGGCGCCGAGGCTACCCTCGCTCAGGCCACCAACGACCTGATCGCCGCCAACGAGCCCGCCGTCCTCAACGAGCTGGACATCGTCCCCACCAAGAACGGTGACTACAAGGAGCTCGACCTCGCCAAGGATCACGAGGACTACACCTACACCGTCGAGTTCTCCCTGCGTCCTGCTGCTGAGCTCTCCTCCTTCGACGCCGTCGAGATCGAGATGCCTCCTGCGGAGGTCACCGAGTCCGAGATCAACAATCAGGTCGAGATGCTCCTCAACTACCGTGCCACCTTCGAGGACGTCGAGGGTCGCGCCGTCGAGGCCGAGGACTACGTCACCGTCGACCTCAAGGCCGTTGAGAACGCTGACAACTTCGCCGCCGAGGGCCGCATGCTCATCGCCGGTAGCGACAGCAACCCCAAGGAGTTCAACGAGGCCCTGATCGGCGCTAACGTTGACGACGTCAAGACCGTCACCTGGACCGACGAGGTCGAGGAGGGCGAGGAGGCCGAGACCCACACCGTCGAGGTCACCGTCAAGGGCATCAAGGTCCGCAACACCCCCGAGCTCACCGATGAGCTCGTCAAGTCCGACTTTGGCTTTGACGGCATCGACGCCATGCGCGACGCCATCAAGATCGAGATCGAGCAGGACAAGGCTTCCCGCCTGCCGGCTGAGAAGGAGAACCGTTGCGTCTCCGCTCTCGCCGAGCGCCTGCAGCTCGACGAGATGGATGCTGACTACGAGCAGTCCGTCTTTGAGGAGCTTGGCCAGAACTTCCTGTCCAACCTCGCTGCCCGCGGCATGACCCTCGACACCTGGCTGCCGGCTTCCGGCCTGACCATGGAGCAGTTCGTCGGCGACCTTCACAAGCAGGCCAACGACGTTGCCCGCGAGTCCCTGGCGCTCGACGCCCTCGCTCGTGAGCTCAAGATCGAGGTCACCGAGGACGACATCAACGCCGAGTTCGAGAAGGCCGGCGTCAAGGACGTCGAGGCTTCCAAGGCCGAGTTTATCGCCGATGGCCGTATGCCTGCTGTCCGCGAGTCCATCCGTCGCTCCAAGGCCGTCGACCACCTGGTCGAGAACGCCAAGGTGACCGAGGTCGACGAGACCGCCAAGGACGCCGAGTAATTCTCGCCACCTTTTCCGCGAGCGCATGGATGCGCCCGTGATGGGGTAAAGTTATAAGCCGGTTATCCGGTTGCTTCGTACGGTGCCAGCCAATGCATAGCATGCGGGCACCGTACGTTTGTCTAGAACCACTATTGGTCCATAAGAGAAATGGAGATGCGTATGATCGCTAAGTTCGATTCCGCCCTCGTGCCATACGTTATCGAGCAGACGCCGCGCGGCGAGCGCAGCTACGATATCTATTCGCGTCTGCTCAACGACCGCATCATCTTCTTGGGCGAGGAGATCAACTCCGTCAGCGCCAATCTGGTCGTTGCCCAGCTGCTGCATCTTGAAAGCCAGGATGCCGAGAAGGATATCTCGCTCTACATCAATTCGCCCGGCGGCGAGGTTTACTCCGGCCTGGCGATTCTGGACACCATGAACTTCATTAAGCCGCAGGTCTCCACCATCTGCGTCGGTATGGCTGCGTCCATGGCCGCCGTGCTGCTTTCGGCCGGCGCCAAGGGTAAGCGCTTCTGCCTGCCGCACTCCAAGGTCATGATTCACCAGCCCAGCGGCGGTGCCCAGGGCCAGCAGACCGAGATCGAGATCGTGGCCGAGGAGATCAAGAAGACTCGCCGCGAGCTCAACCAGATCTTGTCCGACGCCTCTGGCCAGCCCATCGAAAAGGTCCAGGCCGATACCGAGCGCGACAACTACCTGACCGCTGCTGAGGCCCTCGACTACGGTCTGATCGACCGTATCGTCACCTCGCGCGATCTGGCCGCGAAGGACGCCTAGGATGGCAGGTAACATGCAGGACAACTTTGACGAGAACGGCAACCCCATCCGCTGCTCCTTCTGCGGAAAAGAGCAGGGCCAGGTCCGTCGCCTCGTAAAGGGCCCGACCAACATCTTTATCTGTGACGAGTGCGTCGCCGCTTGCTCCGAGATTCTGGAGGAGTCGCTGGCTTCGGACTTTATGGACGCTGCCCGCAACGGCAAGCTGCCAGGCTTCCTCAACGACCACGGCCAGGCTGCTGGGCAGCCCGCCGTGGACCCCGAGACCGAGGGCTTTGAGCTCGAGGACGACCGCCAGGTCATCACGCACGTGCCGACGCCGCACGAGATCTATGACGAGCTTTCGGCCTATGTCATGGGTCAGGAGGACGCCAAGCGCGCTATGTCGGTTGCCGTGTACAACCACTATCGCCGCGTGATCGAGGGCGGCGCTGCGGTGTCCGCTTTTGACGGCGGCATGGGCTCGCAGTTCGACAACGATATGGACGAGGTGGAGCTCGCCAAGTCCAACATCTTGCTGCTCGGTCCCACTGGTACCGGCAAGACCCTGTTGGCCCAGACGCTCGCGCGCATCCTCGAGGTGCCGTTTGCCATCGCCGATGCCACCGCACTCACCGAGGCCGGTTACGTGGGCGAGGACGTGGAGAACATCCTGCTTAAGCTCATCAATGCTGCCGATGGCGATATCGAGCGCGCGCAGGTTGGCATTATCTACGTGGACGAGATTGATAAGATCGCCCGCAAGGCCGAGAACCTCTCCATTACCCGCGATGTCTCGGGCGAGGGCGTTCAGCAGGCGCTGCTGAAGATCCTTGAGGGCACGGTGGCCAGCGTTCCGCCCACCGGCGGCCGCAAGCATCCTCAGCAGGAGCTGCTGCAGATCGACACGACGAACATCCTGTTCATCTGCGGCGGTGCCTTTGTGGGTCTGGATAAGATCATTGCCGACCGCGTGGGCAACAAGGGCGTGGGCTTTAACTCCGAGATCGCCGGCCCCACCTCGGTCGACGAGAACGACCTGCTGCGTCAGGTGCTCCCGCAGGACCTCAACGCCTTTGGCATGATTCCCGAGTTTGTGGGACGTACGCCTGTCGTCACCCAAACGCAGGCGCTCGACGAGGACGACCTGGTGTCGATCCTGACCGAGCCCAAGAACGCCGTGGTGCGCCAGTACCGCAAGATGTTCCAGCTCGAGGACGTTGAGCTTGAGTTTGAGGACGCGGCCCTGCATGAGATCGCCCGCATGGCGCTTGCCCGCAAGACCGGCGCCCGCGGCCTGCGCTCCATCTGCGAGGACGTGCTGCAGCAGACGATGTTCGACCTGCCCAGCGAGGAGGGTGTCGCCAAGGTCATCGTGACCGAAGCCTCCGTAAAGGGCGAAGAACAACCCCAACGCATCTACGGCTAAACCAGCCAAAAACGTGCTTGCAAATAGCCTCCGACCACCCGCGGTCGGAGGCTATTTTATATATACGCAATAACCCCAACTACCTGTGTTATTCTGTGTGTTTGTTTAAGCCTCAGCGAAGTCATTACAGACTGAAGTAATCGATACCTAAGGCGTGTCCGCCTGCTTGGTTTTCGTAGATTCCGCACGAGCCGAAGAGCACTTAATGTGCTCTTCGTGCGAGCCAGGACCTGACCGAGCGAAAACCAAGCAGGCGGACACGCCGGCGGGACAGGGAGAGATATATGGAAGAAATGCCCAAGAACTACGATCCGTCGACCAACGAGCCGGCGATCCTGCAGAAGTGGCTCGACGGCGGCTACTACAAGCGCCGTGAGGGCGTGGGCGACTGCACCGTCACCATTCCGCCTCCCAACGTGACCGGTAAGCTCCACATGGGTCACGCTACCGACGACTCCATCCAGGACGCCATCATTCGTATGGCCCGCATGCGCGGCAAGTCCACGCGCTGGGTGCTCGGAACCGATCACGCCGGTATCGCCACGCAGACCAAGGTCGACAAGAAACTCAAGAGCGAGGGCATTAGCCGCCTGGAGATCGGTCGCGACAAGTTTGTCGACGCTTGCTGGGATTGGACCCACGAGTACGGCGGCATCATCGTCGAGCAGATCAAGCGTATGGGCTGCTCCGTTGACTTCGATAACGAGCGCTTTACTATGGACGAGGACTACGCGCAGGCCGTGCGCAAGGTCTTCTGCGACTGGTACCACGACGGTCTGATCTACCGCGGCAAGCGCATCGTCAACTGGTGCCCCAACTGCACCACCGCCATCTCGGACGACGAGGCCGAGTACAAGGACGAGAAGGGCCATCTGTGGCACCTGCGCTATCCGCTGACCGAGCCGGTCAACGGCCAGGACTACATCGTCGTCGCCACCACGCGCCCCGAGACCATGCTCGGCGACGCAGGTGTCGCCGTCTCCCCGAAGGACCCCGAGAAGGCCGCCTTCGTGGGCAAGACCGTCAAGCTTCCCATTGTCGACCGCGAGATCCCCATCTTTGAGGATTGGCATGTTGACGCCAACTTTGGCTCCGGCTTTGTCAAGGTCACCCCGGCCCACGACCCCAACGATTACGCTATGGGTCAGGCTCACGACCTGCCGCAAATCAATATCTTCGATGAGCACGCGGTGGTCGTCGAGGGCTATGGCGAGTTTACCGGCATGAACCGCGACGAGTGCCGCGAGGCCGTCATCAAGTGGTTCGAGGAGCACGACCTGCTCGATCACGTCGAGGACCTCGATCACTCCGTCATGCACTGCTACCGCTGCGACGCTGCGCTTGAGCCGTGGCTGTCCGAGCAGTGGTTTGTGGCTGTTGACAAGCTCAAGGGGCCGGCGCTTGACGCCGTTAACTCCGGTAAGGTTACCTTCCACCCCGCGCGCTGGACGCAGACCTACACCACCTGGATGGAGAACCTTAAGGACTGGTGCATCAGCCGCCAGCTGTGGTGGGGCCACCGCATCCCCGTGTTCTACTGCGAGGACTGCGGTTGGGAGGACGCCCTGACCGAGGACACCGACGTGTGCCCCAAGTGCGGCGGTCATCACGTGCACCAGGACGAGAACGTGCTGGACACGTGGTTTAGCTCGCAGCTGTGGACCTTCGCCACGCAGGGCTGGCCGCAAAAGCCGGAGCTGCTCGAGGGCCATCACCCCACGACGGCGCTCGTCACCGCGCGCGACATCATCGCGCTGTGGGTTGCCCGCATGGTCATGAGCTCGTTGTACTTCCTGGACGAAGTGCCGTTTAAGGACGTCGTCATCTACCCGACGATTCTTGCCAAGGACGGAAGCCGTATGTCCAAGTCCAAGGGCAACGGCGTTGACCCCATGGACCTCATTGGCATGTACGGCGCCGACGCCATGCGCTACAACCTGCTGACGCTCTGCACCAACAACCAGGACGTCAAGTTCGACGCGAACATCGACAAGAAGACCAAGAAGCTCATCGACAGCCCGCGTACCGACCAGGCCAAGTCGTTTGTGACCAAGATCTGGAACGCCAGCCGCTTCCTGCTCATGAACATGGAGGGCTACACGCCCGGCGAGCCCGTCGTGGAGACGCCGGCCGACGCTTGGATGTTCAGCCGCTTGGCCAAGGCCGTGAAGATGGTCACCGAGGGGATTGAGAACTATACCTTTGGCGATATGGCCCGCGGCGTGCAGCAGTTCTTCTGGAACGAGGTCTGCGACTGGTACGTCGAGGTCACCAAGGCCCGCCTGAAGGGCGAGGGCCGTCTGCAGGCTCAGCGCAACCTGATCTTTGTGCTCGACACCTCCATTCGCCTGATGCACCCGCTCATGCCGTTTGTCACCGAGGAGATCTGGGACAACATGCCGGCGAGTGTGCTCGATCTGGACGCCGAGGGCAACGTGAACCGCGCCGAGGCGCTCATGATCGCCAAGTGGCCCGAGCCCGCCGACTACGCTAAGTATGTTGACGAGGACGCCGAGCGCGCGTTTGAGCTGTGCCGCGCCGTCGTTTCCGCCGCCCGCGCCACGCGTTCGCGTTACCGCTTGAGCCCCAAGGCCGAGCTCGACGTGGTCGTGCGCGCCGGTGCCGAGGACATCGAGAAGCTCGAGAGCCTGCGCTCGACGATTGAGCCGCTGGCGAACACGGCTTCTCTGGTCATGGGCACCGACGTTGAGAAGCCGGCTGCGAGCATCGCCGTGGTCGACAGCGGCGTCGAGGTCTTTGTGGTGCTCGAGGGCAAGGTTGACCTTTCGGCCGAGAAGGCGCGCCTGGAGAAGGAGATCGCCGCGGCCCAGAAGGAGCTCGCCGGCTGCGAGAAGACACTCGCCAACGAGGGCTTTGTGGCTAAGGCCGCGCCCGCGGTGGTCCAGAAGAAGAGGGACCGTGCAGCAGAGCTCAAGGAGATCCTGGCGGCACTGACTGCTCAGGTTGCTGACTTCTCGTAGGCGTAACTTGGGGGCGCGTCCCGATGCTTTGCTCTCCGCTGCGAACAGTCCTGCGCAAGACGGACAGCACATTAAGTGCTGTCCTTTGCGTGCGGAACTTGCGGCGAGCAAAGCATCGGGCCGCTCCTAGTTCGTTTACGTGGTTGTTTGCATCTGGCGTGTTGGGGCCACTGGGTTGTGGCCTTGATCTTGCTGCAATCGGGTAAAGGCTGAAATTGTCAACGCGAGGGGCTCATTCTTTTTGATGAGCCTCTTTTTCTGTTATGGGGGACTTTGGGTTATGGCTAAGCGTTCTGGGTCGTATGTCGTTCCTTTCTCGTTTGAGTTGCTTTCGTTTGATGAGGCTGTGGGGCTGGCTGCTGATACGGGGCGGATTTCTGGGGATGCTGGGCCTCTGCTTGAGACGGTTGTCGATATGCTCGATGAGCTTGGTCGTCCGGACGAGTATTTCGATTGCATTCAGGTTGCCGGCACCAATGGCAAGACTTCGACCACGCGTTTTTCGGCTGCCATTCTTCGTGGTGAGGGGCTCAAGACCGCGCTGTATACGTCGCCGCAGCTTGTTCGCTATCCCGAGCGCATGGAGGTCGATGGACGCGTCGTGAGCGACGAGGCCTTTGCCCGTGGCGTTTCTGCCGCTGTTGAGGCGGGACGTCGGGTGAATGCGCACCGTGTGGCGACGGGGGAGCGCGCCTATACCATTACTCCGTTTGACCTGCTGACGGCCGCCGCGCTTGTGGTGTTTGCCGAGGCCGCGGTGGATGTTGCCGTGCTCGAGGTTGGCATGGGCGGTCGTTGGGACGCCACGAGTGCGACTGATCCCGTCGCCGTTGCCATTACGGGTATTGGGCTCGATCACACACGTATTTTGGGCGATACGCTCGAGGCCATTGCGGGTGAGAAGGCTGCGGTCATTAAGCCCGGACGCCTGGTTGTTCTGGGCGAGGGCACGCATGAGGCAAGTGTTCAGCGCGTGATGGATGCCCGTTGCCGCGAATGCGGTGTGGTGCCGCTCGTGGTGAGCCATGTCACGACTAAGGTGCCGGCGCATGTGGGCGACACGGTTGAGTTCAGCTGCACCACGCCGCGTGCGATCTATACGTCGAGTATGGTCAAGCCGGCATATCAGCCGCAGAATGCCGCGTGTTCGATTATGCTGTGCGAGGGCTATCTGGGCCGCGAGCTCGACCACGAGTCGCTCGACGCTTCTCTTATGGGCTGCCCCACGCCGGGTCGCTTTGATGTGCTGGGAACCGATCCGCTCAAGCTGATCGACGCCTGCCATAACCCCCAGAGCTGCGAGAACTTTGTGAGCGCGTTGGACGAGATCGATCCGTGCGTGGAGAATCGCCCCACGCTGCTGTGCGCCGCGCTGGCAGACAAGGACGTGGCGGGTATCGTTGACGTGCTGATCCCGGCTTTCCCGCGCGTGGTCGTGACGCAGACCGATTCCGATCGCGCCCTGCCGGCAGAGGAGCTCGCCGCCCTCGTTGATGCCGATAAGCTCGCGGGCGTATACCCCAGCGTTTCCGAGGCCCTTGCAGCTTTCAAGGCCGCGGGCGAGCCCTTCGTAGCAGCCGGCACCATCACCCTAGTCGGTGAAGTAGCCGGCCTGCTCCGCTAACCCATCCCCTCATCAGTTGCGGTGAAATAGGGACTGTTTTATGGGCTAGAAGCCTTAAACAGTCCGTATATCACCGCAACTCAAAAACAGCTAATTTGGGACGGGGCTTTTTTAGCTGCCCTGTGCCTCGAGTTGACTCGCTTGCCACGAAATGGGGCTATCTACTACGTTTTGGCGACTACCCTCGACCACACGGAAAATCGTGAAATCAAAACCGCAGGTAGACGGCTTGTTGATTTTCAAAAAAGACCCGCATGGTCGACCCATGCAGGTTAAATGTAGTAGATAGGCCGTTTTCGTGGCATAGTGTAATCGGAATGCGACAAAGGGACTGCCCCTTTGCCGTATTGCCTAGTCTAGGCAGGCTGGATCGTGGGGATAGGCGTTGAGAATCTCGACGCCGGACTCGGTGACCAGGGCCAAGTCCTCGATGCGGACGCCGGTGCGGCCGGGGAGGTAGATGCCCGGCTCGATGGAGAAGGTCATGCCCGGCTCGACAACCTGCTCGTTAACGAGCGAGACGTCGCCCGGTTCATGGTCCTGCAGGCCGATCGAGTGACCCAGGCGATGCGTAAAGTACTGCCCATAGCCCGCATTCTCGATTACGTTGCGTGCGGCACGGTCCAGGTCGCACATACGCACGCCCGGCGCGATGAGCGCCTCGGCAGCCTCGTTGGCGCGGCGCACGATATCGTAGATGCGCGCCGTCTCCTCGTCCGGCTCGCCCCAAAAGAACGTGCGCGTCATGTCCGAGCAGTAGTTGCAGCGGCGTCCGCCAATGTCGAACAGCACCACGTTGCCGCGCTTGAGCACGGTATCGTCGGGTTCGTGATGCGGGTCGCCGGCGTTGGCGCCAAAGCTTACGATGGGCGGAAAACTAAAGCCCTCGCAGCCGTGCTTGCGATACAGGCCGAGCATCTGGTCGGCAATTTCGCGCTCCGTCACGCCCTCGTGGACGAGCTTGATGGCGTCGGCCATCACGGCGTCGTTAGCGGCCGAGGACGCGCGCATAAGCTCCTGCTCGGTGACATCCTTGTGGGCGCGTGCGGCGGTGACGGCAAAGTCGCCCAGGAAGAACTCGCTCGCGGCGTGACGATCCATAAGGGGCATCAAAAAGCCGGAGCGCATAACGGTGTCGATGCCGAGCGGTTTGGTCGGATCGATCTCGCGAACGATGGCGTCGGCCACAACGTCAGTATCGGTGTGATAGGCCACGCGGGCATTGTCGTACTCGGGCAGCTGATGCAGCGCGTTGACCAAGATCACGGGCTCGCTACCGCGCGCGAGCAGCACACCGCAAAAACGCTCGAACATATCGGCATAAAAACCGGTCAGGTAGTAGATCGACCACGGGTCGTTTACGAGCAGCTGCGCGCCGGGGTGCTGAGCCTCGAGCGCATCGAGCACGCGCGCCACGCGCTGGTCATCGACATGTGCCATAAAACATCCTTTCGCTAGGGTGCCACCATGGTATCCCCAATGCCAGGGTAGTCAATTTGCGGCGGGGCTATTTTAGCTGCGTCAAACATACGGAATGATTTTTCTGGGACGGGGATTAAATAATCATTGGGTGCTGAATGATTATTTAATCCCCGTCCCAGAAAAATCATTTGAGCGAACGTTCGGGCAAAAGTAGCTAAAAGAGGCCCGTCCCAAATGGGCTGGTTTCAAAAGTATGGCGGATTACGGGGCTGGACCTGTATTACTTGACCATGGGAAAAATCGCTAAATTAAAACCGCAGGTAGACGGCTTATCAAAAATCGAAAATTGCCGGTATGGATGGGGGTCTCCGAATCAGCCCCGTAATCCGGCATAGTTTTGAGATGGCACTAAAGTAGGCAGGTAGCGCACAGAGATGTGGTGTAAGAGGCGGGGCATGCCCCGCCTCCGCCCTTTCTTGAAAGGGAGGGGACACCGCCTAGAATTCGTCGTTGGAGTAATGAAGGTGACGAATGGAAGGAAAGGCGATGCCCCAAGAAGAGAGTGTACTGCGCCTCGGTCGCGACGAGGCCCTCGAGGCGGCGAGGCTTTGGCAGGAGTGCGGCGACGCGCGCGAGTTCGCGTGCAGGGTGCTGGGCGGCGTGATGAACGCACTGATGGACTCCGAGGCCCAGCAGATGTGCGGCGCGAGCCGCAACGAGCGCAGCGACGGCAGGGAGAACAGCCGCAACGGCTACCGCCCCAGGTCGCTCAAGACCGCCGTGGGCGACGTGGAGCTCGAGATACCCAAGCTCAGGCACGGCACCTACTACCCCGAGGGCATGCTCGCGCGATGGTCGCGCGTCGACACCTCGGTGGCCGCCATCGTGCAGGAGATGTACGTGTGCGGCGTGTCCACCCGCAAGGTCGAGCGCGTGGCGTCCAAGCTGGGCATATCCTCGCTGTCGAGCTCGGAGGTCTCGAGCCTCTGCTCCGACCTCGACGCCGAGGTGGCGGAGTTCCGCCGCCGCGACCTTTCGGGCACGCCGTGCTGCTACCTGTGGCTCGACGCCACCTACATGAGCTGCAGGGTCGGCTCGTCGGTCGTCTCGCAGGGCGTCGTGACCGCGATCGGGCTGGGCGCCGACGGGCGCAAGCACTTCCTGGGCTGCGACGTGGTCGACACCGAGAGCGAGGACTCCTGGGCGGCATTCCTCGGCGGGCTGCGCGAGCGCGGGCTGGCCGGCGTCCGCCTCGTGGTCTCCGACAGCCACGCCGGGCTCGTGGCCGCCGTCTCGCGCCTGTTCCAGGGCTGCGCCTGGCAGCGCTGCGTGACGCACCTGCAGCGCAACCTCCAGAGCGCCTGCTCGGGCAGGCCCGAGGACTCCAAGGCGGCCGTCAGGGACCTCGTGCACGCCGCGGTCTACCAGGACGACCCCGACCTCGCGCGCTGCGTGTGGGCCGAGGCGGCGCCCTGGGTGGCGTCGGTGTCCGCCAGGGCCGGCGAGGTCTTCGAGCAGGCCGAGGACTCCGCGCTGGCGTTCACGGCCTTCCCCAGGGCGCACTGGGCCAAGCTCCGCACCAACAACGTCCAGGAGCGCGCCAACCGCGAGATCAAGCGCCGCTACAGGGTCGTGCAGTCCTTCCCCTCGAGGGAGTCGATGCTGCGCCTGACGTGCGCGAGCCTCATGGAGACCGAGGGGCAGTGGTCCCAGCAGCGCGTGTTCTCCGAGGCCTCGGCCGCCGAGGGCTTCGCCGAGACCGCGGACAGGCCGGCCCCGACAGAGGGGAGGCGCCGCGCGCTCGGGCGGCGCGCCAGGGAGATAGTGGACGAGATAGTCGAGAAGCGCGGCCTCAAGAAGGAGTAACATCGGGGCTTGCAGCGACGGACCTCAGGACACTCTTACACCACGTCTGCGCGCGCCACCAGTAGGCACAAGCTAAATACCGATCCCAAGGCAAGTTGCGGTGGAATAGTTCCTAGATGCCGGGGTTATGGCGGAAATCAGGATCTATTTCACCGCAACTGAGGAGGGCAGGGTGGATGGCGGGGTAGCTAAAAGGCCCCCGTCCCAAATGGGCTGCTTAGACAGGGCCGATGTCCATGCTGGCGATTAGGTTGATGTTGGTGTCTAGGAGGTTCTCCAGCACGATGTCGCCCATGCGGATGGGGGCGTCGATGACTAGGCCGCGGATGCGGGCCATGGCTTGGGCGTGGAGTTCTAGCGGGATGGCCTCGGCGGTGCGGACAGGCAGCAGCGTCTCGTCGCCGCCGGATACAGCAACGGTGGTGGTGAGTACGCGCATGGGGCGGGTGGGCTCCTGATGTGCGAACTTATCACCGCGCGGGCAGCTGTTGCCGGTTACGGAGCGTACTTCCGCCACGTGGCCGTCGGCGGTGCGCTCGACTTTCACGGTCAGGAGGCATTCGGATGGGCAGGTTGTGCAGTTGAACTGCAGCGTTTCGATTGCGTTATCGCTCATGGACTACGCCTCCTCAACAGGGTCGACGGATAGGACAATCTCGCTGACGCCCAGGTTGAGTGCGCGTTGAATCACCTTTGCCGGCAGCGGGAAGCTCTCCATTACGCTTGGCTTAAACGCGCGGACCTTGCCTGCGAATAGCTCCTCGTTGCCTGCCAGAATGCGCACGCGGGCGGCGTCGACCGGCCGGCGTACACGGAAGTTGAGTTTGGTGAGCGCCATGGCCGTAATGCGTCCCGGCAGCGCGTAGCCCGCGATACCGGCAGGGGAGACCGTGAGTTCGCAGCCAGGCGTCACACCCGCGCCGCCACCCAGCGCCCACGCCGCCGCAGCTGCGCCAGCCCCCTCGGACTCGGTCGTCACGTTGTCGGCCAGGTCGTGCACGTGCAGCACGTTTCCGCAGGCAAAGATGCCCGGCACGCCCGTCTGCAGACTCTGATCCACCACGGCTCCGCGCGTGCGTGGGTCAAGCTCCACGCCTGCGGCAACCGAAAGCTCGTTCTCGGGAATCAAGCCCACCGAAAGCAGCAGCGTGTCGCACGGAACAATGCGCTCGGTCCCCGGAATGGGCGCCAGACGCTCGTCTACTTGGCTCACCTCGACGGCTTCCACGCGGTCGTGGCCGATCACGCGTGTGACGGTGGTGGACAGGTGCAGCGGAATTCCAAAGTCGTCCAGGCAGTTCTTGACGTTGCGGCGCAGGCCGTTGGCGTACGGCATGAGCTCGTACACGCCCTCGACCGAAATTCCCTCGAGCGTGCAACGGCGTGCCATGATCAGCCCGATGTCGCCCGAGCCCAAGATGACGGCACGCGAGCCGGGTTTGAGGTTTTCGATATTGATGTATCGCTGCGCCAGGCCGGCCGTAAACACGCCGGCGGGACGACTGCCGGGTATCTTGATCTCGCTGCGGGTGCGCTCGCGGCAGCCCATGGCAAGGACGACCACGCGTCCGGTGAGTTGCAACATGCCGGCGGGGCTCATGAGCGTGACGGTGTGGGCTTCGGCGTCGTTCGCGTCCGGAGCGTCCGAGGCCTCATCAATCCCAAGCACCATACTGTCCAAGAACAGCGCAATGTCGGTTGCGTGCACCTGGTCGATAAAGCGCTGCGCGTATTCGGGACCGGTGAGCTCCTGTTTAAAGTGCGACAGGCCAAAGCCGGGGTGGATGCACTGGCGGAGGATTCCGCCCAGGTGCTGTTCGCGCTCCACGATGGCCACGCGCGCTCCGGCCTTATGCGCGGCCAGCGCGGCCGCCATGCCGGCAGGTCCGCCGCCGATAACGACTACTTCGAAGGCTTGCGTTTGTATGGCTTCTACGACGCCGCAATCAATCGCGCTCGATTTGAATTCCGCCATCCTAGCGCACCCCCTTCAACGGTCCCTCAACCAGCCAAGATCCGGTATCCTCCAACAGCACCTCGCTGGGGTCGCAGCACAGCTCGCGGGCAAGAATCGTCACTACACGGCTCTGGCAAAAGCCGCTTTGGCACCGGCCCATGCCGGCGCGACAGCGGCGCTTGACGCCTTCGACCGAGACCGCGCCTGGCTGGCGTCGGATCGCGGCCACGATCTCGGCCTCGGGCACCGTCTCGCAGCGGCAGACAATCTGGCCCCACGCGGGATCGGACTCGATCAGCTCCTCCTTGCGCGCCAGCGATATGCGGTCAAAATCGTCCGGCGCGCGGCGAATTGGGTTCCAGTCCGTCCGCTCGTGCAGCTCCACGCCCGCCTCGCGCATCACAAGCTCCATGCGCTCGGCAATGGCCGGCGCGCTCGCCACACCCGGCGACTGAATGCCCGTCGCCTGGAACAGCCCCGGCACCACGGCTGACTGTCCAATAAAGAAGTCGTTCGTTTCCTGAATGACCGGACGCCCGCCGGCAAATGCGCGCACCACGCGTCGCGTATCAAGATCGGGCACCAGCTTGCGCGCGCCGGTCAGCAGCGCGCTCACATCGCTCGCATAGGTCTGCGTGTCGCCCGGCTCGCGCACGGCGGCGGTCGCGGTGATCACGGTGTTGCCGTGCACGGTGCCCGTCACGATAACGCCCTTCGACACCGGCGTCGGCACGGGGTAGAGCGGCATGAGCGTGCGCGGTTCCTTGTCCAGCACCACGATGTTGCCCTGACGCCAGACCATCTGAAACTCCTCGGCGCCCGCCATATGCGAGATTTCGGCTGCGCCGTTGCCCGCGGCGTTGATCAAGTAGCGGCAGCGCACGTTGCCAGCGGGGGTCGCCAGCGTAAAGTGCGCGTCGTCGCCCGAGCCCGCGACTTCAATTGCTTCCACCGACGCGGACCGCATAAACGTCACCCCGTTGGCCACGGCGTTCTCCAGCGCGGCGATGGCAACCTCAAACGGGTCGACAAACCCAGTCGAGGGGCACCACAACGCGCACGTTGCATCGGCACTGGCGCGCGGCTCCAGTTCGTGGATGCGGTCGGGTCCGACGATCGACAGCTCGGGCACGCCGTTCGCCAGGCCATTCTGGCGCAGCTTTTCCAGGTGCGCGCGGTCCTCGTCGTTAAAGCCCAGCACCATCGACCCGGTGCGGCGGAACAAAAAGCCTAGTTCCTGAGCCCACGTGCCATATAGCTCGCAACCACGGGCGTTGACCTGTGCCTTTACGGTGCCCGGCGCCGGATCGTAGCCGGCGTGCACCAGGCCGCCGTTGGCCTTCGACGCGCCCAGCGCGATGTCGTTGGTCGCCTCGACCACGCAAATGGAAAGGTCAAATCTCGCGAGCTGTCGCGCGATAGCGCATCCGGTGATGCCCGCGCCGACAATCGCGATATCAAACGTTTCTGCCACAGTGCCTCCCAGACAAGTTGACAGGCTGTCAATAAGACTATCCTACGGTCTGCACGCCCCCAGCGCGGCGGCAATGCGGCGAACAGCCACGCAACACCCGCCAACGGCAGGCGAGGGGAGACCCGGCAATGTCGAGAACCTCGTCTGCCGACAACTACGGCAACCGTTCGTCTCGATCTGTAACAGTTAGACGAGGATTCGGGTTACAGATGTTACAGATCGAGATGTTAGTCTGGCGGGTCCTCCGTTTGTCTCGACCTGTAACATCTAGACCCGGATTCCGCTTCCACCTGTTACAGATTGAGATGTTTGTGTCCGCGCCAGCCCCGCCCCTAGCCGTGGTCCCATATAAACAAACCCCGTGGTAAACTTGACCGGACTGTAAATATCCCGAAAGGTACACCCCAATGTCCAAGTACATCTCCGAGCTCATGTCGCCGCAGCTTATGGGCGTCGTCTATGCCTTCGTTGGTTTTATCATCGCCCTGTATGTGCTGTCGGTCGTCTATGTGTTCATCGACGCTCGCCGCCGCGGCGCCAGTGCCTACGTGGCATGGGGCATCATCGCCCTTATCCCGTTTGTGGGCCTCATTGCCTACCTGGTCCTGCGCCCGCACTCCTACGCGTCCGACCGCGAGGAGCAGGAGCTGGACATGGCCCTGCGCGAGCGCCAGCTTGCCCAGTACGGCACCTGCCCGCAGTGCGGCGCGCCCATCGAGAAGGATTTTATTGTCTGCCCCGTGTGCGACACCCAGGTTCGCAACGTGTGCCCCAGCTGCCATCGCCCGCTCGACGCGCACTGGAAGGTCTGCCCCTACTGCCGAACTCGCATCCAGTAACGCATCCATCGACGGGCCGGCTGCAAGCCGCGGGCGCCGCGCATCCCGCAGCCCCGCCCCCACACGATGAAGCATGCGTAGAAAATCGCCCGCCGTGCCATTAAGGTGCGGCGGGCGCTTGTATACCAAGGCAACCTGCCTATAATGATGCAAGTCAAAAACGCCGAGCGCATCGCGCGCACTTGCATCAGGCATCCGAGAGGAGAAAACATACCCATGAAGGCACTCTACAATGACGGTTCGGTGGCCGAGCTCCCGCAGGACGAGGTCACGCACGTCATCCGCCACTCCGCCGCGCACATCATGGCGCAGGCCATCAAGCGTCTTTATCCTGAGGCCGACTTTGCCTACGGTCCCGCGACCGACAACGGTTTTTACTACGACGTCGACCTGCCCGAGGGCGTCAAGATCAGCGAGGACGACTTCCCCGCGATCGAGGCCGAGATGAAGAAGATCGTCAAGGAGAACCTCAAGTTCTCCGTGTACGAGAAGCCCCGCGCCGAGGCCATCGCCCTTATGGAGGAGCGCGGCGAGAAGTACAAGGTCGAGCACATCGGCGACCTGGACGACGACGCCCGCATCACCTTCTACCAGCAGGGCGACTACATCGACATGTGCGTCGGCCCCCACATCTGCTACACCAAGGCGCTCAAGGCCTTTAAGCTCACCGGCGTCTCGGGCGCCTACTGGAAGGGCGACAAGGACAACAAGATGCTCACCCGCATCAACGGCGTCGCCTTTGCCACCAAGGAAGAGCTCGACGAGCACATGCACATGCTGGAGGAGGCCAAGAAGCGCGACCACCGCAAGATCGGCCGCGAGATGGACCTCTTTATGATGCGCGACGAGGCCCCCGGCTTCCCGTTCTTCCTGCCCAACGGCATGATCCTTAAGAACACGCTGCTGGACTACTGGCGCGAGATCCACCACAAGGCCGGCTACGTGGAGATCTCCACGCCGCTCATCATGAACAAGCAGCTGTGGAAGACCTCGGGCCACTGGGATCACTACAAGGACAACATGTACTCCACCGTCATCGACGACGAAGAGTACTGCATTAAGCCCATGAACTGTCCGGGCGGCGTGCTGGTGTACGCCTCCAAGCCGCACTCCTACCGCGAGCTGCCCATTCGCGCCGGCGAGATTGGCCTGGTGCATCGCCACGAGCTGCGCGGCGCCCTGCACGGCCTGTTCCGCGTGCGCTGCTTTAACCAGGACGACGCCCACCTGTTTGTGCGTCCCGATCAGCTGACCGACGAGATCGTGGGCGTGGTCAACCTTATCGACTCCGTGTACCAGAAGTTTGGCTTTAAGTATCACGTTGAGCTTTCCACCCGCCCCGAGGACTCTATGGGTTCGGACGAGGACTGGGCGCGCGCCGAGGAGGGTCTGCGCACCGCTCTGGAGCAGCTGCACATGGACTATGAGGTCAACGAGGGCGACGGCGCCTTCTATGGCCCCAAGATCGACTTCCACCTGGAGGACTCGCTCGGCCGTACCTGGCAGTGCGGTACCGTCCAGCTCGACTTCCAGATGCCGCTCAACTTTGACCTGGAGTACGTGGACGCCGACGGCACCAAGAAGCGTCCCATCATGCTGCATCGCGTGTGCTTTGGCTCCATCGAGCGCTTCATCGGTATTCTGATTGAGCACTTTGCGGGCAAGTTCCCCACCTGGCTGGCCCCCGTGCAGGTCAAGGCGCTTCCTGTCTCCGAGAAGAGCCGCGACTACGCCCACGAGGTGTGCGCCAAGCTGGAGGAGGCCGGCATTCGCGTGGTCTGCGACGACCGCGACGAGAAGATCGGCTACAAGATCCGCGAGGCCCGCAGCATCGACCGCGTGCCCTACATGCTCATCCTGGGCGAGAAGGAGGTCGAGGCCGGTAACATCTCCGTCCGCGATCGCTCCAACGAGACTGTTCAGATGAGCGTTGACGAGTTTGTGGCTAAGGTGCTCGAGGAGATCAAGACTCGCGCCTAGCACAAACTATACAAGAATTAACAAAGGCGATCGTCCTCGCGGGCGGTCGCCTTTTTTGTTGTCTATAGAAGAAAAGCCGCTGGTTAGAGCGGCTTTTTTGTTGTGCAAAAAGGTACAGGTTTTTGTAGAGGCGTATGGAGATGCACCCATTCGCGGCGCATTTTGTGCAATCTGGGAAAACGCGAGCAGTTTGCTCGTATAATGAACTCCGTCGAAAGATACAAAAACCTGTGAGATTTTCTGCTTGCATGTATCTTTATTGACGTGTTGTTGCTCAGTCTTAATTCGCTACGGTTTTCGGTAGAGGATTGACTGGAATTGTGCTTTTCCTAACAGTTTCAACTGTGATGAGGCTTTGCGACAGAACGTCTGACTTTGTCCGTGGGAATCGCCGAAAATCGGCTTTCGCGTTTACGGGCTGTTTTCCGAGGGGTAATTGTTGCGTTTCCACTTCCGACACTCGCTGCTACCGTAGTTTTCCGGAAGCGCGGGGAAACGGAAACCGCCGAGCACAACCAGATTTTTCCCGACAAAACCGTGGGTGGCGGAAGTCTAAAACAGGGGGTCTGGTCTGCGGACCTCGGTTTTTCACCGCACTTCCGGATTGGGTGCGCATTTAGCACTCTCGATGCCCCCACATCCTCTAAAAAAGTTCTTAAAACAGCCTTAAAGGCGTTCCAGCTCGTGTTAACAGCGTAAAATACGCATGTTTGACTATGACAAAAGTGGATTTTAGGGGAGGGGTGCGCCATGGAGGTGCTGGTTGTTGGCAACACCGCATATGTTGACGATGACTTTTGTGCCAAGGCGTTCCCCGGGGACCATGTGCAGGTCGTAGCCGCGCAGGACGCGTACCGCGACGAGTCGTCGCCCCATGCCTCGTGGAAAGAGCTGCTCCAGCACTTGGAGCAGGCCTACGAGTTCGACCGCATGGTCTACCTATCCAATTACCTTACCCCGCATACCGATACCGTGGGCGATATCGAGCTGCTGCGCACGGTCTTTCGTGCGTGCGCGGGTCGCCGGGTCCAACTGCTGTATATAGCAGGGCCCGCGGGTGCCGAGGGTGCCGCCGATGCCGCGGGGCGAACGGGCAAGGGCATTATCGCGCGCGCAGCCAACGACCTGTGCCGCTACTACGCTGCTCGCGAGGGCGTTCAAACCAAGATCCTGCGCGTACCGTTCCTGTATACCGCGTCCGCCGCGCTGGAGGACCCGTTTTTGGTGTCGTTGTTCGATGCGTGCTCAACCGGATCGGTCGCTCTACAGGGCGCGCAGGATGCGGCGTTTCCCCTGCTGTGTGCCGAGGAACTTGCGGTGCTGGTACGCCGTATCTTCGACAGCTGGGATGGCAACTTTGAGACACTCGACGTAGCCGATACCTTCCATCACACGCCAGGTGAGGTGGGCGAGGCCCTCAAGGCGTTGTTCCCCGGCCTTGCCGTTGCCTATGGCGATTCTGCTGGCTACGCCCTGCCCGCCAGTGACGTCGCTCGCGTGCGCTATGGCTGGTTTCAGCGTTACGACTTGCTGCGCGATCTTTCGACCATTCAAGCGCGTTGGGATGCTGGCCGCGCAAAGAAGGTCAACCCGCTGCGTGCCGCCATCGACCGCATCCAGATGCGCGCGCTGCCTATTAAATGCCTGGAGACGGGCGTTGCCTGGGTTCTGTTCGAGGTGCTGGAGCATCTGTTCTCACAATCGGCCCAGCTCAACGTGCTCGATTATCGCCTGCTCTACGTGGTGTTGATCGGCACGCTGTATGGTTTGGACTTTGGCCTGGTTGCGGCGCTGCTGGCGTCGGTGGGTTTGGCCGCGAGCTACTTTACTCAGTACGGCTATACCTTCCAGGGCCTGTTCTACGAGCCGTCCAACTGGCTGCCGTTTATTGCGTACTTTGTGGTGGGTGCCGTGTGCGGCTATGTGCAGCTGCGCAACAGCGAGGCCATTAGGGCGGAGCGCGATCAAAACGAGCTCGTGCGCAACCGCAATACGTTCCTCACACAGCTCTACCACGACGCGATCGAGGACAAGCGCGCGTACAGGCGCCAGATCGTGGGTCGCCACGACAGCTTTGGCAAGATCTTTGCCGTGACACAGGAGCTCGACGTGCTCAACCCACGCGATATCTATCGCAAGTGCTGCGAGCTTCTGGGCGAGATCCTCGAGATCGATTCGGTGGCGATCTACCATGTTTCGGGCGGGGCATTTGCACGCCTGGTGGCAGCAAGTCCCGCGATTGCCGAAGATGCCGCACGCTCACTCACGCTTGAGCAGCTTGCACCTCTTTTGGGTGACGGGGGTCGTTCGAACCTGTGGGTGAACCGCGAGCTGACGCCGGGGCTTCCCATGTTTGGATACACGATCGAGCGCGACGGGGCACCCGCCGTGTTGATCTTTGTGCGTCGTGCGGCCGAAAACCAAATGACCCTCTATTATCAAAACCTGTTCCGCATCTTGTGCGGGCTGGTCGAAAGCGCGCTGGGCCGTGCCTTTGACTATGAGGCGGTGGCGCAGGATAAACGCTGCGTTGACGGTACTTGCGTGCTCAAGCAGGCGGCCTTTGGCCAAGAGCTCGCGGCGGAGCAGGCGCTGGCAGATAGCAAGATGGGGAGTTTTTTGCTCCTTCGCGTGGTACCGGGCATGGAGCCTGTCGGCGAGCTGGTGGGCGCAATTGGGTCAGCAATCCGCGAGAGCGACGCGGCGGGCTTGGTCGACGGCAACGTGCTCTACCTGCTTATGCGCCAGGCAAAGGCGTGCGATCTTCCCATTATCCGCGAGCGCCTGAGCGCAAAGCAGATTGCGGTGGAGCCCGTCGATGGCGAGGATATCGTGGCGCTGCTGCAGCACATCTCTTACACCGGTGACGGTGAGGGGGGTGCCGCTTGATCTCGCTTGTTGTTGCTGCCGTCTTGCTGCTGATTCATGCGCTGGTTTGCCTGATGCTGTGGACGCTCATGAAGCTGGGCCTGTTGCCGGTGCGCGGGCACATGTTGGCTGTGATAGTGCTTGTGCCGCTGTGGGGCCCGTTGCTGGTGGTTTTGCTATCGGTCCGCAGCGCGGTGTTTGGCGAGGGGCTGAAAGAGTCTGCGCTGGAGTCGCTGCGCTTTAACGACGACCTGCATCGCAGCATCCTGGTGCACGACCGTGACGCCGATGCGGCCGTGGTCCCGCTCGAGGAGGCGCTCATCGTCAACGACCCGGCATACCGGCGCCGTCTAATGCTCTCCATGCTCACCGAGGAGCCCGACGCGTACCTGGCGCAGTTGCAGGCGGCTAAGCTTAACGACGACGTTGAGGTGGCGCACTATGCCGCGACGGCGGTGGCGCAGATCTCCAAGGAGTCCGACCTTAAACTGCAGCAGCTGGAGCGCGCCTTTAAGACGGACCCGAGCGCGCAAAACCTCATCGAATACTGTGATTTTCTTGGTGAATACTTGGGCTCGGGCTTGGCCGAGGGGCGCGTGGCTCAGATTCAGCGCCAACAGTACGCGCGCCTGCTTGCGCGTCGCTGCGAGCGCGAGGATACCCTTGAGCTGCGCATTCGATACGCGACGGCGCTGGCCGATGTCGGACAGATCGACGAGGCGCAGGCCGTGACCGACCAGCTGGTGCTCGACGTGCCCGAGGAGCAGGAGGTTTGGATGCTTTGCCTGCGCCTGGCCGTGATGCGCCGCGACGGTGACGAGGTCCACCGTGTGATCGATGCGATTGACAAACAACATGTGTATTTGAGCGCCGACAACCGCGAAAAGTTGGCGTTTTGGCGCGACGGGGAGGAGGCCAGATGAGCGTGGCGCAACATATTCGCGACCGTACAGGCCGCTTTCGTTGGATGGGACTCCTCGTGGTGTGGGCGGTCTTTATTGCCATGGCCGCCGTGCTGCTGGTGGAGCGTGCCGGCGTGCAGTACAGTGCGGGCCGGCATAAGCTGGGGATGCTTGCCGCCAACGATGCGGTGCCGGCCTCCTCGGCAATCTTTGGCCAAAAGCCCACGTGCCTGGTCATTACCGACTCGGACCAAGATGGCGTCGACAATGTCAAAGACCAGTTCGACCAGATTTTGCTGGACATGAAGATTGCCCATCGCGATGTTGATATTGCCACCGACGGTGCGGACGCGATCCCATCGCTCGCGTCGTTTGATCGCGTGATTGTGCTCATGCCCTCGCTTGACGGACTGGGTACGCATCTGACCGATCTGATGAGTTGGGTGAGTGCGGGCGGCTCACTCATGCTGGGCATGACGCCAGATAACTCGAACTGCCTGCAGGCTATTGCTTCCAAGTTTGGGATCGAATCGGCCGGATATGACTATGCGACAGCCGAAAGTATCGTTCCGAGTGAGGACTTTATGCTGGGCGGAGGAGAGCGCTACGAGTTCTCGGATCCCTTCGATTCTTCACTTTCGGTTTCATTGCGCGAAACGGCGCACGTCTGGGCAAAGACCGGTGACGCGGGCACGCCGCTCATTTGGTCTAACGATTGCGGCAGTGGTCACACCGTGGTGTGCAACATTGGCATCTACGACAAGGTCATGCGTGGGTTCTATGCTTCGGCCATAAGCTTGCTGGGTGATGCCACGGCCTATCCGGTCATCAACAGCGCCGTGTTCTATTTGGACGACTTTCCTAGCCCCGTGCCCTCGGGCGACGGTACTTATATCAAGCGTGACTACGGCCTTTTCATTGCCGATTTTTACACCAAGGTCTGGTGGCCTGATCTGCAAAAGCTCGCGCAAAAATACGGCATTCGCTATACCGGCGTGATGATCGAAAACTACGAGGACGCGGTCAACCAGACCGAGCCCGCGCGACAGGCCGATACCACGCAGTTCCGCTATTTTGGTGGCATGCTGCTGCAGATGGGCGGTGAGCTGGGCTTTCACGGCTACAACCATCAGCCTCTGGCGCTCTGGGACACCGACTACGGCACGCTGTACGTCTACAAGACCTGGAAGAACAAAGAGACGCTCGTCGCTTCGCTCAACGAGCTTATAGCCTTCCAGGACGAGGTCCTGCCCAACGCTCACGGCTCGGTTTACGTACCGCCGTCGAATATCCTTTCGGCCCGAGCGCGCAAGCTCATTGGCACTGACGTTCCGCGCATTAAGACCATCGCCAGCACGTATTTTGAGGATGGCACCGACCTGCCGTACGTGCAGGAGTTTGGCGTGGCGAGCGATGGCATTGTGGAGCAGCCACGTATTGTTTCGGGCGGCATGGTCAACGATTCCTATATGCGTCTGGCAGCCGTGTCCGAGCTCAACATGCACTACGTGAGTACGCATTTTATGCACCCGGACGACTTGCTCGATCCCGATCGTGGTGCCAAGGAGGGCTGGGAGGTCTACAAGGGCGGCCTGGTCGACTACCAGGAGTGGCTTACCAAATCCGCGCCCGACCTGCGGCACCAGACGGCGTCGGAGTGCTCGGGCGCCATTCAGCGCTTTTCGTCGGTTACGGTGAGCGTGGATACCAGCGCGGATGCCTGGACGCTCAACCTGGGCAATTTCCACGACGAGGCGTGGCTCATGTTCCGCGCCAATAATGGCGAGCCGGGTGCGGTGACGGGTGGCGAACTGACGCACCTTACGGGTAATCTGTATCTGCTCAAGGCAAATGATAAGACCGTGACGATCGAGTGCAAGGAGGGTGGCGATAAATGAGAATCTGCTTGGTACTCGAGGGTTGCTACCCCTATGTGCACGGCGGCGTATCTACCTGGATGCATGGCTACATTACGGCCATGCCCGAGCACGAGTTTGTGCTGTGGGTGATCGGCGCGCATGCTGCCGACCGTGGCAAGTTTGTCTACGAGCTGCCCGGCAACGTGGTCGAGGTGCACGAGGTGTTCCTGGACGATGCCCTGCGGCTTTCGGGCGAGCAACATGAAGCCAGTTTTAACGACCGTGAGCGTGAGGCGCTACGCCGTCTGGTGTCGCTCTCCAATCCGGACTGGGACGTGTTATTCGATATCTTCCACCGCCGTCGCGTGCATCCGCTCTCGTTTTTGCAGAGCCGCACGTTTATTGATATCTTTCGCGACGTGTGCCTGGCCGAGTACCCCTACACGCCCTTTGCCGATGCATTCCACACCATGCGCTCCATGTTGCTGCCCGTGCTCTACCTGTTGGGCAGCGAGGTGCCGGTGGCCGATGTGTACCATGCCATCTCGACTGGCTACGGTGGCCTGCTCGCCTGCCTGGGCTCAAACGTTCACCATGCGCCGGTGCTGCTGACCGAGCATGGCATCTATACCCGCGAGCGCGAGGAAGAGATCATTCGCGCCGATTGGGTGGTGCCGTCGTTTAAGGACCGCTGGATTCGCTTTTTCTACCTGCTTTCGGAGGAGATCTACCGCCGCGCCTTTCGTGTGACGAGTTTGTTCCATAACGCCCGCAAGACGCAGGTCGATATGGGCTGCGATGCGGACAAATGCCTGGTCATCCCCAATGGCATCCAGTTCGACCGCTTTAAGGACATCCCCTTAAAGCCCGATGACGGCTGGGTGGACATTGGCGCGGTGGTGCGCCTGGCGCCCATCAAGGACGTCAAGACCATGATTTATGCCTTCTTTGAGCTGCACGAGCGCCTGCCCAAGGTGCGCCTGCACATCATGGGCGGCGTGGACGACGAGGAGTACGGCGCCGAGTGCCACGTGCTGGTCGAAACCCTGGGCGTGCGCGACCTGATCTTTACCGGCCGCGTCAACGTGGTCGAGTACATGGAAAAGCTCGACTTTACCATTTTGACGAGTATCTCCGAGGGCCAGCCGCTCAGCGTGCTGGAGTCGCTTGCAGCGCGCCGTCCCTGCGTGACGACCGAGGTGGGCTGCTGCCGTGAGCTGCTCGAAGGCGCCCCGGGTGACGACTTTGGCGTGGCGGGTTTTGTGACGCCGCCCATGTATCGCAAGGGCTTGGCCGATGCCATGGAACGCATGTGCGTGAGCCGCGCTCGTCGCATTGAGATGGGGGAGCGCGGCCAGCGTCGCGTTGCCACGTACTTTTTGCACGAGCAGATGCTCGCCAACTATCGCGCACTGTACGACGAGACTGCGCGTGCGTTTGACCTGCCCAGAGAGGGGGAGTAGCCGGTGGCCGGAATCGGTTTTGAGCTCAAGCGCCTGTTTAGGCGCAAGGGTCTGTTTGCCACGATGCGCGCCTATGGCTACGCTGGCATTGTGTGCACGGGCCCCATGCTGCTGGGTGTGTTACTCCAGGTGGGTATCTTGGTGCTGTGCGGTCTGTGGGGCGTGGGCCGAGCCAACCAGGACCTGCTGGTGTGCATGGTGACCTATACGCTACTGGCGTCGCTCACGCTCACAAGCTTTTTCTCTATGCCGGTCACGCGCTTTTTGGCCGATATGCTTTTTGCCGAGCGCGAGGATGAGATTCTGCCTTCGTTTTGGGGCTCCAACGCCATCATGCTCGTTGCGGGCACGGTGCTCTACGGTGTCTTTCTGCTGTTCTCGGGCGCCACGCTGCTGCAGGGGCTGCTATGCCTGTGGCTGTTCAATATTATGATCGTCAACTGGAACGGCATGAGCTATCTCACGGCCATCAAAGACTACCGCGGCATCCTGCGCAGCTTTGCGGCCGCCATTGGCCTGGCGTGCCTCTGCGCCCTGGCCGCGCTGGCACTGGGGCTGCCGCCGGTCGAGGGCCTGTTGGCATCAATTGCTCTGGGCTACGGCGTCATGCTCGCCTGGGACGTGGTACTGCTGTACCGGTATTTTCCTCAGAGCGACCGCAGCCCCTGGCTCTTTTTGCAGTGGCTCGATCAGTTTATGTCGCTGGCGCTCACGGGCCTATTAACCAATCTGGGACTCTTTGCGCACCTGGTGATTATTTGGGCCGGTCCCATTGGCGTGCAGGTCAAGGGCTTGTTTTATGGTGCGCCCTACTACGATGTGCCGGCGCTCATCGCGTTTTTGACGATCCTGGTCACGACCGTCAACTTTGTGGTCTCGGTCGAGGTCAACTTCTATCCACGCTACCGCGACTACTACAGCCTGTTCAACGACGGCGGCGTGGTAGGCGATATTGTGGTGGCCGAGGAGGAAATGCTTGCCACGCTCAACCGAGAACTGCGCTTTTGTGCGCTCAAGCAACTGTTTGTGACGGCGGCGGTCATCTCGCTCGAGACCACGGTGCTGTCGGCCCTACCGTTGGGCTTTAACAACCTGATGCACGGGTATTTCCGCACGTTATGCGTGGGCTACGGCCTGTATGCCGTGGGCAATACGTTGTTGCTCATCTTGCTGTACTTTACCGACTACAAGGGGGCCGTGCTTGCCTCGGGGCTGTTTGCCGGTGTGGCCGGGCTGGCGACTGCCGTTTCTCTGCTCTTGCCGCAGCAGTTTTACGGCTTTGGCTTTTTGTTGGGTTCAGCGGTGTTTTTTATCGTGGCGCTGCTGCGGCTCGATACCTATACCGCCAACTTGCCGTATCGTATCCTGAGCCAGCAGCCCATTGTGGCTACTGACAAGACGGGCTGGTTTACACAGCTGGGCCGCTTGCTCGATCGTGCCGAGCAGCGCTATGAGGAAGGTCGCCATAAGGGTGAGCCACATGGCGCGTTTGAGCGCACGATGGTCCGTGTGTATCGCAACCATTGGGGAGGTTCTGATGACCGATAGGATGATGTCTCGCCGTCGCCTGATTGAGGCGGCTGCCGGCGCGCTGTTGCTTTCGGGCTGTTCGTCTCAGGACGAATCCTCGACTAAAAAGGTCAAAAAGCAGGACAAGATTAAAAAGGCTGAGGCCTCGAATGAGGCCAAACACCTGCGCGACAAGGACGAGCTCTACGAGGTCTACGACGACTCGGGTATTGTGACCATGTACCTGACGGTCTCGCGCGGCAACAGCTCCGAGAACACTGACCACAGCTGGGCCGAGATCAACACGTACTCGGTGTATGACTATGCCGACATGGGCGTGACGCGCTATCAGGTTATGGGCCTGCTGCAGCCGGGCGACGAAGAGGGACCAGTTGCCGGCGAGGTTGGCTATGGCGAGGAAGCGCCCAATGCTACCGTGCAGGTGCGCGGCCAGACCTCGAGCAATAACTCGCAAAAGAATTACAAGGTGGAGCTCAAAAAGGGCAAGGGTACCTGGCGCCAACAGCGCGCGATTGCGCTCAACAAGCACATGGGCGAGGGTATGCGTTTTCGCAACAAGATGGCCTACGACCTTATCCGTGGGATTCCCCAGATGATGGGCCTGCGCACACAGTTTGTGCATCTGTGGGTGTGCGACCAGACCGAAAAGTCCAACGACACCTTTCAGGACTACGGCCTGTTTACGCAGGTGGAGCAGCTCAACAAGACGGCGCTTAAGGCGCACGGCTTGGATAAGAACGGGCATCTGTATAAGGTGAACAGCTTCGATTTCCATCGCTACGAGGACACCATTAAGCTCGCCGACGATCCCGACTACAACCAGGCAAACTTTGAGGGCATGCTCGAGATTAAGGGCGATTCGGACCACACCAAGCTTATCGAGATGCTCGATGCGCTTAACGACGAATCGCAAAAGATCGATGACGTGCTCGACACCTACTTTGATTCCGAGAATCTGGTTTATTGGCTGGCGTTTCAGATTCTGACGGGCAACTGCGATACGCAGAACCGTAACTGCTATCTGTACAGTCCTCTCAACTCAAATACCTGGTACTTTTTAGATTGGGATAACGACGGCATGCTGCGTAAGCTGGAGCTATCTCTTACCGGGTTTTCGGACTACGCGAGCTGGGAGCGCGGCGCAAGCAACTACTGGGGCAACGTACTGTTCAATCGTGCGCTTCGCAGCAAATCGTTCCGCAGCGAGCTCGACCGCGCCGTCAAGGACCTGCGTTCGTATATGACCGAGGCACGCCTGAGCAAGATGATCAAGCACTACCGCGAGGTTACTGAATCGCTGGTCTTTGCTTCGCCCGATATCGACCATCTGCCTGTCACCAAGGACCAATACGAGCAGATCGCCGCGGCGATTCCCTCCGAGATTGAGGAGAACTACAAGAGCTTTCGCGAGAGTTTTAAAAAGCCCATGCCGTTCTACATCGGCGTGCCGCAGATCGATAACGGTAAGCTGCGTATTAACTGGGATGCGTCCTACGACTTTGAGGCGCGCGACATTCGCTACACCGTGGAGCTTGCGCGTGACTATGCAATAAGCGACGTGGTCTTTAAGGCCGAGGACGTGCTGCTTCCCGAGGTGACCTGCGATGCGCCCGATGCCGGCCAGTATTTTGTGCGCGTGCGTGCCAACAACTCCGACGGCTATACGCAAGATGCGTTTGACTACTATGTGACCGACGACGGCAAGCACTACGGCATGAAGTGTTTTTACGTGCAAGACGGCGGTAAGGTCGTGGAGGACACGTATGAGGAGGGCTAGCGCGCTGCTTGAGCGCTTGGCGGCCCCGCCTGTGCGTACCACGCGGGAGCGTTACCGCCACGAGCTCAAATATCTCATTAACGAGGGCGAGCACGCTGCGCTTGCCTGTCGCATGGCGCCGGTGTTTAAGCTGGACAAGCATGCGCGGGCGCGTGGTTACACCATTCGCAGCCTGTATTTTGACGACTACTGCAATTCGGCCTACGAGGAAAAAGACGCCGGTATTCTCATGCGCAAAAAGTATCGTGTACGCATCTATAACGGCAGCGACAAGGTTATTAAGCTCGAGCGCAAAAAGAAGTACGGCAGCTGGATTTACAAGGAGGATGCGCCACTTACGCGCGGCGAGTTTGAGCAGATTCTGGCTGGCGACTACGACTTTTTGCTGAGGAGCCCCTATCCGCTCTGTCGCGAGTTCTACATCGAGTGCATCTGCAACGTGATGCGCCCGAGGACCATCGTGGACTACGAGCGCGAGCCGTGGGTGATGGACGAGGGCACCGTGCGCATTACGTTTGACATGAACGTGCGTGCCGCGGTGGGAAGTTTCGACATCTTTGACGCGACGCTGCCCGCGCTGCCGGTCCTGGAGCCTGGCAAGCTGGTGATGGAGGTCAAGTTTACGGAGTTTTGCCCGCAGCTGGTGCGCGATATGGTGCCGCCGGGAGCGGCCGAACTCACGGCGGTCTCTAAGTACTGCCTGTGTTATGACAAGACCGCCTACCTGCGCGGATTTAATTACTGGGAATCGGATTTTGAGAACCGAGGGGATATTTAGACCATGAGCACCAGGGACTTTTTTAAGAACTCCGTCTTGGAGGCGTTTGGCCAGGTCGACCCTGCCAAGATTGGCCTTTCGCTGCTCGTGGCGCTCGCCATGGGCATCCTGATCTATTACGTGTACAAGCGCTTTTTTACCGGCGTGGTGTATTCGCGCAGCTTTGCCGTGACGCTTGTGGGCATGTGCGTGCTCACCTGCATGGTCACGCTCGCGATCTCGACGAACGTGGTCATCTCACTCGGTATGGTCGGTGCTCTGTCTATCGTCCGCTACCGTACGGCGGTTAAGGACCCGCTCGACCTGCTGTATTTGTTTTGGGCCATTACCACGGGCATTACGGCCGGCGCCGGCATGTACGCGCTCGTGGGGCTCACGGCTGTGGTGATCGTGGTGATGATTGCCAGCTTTGCGAACCATCAGGACAAGGCGCGCGTGTACATGATGGTCATTCACTACACGGGCCAGACCACCGGCGACGATATCGTGCGTGCATTTGGCCGCACCAAGTTTACCGTCAAGTCCAAGACTATGCGCGGCGACAAGGTGGAGATGGCCGTCGAGGTGTTCTCGGACGGTGTTGACATGCCCTATGCGGACGCCATTCGCGCGCTCGACGGCGTGGAGGACCTGACGCTCATCCAGTACAACGGCGAGTATCATGGATAGTTGGGTATCATGGTGCTTGTGAATTCGTTGTCAGGGGTGCTTTTTGGTACGTATGAAAGATGTGGCCGAGCTGGCGGGCGTTTCGAGCGCTGCCGTCTCGCGCTACCTCAACGGTGGATATATCTCGGCGGATAAGGCCGAGCGCATTAAGCAGGCGATTGAGCTGACAGGATACGTGCGGTCCAGCCAGGCTCGCGCGCTGCGCACCGGCTCCACCAAGCTCATCGGCGTCATCGTGCCTAAGATTAACTCGGAGTCCGTGAGCCGCATTACCGCCGGCATTGGTCAGGTGCTCGGTCGCCGTGGCTACCAGATGCTGCTTGCCAACACCGACAACGCGGCCGATCGCGAGCTCGAATACCTCGATTTGTTCCAAAACCACCCAGTTGATGGCATTGTGCTGGTTGCAACCATGATCACCGACGAGCACCATTGGGCGATTGAGTCGTGCCGCGTGCCCATCGTGCTGATCGGCCAGAATGTTGAAGGCGCGGCGTGCGTCTATCACGACGATTACGAGGCCGCCTTTGAGCTGGGCCATGCGCTTGCGGGCCGTGTGGACGGCAAGATTGCCTACATTGGAGTTACCGAAGAGGACCGCGCGGCCGGCTATGACCGCCGTCGCGGTTTTGAGGCCGGCTTGCGCGCCGCGGGCGTGGCGCTTGATCCGAGCCTGATTCGCCTGGGCTCGTTTACGCTCGACTCGGGCTATGGTGCGGCGAGTGAGCTGCTTTCCGTCGCTCCCGATGTTTCGTTTATCGCCTGCGCGACCGACACCATGGCGGCGGGCGCGCTGCGCGCCATCGACGAGGTTCGAGGCATGGGCGAGGGTATACACTCCGTGAGCGGTTTTGGCGACAATGCGTTTTTGCGCGCGCTGACGGGCGGCATTCCCACCGTGCATTATGGCTACCTGACCAGTGGCGTCGAGGCGACCAATATGTTGCTCAACACGCTCGATGGCGTGGAGGGGGAGAGCGGTCTCAAGACGCTTAAGCTCGGCTATCAGCTTATGAATGTCTAGTCCTTGATCGTGCCTGCCTACCTTTGAGTCCCCCCGTTTTTGTCCCAAAACTACCATTCGCCGGCTTTTTCCTACCGTTCACCCTACTATGAAAACGATTACAGACATATGAAACTGAAAACGATTACAGTGTAAGTGTCAAAGATGGCCGGGTGCAAATGCGCCCGTTGGAGGAAAGGGAAGTCATGGACTACCGCAAATCAGCCCAAGAGGTGCTCGACAACATCGGTGGCGCCGACAACGTTGTTTCGGCCGCACACTGCGCCACGCGTCTGCGTCTGGTGATCGCCGATAACGCCAAGGTCGACAAGGAAGCCCTCGAGAATATCGACGGCGCCAAGGGCGTCTTTGAGGCCCAGGGCCAGCTGCAGATTATTTATGGCACCGGCACCGTCAACAAGGTCTACGAGGAGTTCATCGCGCTCAGTGGCGTCGAAGCTGCTACCAAGGCCGAGGTCAAGGAGGCCGCGGCGCAGCGGCAGAACATCTTTATGCGTGCCATTAAGGTGCTCGGCGACGTCTTTGTCCCCATCATCCCCGCCATCGTGGCTTCGGGCCTGCTGCTGGGCATTATGAGCGCCCTCAACTTTATGGCCTCCAACGGCTTTATCGCGCTCGACACCAATAACTTTATCTACAAGATCGCCGACCTGGTCTCGGGAACGTCCTTTGGCATTCTGCAGATCCTGATCGGTTACTCCGCCGCTAAGGCCTTTGGCGCCAACCCGTATCTGGGCGCCGTCGTCGGCGGTGCGTTTATCAACTCCTCGCTGCAGAGCGCCTATACGGTTGCCTCCGAGGGCGTGCAGACCATGGTCACTGTCATTCCCGGCGTGTACAGCTTTGAGTGGGTCGGTTATCAGGGCCATGTGATCCCGATCGTCATCGCCTGCGCCATTCTGGCCTTCCTCGAGAAGCGCCTCCACAAGGTTGTCCCCGAGATGTTTGACCTCTTTGTGACCCCGCTCGTCTCGGTGTTCGTGACCGTGCTCGTGACGCTCGTTGCCGTCGGCCCCATCTTCGTGTGGGCCGAGAATGCCATCCTCGGTCTGATCCAGGCCCTGCTGACCCTGCCCTTCGGCATCGGTTCCTTTATCGTCGGCCTGTTCTATGCTCCCACGGTCGTTACCGGTATCCACCAGATGTACACCGCCATCGACCTGGGCCAGCTCGCCCAGTATGGCGTGACCTACTGGCTGCCCATCGCCAGCGCTGCCAATATCGCCCAAGGTGGCGCCGCGCTTGCCGTTGCCTTTAAGACCCGCGATGCCAAGATTAAGGGCCTGGCGCTTCCTTCGGCTCTGTCCGCCTTCATGGGCATTACCGAGCCTGCCATCTTCGGCGTGAACCTTCGCTTCTTTAAGCCCTTCATCGCCGGCTGCATCGGTGGCGGTTGCGGTGCCTTGGTCTGCGCGCTCACCTCGCTTGCCGCCTCCGGCACAGGCGTTACCGGCATCTTCGGTATCCTGCTGTGCCTGGCCCAGCCCGTGCAGTACGCAATCATGTTCGCGGTTGCCGCGGTCGTGTCCTTTGCCATCTCGTTTGTCCTGTACAAGGACGAGCCTAAGGCTTCCGAGCAGGCCTAAGAGCTTTTGATTGAGGGGTGCCCGCGGGTTGTATGCTCGCGGGCGTTTCCCGTATCTGTTGCCGATCTCTGGCGCCTTGTTACTTTCGATCCGTTAGGACTTTGATATGTCTAATGCACTTGATCGCGACCTTGCAAAGCTGGTTGCCGCTGTTGACGCTGCCGCCTCTGAGTGCGGTCATGGCGCGTATGGCCAGCACTTCCATATTATGCCGCCGGCGGGTTGGCTCAACGACCCCAACGGTCTTTGCCAAGCGGACGGCGTGTTCCACGCTTATTTTCAATATGCGCCGTTTGATGTCGAGGGTGGCGTTAAGGTCTGGGGTCATGTGACGAGTCGCGATCTTATGACGTGGGACTACGTTGGTGCCCCGCTGCTGCCAGACGAGCCGTTCGATTGCCATGGCGTGTACTCGGGCTCGGCTTTGGTCGAGGACGGTCGCATTCGCGTGCTCTATACCGGCAACGTTAAGCTCCCCGACGCGGACGGCGTCTTTGACTATGTCAACTCCGGTCGTCGCGCCGACACCGTGTATGTCGAGAGCGTTGATGGCCTTGCCGGTCGGGAGTTCAGCCAAAAGCGCGTGGTGCTGGCGTCCGAGGATTATCCCGAGGATTTGACCTGCCACGTGCGCGACCCCAAGGTGTGGCGTGACGCGGACGGGCGTTATCACATGGTGCTGGGTGCGCGTCGTCGAGTTGACGGGCCGCACGTCGAGAGCCGTTTTTGCGCCATGCATGGCGAGGGTGCCGGACGCGACGTGGGCGAGATCCTGGTGTATGGCTCGGCCGATATGCTGAGCTGGGAGCTCGAGAGCCGCGTGTCTACGCCCGAGCGTTTTGGCTTTATGTGGGAGTGCCCGGGGTATCTGGAGATTGAGACGGATGGCGGTGTACCGGCGAAATGGCTGTCCTTCTCGCCCCAGGGGCTCGAGGGCGGTCGTTGGGACCGCGGTAATGTGTATGCCGCTGGCTACTTGCCTGTAACGGGTGACATCACCGGTGGTGACGGTGCCTATGAGCTGGGCGAGTTCCGCCTGTGGGACGCCGGTTTTGACTTCTATGCTCCGCAGGAGTTTACGTCCGAGGACGGTCGCCACATTTTGATCGGCTGGATGGGCATGCCCGATGAGCCGACCTATGGCAACGCGCCCACCGTGGTGTGCGGCTGGCAGCACTGCATGACGGTGCCGCGCGAGCTTACAGCCGGTGCCGGCGGCGTGGTGCTGCAGCAGCCGGCGCGCGAGATTGAGCACCATTATGCCTCGGTGCGTGTGGGGGAGGGCTCGTTTGAGGTTGCCGACGATACCTGCTTTGACGTTGTTGTCGACGGTGTCGACGGCGCGTTCACCGCGACCGTTGATGGCGAGCTGAAGCTGGCGTTTATGCCCGCCGAGGGCGAACTGCCCTCGCGCTTTGAGATGCGATTTACCGATGAGAGTCGCGCTTCTGCCGGCTGCGGGCGTACCGTGCGCTGGGAGCCCGTCGACGGGGTGCGCAACGTGCGCATTGTCGGCGATGTCTCGTCGGTCGAGGTGTTTGTGAACGATGGCGCGCTCGTGTTTTCGACGCGCATCTATCCCGAGGCCTATGGCGTGACCGTTGACGCCCCGGGTGCGAGCGTGACCTATCACACGCTCAACATCTAGGCGATTCGTCGCATATCGGCGCTATACTGCAGCCGTTGCCCACGATGCGGGGAACACCCGCATCGTGGGTTTTTGTTTGTGAAGGGACGGTGCCTTGTGGATGTACAGCAGCTAGAAGAGGCCTGGGCTTTGAGGGCCGGCTCGCGTGAGGCGCGTCTTGTTGCGGCCCCGCATGTGCCGGCAGCGCTGTCGCTGCTGGGAATCGTGCGTCCCGGTGACCGCCTGGTGGCCTTTGCGGATGACTTTACCGAAGCGTTTGCGAGCGGCTTTGATGCCTGCGATGTGGCTATGGTGGATGAGCCGTCGGCCGCAGCGTTTGCCGCCGCGTCCGAGGGCTTTGCCGGCTCGTTTGATGCCGAGGGGCTGCACCTGTGGTGGTTTGTGAACTCAATCGGTGGCCTTGGCCTGCGTGTGCCCGATCTGCGTGCGCTGGGTCGGGCAGCGCGTGAGGCCCATGCGCTGCTGGTTGTGGACAACACCGTGGCTGACGTCTTTGGCTGCGATCCGCTGCGGCTGGGTGCTGTGCTGTCCCTTGAGGCACTCGACCGCGCGTGTGCCGGTAAGGCGCCGCGCAAACTCGTTGCCGCTTCGGTCGCGCGCTCGCAGCTCAAGCGCCATCGTGTGGATGCTGCTGCCGAGTGCGCGCATGCGTTGATCGAGGGGTGCGGATTGGGCGCGCTCGACTTGTCCTCCGATGAGGCTGAGGTTCTAGAGCACGGGCTCGACACGCTCGACACCCGCATGCAGGCACACTTCGACCGCGCGCGTGCACTGGCCGAGTATTTGGCCGCGAACGAGATGGTGCGCGATGTGCACTATCCCGGGCTGACCTCGCATCCCGACCATGCCATCGCGACCGGCATCCTGGAACACGGTTTTGGCCCGGCAGTAGAGTTTAACCTGATGGACTGCACCGCGGGCGAATTCTTCAGCATGCTACCGGACGAATTCCGCACATCACCCGCAGGCGGCCCAACAACGCGCCTTTCGGCTCCGCGTGGCAAGCAGGGGAGCACCATCCGCCTCTTCGCCGGCATCGACGACCCCCTGGTCGTAGCGTCCACCCTAGACAACGCCCTTCGCAACTAGCTAAATCATCCTCGACTCCATAAGTTGCGGTGAAATAGGGATTGATTTACGGCTTTAACCGCATAAACAGTCCCTATTTCACCGCAACTTATGAGAAGGGGTTGTGCAGCTAAAAAAGCCCCGTCCCAAATTAGCTACTCTTTGATGCTGGCGATGAGAGCGTCGGCTTTGGCAGCTATGACCTGGTTTATGTCGGTCTGCAGCTCCTCGTAGACCGCTATGGCTCGCTCTCCGGCGGGCGTGAGCGTGGATCCGCGGGCTCCGTCGCGCTCGATGAGTTTGCAGCCCAGCTGGCCTTCGGCCTCGTTCACGATGCGCCAGGCCTTGGAATACGCCATGCCCATGCTCTTGGCGGCGCGGTTGAGCGAATGCTCGCGGGCGATGCCCTGCAGCAACAAGACGCAGCCGTGGCCGAACACGCCCGGCAAATCCTTGTCGCACGCTTGAATGACCAACTTTGCCGTCGTTTTGTACTCCATACGCTCCACGTCTCCCCGCTAAAGTGTTTGCTGGGCAAACGCAAAGCCTGCGTCAAACCCTCGTGTGCTCTTCTTAAATCATGCATTGTAGCAGTCAAAGTGCGTTAAGATACTTCCCCAGTATTGGGCGCCCAAGGTTGGGCTGGGTCCTACGAGGCCTGCAGCCGACCGGTCGCATGGAAAAAGGAGAAACATGGCTACGTTCTTTCCCGGTGAGTCCCACACGTTTTCGGAGTATCTGCTGGTCCCTGGTTACTCGTCCTCGCAGTGCATCCCCAACAACGTCTCTCTTAAGACGCCGCTAACCCGCTTTAAGCGCGGTGAGAAGCCGGCAATCACCCTGAACATCCCCATGGTTTCCGCCATCATGCAGTCCGTCTCGGGCGTCGATATGGGTGTCGCGCTCGCTACCGAGGGCGGCCTGTCCTTCATTTACGGTTCCCAGAGCGCCGAGTCCGAGGCCGCTATGGTCAAGGCCGTCAAGGATCACAAGGCCGGCTTCGTTCAGTCCGATTCCACGCTGACCCCCGACATGACCATGGAGCAGGTCATCGAGCTCAAGGAGAAGACCGGTCACTCCACTATGCCGGTCACCGACGACGGCACTCCCAAGGGTAAGCTCCTGGGCATCGTCACCAGCCGTGACTATCGCCCCAGCCGCGATGACCACCAGACGAAGGTCTCCGAGTTCATGACCCCGCGTGAGCAGCTCATCGTGGGCGACAAGAACATCAGCCTCAAGGTTGCCAACGACGTCATCTGGGACAACAAGCTTAACGCCCTGCCGATCGTCGACGACAACGATCACCTCATGGGCATCGTCTTCCGCAAGGACTACGACAGCCACAAGACCAACCCCAACGAGCTGCTCGATGGCGACAAGCGCTACATGGTCGGCGCCGGTATCAACACCCGCGACTATGCCGAGCGCGTGCCGCTGCTCATCGAGGCCGGCGCCGATGTCCTGTGCATCGACTCCTCCGAGGGCTTCAGCGAGTGGCAGAAGCGCACCATCGAGTGGATCCGCGCCAACTACGGCGAGGACGTCAAGGTCGGTGCCGGTAACGTCGTCGACGCCGAGGGTTTCCGTTTCCTGGCCGACTGCGGCGCCGACTTCATCAAGGTCGGTATCGGCGGCGGTTCCATCTGCATCACCCGTGAGACCAAGGGTATCGGCCGTGGCCAGGCCACCGCGCTGATCGACGTCTGCCGCGCTCGCGACGAGTACTACGAGGAGACCGGCGTCTACGTACCCGTGTGCTCCGACGGCGGTATCGTTTACGACTACCACATGACGCTCGCCCTTGCCATGGGTGCCGACTTCATGATGCTGGGTCGCTACTTCGCCCGCTTCGACGAGAGCCCGACCGAGCGCGTCAACGTCAATGGCCAGTACATGAAGGAGTACTGGGGCGAGGGTTCTGCGCGTGCCCGCAACTGGCAGCGCTACGACCTGGGCGGCGCCGCGAAGCTCAGCTTCGTCGAGGGCGTCGACTCCTACGTTCCCTACGCCGGTTCCCTCAAGGACGGCGTGGGCGGCACGCTCTACAAGGTTAAGTCCACGATGTGCAACTGCGGTGCCCTCTCGATCCCCGAGCTCCAGGAAAAGGCACGCCTGACGCTGGTAAGCTCCACCTCCATCGTCGAAGGCGGCGCCCACGACGTTGTCGTCAAGGATTCCCAGCAGAGCGTCAGCTACCGCTAAGCGGCTTTCCCAAGCACCGCACCTTGCCGTTCAAAGCGTCGCTCGCGTACCAAAGTACGCGTCGCTCTTCTTTCACAGCAATCTGCGGCACTTGGAAAACCCGACCATGCTTGGGCGGGTGACAATTAGTGGTTGATTCAAAACCACGTTATTTAGATAAAGCGAGATGCCCGCAAGTCGCAGGCATCTCGCTTGTCGTATTTGCTATCATCAGTCAAGTTAACCTTAGGGTCGGTCGGCTTAGCTTTGTTCGCTACAAGTTCCGCACGCAAAGAAGAGCACTAAATGTGCTCTTCGTCTTGCGCAGGACTGTCCGCAGTAGCGAACAAAGCTAAGCCGACCGACCCCAGCTAAGATTAAAGGAGCTGATATGTGCGATTGCACAGATCATAAGGACGAGATTCCTGCCTACGACGCGCAGGCCATTGAGTCCCGGTGGATGAAGGCCTGGGAGGACTCCAACCTCTTTGCCGTCGACACCGACGACAGCAAGCCCAAGAAGTACGTGCTCGAGATGTTCCCGTATCCGTCGGGCGACCTGCACATGGGCCACGCGCGCAACTACACCATCGGCGATGCCATGGCCCGTCAGGCCCGCATGCGCGGCTACGATGTGCTGCACCCCATCGGCTTTGATGCCTTTGGCCTTCCTGCCGAGAACGCCGCTATCAAGCACAACACGCAGGCTGCCGCCTGGACGTATAAGAACATGGACCAGGCGCTCGCCACGATGAAGCGCATGGGCTTCTCCTACGATCTGGATCGCATGGTCAAGACCTGCAGCCCCGACTACTACCGCTGGGGCCAGTGGATCTTTGAGAAGATGTGGGAAAAGGGCCTGGTCTACCGTAAAAAGAACCCGGTCAACTGGTGCCCCACCTGCAAGACCGTTCTGGCCAACGAGCAGGTTACCGAGGGTAAGTGCTGGCGCTGCGGCACCGAGCCCGAGAAGCGCGACCTTGAGCAGTGGTACTACAAGATTACCGAGTACTCTCAGGAGCTGCTCGACGACCTGGAGAAGCTCCCCGGCTGGCCCGAGCGCGTCAAGCAGATGCAGGCCAACTGGATCGGTCGCTCCGAGGGCGCCGAGGTCGACTTTACCCTGTGCGACCGGGATGGCGAGCCCATCGAGGGCGATGAGGGTAAGATCACCGTTTTCACCACGCGAGCCGATACCCTTTTTGGCGTCTCCTTCTTTGTCCTGGCTCCCGAGTACGCCGGCCTGCACGAGCTCGTCGAGGGCACGGAGTACGAGGAGGCCGTCACCAAGATCGTCGAGAACTCCAAGCATATCTCTGCCGTCGAGCGTGCCCAGGGCACCCTCGAGAAGCACGGTGCCTTCACGGGCCGCTATGTGGTAAACCCCGTCAACGGCGAGAAGGTCCCCGTGTGGGTTGCCGATTATGTCGTTGCCGACTACGGCACCGGCGCCGTCATGGCCGTTCCCTGCGGCGACCAGCGCGACTTTGAGTTTGCCCGTAAGTACGACTTGCCGATCGTGCCGATCATCCTGGACGATGACGATCGCGCTGCCGTCGAGGCCAGCGGCGAGACCATTGATACCTTCCATGCCGAGACCGTCGACTGGGATTGCGCTCACGCTGCCGAGGGTACGCTCGTACAGTCCGGCAAGTACACTGGCATGCGCGGCGGCAAGCACTCCGAGGGCGAGGCTGCGATCGTGGCCGACCTCGAGGCCATGGGCTGCGGTCGTCGCAAGGTCGAGTTCCGTCTGCGCGACTGGCTCATCAGCCGCCAGCGCTATTGGGGCAACCCCATCCCGGCCATCCACTGCGAGCACTGCGGTATCGTGCCCGTGCCCGAGGATCAGCTGCCGGTGACGCTGCCCGAGAACCTGGACCTGGGCGCCGGCGAAACCCTTGCCGAGTGCAAGGACTTCTACGAGACCACCTGCCCGGTCTGCGGCCGCCCGGCCAAGCGCGAGACCGATACCATGGATACCTTTACCTGCTCCAGCTGGTATTACCTGCGCTATACCGACCCGCACAACACCGAGCTGCCCTTCTCCCGCGAGGCGGCAGACCGTTGGATGCCCGTCGATAACTACATCGGCGGCATCGAGCACGCTATTCTGCACCTGCTCTACAGCCGCTTCTTTACCAAGGCCCTGCGCGACCTTGGCCTGCTGAGCGTGGACGAGCCCTTCACCAACCTGCTGTGCCAGGGCATGGTCAAGGACGAGAACGGCGACACCATGTCCAAGTCCAAGGGCAATGTCGTGCCCCCGAGCTCGGTCATCGAGCCCTACGGTGCCGACACCATGCGTTTGGCGATCCTGTTTATCGCCCCGCCCGAGAAGGACTTCGACTGGGATCCCAAGGCCGTCGAGGGCGCCAACCGCTTTATCAAGCGCGCCTGGCGTATCGTTTGGCAGCTCGTCCAGTCCGGTGACGCCAACGTGGCCTTCGACAAGTCCGCGCTCGACGAGGTTGCGATGAAGCTCTATCGCGAGCGTCACCGCACCATCGCCAAGTGCACTGAGGACTTCGACCGCGGCCAGTTCAACACCGCGATCTCGGCCGTCATGGAGCTCGTCAACGCGGCGAGCGCCTACCTCAACGCCACCGAGGGTACCGCCCGCGACAAGGCGCTGTGCTACGGCGTGGCCAAGGACATCGTGAGCGTCCTTGCCCCCATCTGCCCGTTCTGGGCCGACGAGCTGTGGCACGAGGCGCTCGGCTGCGAGGGCAACGCCTACACCGCCGCCTGGCCCGATTTCGACCTGGCCGAGTCCGTTGAGGACACGGTGCAGATCGTGGTCCAGGTGCTCGGCAAGGTCCGCGGCCGCGTCGACGTTGCCCGCGATGCCTCCAATGAGGATATGCAGGCTGCCGCCGAGGCCGCCGTCGCCAAGTGGCTCGACGGCAAGACGGTCGTCAAGGCCATCTGCGTGCCCGGCAAGCTGGTCAACCTGGTGGTCAAGTAAGCATTGCGCGCCTAGCTGACATGAAAAGGCGAGGGGGGACGATTCCGTATGGAGTCGCCCCCTTTTTGGTTATGTATACTTGCGACAACACCCAATTATCCATTTCTTGTGGAGAACCTGTGCTCACGCTGACCTGCGGGTTTGTGTTGTGGTTGCACGTTTGTGCAGGTATTGGTATAGTTTGCTTGCAAATGAAGTTGTAATTGAAAGAAGTGGGGTTTCGGCCCCGCTTCTTTTTTGTATGGATGGAGGTGCCGCAATGGTCAAGACCAAGACCGAGCAGGCGATCATCGACGCGCTCGAGGCCGTCGCTCCCCAGCACGATATCGACATCGTCGACGTCGAGCTCGTGGGTGCCACCAAGGCCCCCTGCGTGCGCGTGCGTATCGAGGGTGCCGAGGGTCAGAGCCTGTCGCTCAACGACGTCACGGCCAACACCAAGTGGGTCGGCGATGTGATTGAGGAGCTCGACCCCATCTCTTCGAGCTATACGCTCGAGGTGTCGAGCCCGGGTATGGCGCGTCCGCTGCGCCGCCCGTGCGACTTTGCCCGCTTTGTGGGCGAGAACTGTGAGCTCACCTCCACCGCCACCGAGGGCCGTCGCAAGTACGCCGGCAAGATTGCCGCCGCAACCGAGACCAACGTGACCCTCGAGCTTGAGGACGGCGAGTCCGTTACCCTCGATTTCTCTGATGTTAAAAAGTGCAAGTTGAAGCCCACCTACGACTTCAAGCCCGCGAAGGAAGGAAAGTAAGATGGCAGCATCCGACATGATGTCCGCCCTGATGGAGCTTTGCCAGGAGAAGCACATCGACCAGCTCTACCTGATCGACCGCCTGGAGCAGTCGCTCGCCAAGAGCTATGCCGAGATCCTGCATCTTGAGTGGGGCGCCAAGGTGACCATCGACCGCACCACCGGCAAGATCTACGTCTACCGCCTGGAGCCGATCGACGATTCCATGGACGAGGAGGGCAACTTCACCGAGTTCGAGGAGATCGACGTCACCCCCAAGAACACGAGCCGCATTGCTGCCCAGCACGCTAAGGCCGAGATCAACGCCATCGTGCGCAACTCCGCCCGCGAGCAGATCTACGAGGAGTTCTCCGGCCGCATCGGCGACCTCATCAGCGGTACCGTGCTGCAGTCCACGCCCGACTTCACGATCGTCAAGATCCGCGAGGGCGTCGAGGCCGAGCTTCCGCACTTCGACCAGCGTCGTTACGAGAACGAGCGCAACGAGCGTCCGATGGGCGAGCGCTACCTGCACAACCAGCACATCAAGGCCGTGATCATCGACGTTCGCGACCCCAACTCCAACCTGCAGCCGGTTCGCGGCGAGCACAGCCGTCCGCCGATTGTCATCTCCCGTACCCACCCCGAGCTCATGCGTCGTCTGTTTGAGCAGGAGGTGCCCGAGATCTATGAGGGCACCGTCCAGATCAAGTCGATCGCCCGCGAGCCCGGCCAGCGCTCCAAGGTCGCCGTCCACTCGCTTGACGATCGTCTGGATCCCGTGGGCGCCTGCGTCGGCCCCAAGGGCAGCCGTGTTCGCGCTGTCGTGGGCGAGCTCCGTGGCGAGCGCGTCGACGTCATCCTGTGGGATGCCGATCCTGCCGTCTATGTCGCCAACGCCCTGTCGCCCGCTAAGGTCACCCGCGTCCTCATTGACGAGGAGAAGGCCTACGCCGGCGTCATCGTGCCCGACGACCAGCTGTCCCTCGCCATCGGCAAGGAGGGCCAGAACGCCCGCCTCGCCGCGCGCCTGACCGGCTGGCACATCGACATCAAGTCCGAGACGCTTGCCGCCGACATCCTCAAGAACGTTCCCGTTCACGAGGAGCCCGCCGCCGACCTGATCGGTGACGAGGAGGACGAGGACGTCCGCCGCTGCGAGTACGTGTCCGAGGACGGCATCCAGTGCCGCAACCAGGCTCGTCCCGGCTCCCGTTTCTGCGGTGTCCATGACACCGACGCCTTCGATGATGCGGAGGACCTGATCTAGCGCGCGGTCGCGCCGGGCGGGTCCCGGCGCGTCTCCCACGCTCGTTCAGTCTCTAGGCACCCAAGGTGCCAGAAAGGGTAGGTGAAGTCATATGGCAAAAGTCCGTGTGTCCACCCTGGCCAAAGAGTTCGGCATGACCTCCAAGGAACTGATGGGTCATCTCGCCGATATGAAGATTCCCGCTAAGTCCGCTTCCTCCACCTTGGAGGACGCCTATGTCGCCATGGTCCGCAAGCAGCTCGCCTCGGTGATCGAGGCCCGCGCTCAGGAAGTCGAGGCCGCCAAGCAGGCCGAGGAGCAGGCAGCTGCCGCCGAGGAGGCCGCTCGCGCCGCTGAGGCCGAGCGCGAGCGCATCGCCGCCGAGAAGGCCCGCGAGGAGGAGCGCCGCCAGTTTGCCGCAGCCCAGGCTGCCGAGGAGGCTGCCCGCGCCGAGGCCGAGGCCAAGAAGAAGGCCGAGCAGGAGCGCCTTGCCCGCGAGAAGGAGGAGGCTGCCCGCGAGGCCCAGCGCCGCGCCGTTCCCGCTTCCGACTCCGGTTCGCGCTTCCGTTCGCTGCTCGACCAGATCGCCGCACAGGAGACCGTGCTCAAGGAGAAGAAAGACGCCGAGGACAAGGCCAAGGCCGAGCGCGCCGCCGAGCGCGGTAACCGTCGTGGCGGCAACAACGACCGCCGCGGTGGCCGTCGTAACGATCGCAACGCCTCCGACAACAACTCCGAGCGCAACGCCTCCGAGAGCCGTCCGCACAGCCATCGCACCAACGCCAGCAACAACGTCGCTGCTGGCATGGACTTCCCCAACCCCGACAAGCAGGGCAAGGGCAAGAAACGCAAGGGCGGTCACAACAACGAAGAGGACCACTACAGCCGCATGGCTCGCGAGGCCGAGGAGTACAGCCGCGAGAAGGTGCTCGAGGAGGCTCGTGCTGCCGTCGAGGAGGCCTCTCGCGAGTCCACCGGTCGCCGCAAGAAGCGCAAGGAGAAGCGCGAGCGCGAGGCTGCCAAGGCTCAGGAGGAGCGCAAGATAGAGGAGGCGCTGGCCCAGGGCGTGAACCCCGAGGACCTCGACGCCATCAAGGTCTCCCAGGGCGTTACCGTCCAGGAGCTTGCCGAGGCGCTCGACGTTCCGGCCAACGACATTATCAAGCGCCTGTTCCTGCTGGGTACGCCGCTCACCATGACGCAGTCCATGTCCGACGACCTCGTCGAGCTTGTTGCCGACGACCTGGGCCGTCAGATCAAGATCATCACCCCCGAGGAGGAGAACACCTTCTCGTTCTACGACGATCCCGCCGACCTCAAGCCGCGCGCCCCGGTCGTCACCGTCATGGGTCACGTCGACCACGGCAAGACGTCGCTGCTCGACGCCATCCGTCACACTGGCGTTGCTGCCGGCGAGGCGGGCGGCATTACGCAGGCCATCGGCGCTTCGCAGGTCATGATCAACGACCGCAAGATCACCTTCATCGATACCCCGGGTCACGCTACCTTTACGGCCATGCGTGCCCGTGGCGCCAAGGTGACCGACATCGTCATTCTGATCGTGGCTGCCGACGACGGCGTCATGCCCCAGACGGTCGAGTCGATCAACCACGCCAAGGCCGCCGGCGTTCCCATCGTCGTCGCCGTCAACAAGATCGATAAGCCCGGCGCCAACCCCGACCGCGTGCGCCAGGAGCTCACCGAGTACGGCGTCATCCCCGAGGAGTGGGGCGGACAGAACATGTTCGTCAACATCTCGGCCAAGCAGAAGATCGGCATTGATGACCTTCTGGAGACCGTGCTGCTCCAGGCAGACGTGCTCGAGCTCAAGGCTAACCCGGACACCTTTGCCTCCGGCAACGTCCTCGAGGCCAAGCTCGACAAGGGCCGCGGTTCGGTCGCTACCGTGCTCGTGACCCGCGGTACCCTGCACGTGGGCGATACGCTGGTCGCTGGCCTTACCTACGGCCGCGTCCGCGCCATGCTCGACCCCAAGGGTCGCGCCGTCACCGAGGCCGGTCCCTCCGACGCTGTCGAGATCCTGGGTCTGCAGTCCGTGCCCAACGCCGGCGACGAGTTCCGCGTGTTCGAGGACGAGCGCGAGGCTCGCGCCCTTGCCGACGAGCGTTCGCTCAAGGCCCGTATCGAGGAGCAGAGCCGCGTGAAGCACGTCACGCTCGAGAACCTCTTCGAGACCATCGCCGACGCCGAGGTCAAGGAGCTCAACCTGATCATCAAGGCCGACGTCCAGGGTTCCATCGAGGCCCTTCAGGACTCGCTCGACAAGATGGATCAGTCCGAGGTTCGCATCAACACGATCCACTCCGCCGTTGGCGCCATCAACGAGACCGACGTCGTCCTGGCCGACGCCTCCAACGCCATCATCATCGGATTTGGCGTCCGTCCCGACGGTAAGGCCCGCTCCGCCGCCGAGCGCGAGGGCGTCGAGATCCGTTGCTACGACGTCATCTACAAGTGCCTCGAGGAGCTCGACGCCGCCCGTATCGGCATGCTCAAGCCCACCGAGGTCGAGGTCGCCACGGGTACCGCGACCGTTCTGGACACCTTCAAGGTGCCCAAAGTCGGTATCGCCGCCGGTGTCCGCGTCGAAGAGGGCGAGATCGCCGCGACCGATTCCGTGCGCCTGGTGCGCGACGGTATCGTGGTCTTCAACGGCAAGATCGCCTCGATGCGCCACTACAAGGACGAGGCCAAGAGCCTCAAGAGCGGTTCCGAGGGCGGCATTGGCCTGGAGAACTTCCAGGACATCAAGCCCGGCGACCAGATCGAGGGTTACCGCATCGACCAGGTTGCCCGTACCGAGTAGGGGGTAGCTCTATGAAGCAAACGCAGGCAACCCGCCGTCTGGGCGAGCAGCTTCGCGAGAAGCTCGGTTATATCCTGCTCTTTGAGGTTTCCGATCCGCGTCTCGACCTGGTTACTTTGACCGCGGTCGAGGTCGCGGTGGACCGTTCGTTCGCGCGTGTGTACGTGTCGTGCGATGCGAGTCGCTACGACGAGGTCATGGAGGCGCTCGCTAGCGCTAAGGGCCGTATTCGCAGCCTGTTGGCTCGCTCGCTCGATTGGCGTGTTACGCCCGAGCTCGATTTTCGCATCGATCGCTCGACCGATGAGGCCGAGCGCATCACGCGTGCGCTGGAAAACGTTCCCGCCACGCTTGCGATCGAAAAGGACGAGGACGGCTATCCGATAGCAGATGCCGCCCAGGAGGCAGCTTTAGATGACTAATTCCGCCGACCTCGCCTCGTGCGAGTCTGCAGATATTCAGCGACGCATCCTCGAGCTCATCGAGGGTGCGTCCTCCATTGCGATTTCGGGACATACTTCTCCCGATGGCGATGCCTTGGGCTCCGTGTTGGGTCTGGGCCTTTCGCTCATCAAGTTTTTTCCCAACAAGGACATTGCGCTGCTGCTGGCAGACGATGACCCGGTTCCGCGCATCTACCGCTTTATGGAAGGCTCTGATCGCCTGGTGCCGGCATCTGCGTACACTGGCAATCCGGACCTGTTCATCTCGGTGGACGTACCGGTCGTCGAGCGCCTCAACGACTCTGCTGAGGTGCTTCGTCGCTCCAAGCATGTGGTGTGCTTCGATCACCATCCGGCTCGCGAGGAGTTTGCCGAACTGAGCCTGAGGCGTGTTGAAGCTGCAGCCTGCGCTATGATCATCGACCGCTTCTTGGACAACTGTGGCATTGTCGCCCGTGATGGCGTTGCGACCTGCCTGCTGTGCGGCTTGGTTACCGATACCGGCCGTTTTCAGTACCAAAACGCCGATGCCGCTGCGTTCCATGCAGCTTCGCGACTGGTTGCCCACGGTGCCGATCCGGCGCGTGTGGCACTCGAGGTATATCAGAGCATGCGCGTTGAGTTTTTGCACCTCAAGTCCATCGTTATGGGCCGCATCAAGACAGTGGCCCACGGGCGCGTCGCGTATAGCTACGCGTACCAGAGTGACCTTGAGGCTTGCGGTGTCACCTCGGATGAGTGCGACGGCCTGGTTGACGTGGTGCGCTCAGTGATGGGCGTCGAGGTCTGCCTGTTCCTGAAGGGTATCGAGGGCGATACAAAGGTGCGCGGCAATCTGCGCTCCAAGGGCGACCTCAACGTGTCCGAGATCGCTGCTGCCTTTGGCGGTGGCGGGCATCATGCTGCCGCCGGTTTCTCCAACAACGGAACGATTCTCGAGACGCTCACCGTGGCACTTCCCATGCTGGCCGAGCTGGTAGGGGAGGATCCCGCTTCGGTGACCGTCGAGCTTTAACTTTTTGGATGGTACATGGCTCGTCGTACGCCTTCACAACTGAATATGCTGCTCGCCGTCGATAAGCCGGTGGGCTGCACGTCCCACGATGTGGTCTCGCAATGCCGACGCGCCCTCCATGAGCGGCGCGTCGGCCATGCCGGCACGCTCGACCCCATGGCATCGGGCGTCATGGTGGTGGGTGTGGGCCAGGCCACCCGTCTGCTGGGCATGCTCACGCTCGATACCAAAAGCTACGTCGCCGATATTTCGTTTGGCGCCGAGACCAATACCGATGATGCGGAGGGCGAGGCGGTCCGCACGGTGGCTGTTGCCAACGAGCTCCGCGATCCTGCCTATGCTCGTGAGCGCTTGGCCGCCATGCTGGGCCCGCAGATGCAGGTGCCGCCGGCGTTTTCTGCTATCTCGGTCAATGGCGTTCGCGCCTACAAGTCTGCTCGCGAGGGCAATGCGGTGGACCTACCTCCGCGCCCCGTCGAGGTCTATGCCGCCGCCCTGATCGCCGTGGGCGGCGAAGGTGATACGTGTGTATGGACCGTGGCGTTCTCGGTGAGCAAGGGCACCTATATCCGTGCGCTCGCTCGCGACCTGGGCCGCGCTTGCGATAGCGCTGCGCATATTTCCGCGCTGCGCCGCACGGCCTCCGGTGTTGTTTCCATTGGCGCCTGTCATGCGGTCGAGGAGCTTTCTCCCGAGTCCGCGGCTGGCTTTGCCCTGGATCCCATTGCGGCCCTGGGCGCCACACGTGTTGACTTGCCGGGCAATCTTGCCGACGACCTTCTCTGCGGCCGACGCATTCCCGTTGAGCGTGCGCTTGCCGATTTCGATGCCTCGAAGGCGCCGTTTGCGTTGGTGCTCGATGGGGGACTCAAGGCGCTCGCCCGCATTGAGGGTGGCCGCTTTGTTATGGAGCACGTGTTTCCGCAGGCAATCGGCGGTGTTCGATGATGTTGTCCGTTCGCGAGCTCGCGCGTATCTTTTTCGCGGGCGAGTCGGACGAGGCTCGCATCGTTACTGCCGATACGTTTGATGAGTGTGAGCACTTGGGTGCCGCTTCAATCGCCATCGGCGTGTTCGACGGCGTTCACCGTGGACACCAGGAGCTCATTGCGGCGCTTGTCCGTGATGCCCGTGCCCATGGCTGCAAGGCGGTCGTAGTTACCTTCGATCCCGACCCGGACGTCGTGGTGAGCCCTTCGCCCGCTCAAAAATTGATGACGACGGCCGACCGTCTGCATGCCTTGGCTCAAACCGGGGTCGATGCGGTGGTGGCCGTTCCCTTTACGCCTGAGGTTGCGGCGCTTGACCATGTTGATTTTCTCTCGCTGGTGTCGCGTCTGGTCGACATTCGATCGATTCGCGTTGGCAGTGACTTTAGGCTGGGTCGTGGCGGTGCTTCTGGTGTTGCCGAGATGCGCTCCTGGGGTTCCGAGCACGGCGTTGACGTGTATGGTCACGACCTGCTTTGCGAGGGCGGTGAGGCCATTTGCGCCACCCGCATTCGTCATGAGCTGGGACAGGGCCATGTGGAGCTTGCTGCTGGGTTACTCGGCCGTCCGTATATGGTGCGTGGCGGTGTTATTCGCGGCCGTCACGAGGGTTCTGGCATGGGCTTTCCCACGGCAAACTTGCAGGTTCCCGACGGCATTCAGGTGCCAGCCGATGGCGTGTATGAGGGTCTGGTGCTGGTCGATGACACCGCGTGGCCCGCTGCCGTGAACGTCGGACTGCCGCCGACGTATGCCGACGATGCGGCATCTGCGCATCTCGAGGCTAATTTAATTGGTTATACGGGCGACCTGTACGGCGCCTCCGTTTCGCTGGCGTTTACGCGCTGGCTGCGCCCGTCGCGCGTGTTCGATTCGCTGGATGAGTTGATCGCGACCGTCGAGGGTAATATCGAAGATATTCGTCACAACTTGGGTGAGCAGGGGGTGAGCATCCGTGATTAGCGATGAAGAAAAAGACCAGGTACGCGCTGCGTCCGATTTAGTCGCCATCGTGCAGGAAACGGTTGAGCTCAAGCCTCGCGGCCATGAGTTTTGGGGCTGCTGCCCCTTTCATGGCGAAAAGACGCCGTCCTTCCACATTATTCCCGCCACGCAGGTGTGGCATTGCTTTGGCTGCGGCGAGGGTGGCGACGTCTTCACTTATATCATGAAGCGCGAGAACCTGAGCTTTCCCGAGTCAATCCGTTATTTGGCCGACCGCGCGGGTATTGAGCTGCATGACACCGGAGATCGCCGCGAGCGCGGTACTAAGCGTGCGAGAATCTACGATCTGTGCGCCGAGACTGCTCAGTTCTACCACACCATGCTTATGCGTGGTAAGGACGGCCGTCCGCGTGAGTACTTTGCCAGCCGCGGCATGGGTGGCGACGTCTGCCGCCGCTACTGCCTGGGCTTTGCGCCGGGCCGCAACGCGCTGGTGTTGCACCTGTCCCAGGCGGGTTTTACCCCGCAGGAGATGATCGACGCCAACGTAGCCGTGAGCCGCGGGCGCGGGCAGCTCGCCGACCGCTTCTACGACCGCGTGATGTTCCCCATCTTTGACGAGCAGGGTCACAACATTGCCTTTGGCGGTCGCATCATGGGTGACGGCCAGCCTAAGTACCTCAATACCGCCGAGACGAGCGTATTTCATAAAAAGCGAAACCTCTACGGCTTTAATTGGGCCAAGGAGTTTATCGTCGCGCAGGATACCGCCATCGTGGTGGAGGGCTATACCGACTGCATCGCCTGTTGGGAGGTGGGGATTAAAAACGTTGTCGCCACGCTGGGCACTGCGCTCACGGAGCATCACGTCAAGACGCTCACTCGCTTTGCCAAGCGCATTGTGTATATGTTCGATGGCGACGCTGCCGGTCAAAAGGCCGCGCGCCGCGCGATTCAGTTTATCGAGCAGGATTCGATGGACCTGCGCTGCGTGGTGCTGCCCGACGGCAACGATCCCATGGAGTTCATCACGGCGCACGGCGGCCAGGAGCTGCAGGAGCGCATCGACGCGGCCGAGCCGCTTATGGATTTTGTTTACCGTTCGCTGCAGGAGTCGAGCGACATCACCACGCCGGGCGGTCGTGCCAAGGCGCTGGAGGATGCGCTGACGCTTATCTATCCGCTGCACGACAGCTATATGATCGATACGTACTTTATCCAGATTGCCGATCTGCTGGGTTTGGATCTGGAGACCGTGCGTGCGAGCTCGGGTCGTGTGTTTCGCGATGTCGCCAAGCGCGAAGATGCGGAACGACGTCGTGAGCAGAACTATGAGCGCCAGCGGGCACAGGCTGAGCGGTCCGGTAGCGCGGGCGGTCGGGCGTCGGGCTCTCGCGATGCCGGTCGCGGTGCTTGGGCGTCGGGCGCGACGCCGCCGGTGTCCGCGCCGGTCGAAGAAGAGCCGTACGACTATGTCCCGCTCGATGCCTACGGTGCCGCGCCCGTAGAGGTCGTCGATGATCTGCCGCCGATCGATGTGCCTGATGGTATGGGCGCTGTGCCTGTGCCTGATGGTTCGAACGCACCGGCTGCGGCGGCGCCGATGGTTTTGACCGATCTAGAGCGCAAGTCCTTGGCAGGGGAGCGCGAGCTGTTGACGATGCTCACGAGCTACCCCGACCTGTTCCGCACGTATGCCGACCGCATCTGCTCCATCGAGTGGGTTGACCCACGTCACGAGTCCATCGCATGGGCCGTTCTGGCAACGCCGCCGGGAACCGATCCTGCAGCCTGCATGGATGCGGCACGCTCGGTGTGTCCCGAGGCGGCAACGCTTGTGAGTGCCGGGCGCATCTCGGCGACGAGCAAGCACCCCACCGAGACGAACATCGTGTTTATGCTCGATACGCTCGAGCTCTACACCATCAAACGCCGCATGCGTGCCGCACAGGCCAAGCTGCGCCAGGACCGTTCGCTCGATGATGAGGCCCGTCGCGCGCTGACCGTTCAGGCCGCGCAGGATTCGCAGCGTCAACGCGAACTGCAAAAGTCGATCGGCGGCGTGGCGGACCCCTTCCGTTTGATCGGCCTGGAGGCCGCAGGCACCGAACAAGCCTAGATGTTGTGGTCAACCAGCGTATTCTCGCCTATATCCAGTTCTCTTTTTGGGTATAGACGTCAATGTGTGTGCTAAAGTATTGAGTCCTGTGGACTATGAAGGGAGAATCTGTGCCAAAAAAGACTGAGAGCACGGGTGCTGGGCTGGAATCCTACGTTGCAAAGCTCATGGGCAACGGCTCAAACAGGACTTCGGTAACCGAGGACGAGATTCAGGTCGCCCTGAAGGATATCGATGTTTCTGACGAGCAGCTCACCGCGGTGTATTCCGCGCTGCGCAACAGCGGCATCCAGATTATCTCCGCGAGCGGTAACGACGACGCCCCCATGGACGTCGACGATGACGATAACGATACCGATACCGACGATTTCGATGACGACGACGAGCACGATTCCGGCTCGCTCGACGATCACGAGCTCAAGATGGCCCGTCAGGCCGACGCCGAGATGGGTTCTTCCAAGAGCAAGAAGAAGCGCACCGTGCGCACGTCTCGTTCACGCTCGCGCGTGCGTGGCATCGATGCCTCCACGGTGATGCTGACCGGCGACCCGGTCCGTATGTACCTCAAGGAGATCGGCAAGGTCGACCTGTTGACCGCCTCCGAAGAGGTCGATCTGGCCATGAAGATCGAGGCCGGTCTTGAGGCCACCGAGAAGCTCGAGGCTGCCGATGCTGGTGAGCTCGAACTCACGCGTGCCGAGATGCGTCGTCTTACGCGCATTGAGAACGTGGGCCTCGAAGCCAAGCAGGCGCTCATCAGCGCAAACCTGCGTCTGGTCGTCTCCATCGCCAAGCGCTATGTCGGTCGCGGCATGCTGTTCCTGGACCTGATCCAGGAGGGCAACCTCGGTCTGATCCGCGCCGTCGAGAAGTTCGACTACCAGAAGGGCTTTAAGTTCTCCACGTACGCCACGTGGTGGATCCGTCAGGCCATCACGCGCGCTATCGCCGACCAGGCCCGTACCATCCGTATTCCCGTGCACATGGTCGAGACCATCAACAAACTCGTTCGCGTGCAGCGCCAGCTCCTTCAGGACCTGGGTCGCGACCCGACCCCCGAGGAGATCGGTGCCGAGATGGATATGAGTGCCGACCGCGTCCGCGAGATCCAGAAGATCTCGCAGGAGCCCGTGTCGCTCGAGACCCCCATCGGCGAGGAAGAGGATTCTCAGCTGGGCGACTTCATCGAGGACTCCCAGGCCATCGTTCCGCCCGATGCGGCCAGCTTCTCCATGCTGCAGGAGCAGCTCACCCAAGTGCTCGATTCGCTTGCCGATCGTGAGCGCAAGGTTATCGAGCTGCGCTTTGGCCTTGTCGACGGACATCCCCGTACGCTCGAGGAAGTCGGCCGCGAGTTTGGCGTCACGCGCGAGCGCATCCGCCAGATCGAGTCCAAGACCCTGGCCAAGCTCCGCCACCCGAGCCGCTCGAGCAAGCTCAAGGACTACATCGAGTCTTAACCTCGCAAGGAAGAAGCGCCCTCAAGCACATCTGCTCGGGGGCGCTTTCATGTAGTCATTGGGGACGTTCTTGAATGGCTAGTCGTTTAAGAACGTCCCCAATGACTAGGTCGGAAAATTTCTTAAAAAAGTTCTTGCCCTAAGCTGATTCGTCCGTATAATAAACTTCGTTGCTTGAGAGCACGCACCTATTCCTCGGTAGCTCAATGGTAGAGCACGCGGCTGTTAACCGCGCTGTTGTAGGTTCGAGTCCTACCCGGGGAGCCAGGTTGTTAAACCCGTCGCTTATGCGGCGGGTTTTTTCATGCCGCGATCGCCGTTCGCAAACGTTACCGTATCAACATTTCGTGTCGAGGATGTAATCCCGAGTCCCGCCACCTCAACATGGCGCGGTCGTTGTAGAATATTGCAATGATTGCTCCCACGACATGGTGCCGCGAGCACCAAGAAAAGGAGATTCTTGTGTCTGAGACCATTAACGGCAGCCTGAGCGTCTCGAACGACGTTATTGCCGATATTGCCGGTTATGCCGCGATGACGTGCTATGGCGTTGTCGGTATGGCTGAGCAGCTCCAGGGCGCCGAGAGCGTGCGCCTGCTTGCCGGTCAGCGCCTCCGCAAGGGCGTGCTTGTTTCCGCCGACGAGAACGGCCTTACGGTCGATCTTCACGTCGTGCTCGAGAACGGCGTCAACATGAAGTCCGTCTGCCACAATCTTTCGAGTTCCGTTGCCTTCACTCTGCAGGAGATCGCCCAGATCGATCCCGCCAGCCTTAAGATCGGCATCCATATCGACGCGCTCAAGAGCCGTCTGAACTAGCATCCGAAAACGGAGATTCAAATACCCATGATTGCAAAGACCATTCGCACCTGTTTTCCGATCGCTGCGGCTGCCGTTTCCGACAAGGCCGAGGAGATCAACAAGCTCAACGTCTTCCCCGTACCCGACGGCGACACCGGCACCAACATGTCGCTCACGCTCGCCTCGGTGACCAAGGAGCTTTCCGCCCTTCCCGCCGATGCCGATATGGAGGCCATCGCCGGCGCCATCACCCACGGCTCCCTGATGGGTGCCCGCGGTAACTCCGGAGTCATCACCTCGCAGATTCTGCGCGGCGTGGCCGAGGGTCTTGTCTCTGCCGACGAGCCTATTACGTCCGCCAACATTGCCTTCGCCTTTCGTCGTGCCGTCAAGGTCGCCTTCCAGGCTGTCCGCAAGCCCATCGAGGGCACGATCCTCACGGTCCTGCGCGATGTCTCGACCAAGGCCGATGAGTGCGAGAAGAAGAAGTTCTCGGCCGAGGATGCGCTCGATGCTATCGTCGTCGAGGCGTACCAGTCCGTCGCCCGCACGCCCGACTTGCTGCCCGTCCTCAAAGAGAACGGCGTGGTCGACTCAGGCGCCTTCGGCTTTGCCATCTTCCTGGAGAACTTTGTTGCCGCCGCGCTTGGTCGCAGCACCGTTGTCGAGGATTTCTCCGCTACGTTTGACTCCGCCGGCTCTGCCCGCGATGCCGCTCTTGGCCGCGTTGAGATCGAGGCTAACGACGACTGGGAGGGCTCGGAGTTCCGCTACTGCAACGAGTTTCTCTTTAAGGCCGACGCCCCGTTTGACGAGGACGAATGCCTTAAGTTCCTAGGCTCCATGGGCGACTGTGAGCTGCTCGTGGGCGCCTATCCCGACTACAAGATCCATGTGCACTCCAATACCCCCAACCTGGTGCTCGAGCACATGCTGCAGCTCGGTCAGATCTATGAGGTCTTTATCCACAACATGGAGATGGAGGCCCACGACCGTACCGCCAAGATTCATGAGGACCAGGAGAAGGCTGCCGAGCCCGCCAAGGCGCTGGGCTTTGTCGCCGTTGCCGCCGGTTCCGGCGAGGCCGACATCCTCAAGTCCCTTGGCGTCGACGTGGTCGTCTCCGGTGGCCAGACTATGAATCCCTCGACCGCCGACCTGCTGGGCGCGGTGGACCAGGTCAACGCGACCTCGGTCATCATCTTGCCCAACAACGGCAACATCCGCATGGCCGCTGAGGCTGCTGCCTCAGCCTGCACCGACAAGAAGGTCGCCGTCGTTCCCACCAAGACCGTCCCGCAGGCCTTCTCCGCGCTGTTCGCAGTCCTGCCCGATTCCGAGCTCGAGGATGCCGTCGCCGCCATGGTCGACGCCATCAGCGAGGTCCGCGATGGCGAGGTCACCCGCGCCGTGCGCGACTCCAGTGCCTCTGACGGTTCTCCGATTCACTCCGGTGACGTCATGGGTATCATCGCCGGCTCCATCGACGTGGTCGGCTCCGACGTGAAGCAGGTCACGCTCGACTGCATCAACCGCATGCAGGAGGAAGAGGAGGGCGACGCGCTGACGATTCTGGCCGGCGAGGAGCTGTCCGATGAGGCCTTCCAGGAGATCGTCGACGCCATCGAGGAAGCTCAGCCCGACTTGGAGATTGACGCCCATCGTGGCGAGCAGCCGCTCTATCCCGTGATCTTCTCGATCGAGTAGGCATCTGCCCATGTCCGAGCTCTGCTCCGTGCCGCGCGTCTCGGAGCGCTTTGCCCAGAGCAATGCGCTCGACGAGGATATCGCGCGACTCAAATATGTTTCGGGTAAACGTGAGGAGGCCCTTCGCCGTCTGGGAATTAGGACGGTGGGGGACCTCCTTCTCCATATCCCTCATCGATACCTCGACTTTACCCGTTCGTGGTCCATCGAGATGGCGCCCATCGGTACCGTGTGCACCATCATCGCCACGGTCGACCGCATCGTCCAAAAGCAGCCGCGTCCGCGCATGCAGGTGACCGAGGTATCGCTGGTGGACGAGACGGGCGTGTTGCAGGTCGCCTTTTTCCGCCAGCCCTGGATTGCCCAGCAGCTTAAACAGGGCGACCGCCTGGCCGTGATGGGCAAGGTCGAGTTTGCCTACGGTTTTAAGCAGATGGCCTCGCCGCATTTTGAAAAGCTTGAGGATGGTCGTGCCGCGGGTACCATTTTGCCGGTCCACTACGTAAGTGACGGCGTGAGCCAGGCATGGATGCGTCGCATCGTGAGCGGTGCTCTTGAGCTCGTCGGCAATCCCTTTGATCCCATCCCGGCACCGCTGCGCGCAAAGCGCAAACTCATGAGCAATGCCCGTGCGCTTCGTTCGATTCACTTTCCCTCGAGTATGGCCGAGCGCGACATTGCGCGCCGCCGTTTGGCCTATGAGGAGTGCCTGTACCTGCAGCTCGCGCTGCGTCTGCGCAATGACGGCGGCTTGGTCGAGGTGGTTCCCTACGCCCACACCGCGGGCGAGCATCTTGTTGCTCTCAAACAGGCCCTGCCGTTTTCGCTGAGCGACGAGCAGGAGGCCGCATTCCAGGATATTTTGCACGACATGTGCGATGGTGCGCGCGTCATGAACCGTCTGCTGCTGGGCGACGTCGGTACCGGCAAGACGGCCGTTGCCGCCTGTGCGTTGGCCGTAGCCGTCGATAGCGGCACCCAGGCCTGCGTCATGGCGCCTACGGGCGTGCTGGCTCGTCAGTATGCCGATAAGACCGGCCCTTTGCTCTCTCAGGCTGGCATGTCCTGGGCGCTCCTGACGGGCGCCACGCCGGCGGCGGAGCGCGATCGCATCCATGTGCAGCTGGAATCGGGCGAGCTTGACGTGCTCTTTGGTACGCATGCCGTGCTTTCCGAAGACGTGAATTTTAGGCACTTGTCGCTCGTGGTCATCGACGAACAACACCGCTTTGGCGTGGGTCAGCGCAACGCCTTGCGCGCGAAGGGTCCTGGTGCGGACCTGCTCGTCATGACGGCGACGCCCATCCCGCGCACGTTGGCGCTCTCGGTCTACGGCGACCTGGACACGAGCGTCATCCGCCATCGTCCAGTCCCTGGTGCCGGCGTGACGACGCGCGTCCTCACCGAGTCGAGCCGAGACCTGGCCTATGGTGCCATCCGCGAGGCGCACGAGAAGGGTCAGCAGGCCTACGTGATCTGTCCGCTTGTGGAGCCGAGTGACTCGGCCGACGAGCTCGAGGATGTGTCCGGTATCGCCCGCGACGACGAGGGCCGCGTGACCGTCCCCGTGCCGCTGCACGATACGGCGACCGAGCTCGACCGCCTGCGCCTGGCGCTGCCGGGCCTTACGATCGATCGCCTCCACGGCCGCATGCGGGCGGGGGAGAAGGATCACGTGATTGACGCCTTTAAACGCGGCGAGATTGACGTGCTCGTCTCGACTACGGTGGTCGAGGTGGGCGTCGACGTGCCTAACGCCACCGTCATGGTCATCGAGAACGGCGAGCGCTTTGGATTGGCTGCCCTGCACCAGCTGCGCGGCCGCGTGGGCCGTGGCAGTGTGTCGGGCACGTGCCTGGTCATGACGCACTCCAAGGGCAATGGCGGCGCCTCGGCGGCACAAGACCGTCTACAGTCGCTCGAAAAGACCTCGGATGGTTTTACGCTTGCCCAGATGGACCTGCGTCTGCGTCACGAGGGCGAAATCCTGGGGTACCGTCAGCACGGTGGCGTGACCTTGCGCTTTGTGGACCTGGATGCCGATGAGGACCTTATCGAATGGGCCCATTTGGACGCGGTCGAGCTCTTGCGGTATGCTTGCAACCTTGACTCTGTGGCGACGCGTCCCTTGCGCGAGGCGGTCGCCATGCGATATCGACACATTTTTAAGGAGGTCAGCGGAGGATGAGAATCATCGGCGGCGAATGGCGCGGTCGTAAGATCGAGGAGCCCCGTGGTCGCGATGTCACCCGCCCCACGACTGATCGCGTGCGCGAGGCGTGCGCATCTATGGTCATGTCGGCATTCGATTTCGATTTGGACGAGGTTCGTGTGCTGGACGCCTTTGGCGGCTCCGGTGCCTTAGGGTTAGAGATGCTCTCTCGTGGGGCCCGCTCGCTCACGACGTTTGAGATCGATCGCAACGCCGCGCTGCTCATTGCCAAGAATATCGAGTCGCTCTGCCGTGACCGTGCGCGTTGGCGTGTGGTCACGGGCGACATGCTGGCAAGTGCCTCGCGCGGTCGTGTACCGGGCGGCCCCTTTGATTTGGTCCTGCTCGACCCGCCCTATGCCTTTGGTGCCGAGCCGGTCGAGGAAATGCTGCAGAACCTGGCTCAGCAGGGTCTGCTTGCGCCTGGCGCTTATGCCCTGTTTGAGCATGCCTCCGCCGATGCGGGCGCGCATCCGGCAGGCTTTGAGACTGTACGTGAGAAGCGCTACGGCATTACCTCGGTCGACCTGCTTCGTTGGGTCGGCGATGACGACGGTGAGGACGATAGTGCCGTCACCGATGCCGATAACAACGATGCCACGACGTTTCAGGAGGACGCCCATGAATGACACCATCAACCGCGTGATCGTTCCGGGCACCTTCGATCCCATCACGTTTGGCCATATCGATGTGATCCGCCGCGCCCGCCGCATCTTTCCCAGTGTGATCGTCGCTGTTGCAGAGTCGCAGGGTAAAAACGGTGTGGGCACCACGTTTATGCTCGATGAGCGCGTGGCGCTGGCCCGCGAGGCGCTCGGTAATATCGACGGCGTCGAAGTCCTGCCCTTTACCGGCCTCTTGGTCGACTTCGCTCGTGAGCAGGGGGCGGGGGCCGTGGTCAAGGGCCTGCGCGCCATGACCGACTTTGAGTATGAGCTGCAGCAGGCCGACCTCAATTATCGCTTGGATAGCGAGCTGGAGTCCATCTTTGTCATGAGTGCTCCGCAGTACGGTTACATCTCGAGCTCGGTCGTTCGCCAGATCGCCTCGCTCGGCAGCGATGTATCGACGTTTGTGCCGCCCAACGTGGTCGAAGCGCTCAGACATCGCTTTTCGTGACGTTTTTTATTGCCTGGTGGCATGTGGTAAACTAGCACGATGATATGTTACCTATGAAAGGAGACCGGATGCCGGGCGAGAATTTTCCTGGCGATAGGATCGTCAGCTTGGTCGATGAGCTCGAAGGGCTGATCGAGGAAGCCAAGCCGCCTTTCGGCAAGAACGCTCAGTTCAAGGTCATCGACGCCGACGTGTTCTTCAACATCCTCGATGAGATCCGCATGAGCTATCCCGAGGAATGGCAGAAGTCCCGCCGTATCCTCAAAGAGCGCGAGGAGCTTATGGCTTCCGCCGCCGCTCAGGCCGATTCCATCATCGCCGATGCTCAGCAGCAGGCCCTCACCATTGCCGGTGAGCAGGAGATTGTCCGCCTTGCGCAGCAGCAGGCCGACGACATCCGCGATCGTGCCCAGCAGTACGAGCGCGAGACGCGTTATGCTGCCGAGGACTACGCAGAGCAGGTCTTTACGCACCTGGAGGAGAACCTCAAGAGCCTGACCGGCACCGTTACCCGTTGCCGTCAGCAGCTCAACGAGGGTGCCGCCCAGCAGAATGGTCAGTGGTAATGGCTGAGTTCCCGAGCGTTACCGTCGATCTTTCCGAGCAGCTCGAGTTTCCTGGAGATTCGTTTCCGCTGACCGGTAAGGTCGATGTCGCCACCTACACGGTGGGCGAGAAGGAGTACCAGCTACAGGACGGCATCGACTACGACGTTGTCTTTACCAATGCCGGTACCGGTGTCTTGCTCACGGGCATGGTCCGCGCGCACGCCACCGGTGAGTGCGACCGTTGCCTGGAGCCCGCCTCGTTTGATATCGCCGGAGAGATCGAGGAGTTCTACCTCTTTGAGGAGCCCGAGGATCCCGAGGCCTACGAGGACGGCTACGAGCTCCTGGGTGAGGACCGCATCGTCGATCTGGGTGAGCCCATCAATGACGCGGTCGTTATGGACACGCCGTTTGTGGTGCTCTGCAAGCCCGATTGCCGTGGTCTGTGCCCCACCTGCGGTTGCAATCTCAACGTCGAGCAATGCGATTGCGCCGCCCAGGCAGAGGCAGAATGGGCCGCTGCCACGGAAAATCCATTTGCAGCATTGAAGAATCTCAAGCTCGATGAGTAAAACTGTGGTAGTATCGCTACTTGCGCGTAATCGCCACACTGGATAGTTCATAAGGAAGGTCACTATGCCCGTACCTAAACAAAAGCAGGGTCGTATCCGCACTCACACCCGTCGTTCCGCCAACATGAAGATCTCGGCTGCGGCTCAGTCCACGTGCCCCCGTTGCGGCGCTGTCAAGCTTCCGCACCACGTGTGCCCCAGCTGCGGTTTCTACAAGGACCGCGAGGTTATCGTTACCGAGTAACGGTATACTCTGGATGCGATGCCGTTCCAAATGGAACCACAATGGCCGGCTCAGTGAGTCGGCCATTTTTGTATAAGGAGCATGTATATGAGTAACGTTCGCGTTTGTGTAGACGTTGTGGGCGGAGACGAGAAACCTCAGGTTGTTCTCGATGGTATCGAGGCTGCGCTTGCCGCCGATCCCGATATCGAGGTCTTGGCAGCTGGCCCCGCCGAAATCGTCAATCCCTTTGCAGCTTCCCATGCACGTGTTGAGGCCCTTGAGGCACCTGACGTTATCGCCATGGATGACGATCCCATTCGCGCCGTGATGACCAAGCGTAAGTCGTCGATCGTGCTTTCTTGCCGCGCCATTAAGAAGGGCAACGCGGATGCGTTCTTCTCCGCCGGCTCGACCGGTGCCATGACCGCCGCTGCCACCGCCTACGTGACGCCGTTTAGGTATCAGGCCGAAGGCAAGAAGCAGCCGGTGCGCCCCTGTTTGACCAATGCACTGCCCAATCGCGCCGGCGGTCTGACGGTGCTGTGCGACATGGGTGCCAACCCCGATGTCGAGGTTGACGATATGGTGCGTTTTGCCCAGATGGGCAGCGCCTATGCCCGCGTCGTCCTGGGCATCGAGCATCCTCGCGTGGGCCTGCTCGCCAACGGCACCGAGGACGAGAAGGGCTCCAACTTTACCAAGGCCTGCTTCCCGGCCATGAAAGCCGCCGTTCCCGGCTTTGTTGGTAACTGCGAGGGAACGGACATCACCTCAGGTAACTTCGATGTCGTCGTTGCCGATGGCATGTCGGGCAATATTGCGCTCAAGGCCACCGAGGGCGCTGCCAAGTTTTTGCTGCAGGAGCTCAAGGGTGTCTTTATGTCTTCGCTTGGCACCAAGATTGCCGCGCTGCTCATCAAAAAGCAGATGCGCGAGATTAAGGCCAAGCTCTCTGGCGACGCCAAGGGCGGCGCGATTCTTCTGGGCCTGCGCGGCGTGGTCCTGATCGGCCATGGCGCCACCTCGGTCGAGGCTGTTAAAAACGGTACGCTCGCGGCGGCCGAAGCCGTGCGCGCGGGGCTGGTCGAGAACGTCGCCAACTCCATGGACGGTATCGTTTTATAAGAGCGAGTTAGAGCGCTGTTATGTGCTTCGCGGCGCACGTCGTGGGGTAGAATCAGAACCGTGTCTTGGTACCGCCCGGGCGGTACCATTCTTTTGGTATTCATGCACTATGAGAGGAAGCGCTATGGACCGCTCCGAAATCTTCGACAAGATCGCCGAGGTCGCTGCTGACGTTCTGGGCGTCGATGTTGCCGAAATTAGCGATGAGACCACCTTTGACGACCTCGATGCCAACTCGCTCGAGCGCCTGCAGCTGGTTACGGCTATCGAGGACGAGTTCAACCTCGAGATCGATGACGAGACCCTGCTCTCGCTCAACTCTGTCGCCGACGCCGTCGACGCTATCGAAGCTGCCAAGGAGGCCTAAGTCTTGGCTTTATCCGAACGACTTACGCGTGCCCAGGAAATCCTGGGCCACGAGTTCAATAATAAGGTGCTGCTGCGCGCGGCACTTACGCATCCCTCGGCCGTCGAGGGCCAGCCGGTTTCTGCCAGCTATGAGCGCCTTGAGTTCTTGGGCGATTCCATTTTGGGCGCTGTGGTCGCACGCTCCCTGTTTGAGTCCTATCCGGAGTTTGACGAGGGCAAGCTCACGCGCTTGAAGGTGTCGCTTGTCTCGGGCGCTACGCTGTCCGAGGTTTCTCACGAGCTGGGCATCGACGACATCATCATCTTTGGTGCCTCCGAGACCGGTACCGGTGCGCGCGGCTTGCATTCGGCCCTCGAGAACGTCTATGAGTCGCTCGTGGGCGCGCTGTACCTGGATGCCGGCTGGGATGCCGCGGCAGAGTTTATCCATCGTACGCTTAAGCCGCATTTGGCTTCCGAGCGTGCCGAGCATCCTGCAAACCCCAAGTCGTTTTTGCAGGAGTGCGTGCAAGCCGACGGTCACGAGCCCCCGGCGTATAAGCTCGTTGGCTCCGAGGGCCCGGCGCATGCGCCCACCTTTACCGCCGTGGTGTTGATCGATGGTATTCGTCAGGGTCGCGGCTCCGGCTCCTCAAAGAAGGAAGCCGAGGGAGCCGCTGCACTCGAGGCACTTGACCGCATGGGCTACACCACCAACGGCGTGATTCTCAACAAGAAGCCTGTTTAAGCGAGGAACCGTGTATCTCAAGTCCCTCACGCTCAAGGGGTTCAAGTCGTTTGCCGACCGCGCCCATATGACGTTTGAGCCGGGCCTGACCGTCATCGTCGGTCCCAACGGCTCGGGAAAATCGAACATCTCCGACTCGATTCTGTGGGTCCTGGGCGAGCAGAGCGCCAAGCAGCTGCGCGGCCAGGCCATGGAGGATGTCATCTTCTCGGGCTCGTCGGCGCGCAAGCCGGTGGGTGTCGCCGAGGTCACGTTGGTGCTCGATAACTCGGACCATGTACTACCTGTCGATTTTGACGAGGTCGCCATCACCCGTCGCATGTATCGCTCGGGTGAAAGCGAGTACCTCATCAACTCGAGTCCGTGCCGCCTGATGGACATTCAGGACATCCTGCACGATTCGGGCCTGGGCAAGGATACGCATTCCATCATCAGCCAGGGCAAGCTCGACGCCATTTTGCAGAGCCGCCCCGAGGAGCGCCGCGCCCTCATCGAGGAGGCCGCCGGCATCTCCAAGCACAAGCGCCGCAAGGAGCGCGCGCTCAAAAAGATTAAGTCGATGGACGAGCACCTGACGCGTGCCCGCGACATCAATAAGGAAATCGCCCGTCAGCTGCGACCGCTGGAGCGTCAGGTCGATCGCGCGCGCAAGTACAAAGAGCTGTCCTCGCGCGCGAACGAGCTTACGCAGATGCTGGCCGTTGACGAGCTGCGTTCGCTGCAGTCGCAGTGGAACGACCTGGAGAGCCGCTCCAAGGAAGGTGCCGCCGAGCTTGAGCTTGCGCAGTACCGCTTGGGCGAAAAGGAGCGCGAGCTCGAGAAGCTTCAGGTCATGCTCGAGGAAAAGGGCCTGTTTGTGGGCGACCTAGGCGAGCAGCGCCGTCATATGCAAGATGTGGTCGGCCGCATTAACTCCGACATGCGCCTGCTCGAGGAAAAGGGCCACAACATGGTGTCGCGCCTGTCTGACATGCGCGGGCAGATTTCGAGCTCCGAGCATCAGCGACGTCGCGTGGTCGAGGAGCTCGAGGACGCGCGTGCGCAGCTTGAGGAAGTGACCGGTGCGCACATGCAGGCCCAGGAGGACGTTGACGCCGCTGGTCCTGCTGCCGCTGAGCTCCACGAGCGGCGCGTGGCGCTCGACAATCAGATTTCGCAGCTTACGCGTGAGCAACGCGATGTGCAGCGCGTGGCCGACAACGCCGCGCTCGAGCTCGCCAAGGTGAAGGACTCGCTGAGCAACGCCGAGGTCGAGGACAACATGTATGTCTCGCGCCTGGAGCAGATTGACGAGCAGCTCGAGGAGGTCACGGCCTCGCTCGAGAGCCGTCGCAACCGCGCAGAGGAGCTTGAGGGTGCTCTTGAGGAAGCGCGCCAGGCCCAGGTCGATGCGCGTGAGGCCACCGAGGTCGCCCGTGCGGCGCTGAAGGACTTGCGTGCCCGCGAGAGCGAGGCGCGCAACAAGCTGTCCGAGGTGCGCTCGGAGCTTGCCAGCCAAAAGAAGCTTGATGCCCGCATGGCCGACAGCTCGCCGCTCGTGAGCCGTCTGGTGGGTGCGTTGGGCGACGATGTCTCGGGTCGTCTGGGCGACGTGCTCGAGGCCCCGCGCGAGCTTGAGGGCCTGGTGGAGCAGCTACTTGCCGGCGATATCGATGCCCTGTTGTTTGATGACGCCGCCGCGCTTGAGCGTGCCGGTCGTGTGGCTCTGGACCAAAAGAAGGCCTCGGGTGAGGCGCTGCTGGTGGCGCGCGGCGTGAGCGGCTCTGCTGCCGCCGAGGGCGCTGCCGGTATCCGCCTGGTTGATCGTCTGTCCGTGCGCGCAGGCTACGGACCCGTCGTCGAGGCGCTGCTCGGCGGCTATTACATGGTCGATGACTTGGCTGCCGCGCTGTTGGCGCCGGTCGTTGACGGTGTGACCTATGTGACTCCCGATGGCGCCCGCGTAAGCTGTGGCGGCCTGGTGCGCGTGGGCCTCGATGCTGGCGAGGCCTCGGGTGCTCTGGAGCGTAAGCGTCGCATTCGCGAGCTGGAGGGGCTTGAGCCCGATCTGGCTGCCGTGTTTGAGCATGTGTCGGATCAGGTCGTCGAGGCCAATGCGGCCGTTGAGGAAGCGCGTGCCGCTGAGGGCGATGCCGCCGGCGAGATCGCCCGTCTTGAGGGCGAGCGCCGCTCGCTGCTTTCCGAGATCGGCCGCTTGGAGCAAAGCGCCAACAATGCCGAGGTCGAGCGCGTGCGCATCTCCAAGCGCCGCGAGCAGGCCTCCGAAGCCGTTCGCGCTGCGCGCCCGCGCGTTGACGAGCTCACCCGTTCGCGTGACGAGGCCCGCGCGCGGGCAAGCGATCTGGGCTTGCAGATTGCCGAGGCCAACGACGAACTCGACCGCGTTCGCCGTGACGATTCCGAGGCTGCCGGCAAGCTCGCCGACGCCAAGGTTCGCCTAGCCCAGACGAGCGAACGTCTGCGTTCGCTGAAGGGCCGCGTGCCCGACCTGGAGCATCGTCTTGAGGGCATCGACCGTCGTATCCGCGGAACACGCCAGGCCTCGCGCTCGCTCGAGCTGCTGCGCCTGCGCGTCGATCCCATGCACGAACGCTATTCTGCCCTGTTGGAACGCGCGTCGGATTGGGCAGCGCGCCTGCGTGACCAGGCCTCTCTGGAGGAGGCGGACTCCGCTTCGCTCAAGAAGACCATCGAGGATGCCAAGGCAGAGGTTGCCCGCGCTAAGGAGCGAGTCGATACCGCCTCTGCCACGCAAAACGAGTTCAAGGTCGCGCGTGGCAAGCTCGAGGTGCAGGTAGAGGCCGCCATTAAGGCCATTACCGCCGATGGCACGACGGTGCTCGAGACAGCGCTCATGCTTCCGGCGCCCACGGACCGCGATGCCGCCGAGCGCGAACTCAACCAGCTTGTGCGCCAGATCAACAACCTTGGTCCCGTTAACCAAGTTGCCATGGAGGAGTACGAGCAGCTCAAGCGCCGTGCCGACTACATCGAGGAGCAGCTGGCCGATCTGGAGAGCGCGCGCAAGGCGCTCACCAAGATCACGGTGGCCATTGATTGCAAGATGCGGAAGGCCTTCCTGGTGACGTTTGAGAAGGTCGACGCGAACTTCCGCGAGATCTTCGCTATGCTCTTCCCGGGCGGCCAGGCTCATCTGGAGATGACCGATCCCGAGCATCCTGCCGAGACGGGTATCGAGGTCGTGGCGCAGCCGCGCGGCAAGCGCATTACCAAGATGATGCTCATGTCGGGTGGCGAGAAGAGCCTGACGGCGCTCGCCCTGCTCTTTGCCGTGTACCGTACGCGTACGGTGCCGTTCTATGTGTTGGACGAGGTCGAGGCGGCGCTCGATGACGCTAACCTGTCCAAGCTCATCGGCGCACTCGATGTGTTGCGTTCCGATACGCAGCTCTTGGTTATCTCGCACCAGCGCCGTACTATGGAGGACGCTGACGTTCTCTACGGCGTCTCGATGCAAGCCGACGGCGTCAGTCGCGTCGTCTCGCAAAAACTCGATCGCGAAACCGGAAAGGTCGTGAATGCATAATGGGATTCTTCGATGCTCTCTCGCGCGGACTTGAGCGCAGCCGTGAGGCTCTCAACGAGGTCTTTTACTTTGGCGGCGAGGTCGATGAGGATTTTTGGGAGGATCTAGAGGACACCCTCGTCATGGGTGATATGGGTGCCGAGGTCGCGATTCAGGTCTCCGATGATCTGCGCGATGCCGCGGCCAAGAAGAACCTTAAGACCGCCCCGCAACTCCGTCGCGCCCTGGCCGAGCAGCTCGAGCAGCATTTTGTGCCCGTGGAGCGCGATCCGTTCGCCGATACGCCGAGCTGTGTGCTGTTTGTGGGCATTAACGGTGCCGGCAAGACCACGACGGTCGGCAAGATCGCGAGCGCCATGGCTGCCCGCGGCAAGAATGTCGTGATCGGTTCGGCCGATACCTTCCGCGCCGCCGCCATCGAGCAGCTCGATGTGTGGGGCCAGCGCGCCGGCGTTCCCGTCATCAAGCGCGACCGCGGCTCCGACCCGGCAAGCGTTTGCTACGACGTGCTCGACGAGGCCGACAAGCGCGGCAGCGACCTGGTGCTTATCGACACCGCCGGCCGTCTGCACACGAGCCCCGAGCTCATGCGCGAGCTTGCCAAGGTGGTCAACGTGACGCGTAAGCGCGCCGCCAATATGGCCGCCGGCCCCATGCCCGTCTCGGTCGTCCTTGTAATCGATGCCGCGACAGGCCAAAACGGTCTGAATCAGGCGCTTGAGTTTAACGAGGCGCTGGGCCTGGACGGTATTATCATGACAAAGCTCGACGGCACGGCAAAGGGCGGTATCGCCATGGCCGTGGCCGAGAAGCTCAAGCTCCCGATCCTGCGCGTGGGCGTGGGCGAGCAGGTCGATGACCTGCAGGAGTTCAATGCCAAAGATTTCTGCCGCGCCCTGGTGGGCGAGTCCAATTAAGGAGTGACTAGTGTTTGATTCTCTGAGCGATCGCCTCAACGACACATTTGACCGCCTGCGTGGCAAGGGTAAGCTGACCGAGGCCGATATCACCTCGGCCATGCGTGACATTCGCATGGCGCTGCTCGAGGCCGACGTCAACTTCAAGGTCGTCAAGGAGTTCGTCGCCAAGACCAAGGAGCGCTGCATGACCGCCGAGGTCATGGAGTCGCTGTCGCCGGCGCAAAACGTCGTCAAGATCGTGCTCGACGAGCTCACCGAGATGCTTGGCTCCACCGAGAGCAAGCTCGTCTTTAGCAACCGCATTCCCAATGTCATCATGCTCGTGGGCCTGCAGGGCTCCGGTAAGACTACGGCGGCCGTAAAGCTGGCCTATCTGCTCAAGAAGCAGGGCCGCTCGCCGCTGCTCGCCGCGTGCGACGTCTACCGTCCCGCAGCTGCCGACCAGCTGGCCACGCTCGGTGGAGAGATCGGCGTTCCGGTCTTCCGCGGTGACGGCGAGCATCCGGTCGATATCGCCAAGGGCTCCATCAAGGAGGCCGTCGACCACCTTCGCGACGTGGTCATCGTCGATACCGCTGGCCGTCTGCAGATCGACGAGCAGATGATGCAGGAGGCCGTGGATATCAAGAAGGCCGTCAAGCCCGATCAGGTGCTGATGGTCGTCGATGCCATGACCGGCCAGGATATCGTCAACGTCGTCTCGACCTTCGCCGAGCGCATCGACTTTGACGGCGTGATCATCTCCAAGCTCGACGGCGACGCCCGTGGCGGCGGCGCGCTTTCCGTGCGCCAGGTGACCGGCAAGCCCATCAAGTTCGTGAGCATGGGCGAGAAGCCCGATTCGCTGGAGCCGTTCTATCCCGACCGCATGGCCAAGCGCATCTTGGGCATGGGCGACGTCGTCGGCATCATCGAGAAGGCCCAGGAGGCGGCTGACGCCGAGCAGCTCGAGGCTGCTGAGCGTATGCTGCGCGAGGGCTTTACCATGAACGACATGCTCGACCAGATGAAGGCCGTCAAGAAGATGGGCGGCATGAAGGGCATTCTGGGTATGCTCCCCGGTGGCCAACGCGCGCTCAACCAGATGGGCGGCAACCTGGACGAGGGCATCTTTGACAAGAACGAGGCCATCATCATGTCGATGACCAAGGAGGAGCGTTTGCGTCCCTCCATCATCAACGGCCAGCGTCGCGCCCGTATCGCCAAGGGCGCCGGTGTGACCCCCACCGAGGTCAACAGCCTTATGAAGCAGTGGGGCGAGATGAATAAGATGATGGGCCGCATGCGCACGATGGCCAATCAGGCGCAGGCCGGCGGCAAGAAGGGCAAAAAGGGTAAGAAGGGCAAGAGGATGCGCATGCCCAATATCCCTGGCCTGGACGCTATGGGTCTGGGCGGCATGGGCGGCCTGGGAACGGGCAGCCCCAAGTCCGATATGGATCTGCTGCGCCAGATGGAAGCGCAGATGCGCAATAAGAAGTAACGACTGGTTGAGTCGTGTATGGCGAAGGCCGCCTGGATGGTACTCCAGGCGGCCTTCGCCGTTCGTTCGTAGGCTGTCGCACGCGCGTAAGCGTGTTGGCGTTGAGATGCCTGCCGCTAGTGGCAGCTGCAGCCCTCCTGCCCGTCGTGGTCGTGATGGCCGTGGCAGCTGCAGGACTCGCCATGTTCGTGGTCATGGCCGTGGCAGCCGCACGTGGCCTCGCCGGTCTGCGCGAGCGTGCCGGCGATAAGGGCCTCGACACAGGCGTCGCAGCTGCCCTGGGCACCTGCGTATACCGTGATGCCGGCTTGGGCAAGCGCGTTGATAGCCCCGCCTCCGATACCGCCGCAGATGAGCGTGTCGACGCCACCGTTGGCAAGCAGGCCCGCCAATGCGCCGTGACCAGTGCCGCCGGTGCCTACGACCTGTTCGTTGAGCACTTTGCCATCCTGGATGTCGTAGATCTTGAACTGCTCGCTGCGGCCAAAGTGCATAAAGATGTTGCCGTTGTCGTACGTCGTTGCCACTCTCATGGTGCCGACCTCCTTTGCTGGCCATGCGGCCGTTGTCGTGGTGATGGGGGAGTATGCGATATTGCCGCCCTCGATACTCAGCGCGCGCCCGTTGACCAGCGCGTTTGCCACCTTGCGATGCGCGCGGCTGCAGATGGCCGCCACGGTGGCGCGAGCGATGCCCATGTGCTGGGCGACGGTCTGCTGATTGAGGCCTTCCAGGTCGCACAGCCGCAGGACTTCGAGCTCGTCGACCGTCATCTCGATGGCGTCTCCGCTGGCAAGGCCGTCGGGGGTAAAGCCGCGATATTCGGGGATGATCCCAACGCGGCGCAATTTTTCGCGTCTTCCTGCCATACACTCTCCAAATCTGACATATGTCAACAATAGAATAGCGCGCGAGCGGAACCTTGCAAGGTATTCTTGGCATATGTCAGAAAAAGGTAAAGGTGTTCCGCTTGCGAATGCGAGCCATGCTGCCGTGCATTGCGTGTGCCCGTCCAAGTGTCCAATCCGACACAGGGTGCCTGGGCTACAATGAATCTCGCTTGTAGGCGACTGACAGGAGGGTCAATGAGCAAAGCTGATCAGCAGTTTGTAGCCATGTGCCGCGATATTTTGGACCATGGCACCACCACCGAGGGTCAAAAGGTCCGACCGGTGTGGGAGGATGGCACCCCTGCCTATACTATTAAAAACTTTGGCGTTACGGCGCGTTACGACCTGCGCGAGGAGTTCCCTGCGCTCACCCTGCGTCGTACGGCGCTTAAGTCTGCCATGGATGAGATCTTGTGGATCTATCAAAAGAAGTCCAATAACGTCCATGACCTCAACAGCCATATCTGGGACGAGTGGGCCGACGAGACCGGTTCCATCGGCAAAGCCTACGGGTATCAGATTGGCCAGAAAAGCCATTATGCCGAGGGCGATTTCGACCAGATGGATCGTGTACTGTACGATCTTAAGCATACGCCGTACAGCCGCCGTATCATGACGAACACCTATGTGTTTAACGATCTGTCCGAGATGCACCTGTATCCATGCGCTTACGGCGTGACCTATAACGTCACGCAGCGCCCGCAGGACGATAAACCTACACTCAACATGATTCTCAACCAGCGCAGCCAGGACATTTTGGCCGCGAACAACTGGAATGTGTGCCAGTACGCCATTTTGCTGATGATGGTCGCGCAGTCGGTCGATATGATTCCCGGTGAGCTGCTGCATGTGATTGCCGATGCCCACATTTACGACCGTCATGTCGATATCGTCCGTGAACTTATCGAGCGTCCGCAGTTTGCGGCGCCTAAGGTAACGCTTAACCCCGACGTGCACGATTTCTACGCGTTTACGACAGATGACCTCATCGTCGAGGGCTACGAGCACGGCCCGCAGGTCAAGAACATTCCCATTGCGGTGTAGGTGGCGCTCATGACGTGTAAGCTATCTGCCATCGTCGCCGTGTGTGACGACTGGGGCATTGGGTGCGAGGGCGACATGGTGGTGTCCAATCGCGCCGACATGCGCCATTTTGTGGCGTGCACCAAAGGTTGCCCGGTCATTATGGGGCGCAAGACGCTGCTGAGTTTTCCCGGTGGGCGTCCGCTCAAGAACCGCCGCAATATCGTGCTCACCCGCGACGAGAGCTTTGCTCCCGAGGGCGTCGACGTGGTGCATAGCATCGACGAGGCGCTCGCTGCGGTTGCCGATGAGCCCGTTGCGTGGGTGATCGGCGGCGGCGATGTCTATCGGCAATTTTTGCCGTACTGCGTGGAGGCCGAGGTCACGCATAGCCACTGCGTCCATCCCGTGGACACGTACTTTCCCGACTTGGACGCCGATCCCGCGTGGGAAGTTGCGCGGCGCGAAGGGGTTGCCACGATTGCCGCGGGCGAGGGCGACGAAGGCCTCGATTATGAGTTCGTGACGTATCGTCGCGTTGATGCTTAAATCTCCTATTTGCCCACGGTATTATCGGGTCGGAATGAGGAAGGGGCGGCGCCTGGCGTCGCCTCGTTTGATATAGATGCTGCTGTAAGAAGGGTACGGGCTTGCTGTTATGACTGATGCCGTTGAGGTGCTGCGAATTGACTCGCTCGAGGATGAGCGGCTCGATGCCTACGTGCGACTGACCGAACGCGAGCTACGCTGCGTGCTGGAGCCGCAAAAGGGCATCTTTATCGCGGAGAGTGCCAAGGTTATCGAGCGCGCGGTGCGTGCCGGATATGAGCCGGTGAGCCTTCTTTTGGGCGAACGCTGGCTCGACCAGATGATGCCGCTGTTTGAGCGCCTGGTTGTGCGCGAGGACTCCGGCCCTGTTCCTGTGTTCGTTGCCTCCATGGAGCTCATGGAGCAATTGACGGGCTTTAACGTGACGCGCGGTGCGCTCGCGGCGTTTCGTCGCCCGCGGCAGATTCCGGTTGATGAGTTTCTCGACGGCGTCGTCGAGGCGGCGGGGGAGCGTCCGGTGCGTGTGTGCGTGCTCGAGGGCATTGTCGACCACACCAACGTCGGCGCGATTTTCCGCTCGGCCGCCGCGCTCAATGTCGACGGCATTCTGGTGAGCCCTACGTGCTGTGACCCGCTGTACCGTCGCTCGGCCCGCGTGAGCATGGGGACCGTGTTTCAAGTGCCGTGGACGCGTATTGGCAGTGAGGCGCGCGTGTGGCCGCATGACGGCCTGGCGGCGCTGCACGATGCCGGTTTTTCGTGTGCCGCCATGGCGTTGACGGACGATTCAGTGTCGTTGGACGATCCCACGCTACAGGAGATTGACCGCCTGGCAATCTTTATGGGCACCGAGGGTGCCGGCCTGGGCGCCAAGACCATCGCGGGCTGCGACCGTGCCGTGCGCATTCCGATGGCGCACGGGGTCGATTCGCTCAACGTGGCCGCGGCGAGTGCCGTTGCCTTTTGGCAGCTGTGCCCGCATGTGAGTAATGAGTATCACTACCAGCCGGGTTTGTATCACTAGGCAGATAGTTCGCACCGGGCTCTGACTCGGGGTGTTTCGGTCGACGCCAGTCGGTGCTAAGCTGCTATTGGTTTTGGCCTTAAATTGCCGTTTTGTTGTTTAACGTATGCTGGTGGGGAGGGCGTGTGGCTAAGAAATCTACGGCTATCGATGTAACGCAGGGTGTTATTTGGCAGCAGCTGCTTTCGCTGTGCGTTCCCATCTTTTTTAGTTCGTTTTTTCAACAGGCCTACACGCTTATCGGTACCTATATCGTCGGCCAGTTTGGCGGCAAGCTTGCACTGGGTGGCATTCAGGCCACGATGGTGCTCACCGAGCTCTGCATTGGCTTTTGCGTTGGCGTCGGCGCCGGCTGCGCGGTCATTACCGGTCAGTATTTTGGCCAGCACGATGATGAGCGACTGAGTCGTTCGGTCCATACGGCCATGACCCTCGCGCTGGTGGGCGGTATCGTTTTCTCGATTCTTGGCATAGTGTTCGTTGAGCCCATGCTGGTGCTTATGAACACGCCGCATGAGCTATTGGCTGAGGGCGTGGCCTATGCTCGTTGCTATTTTGCCGCCATGGTTGCGGCGCTGCTGCTCAATATGGGAACGGCACTGCTGCGCGCCGTGGGCGACACGCGCGGGCCTGCTGTGATCATCGCTTCCGGCTGCCTTGTTAATGCGGTGCTGGATGTTATCTTCGTTGCCGTGCTTCATATGGAGGCTCTGGGCTGCGGCATCGCGGTGGCGCTGACCATTTGCTCCAACGCCACGATGATCGTGATTCGCATGATGCACGCACCGGGTGCGTGGCGGCTTTCGCTGTCCAAACTCGGCATTGATCCTGGCATTTGTAAGAGCATGATCTCGTGTGGTCTGCCGCTTGGCTTTCAGTCTGCTGCGTATTCGATTTCCAACGTTTTGATTCAGGTGTCGGTCAACTCGTTTGGCGCCGATGTCACCACGGCGTGGGGTCTTTCGGGCCGTTTGGATGGCATTGTCTGGATGGTTACCGAGGCGCTTGGCGTGTCGATCACCACGTTCTCGGCACAGAACTTTGGCGCGCGCAACTACGAGCGCATGCGCAAGGGCTACCATACGTCGCTCGTGCTGTCGTTTATGCTCATTGGTGGCCTGTCTGCCGTGCTGCTGGTGTTCTCGGGTCCGTTGTCGCGTCTGTTTGTCGACGATGCTTCGATTTCGGCGTACACCACGACGATTCTTCATTTCATCGCGCCGTTCTACGCAATCTTCTCGATTATCGAGAACGCGTCGGGCTCTATCCGCGGCGCCGGCGTGAGCTTGCAGCCCATGCTGCTCACGATTTTTGGCACCGTCGTGCTCAGGGTGATCTGGGTGTTTGCGATTATGCCGTTCGATCCGTCGCTTGAGCATCTGCTGCTGGTTTACCCCGTAACCTGGCTCATCACAGCCACGATGTTCACCATCTACCACCACAGCGGCAACTGGCTAGGCCGCGCCACTGCCTAATGACCCGTAGGGGACGGAGGAAAACGGATCATTGGCCCGGCGATAAGGCGAAATGATCCGTTTTCCTCCGTCCCCTTTGGATCAATTAGTATTCGATGCCTTGGCGGGCTAGGAGGCCTTCGTCGAAGTAGTGTTTGATGGGGCGCATTTCGGTGACCAGGTCCGCGAGGTCTGCGAGGGGCAGCAGGCCCCGGCCGGTGAGCACGAGCTCCGTGGTGGCGGGCTTTATCGCAATCAGTGCTTCGATATCCTCGCGTGTCACAAAGCCGCGACGCATCGCTTCGCCGAGTTCGTCCAAAATGAGCACGTCGACCTGCGAGATCTGTTCGCGTGCAAGTTCCATGATCTGCTCGGCGCAAGCCTCGGGCGTGTTGCGATCGGCCTGTATAATGCGCAGTCCCAGGCGCGGCGCGGCATCGTGTTCGGCGCAGTGCAGCTTCTTGGCAAACTGCAGCATGAGTACGTCGAGTCCATAACCCGTGGCGCGCATCGCCAGTCCCAGCGCAGCCGTGGTTTTGCCCTTGCCGTCGCCCGTGTAGATCTGAACCTTGCCGACTTCCAGTGATGCCATCTCTGTCCTTTCGTGCCCGGCGTCGGTTTATCGCCGTCCGGGTTGGGTATTCTAGATAGCATTATCAACCCCAGTAGATGGAGTTCAAGCAGATGGAGATGGATGACAACAAACGTAGACGGAATATGATCCTCTACGTGCTCATCGCCTTCGTCGTCTACCTCGTGCTCTCGACCGTTCTGTTCCCCAACATCGGTCACACGCAGCAGATTACGAAGACCGATTATTCGACGTTTGTCAAAGCGCTCGATAAGAAGAGTGTCGACAAGGTCGAGTACAACACGGACGATTACACGATTTATTACACCAAGAAGGGCGAGGACGAGAACATCGCCTACAAGACGACCGGTGTTCCGAATGACGCGGGCTTTACCGATCGCGTGCTTGAGTCCGGTGCTTCACTGGAGTCGGTCGTTCCCGATAAGAACTCGGGTCTGATGACCTACTACCTGCTCACCCTTATCCTTCCCATGGCGATTTTCTTCCTGATCGGCTGGTGGCTCAACCGCCGCATGAAGAAGGCCATGGGCGATGACGGTCCGTCGATGAACTTTGGCGGCGGCGGTTTTGGCGGCGGCGGACTGGGTAAGTCCGGCGCGCGCGTGATCGCCTCCAAGGACGTGGGCGTGACCTTTAAGGACGTCGCCGGCCAGGAAGAGGCCAAGGAGTCCCTCAAGGAGGTCGTCGACTTTCTGGAGAAGCCGCAGCGCTACGAGGAGATTGGCGCCAAGCTGCCGCGCGGTGCTCTCCTTGTCGGCCCTCCGGGTACTGGTAAAACCCTGCTTGCCAAGGCTGTGGCCGGCGAGGCGGGCGTGCCGTTCTTTAGTATTTCTGGTTCTGAGTTCGTCGAGATGTTCGTCGGCCGCGGTGCCGCTAAGGTGCGCGATCTGTTTAAGCAGGCCAAGGAAAAGGCCCCGTGCATCGTCTTTATCGATGAGATTGATACCATCGGCAAGAAGCGCGATGGCGGCGGCTTTAGTGGCAACGATGAGCGCGAGCAGACGCTCAACCAGCTGCTGACCGAGATGGACGGCTTCGATAACCACAAGGGTATTGTCGTTCTCGCTGCTACCAACCGTCCCGACAGCCTTGATCCGGCCCTGTTGCGCCCCGGTCGTTTTGACCGCCGTATCCCCGTTGAGCTGCCCGACCTGACCGGCCGTAAGAACATTCTTGAGTTGCATGCCAAGAGCGTGAAGACGCAGCCGCCGATTGACCTGACCGCGATTGCCCGCGCCACGCCCGGTGCCTCGGGTGCGGACCTGGCCAACATCATCAACGAGGGCGCCCTGCGTGCCGTCCGCGAGGGTCGCAAGCGTGCCACCCAGGATGATTTTGAGGAGTCGGTGGAGGTCGTCATCGCCGGTCAGCAGCGCAAGTCCACGGTGCTGTCCGACCATGAGAAGCAGGTCGTTTCTTATCACGAGATCGGCCATGCCATCGTTGCCGCTCGCCAGAAGGGCTCTGCGCCGGTCACCAAGATCACCATCGTGCCGCGCACGAGCGGTGCTCTGGGCTACACCATGCAGGTCGAGGAGGATGAGCGCTTCCTGACCACACGTCAGGAGGTCCTGGACAAGCTCGCCGTCTATTGCGGTGGCCGTGCAGCCGAGGAGCTCATCTTTGGTGAGATGACGACCGGCGCAGCCAACGATATCGAGCAGGCCACCAAGCTCGCCCGTAACATGGTGACGCGCTTTGGTATGTCCGATGAGTTTGGCATGATGGCGCTCGGTACCGTTCAGAATGCGTACCTCAACCAGGACACGTCGCTCACCTGCGCCCCCGGTACGGCCGAGCGCGTGGACGCGATTGTCGCCAAGCTGATCGAGGATGCGCACGACCGCGCTTTGCAGATTCTGAAGGAGAACAAGTTTAAGCTCCACGAGCTGGCTCGTTATCTGTATAAGAAGGAGACCATCACGGGCGAGGAGTTCATGAACCTCCTCACGCGCGAGAATCCGCTGATGCCCAAGCAGCAGTAAAGCCGCGGCCGAGCCAGTAAACGCCGACGCCCCATTTGAGCAGCTTTCTCAAATGGGGCGTTTTGCTTGAGAGGGATGGAAATGAAGATCGTGGTGAGCGCCTGCTTGATGGGCGAGAGCTGCAAGTATAACGGGCTCGACAACTACCATCGCGAGTTGGTCGAGGCCTGCGAGCGTACAGGGACCGAGGTCCTCTTGGTGTGCCCTGAGGTCTTTGGGGGCCTGCCCACGCCGCGCAAGCCGTCCGAGATTGTGAACGGAGAGGTTCGTACCTGCGAGGGCATATCGGTCGATCGCGAATTTCGCCTGGGTGCCCAACGAGCGCTCGATATGTGCGAGCAGGCGGGCGGGCCGGAAGAGATCGCCGCGTGCATCCTGCAGGACCGTAGTCCCTCGTGCGGCGCGGGTCGCATCTACGACGGAACATTCAGCGGCACCCTTACGGCGGGCAACGGCGTCTTCGTTGATTTACTGCTCCGCCACGGTTATCGCGTGATCCCGGCTAGCGAGTTCGACCCCAGCATGCTGGAGCAATAAAAAACCACCACAAAGGTGCCTGTCCCCTTTGTGGTGGTTTTGGGCCAGCCCTAGAGCGTGTGGCCGTAGGCGTTGGCGGCTTTGATGGCGGCGGCGAACTTCTCGTCGGTGAAGGGCTCAGGGTTTCCCTGTTTCCACTCGTTGGTGGCGTGCGCGTGCTCGCACAGGGCCGGGATGTCGGCCACGGAAAGCCCGACCTGCTCCAGCGTCACGGGCAGCCCCATCTGCTTGTTAAAGGCGGCATAGCGCTCAAGGTTCTCGGTGTCGCCCGTGTAGGCGAACAACACGAGCACGCCCAGGCTCACAACCTCGCCGTGCAGGTAGGTGCCCTCACGCGGAATGCTGCAGGTGGCGTTGTAGAACGCGTGCGCCACGCTCGAGTTGTAGTAGTAATCGTTCTGGTTGGTCAGGTTCAAGACATAGCCCGTGTTGACCACGATGTCGAGCGCGATCTGCTTGACGGCCTCGCTCGACAGGTCCTGGCGCACGTCCTCAAGACCCTGGACGCCGTAGGTAAACAGCGGCTCGGAGCAGGTGTGGGCGAGTGCCAGGCCAAGACCGGCGGTGTGCTCTAAATTACCGGCGCTCGTGGCGTACTCGACCTCGGGCTGCTTAGACAGGGCATCGCCCACGCCGGCCCAGAAGTACTCCGCCGGTGCCTCGGCGATGATCTTGGGGTTGATGAAGATGTGCGCCGGTCGGTTGGGGTACGAATAGCCCTCGAGCGAGCCGTCGTCGTTATACACGACGGCAATGGCGGTCGCAGCGGAGCAGTTGGAGCAAATCGTCGGCACCGTAAAGACGATCTTCTTGAGCTCGATGGCTGCGGTCTTCACGGTGTCGAGCGCCTTGCCGCCGCCGCAAGCAATGAGCACGTCGGCTTCCTGGCAGGCGGGGGAGTTTACGACCTTGGCGATATTGGCGCGCGTACTGTTGGTGCCGTAGACGCGCGTCTCCAGAATCTCGACGTCGGTACCCGCTAGCGCAGCTTTGATACCGGGAAGTGCTGCGGCCAGTGCCCGCTTGCCACCGATGATCGCGACCTTGGTCGCTCCGTACTCCGCCAGTGCGGTGGGCAGCTCGTCAAAGCAATCCTCGCCAACGGTGTAGTCGCTCATTCCAATCGTGCGCATAGCAACCTTCTTTCGTTCGATAAAGTGCTTTCAGGTATTTTGCTCCAAGAGAAGGTCCACAGCCGCGAGAAATTTCGAACGTATAAAACCAGTGTTGAGGGTTTTTCGCCGGCGCGGAACGTGCTAGCATACTCCGCATAAGCGTTGATGGGGACGAGTAGTCGGCCGTCCGCATGCTACAGAGAGCGGGGAGCGCTGAGAACCCGTGCATGCAACTGATGAAAATCACCCCGGAGCTGCGGTCCCAACGGACGTGCCGCGCAGGTTCGTCTTAGTAGACATCGCCGAGATGGCCGTCGATACAGGCCAGCCGAGTAACGGATGCGAGCGCGCGAATACGCGGGCGAGGGCATCTAAGCTGGGTGGTTAAGCGAAGAGCTTTTACGGGCAGACTGCCTGTTTTGTGGCGCTTCGTCCCAGCTTGTAGGGACGGGCGCTTTTTTGGTGCCCAGAGGGCGTGCGCGCCCACGACATGAAAGGGGTACCGTGGCAAACGAGTACAAGCAGACGATGAATCTGCCCAAAACCGGATTTCCCATGCGTGCCGGTCTTTCCAAGTCCGAGCCCAAGCGACTCAAGGACTGGCAGGACAACAAGGTCTACGAGCAAGTTCTAAAGAAGAACGAGGGTCACAAGAAGTTCGTGCTGCACGACGGCCCTCCGTACGCCAACGGCCCGATCCACATCGGCCACGCCATGAACAAGATCTCCAAGGACATGATCAACCGTTACCGGATGATGCAGGGCTATGAGGTTCCCTATGTCCCCGGTTGGGACTGCCACGGTCAGCCGATCGAGCACAAGGTCGAGGAGAAGCTCGGCACCGAGAAGTTCAACCAGACCTCCACGGCTAAGATCCGCGAGCTTTGCAACAAGTTCGCTGTCGAGAACATCGAGCTCCAGAAGGCTGGCTTCCGTCGCCTTGGCGTGCTTGGCGACTGGGACAACCCGTATCTGACGCTCTATCACCAGCATGACGCCGCCGACATTGAGGTCTTCAAGGCCATGTTCGATAAGGGCATGATCTATCGCGGTCATAAGCCCGTCCACTGGTGCAAGCACTGCCACACCGCACTCGCCGAGGCTGAGATCGAGTACTCCGACGAGACGAGCCCGTCCATCTTCGTGCGCTTTGAGATGACCTCCAAGCCCGCCGGCCTCGAGAACTTCGACGGCCCGGTCGACTTTATCATCTGGACGACCACGCCGTGGACCATCCCCTCCGACCAGGCAGTTTCCCTCAAGCCCGGTGCCGCCTACGTCGCCGTTGAGCACGACGGCCGCGCCGAGGTCATGCTCGAGGACCTGGCTCCCAAGTGCTGCGAGGAGTTTGGCTGGGAGTACACCCCGGTCATGGTCGACGGCAAGCCCTATGTGGTTCCCGCCGAGACCTTCCACCACATCCACTACAAGCAGCCGATCTTTGACGGTGTCGAGGGCGTGGCGCTGCTGGCCGATTATGTTGGTGTCGACGACGGTACCGGTATCGTCCACAACTCGCCCGGCCACGGCGTCGACGACTACTTTGCCTGCCTCAAGGAGGGCATCACCGACATCTGCATGCCGGTCGATGACGACGGCAAGTTCTACACCGGTGAGGAGTTTGGCACCGGTGGCCCCTTCAGCGGTATGGACACCGATGAGGCCAACCCGCACATCATCGAGTTCCTGCGCGAGCGCGGCACCCTGGTCCTCGAGAAGAAGATCACGCACAGCTATCCGCACTGCTGGCGCTGCAAGCACCCGGTGCTCTTCCGTGCTACCGACCAGTGGTTTGTCTCGATGGACAAGACCGGCTTGCGCGAGCAGGCTGGCAAAGAGGTCCGCGAGAACGTTAAGTGGTATCCGGCCCACGCGGCCAACCGCATCGGCGCCATGGTCGAGCAGCGTCCCGACTGGTGCATCAGCCGTCAGCGCAACTGGGGCGTGCCTATCCCCAGCTACACTTGCGTCGACTGCGGTGAGAAGGTCATGAACGACGCCACGCTCGACGCCGTCATCAAGCTCTTCCACGAGAAGGGCTCCGACGCTTGGTTCACCGACGCTCCCGAGAGCTACCTGGGCGAGGCCTGCGTCTGCCCCAAGTGCGGCGGCCATCACCTCAAGGCCGATAAGGACATCCTCGACGTGTGGTGGGATTCCGGCGTCTCCTGGAAGGCCGTCTGCGAGTATCGCCCTGAGCTTGAGTACCCGGCGGATGTGTACCTCGAGGGCTCCGACCAGCATCGTGGTTGGTTCCAGAGCTCGCTGCTCACCTCGGTGGGTGCCAACGGCCACGCCCCGTACAAGGCAGTCGTCTCGCAGGGCTTCACCCTCGACGGCCAGGGCCGCAAGATGTCCAAGTCGCTCGGCAACGTCATCGACCCCAACAAGGTCTGCGACGAGATGGGCGCCGACATCATCCGTCTGTGGGTTGCGTCCGTCGATACCAGCTCCGACGTGTCCATCGACCACGAGATTCTTGATCGTACGTCCGATGCCTACCGTCGTTTCCGCAACACGCTGCGCTTCCTGCTCTCCGAGCTCGAGGGCCAGTTTGAGCCCGAGACCGACGGCGTCGCCTTTGCCGACCTGCTGCCGCTCGACAAGCTCATGGTTGCCCGTCTGACCCAGGTCCAGGCCGAGGTCGACGACGCCTACGCCAGCTACGAGTTCCCGCGCGCCTACCGTGCGCTTTACGACTTCGTGGTTACCGAGCTTTCCAACGTGTACCTCGACGCCCTGAAGGACCGCCTGTACTGCGACAAGCCCGGCTCGCTCGAGCGCCGCAGCGCCCAGACCGTGCTTGCCGAGCTCTTCTCGATGCTCATGCGCGACCTGCAGCCGATCCTGTCCTACACGGTCGACGAGGCCATGGCCTATGCGCCCGCCGGCTGCGTCGATCACCAGAAGTACGCCGCGCTGCTCGATTGGTACAAGTCGCCCATCACGGTCGACGAGGCCAATGAGTTCGAGGGTGTGCTCGAGGCTTCGCTCGAGCTCCGTAGCGCTGTGACCAAGGCCCTTGAGGATGCCCGCTCCGCCGGCACCTTCACTAAGAGTCAGCAGGTCCGCGTCAAGGCGGTCGTTCCCGCCGAGATGTACGCGCTGCTGACCGGCGACAAGGCCGTCGACCTGGCCGAGTTCTACATCGTCTCCGATGTTGAGCTGACCCAGGGCGAGGAGCTTTCCGTTGCTATCGAGGCTGCCGAGGGCGAGTGCTGCGACCGTTGCTGGAACTATCGCACCACCGTCGGCGAGTACAACGGCCACGCTCATATCTGCAAGCGCTGTGCTGACGCTTTGTAGTTACGCGGTTTTACCAAACCGCGTAAGCGGTTGACGCTGCAAACCCGCCAGAGCGGCAATCTGCCTTTCAGCTTCGGCGGCATGATCAAAAGATCTATGCCGCCTTGCTTCAAGGCACCTTGCTCGCTCTGGCGGGTTTTCGCTGTCGGTAACGAATCATCGGCTATTTCGTTGCTGGTCAATATAAGATATTGCTTTGCGTTAAACGTTATTTGACGTTCTTGAGGGTAGGGGATTTCTTTGGGTCGTAGTGCGGATATGACGCCGCCTTTGCGTTGGCGGTTGGGTGTTGCTGGCGGGGTGGCGCTCGTTGTGCTGCTTGTTGACCAGTTGACCAAGCTTGGGGTTCGTGCCATGGGCGATGCACTGCATGTGACCGTCATCCCCGGCGTGATCGACTTCCTGTTTGTCCGCAATATTGGCGCTGCCTTTAGCATGGGCGAGGGGCATGGCATCGCGTTTGCCGTGCTGGCGTTGGCGGTCATTATCGCTATTGCCGTGTACTTGCTTCGCGCGCCCCAGCTTGCTCGCTTGGAGGTGGTGGGCATGGCTATGGTCGCGGGCGGCGCCATTGGCAACGCGATCGACCGTCTGACTTTTGGCTTTGTGACCGATTTTATTGCCACCACCTTCATCGACTTTCCCGTCTTCAATGTGGCCGATATCGGCATTACCGTGGGCGTTGTGCTCGCCCTCTTCGGCTACATGTTCTTGAGTCCCGCGGCCCGCGAGGTTGATGCGACTGCCGAGCTCAATGCCCGTGATGAGGCCCGCGCTAAGCGCAAAGCCAAGCAGCGTGGGGAGCGTGCCCGCAAGATTCGCGAAAGGAATGAGCGTTAATGGCCGACATCCATATTCTTGTTGCTGACGATTCCGCTGGTCAGCGTCTTGACGCCTATTTGGGCGCCAACGATGGCTGTCCCACGCGCTCTGCCTGCGCGCATCTGATCGAGGGAGGCGCCGTTGCCGTCAACGGTGAGACTTGTCTCTCTAAAAAGTACGCCGTACGCGCCGGCGATCGCATCTCGGTCGACTTGCCCGAGCCGCACGACCCGACCGACGTGATTCCCGAGGCCATTCCCCTCGATATCCGCTACGAGGACGACTACCTTATCGTGCTCTCCAAGCAGCGGGGCCTGGTGTGCCATCCCGCCCATGGCCACGAGAGCGGCACCCTTGCGAACGCTCTGGTCTACCACTGCGGCATCGATCATCTTGGTACTGTGCAGGGTGAGGACCGCCCCGGCATCGTGCATCGCCTGGATCGCGATACCTCGGGCCTTATGCTCGCGGCAAAAGACGACGACACCCAGCGCGCGCTTCAGAATCTCATCCGCACGCGCACGCTCGACCGTCGCTATATCACGCTCGTTCACGGTCACATCGCCATGGACGAGGGCACTATCAACACCGGTATTGCCCGTTCCACGCGCGACCGCGTGAAGATGGCGGTTTCGGATGACCCCTTTGCCCGTCAGGCCATTACGACCTTTAAGGTCCTCGAGCGCTTTGATTCCACGCGTTTTGACGACGGCTATACGCTCGTTGAGTGCCACCTGTTTACGGGCCGCACACATCAGATTCGCGTGCATATGCGCCATATCAACCACGCCTGCGTGGGCGATCCGCTCTACGGCAAGTGCGATGCGCGTGCCGATCAGGGCCTGACCAGGCAGTTCCTGCATTCTTGGCGCGTTGCGTTCGATCATCCCGTAACGGGGAAGCGCATTGAGTGCCGTGATGAGCTGCCGTGGGATCTTGCCGCGGTTCTGGACGATCTGGCCCCGCGTTCGCTTGGTCGCACTGCCGCCGGCGACGACATCGTTCCGCAGCTCGGTCTTCTCGAAGCCTAGCCAGTATTAGGTGGTTTCTTGAACTCGGTAAGCCTGCGGTAAGATATACGATTGTTTACGTTACACGTTGCTGGGAGCCTGCATGCTCGCCTTTTTACAAACCAACACACCCATCGTGATCTTCAACCAGATTGTCGTCACGCTGCTCACGGTCTGCTTTCTGTACCAGGTGGTCTTCTTTGTCATTGGCGCTCTTCGTGGCGAGGTCGCGCCTCCCAAGGCCAAAAAACTCCATCGCTATGCCTTTTTTATCGCGGCGCATAACGAGGAAGCCGTAATTGCCAATCTCGTACGCTCCATCAAGGACCAGGACTATCCGTCCGAGCTTATCGAGGTCTTTGTCGTTGCCGACGCCTGCACCGACAACACCGCGCAGCTCGCACGCGAGGCCGGTGCCATTGTTTACGAGCGCAATGACCTGGCCCGAAAGGGCAAGAGCTGGGTCATGGACTTTGGTTTCGATCGCATTCTCAACGAGTATCCCGACACGTTTGAGGGCTACTTTATCTTCGATGCCGACAACGTTATCTCCCGCGATTACGTGTCCAAGATGAACGATGCCTTTGACCAGGGCTTCCATGTGGTCACGAGCTATCGCAATTCCAAGAACTTCGGCAGCTCGTGGATCTCGGCTGCTAATGCCACGTGGTATCTACGCGAGGCGCGCTTCCTCAACAACGCGCGCAATATCTGTAAGACGTCTTGTGCCGTCTCGGGGTCGGGCTACCTCATCTCCGCCAGCGTTATCGAGGGCATGCACGGTTGGCAGTTCCATACGCTGACTGAGGATATTCAGTTCACCACGTTCTGCGCCATTCACGGCATTCGCATCGGTTATGCGCCGGCGGAGTTCTTTGACGAACAGCCCGTGACGTTTAAGGCGTCCTGGAAACAGCGCATGCGCTGGACCAAGGGCTTTTACCAGGTGTTCTTTACCTACGGTAAGCATCTGGTCAAGTCGACGTTCCGCTATCATCGCTTTGCCGCCTACGACATGTTCATGACGATCGCCCCGGGTATGCTGCTATCGCTGATCTCGATGCTCGCTAATGCGACGTTCTTGATTGTGGGTGGCCTTTCGCATGGTTTCTTGGCAACCGAAGTCGAGATGCAGGCGTGCGCCGCTTCGCTCATTATGACCTTCGCCATGATGTATCAGACGTTCTTTATCCTGGCGCTGCTCACGACTATCTTTGAGTACAAGCATATTCACTGCGCGCAAAAGTGGCGCCTGGTGACTAACCTGTTTACCTTCCCGATCTTTATGTTCAGCTATATCCCCATCACGGTGGCCGCGCTGTTCCTGAAGGTCGACTGGGTTCCTACCCAGCATGCCGTAAACGTCACCCTCGACGAGGTCATGCAAGGCGCCAAATAACCACCACCAAAACCACCGCAAAGGGGACAGGCACCTTTGTGGTGGTTTTTGCTTTTGCGATGCAGCTCGAGGAGGTACTCGATGTTTTATATCCCGTTTTGGATTTGCATCTTTGCCGGCGCGGCGATTGATGCCCGTCAGCGACGTTTTCCCAATGAACTTGCCGGTGCGTGTGCGGTGACGGCGTTAGTGGGCGTTTGGCTCGACAAAGGCGTTAACACAGCGCTTGACCACGCGGGTCTTGCCGTCATTGTGTATCTTGCTCTCGTGCTGACTGAGTCCCTCTGGCGTCGTCTTCGCCAAATCCCGGGCATCGGCATGGGGGATGCCAAGGCGCTCTTCGCGCTTTGCACGCTCGACCCTATGGGTGGCATCGTGGCATTTGCCGTCGCACTCCTGGCTCTGGCCCTTTCCTGCCTCTTCACAAAATCGCGCTCCCTGCCATTGCTCCCGTTTTTAGTGCCGATTTTTGCCATAATCGAGGTCGTGGGCTGCACTTTGTAACCGATTGCGCATCCTTCTTAAGGAGCATGCCATGGAATCTAATCAAGAAACGGCCGTCATTAAGGCGCGCATGGACCGTATTCCCTCAGCGTTGTCGCCCGAACTTGTCGAGCGCATTGCCGCCGATCGTGCTTCGGGCTATGTCAACCCGTATCGTTGCAACGACGATCAGGTCATTCGTCGTATTGATCGCGCCGCCGACAAAGGCACGCTTATGCGTCCGGCGTTTATGCGCGATACCGAAAAGATACTTCATCTTCCGGCGTACACCCGTTATGCAGGCAAAACGCAGGTCTTTAGCTTCCGTAGCAATGACGATCTGTCACGCCGCGGTTTGCACGTGCAGCTTGTCTCGCGCATTGCGCGCGATATCGGTCGCGCCCTGGGGCTCAATTGCGATCTGATCGAGGCGATTGGCCTGGGTCACGACTTGGGACACACGCCTTTCGGCCATGCCGGCGAGCGCTTCCTCAACGATATCTATCATGAGCGTACGGGGCGTTATTTTTTCCATAACGTGCAGTCGGTCCGCGTGCTCGACACACTGTACGGCCGCAACGTGTCGCTCCAGACGCTCGACGGCGTGCTATGCCATAACGGCGAGTACGAGCAGCGTGTGTTTGAGCTCTCGGACATGAGCTCCTTTGACCAGTTTGACCAGACGGTTGAGGATTGCATTGCCACGGGCTATAGCGCAATTGGGCATCTGCGTCCCATGACGCTCGAGGGCTGCGTCGTTCGCATCTCGGATATTCTTGCCTACGTCGGTCGTGACCGTCAGGATGCGATCGCGGCGGGCCTGCTGTCACCCGACGCTTTTGATGATGGCCGGGGCGGTGCCTACAACAGTTGGATCCTCACGCATGCCTCCATCGATATCGTTGAGCACAGCTATGGTAAGCCGCGCATCGAGATGAGCGAGGACCTGTTTGAGGAAATCCGCCGAGCCAAGCGCGAGAACTACGAGAAGATCTATAGCAAGGGCGGTATCGAAGGCGATTCCGAGGTGGAGCTGCGCGAAGCCTTCGAAAAGCTTTACGATCGTTGCCTGCAGGATATAAACGAAGGTGACGAGTCTTCGTATATCTTTAAGCACCACATTTCTCGCATCGAGCAGCAGCTTTCCTACTACGATCGCGCCTATGCCTGGCAGAACGATAAGGACCAGGCGGTCGTGGATTACATTGCGAGCATGACGGACGGTTATTTCTGCGAGCTCACGAGCAAGCTGTTTCCGGGATTGAAGTTTCCGCACCGTACCTATATTAACGAACGGTAGTTCGTATAAATTCGGTATACTGTTAGTGGAAAACGTTTTTGATTGATACACGGGATGGCTATGGACGACCTTTTTTCTGCTTCGACGCGCGAGCGTTCCTTTCAGAATGCGCCGCTTGCGGTGCGCATGCGCCCCAATTCGCTCGACGAGTACGTGGGCCAGCAAAAGGCCGTCGGTAAGGGTTCATGGCTGCGTGCCGCGATCGAGCACGACGTGCTTTCGAGCGTGATTCTGTACGGGCCTGCCGGTACGGGCAAGACGACGCTGGCCCACATTATCGCCAACCATACCAAGAGCGAGTTTGTCGAGGTCAGCGCCGTCACGGGTACCGTGAAGGACCTGCGTCGTGTGATTGATGAGGCCAAGACGCGCCTGAATACGTACGACCGCCGCACCATTCTATTCATCGATGAGATTCACCGCTTCTCTAAGTCGCAGCAGGATGCCTTGCTGCATGCAGTTGAGAACCGTACCGTCATTATGATTGGCGCTACGACAGAGAACCCGTACTTCGAGGTCAACTCGGCACTGCTCTCACGTGGTCGCGTCGTGGAGCTTGAGCATCTGAAGGATGAGGATATCGCCACGCTTATTGAACGTGCGCTTGAGGCACCGCAGGGTTTGAACGGTAAGTTCTCGGCCGATGAGGATACGGTCAAGACCATTTGCACGCTGGCAGCGGGTGACGCTCGCTCGGCGCTCACGACGCTTGAGCTTGCGAGCGAGATTGCCGTCACGCGTCCCGATACCGAGGGAACGCCAGCGCCTGCGGCGGGGGAGCGCTATCCCATCACCGTGGATGACGTGAAGATCGCCAACCCGCGTCGCGGCTTTACGTATGACAAAAACGGCGACATGCACTACGACATCATCAGTGCGTTTATTAAGTCTATGCGCGGTAGCGACCCCGATGCCACGATCTATTGGCTCGCGCGCATGATCGATGCTGGGGAGAATCCTAAGTTTATCGCTCGCCGCATTATGATTCACGCTTCTGAGGATGTTGGCAACGCCGACCCGCAGGCGCTTTTGGTGGCGCATGCTGCCTTTAAATCTGCTGAAGTTATTGGCTATCCTGAATGTCGCATTAACCTTGCACAAGCTGCGCTCTATGTGTGCTTGGCGCCCAAGTCCAATGCGTGCGAGGCCTCGATCGATGCGGCGCTAGCCGATATCCACAGCAGTGGTCTTCGCGAGGTGCCCAGCTACCTGCGCGATCGCCATCGCCCGGGCAGCGATGAATACGGTGTGTATAAGTATCCGCACGATTATCCCGAAGGCTGGGTCGATCAGCGCTATTTGCCCGAAGGCTTGGAACGCGGTGCATTTTGGCAGCCTGCCGGCCGCGGTTGGGAAGAATGGCGCGTAGAGCAAAGTGAACGCGACCGCAGCGGGAATGCACCGAAGTAGCTGCTGATAATTTTGTCCCACGTTGCTGCTCATGGCATGTTCGGTCCCCTTTGGGGTACCATGGAAACCGTCTGTATATCGATTCCTTTGGGAGGCTTGTATGAGTCCCATTCAAATCGCCCTGCTGCTGCTCGCTGTTGCCGGCGTGTGGGCCATCGTTGAGCTCGCGCTTACCCTGCGCAAGACCCGCACCGTTGTCGACTCGCTCGATAAGACCGTTAACGACCTCAACAACACCATCGCCGAGGCTCAGCCTGTGGTGGCAAAGCTCGATGGCGCTGTCGATGAGCTTACGCCGGCGCTTGCCCAGATGGAGCCGCTGCTTAAGTCGAGCAAGACGGCAGTTGATGCCCTTACCTCCAATCTCGTAGAGGTCGAAGCCGTGGTTCGCGACATTTCTGAGGTCACCGGTAGCATGGCCGAGGCCAGCAATGCTGTGTCGAGCGTGACTGATTCTGCGGCAGGTGCCGTGCAGAAACTCTTTAACAAGGTGAAGGCTCCCGCGGCCGACGCTGAGTGCAAGCTTTCCGCTGCCGAAGAAGCCGAGCAGCCGACCGAGCGTGTCCTGATTGGCGAAGCCGGGGACGATGTCGCTGCTGGTGACAATGATGCACAGAAGCCTGCTGCTAAAGCAGCCCAGTATTACACCTACACGCCCGCCGAGACCTCTGAGGAGTCCTGCGATGAGTAGCGAAGCAACTTGCCCCATTACGCTGACCGTTGCCGGCGACCCGCGTCTGGCGCGCCTTGTGCGCATGACGGCGGCAAATGTCGGTGCGCTCTGCTCCATGTCCGTCGATCGCATCGAGGACATTCGTATGGCTGCCGAGGAAGCATTTATTTTCGGCTGCACGGCTGTTGATTCCGATGACATCTCGATCAAATTCGATGTCGACGAATCTCACGTTGGCATGACCTTTACCTTTGGCGACCAGGCCACCGTCGACGAGGATGACCAGGCCGCTGTGTATGCCGAGCTCATTTTGGCGAGCGTGTGCGACTCCTACGAAAAGACTGCGGCGCCCCTGACGCTTTCCCTCGACCTCAAGGCGGATATCTAATATGACCGAACGTTCCCGGAGCGGTAAGACCGCTTGGGACAAGGAGAAAACCCGCGAGCTGTTTCGTCGCTATAAAGAGACCGGTGACCCGGACGCACGCGAGCAGCTCGTCATGTCCCACATGAACCTGGTAAGGTTTCTTGCCAACAAGTTTAAGAACCGCGGCGAGCCGCTCGATGACCTGATGCAGGTTGGTTATTTGGGCCTGCTCAAGGCTATCGACCGCTTTGACCCTGAGCGCGGACTCGAGTTCACCACGTTTGCCACGCCTACCATCTTGGGCGAGATTAAGCGTCACTTCCGCGACAAGGGCTGGAGCGTGCGCGTGCCCCGTCGCTTGCAGGAGCTCTCGGCCAAGGTCAACCAGGCTACCGATAAGCTCACCAACGAGCTACAGCGCTCGCCTAAGGTTGAGGAAATCGCTGAGTACTTGGACGTGACGGTCGATGAGGTGCTGGAGGCCATGGAATCGTCTTCGGCCTATACCTCGGTGCCCATCGAGGCTCCTGGTGCGTCCGATTCGGACGATGCCCCCTCGATTCTCGACCGTTACGCCGACGACGACAACGAGCTCGACTTTACCGATGACCGCCTAGTGATCGAGGAAGCCATCCGTGATTTCTCGCCGCGCGAGCGCGAGGTGATTGAGCTGCGCTTTGTGAAGGGCATGACCCAGATCGAGATCGCCAAGAAGCTGGGTATTTCTCAGGTACAGGTTTCGCGTCTGCTGCGCCGCACGCTTAAGAAGATTCAGGACAAGATCGACCCCGACGGAGTGATGATTCGTTCATGAGTGAGCACCCCCAACAAACCGATCGCGTGCTGCGCGACACCCGCATTCTGACGCTGCGCATTTGGGCTGTTGTCGGCTGCATTGTTATTGCTGCTGTCATCTTTAACCTTATGGGCATCCTGGCACCGGTTATTGAGTTTCTTGCCGTCGGCTCCATCATTGCTTTTGTGATGTCCCCGATCACCAACTGGCTCGAGCACCATGGCATGAATCGCGGCATCGGTTCGCTTATCGCGCTTATTGTTGTTGTTGCCGTGCTCGTCGGTGTCGTTTGCATCTTGTCGCCGATTCTCTTTGGTCAGATCATGGAAGTCCTGAGCCGCCTGCCCGAGCAGCTTCGTGTTGCGGGTGGCGATCTCAATGAGATGATCTCGCATGCCAAGACGCTCAACAACACGCCGCTCAAGGAGTATTTGGACGATAATCTTTCGTCCCTGGTTACCGTGGCATCGAAGTATGTGTCTCAGATTGCTGCCGAGCTTGGTCGCGGTGTGTTCCCGCTCATCACCAATACGGCCTCGCAGTTGTTCGTGATCTTCCTTGGTCTGGTGCTTGCCTACTGGATGGCCTGCGACTACCCTCGCATGCATCACGAGATTTGCACCATCATCGGTCAGGAGAAGGAGACCTCGTACCGCTTTATGGTCGCCATCCTTTCTCGCTCTGTCGGCGGCTACATGCGCGGTATGGTCGTGACGTCCATCTGCGGTGGTTTCCTCGCCTTTATCGGTTTTTTGATCATCGGTCATCCGTATGCGGCGCTCATGGCTATCTTTACCGGCATCATGCATTTGGTTCCGGTCGTCGGTCCCTGGGTGAGCGCAGCAATCGCCACGGTACTCGGCTTCATGTTCAGTCCCATGTTGGCGTTATGGACGCTCATCGTGACGATGGTCGCGCAAAACGTCACCGATAACGTGATTTCGCCTAAGGTTATGCAGAGCTCGGTGCAGGTGCATCCCATCATGAGCCTCACGGCGCTCGTTATTGGCTCGGCACTCATGGGCCCCATCGGCATGATTATTGCCATCCCGCTATGTGCGGCCCTCAAGGGTATCTTCGTGTACTACTTCGAGAATGAGACCGGCCGCCAGCTTGTGGCCTATGACGGCGCCGTGTTTAAGGGCACACCGTACCGCGATGCCGATGGCAACCCGGTCGCCGCCTACGACGCGCTCGGCGACGACACCTTCATCTACGAGTCCGAGCTCATCGGCAACGAGACCGCGCCCGAGGCCCAGGCCATGCCCAAACCCGAGCTCGATAATCCCTGGATGAAGCTCTCGGGCCTTCAGCCCGATGCTACGGGCTTTTTCAAGAATCCCTTCGCCAAAGACGACGATTTCAATATGAACGACGAAACCAAAACCGGCATCGACGGCTCCATGGACGATTCGGATTCTAAATAGGTTCTATTAACGTTTCTTGAAGTTGTAAATGACAAGAAACGCGACCAAAGCGATTGATAAGGGGCCGGCTACATAGAAAAAGAGAACGTCAATTGCGCGTAGAGTGTAATAAGCCTTATCGCCGGACATTACTGTATACAATACGTATCCAAATGATGGTTGGTTTGCGTACCAGCATGAGAAGGCTAAGAGCGCTAAAAGTGCTACAACCAGAAGTGCATTCAGGACAAATCGTTTGCTTTTCATCGATCGCTCCTTCCGGGTGAATCTTATATGCAATTATACAGCAGTCCTTTTTCAAAGGATCGCGCAGTACTAAATAACGTGCACTTTCGCTGGAGGGTCGCTGTTTGGCGACCCTCTTTTTTGCACAGGCGCGGCGGGATGGTAATATCGTTACGTTTGAACTGTTTCGATGTGAAACCGAGGAGATTCCCTCTATGAGTGCTGACTACCCGTCAATGACTACGGCCGAGATTCGCTCCAAGTTCCTCAACTTCTTTGAGGAGCGCGGTCTTAAGCTCTATCCTTCTTCGTCCCTCGTCCCTGACGATCCTTCGCTGCTGCTTGCCAACGCCGGCATGAACCAGTTTAAGGAGTACTACCAGGGCAAGAAGACCATGAAGGAGATCGGCGCTATCTCCTGCCAGAAGTGCGTCCGCACCAACGACATCGATTGCATCGGCGAGGACGGCCGTCACCTGTCCTTCTTTGAGATGCTCGGCGACTTCTCCTTTGGCGGCGTCTCCAAGCAGCAGGCTTGCGCCTGGGCCTTTGAGCTCATCACCAAGGAGTTCAAGCTGCCGCTCGACCGCCTGTACTTCACCGTCTTTACCGAGGACGACGAGACCCACGACGTGTGGCGTTCTCTGGGCGTTGCTGAGGACCACATCTCCCGCCTGGGCGAGGACGATAACTTCTGGGCCGCTGGCCCCACCGGTCCCTGCGGTCCGTGCTCAGAGATCTACTTTGACATGGGCGAGGAGGTCGGCTGCGGCAGCCCCGACTGCAAGCCTGGCTGCGACTGCGACCGCTTCCTGGAGTTCTGGAACCTCGTCTTTACCCAGTACGACCGCCAGGAGGACGGCTCCATGCCGGAGCTGCCGCACCGCAACCTCGATACGGGCATGGGCCTGGAGCGCATGGCCGCCATCATGCAGCACAAGACCGCCAACTACGACGGCGATCTGATGCAGCACCTCATCAAGCTGGGCGAGAAGATTAGCGGCAAGACCTATGACGCCGACGATTACTCTGGCGCCAGCCGCTCCCTGCGTATCATCGCCGACCACTCCCGTGCCGTCGACTTTATGATCTCGGACGGCATCCTTCCCGGTAACGAGGGTCGCGAGTACGTCCTTCGCCGCCTGCTCCGTCGTGCCGTGTTCCACGGTCGCCTGCTGGGCATCGAGGGCGCCTTCCTGACCAAGTTCATCGACGAGGTTAACGCTCAGATGGGTGAGGCTTATCCCGAGCTGCTCAAGAATGTCGCGCTCGTCAAGGGTATCGTCGCCTCCGAGGAGGAGCGCTTCTCCACGACGCTCGACAACGGCCGCGTCTATCTGGACGAGGCCCTGGCAGCGCTTGCCGAGGGCGCCGTGCTTCCGGGCGATGTCGCCTTTAAACTGCACGACACCTTTGGTTTCCCCATCGATCTGACCGTCGAGATCGCCGGCACCGCTGGCCACGACGTCGATATGGACGGCTTCACTGCCTGCATGGAGGACCAGAAGGCCCGCGCCCGCGCCAATGCCAAGGGCGACGCCTGGGGCAGCTTCAACGACGTGTGGGTCGAGCTTTCGGACAAGGTCGCAGCGACCGAGTTCGACGGCTATGACAACGATGTGATCGAGGGCGCCAAGGTTGTCGCCATCGTGCGCAACGGCGAGTCCGTCGAGTCCGCTGCCGCCGGCGAGGATGTCGAGGTTGTGCTCGACCGCACCCCGTTCTATGCCGAGATGGGTGGCCAGCAGGGCGATGCCGGCAAGCTTTCCGCCGAGGGCGTTGTTCTGACCGTTGCCGACACCAAGAACCACAACGGCCTGTATGCCCACGTCGCGCACGTTGCCGAGGGCACGCTGGCTGTCGGTGCCGCTGTTACCGCCGCGCTCGACGCCGAGCGCCGTGGCTTCCTGCGCCGCAACCACACCGCCACGCACCTGCTCGACGCTGCCCTTAAGCAGGTCCTGGGCGAGCACGTCTCCCAGGCCGGCTCGCTGGTGACGCCCGAGCACCTACGCTTTGACTTCACGCACTTCGAGGCCCTGTCCTCCGAGCAGCTCAAGGCTGTCGAGGACCTGGTCAACCAGCAGATCTTCGCTTCCAAGCCGGTCGTGACCCGTGTCATGGGCATCGACGAGGCTAAGGCTGCCGGCGCTGTCGCTCTGTTTGGAGAGAAGTACGGCGATGTCGTCCGCGTCGTCTCCGTGGGCGCCGAGGACCAGCCGTTCTCCCGCGAGCTCTGTGGTGGCACCCATGCCGCCAATACCGCAGAGATTGGTCTGTTCAAGATCATTTCCGAGTCCTCCACGGGCTCCAATGTCCGCCGTATCGAGGCCGTGACCTCTAAGGGTGCCCTCGACTACATGGCCGACCGCCTGGCGCTCGTTGACGCCGCCGCCGCTGCGCTCAAGTGCCGCGTCGACGAGGTTCCCGCCCGCGTGGAGAACCTGCAGGCTGAGCTGCGCGAGACGTCCAACAAGCTCAAAAAGGCTCTGACCGGTGGTTCCTCCGACGCCATCTCCAGCGCCATCGAGGGCGCCGTCGAGCTCGACGGCTATAAGCTCGTTGTCGCTGAGCTCCAGGGCCTTGAGGCTGCCGACCTGCGCAACGTATGGGATACCGTGCATCAGAAGGTCGCCGGCCCTGTCGCTTGTGTCGTCGCCAGCGTGACTGAGAAGGGCACTCCGGCCCTGCTCGCTGCCGGCTCCGATGACGCCGTCAAGGCCGGTTTCCACGCCGGTAACGTGATCAAGCAGATCGCGGGTCTGGTCGACGGTCGCGGTGGCGGTCGTCCCAACATGGCCCAGGCCGGTGGCAAGAATGCTGCCGGCATCGCCGATGCCCTCGCGGCCGCTAAGACCGCGCTCGGCGCCTAAGAATCTAAGAAGTCGCTGTGGTTGCGCTCGCGCTGGACATAGGGGAGACCAGGATTGGCATCGCCGTCTCGAGCCGTGATGGCAAGATGGCGATGCCTGTCAAGGTGCTTCCGGCTGCCGAGGTCACCGGTATGGCCAAGACGTTCCGCTACCTGGTTGAGGACTATGAGCCCGACATCCTGGTAAGCGGACGCCCCCTGACCATGGCCGGTGAGCCCGGCCCCCAGGCCGAGCGCGTTGCCGCCGTGGCGCAAAAGATTGCCGACGAGCTCGATCTTCCGCTGGAGTTTGAGGACGAACGCCTGTCTTCGCAAGAGGCCAAGCGTATCCTGCGCGAGCAGGGCCTCAACGAAAAGCAGATGAGGGGCAAGATCGACATGATTGCCGCCAGCCTGTTTTTGCAGACGTGGCTCGATCGTAAAAACGAGGAGGTTTCGCATGTCTAGCGCTTCCGATCCGCGCCAGCAGAATCGTACACGGCAGCCGGCGTCGCGCCCTGCCCAGCCTGGCCAGCGTCCGGCACAGCCGACGCAGCGCGCAGCTCAGTCTGCCGCGCGCTCGGTGCAGTCCTTCTCTCATTCGGCCCAACCTGTTCAACGGACGGGTCAGCAGCCTTCTGCTCGTTCGGTTCAGCATTCGGCTTCTCACGCGGCTCAACAGCCCACTGCTCGTACGGCCCAGCCTGCAGGCGGTACCCGCTTTAAGCAGCAGGCACCTACCCAGCGAACTCAGGCCCCTCAATCGCATTCGCATCACGCTCGCGGTTCGCATGGCGTTGCTCCGGCGACCCGCTCGAGCTACAACACGCATGCTCGTCGCGGTGCTCAAAAGAAAAGCTCCCCGGTGCCTATGATTATCGGTGGCGTTGTTGCCGTGCTTGCGCTTGTCGCGATCGTTTTCTTTGTCGTGCCAGCCGTCAAGGGCTTCTTTGGCGGTGAGGGTGCGAAAGTCGTTGCAGGCCAGCAGGTTACTATCACGATTCCCGATGGTGCCTCGGGTGACAGCATCGCTTCGATTCTCTCCGAGAATCATATCGTCGAAAATCCCAAGGATTATTATGCGGCGGTGAAAAAGCTCAACGCCGATATGTCGCTCAAGCCTGGTGATTATTCGTTCACCACACTCATGGATGCGACCAAGGTTGTTCAGCAGCTCATGGAAGGCCCCAACGCGGGCTCCAATGCGCTGACTATCCCTGAGGGCCTAACGGTCGATCAAGTCGCCGACCGTGTGGCCCAGGCCTACGACAGCATCTCTAAGGAAGACTTCCTCAACCAGGCCAAGGCCTCCAACTACGTTGACGACTATAGCTTCCTTAAGGGCGCCGCCAACGATTCGCTCGAGGGTTTCTTGTTCCCCAAGACCTATTCGCTGGGCGATTCGCCGACGGCCGATGACGTGATTCGCGCCATGCTCGATCAGTTTAAGACCGAGTACAAGTCGCTTGACTTTGCGAGCTGCGAAGCCAAGATCAAGGAACGCTACGGCGTGGAGATGTCCGACTACGACATCGTCAACTTGGCCTCTATCGTTGAGCGCGAGGGCCTCAACGCCGATCAACGTGCGCACGTGGCCTCGGTCTTCTACAACCGCCTTGCCGGCAAGCTCGACGGTCTGCGCTATCTCAACAGCGATGCGACCATGATGTATGTCACCGGTGGCGAGGTTACCGCCGACGACCTGCAGAGCGATAGTCCGTATAACACCTATAAACACGAGGGTCTGCCGCCCACGCCCATCTGCTCTCCGTCGCTCGAGGCACTCAAGGCCACGCTTGAGCCGACCGACTCCGAGGACCTGTATTTCTACATTACGCAGGACGAGGAGTACTTCTCGCAAACCTACGAAGAGCATCAACAGTCTTGGAATTAGCATGAGGATTTTTAGCCCCAAACGATACGTTGCCTCGGTCGATCGCATCGACCTTAATACCCTGTGGGCCGACGGCAAGCGCGCCATTCTGCTCGATCGCGATAACACCTTGGTGCCGCGCGACACCGAGCAGGTTCCCGCCGCGGTTTCCGCTTGGCTCGACGCCGCCCGCGCCAAAGGCTTTAAGCTGTGCATGGTGTCCAACAACTGGCATCGCGACCAGGTCATGAGCTCTGCGCGCGAGCTGGGACTCGAGGCCATCAGCCACGCCATGAAGCCGGCGCCGTTTGCCCTCAAGGCGGGCCTTAAGCGCCTCGGCGCCTCGGCCGACGAGACGGTGCTGATCGGTGATCAACTCTACACGGACGTGTGGAGCGGCAACTTCGCCGGCGTCGATACCATCCTGGTAAAGCCGCAGGCGACGCAGGACCTGTGGTATACGCAGATTTTCCGTATCTTTGAGCGCCGGGCCCTGCGTGACCTTCCCTGCGAGGAATAGGTCTCGCTATGTCCCAGCACACCAAACACGGCTGCGACCATATCTTCTTTATCGGCTTTTTGGGCGCGGGCAAATCGACGCTCGCGCGCAACGTCGGCACTATGTTCAAGCGGCGTTTTATCGATACCGACCGTCTGGTCGTGCGTCGTTGCGGCAAGTCGGTAACCGAGATTTTTGAGACCGAGGGCGAGGATCGTTTTCGCGAGCTCGAGACCTCGGCGCTCCGTTCGCTCCAAAGTGAGCGCAGCCTGTTGGTTTCGTGCGGGGGCGGCATTGTCGAGACGCCGGTGAATATTGAGCTGATGCACGAAATGGGTACGTGCGTGTACCTCGAGGGCGACTTCGAGGATTCGATTCGCCAGATTCGTCGGTCCGACACGCGCCCCGATTTCCGCTCGCCCGAGCATGCCGCGCGCCTGTTTGAGCATCGCCGTCCGCTGTATCGCCAAGCCGCCGACCTTACCCTTGATATTCGCAACAAGTCCTTCGAGGACGTTTCCTACCTTTGTGCCGAGATGCTTTTGGAGCGTGGGCTGCTATGATTCGCCGTCAACTGATCAATTTCCAAAACCGCAGTGTCGATGTCCGCGTCGGATTGGGCGCGTTCGATGAGCTGTCGCGCATGTTTTCCTCGGCTGTGGGCAAGCCTAAGCGCGCGATGGTGGTTTGGAACGACGCCACATCCGAGCGTTTTGGTGAGGTCGTCGAGCATGCGCTGGTCGACGCCGGTTTTGCCGTGTCGCCGCTAGTCCTCGAGGTTTCGCCTGCTGGTGCCACGCTGGCCGATGCTGATGCTATCTTTGGCGCCCTGTCTGCCAACGCCGTTACCTGCGACGATCTGGTTGTCGCCGTTGGCGATGCCGCAACCTGCTCGGTTGTTAGCTGGTGCGCCAACCAGTGGTGCGGCCGAACCGAGTGCGCGCTGTTGCCGACGACCTTCGACGCCATGCTTACGGTCGCGACGACCATGAAGCCGCTCGTCGCCTCGTCTGCCAATGCGCTTCCCGCTATCGCGTTCCGTCCCGAACCGGGCTTGGTCGTGTGTGACCTCGACCTTGTTCGCGAGGCGGACCCCGAGGACCTCAAGCTCGGCTTTGTGGTGCTTGTTGGCACCATGCTTTCGAGCAGTAAGTCCCGCTGGAATCAGTTTACTGAGACCGTCCCCGAGATTCTCGCGGGCGAGGAGGTCGCGCTCGTCAATGCCGTTCAATGGTCTCAGACTGCCCGTAAGGACGTACTGATGGCCACGAACCCGAGCGCTCGCCATGCGCTCGATTTTGGCAAGACGGGGGAGCGTACCCTGCGCGCCTGCTTGGGCGATGCCGCTTCGCAGGTCCCTGCCTATCAGCTGTTATCCGAGGGCATGCGCTTTGAGGCGCGCCTAGCACATGATGCCTGCGACTTTGATATCGATTACGTCTTTGAGGTCGATGACTGCCTGGAGGACTTTGGCATCGAGGAACTTGCCTTCGACCTGGAGCCCACCGCGTTTATCGAGGAGTTCCGCAGGCAGCAGTTCGCCCGCTCGAACCGCAGTATGTTGCCGCTGCCCGCGGCACTCGGCGCCATTCGTCTAACGAGCGTCGAGGACGAGGTTCTTGAGCGCCATGCTCATGCCTACTTGGCTTCTCGCAAAGAACTTCTCTAAGATTTATTGACTTCCATCGTCTTTCGTATCATGTTGAGGGGCGGGTTTTCAATCGGTTGCGGATCGCATGCGATTCCGTCGTTCGGTTGAGACCCGTTCCGTCTATATAGAGACAACAAGAAAGGAATCTGCATGTCTGAGTTTGCTGCCGGTCCTGCCGGTCGTATCGAGCGTGTCCGTGCCCTGATGGCCGAGCGTGGCTACGACGCCATCGTGGTGCGCGACGAGGCCAACCTTCGTTGGCTTACGGGCGTGAAGGGCGTCTTCGACTACACCTTCGAGTTCCCGCACGCTGCGTTTATTACGGCTGACCAGTGCCTGTTCCACACCGACTCGCGCTACCTCAACAGCTTTGAGGAGAACACGCCCGCCGGCAGCCCCTGGGTCTACGACATGGACGAGGGCACCATTCCCGGCTGGGTCGCCGGCAAGATCGCGGCCAATAGGTGCCGCGTCTGCGCTGTCGAGGATGACATGCAGATTAACTTCTACCAGGGCATCCAACGTGGCCTGGAGGATCGTTCCGTCGCCTGCATGCTGCCGCTGATGCATGACGACATCCGTAAGATGCGCGCCATCAAGGACGCCGAGGAGATTGAGCTCATGCGCCATGCGCAGTCGATCACCGACGCCGCCTTCCAGCACATGCTCGGCTTTATTAAGCCCGGCATGACCGAGAAGCAGGTTCGCAACGAGCTCGAGAACTTTATGTTCGCCAACGGCGCCGACAGCTTGGCTTTTGGCTCCATCGTGGCGAGCGGTCCCAACACCGCCAACCCGCATGCCGTGCCGAGCGATCGCGTGATCGAGAAGGGCGACTTCGTCCTGATGGACTACGGCGCGGGCTACTGTGATTACCGCTCCGACATGACACGCACTGTTGTGATGGGCGAGCCCACGCAGGAGCAGCTTGACCTGTACGCGCTCGTGCGCCGTACGCACGAGGAGTGCGTCGCCGCCATTCATCCGGGCGTCGAGGGCAACGACATCTTCAAGCTCTCCAAGAAGATCATCGGCGATGCCGGCTATGGCGATTACTACAACCATGGTTTGGGCCACGGCGTGGGCATCGACATCCACGAGCTGCCCAACTTCAACCGTAGCAAGAACATCATTGAGGTCGGCTCGGTTATTACCATGGAGCCCGGCGTCTACCTGCCCGGTGTGGGCGGCGTGCGCCTGGAGGACTACGGCGTCGTCACCGAGAACGGATATGAGCCCTTCACCAAGACCCCGCACGACCTGTACGTCATCGATTGCTAGACCATTTCGATAGATTTTTGGGGCGGGGCGTCCGGAGCAATTCGGACGCCCCGCGTTCTCTTTTTATGCGCTCGCTGCAGGCGCCGTCTGCAAGTGTATAATTTCGGTCGTATGTAATTTGGACGCTTGTGCGTTCTGCCCATAACAAGAAAGGTCGCTATGCCTACCATTTCTACCGCCGACTTCAAGAACGGCCTCGGTCTCCGCATCAAGGACAAGGTCTACACCATCGTCGAGTTCCAGCATGTCAAGCCGGGCAAGGGCGGCGCGTTTGTGCGCTACAAGACCCGCGACATCAAGAGCGGCCGCGTCGTCGAGAACACCTGCAACGCCGGCACCAAGTTCGAGAGCGTCATGCTCACCACCCGTGAGTTCCAGTACCTCTACAACGATGGCACCGACTACATCTTCATGGACAACGAGTCCTATGAGCAGGTTCCCGTTCCCGAGGACATGGTGGGCGAGAACTCCAAGTGGCTGCGCGAGAACGACATCTGCCAGCTGCTCTTCGCCGACGATGAGCTTATGGGCGTGACCCCGCCGATGTTCATCGAGACCACCATCGTCCAGACCGACCCGGGCTTTAAGGGCGACACCGTCCAGGGTTCCACCAAGCCGGCCACGATCGACACCGGCGCTGTCATCCAGGTCCCCATGTACCTCAACGAGGGCGAGGTCATCAAGGTTGACACCCGCGACGGCAAGTTCGTCTCCCGCGTCTAGCAACCAACTCTTCTAGGAGGACTCATGCCCCAGGAAATCAAGATTGACGGCATCGGCATTTCGCCCGATGTTCTGACCGCCATCGTCTCGCGCGCCGTGTCGGATGTCGAGGGCATCGCCTCCGTTGGCGTCAAGGACCTTGCCACCAACCTTGTCTCCATGATGCTTTCGTCTAAGGCCCCGGCTTCCGAGCCGGCGGTCGAGGCCGAGGTCGTTGGCGACAAGCTCGCACTCACCGTGCGTGTCGTGGTGTTCTTTGGCTATCCGTTCAAGAAACTCGCCGAGGCCGTTCGCGCCGCCGTGGTCGCCGCCATCGATGCTCAGGTGGGCGTCGAGGTCGAGCGCGTTGACGTTTGCATCGACGGTCTCGTTTTCCCCAAGGAGTAACCTTTGAGCCTTAAGGTTTATCGCGGGCGTACGCTTGCCCGCAGTCAGGCGCTGCAGCTGCTGTTCCAGGCCGAGGCCACGGACAGCCCGCTCGAGCGCGTCCTCGAGGGCGATTTCCTGATCTCGAAGGGTCCCCTCGATCCCTATGCGCTGGAGCTGTGCCGCGGTGCCTATGAGCATATCGATCGCATCGACTGCGCTCTGCGCTCCGTTGCCAAGAACTGGGATCTTATGCGCATGCCCGGCGCCGACCGCAATCTGCTGCGTATCGCCGTTTACGAGATGCGTTTCCTCACCGACGAGGAGGTCTCGGACGCCATCGTAATCAACGAGGCCGTCGAGCTTGCCAAGGCCTATGGCACCGACCAGTCCGCGTCGTTCGTCAACGGCGTGCTGGGCAAGATCGCTCGCAGCGAGGAGCTGCCGGGCGAGGACCTGTATCAAGAGCTGCTGGCCGAAGATCGCGCTCGTGAGGAGGCACAGGCTGCCGAGGCTGCCGCCAAGGTTGCGGTTGCCCAGGCTGAGGCTGGCGTGCTGGCCGAGGATGCGGACGCCGCCGAGGCTGTTGTCGACTCCGTCGAGGAGTAGCCATGCCAGAGGGTTCCGTCCGCAACTTCGACGAGATCTCGGACCGTCTGGACCAGATCATCGCTACCGTTCGCTCCAAGGATACGTCCTTGGAGCGTTCACTCGATCTGTTTGACGAAGCGATTGAGCTGGGCTCCCGCGCGGTCGATATGGTCGACAAGTTTGAGCTGACGCCGCGTGAGGCCGACAAGCTCGAGCAGGAATATGATGAGGATGCGGCAAACGAATCCCAGGATAGCTAGGCCGCATCTCCGGATACGAATGGTTGATGGCATTCATGAAACGCGTGCGTCTTGATGACGAACTGATTTCACAGGGCATCTGCGCCGATCGCGCGGATGCCCTTCGCACTCTTATGGCCGGCTTGGTCTCGAGTGGCGGTGAGCGCTTGACTTCGCCGGGCCTTAAGGTGATCCCGGGGCTGCCGCTGCACGTGAAGGGGCGCATTCCCTATGTTGGCCGCGGTGGTCTTAAGCTCGAAGGCGCGCTTGATGCGTTTGGCATCAATCCGACGGCCCTTGCCTGTTTGGATGTGGGCTGCTCTACCGGCGGTTTTACCGATTGCCTGCTCAAGCGCGGAGCTGCGACCGTTGTCTCTGTGGACGTGGGTCGCGCCCAGTTCGATTGGTCGTTGCGTCAGGACGATCGCGTGATGCTGCATGAGCGCACAAACGTGACGCAGCTGCCTGAGCTTGGCTATGCCGGCGCCATCGACCTGGCTGTGTGTGATGTCTCGTTTACCAGCATCGCGAACATTATCGATGCGGTACTGGCGTGTCTGACTCCTACGGGTGCATTCTGTACGCTCGTAAAGCCGCAGTTTGAGGCTCCGGCGGCGCTGGTGGGCGAGGGCGGCATTGTGACCGATCCCGCCGTGCGCCACGATACACTCGTGGCGGCGGTTGAACTCTTTGCTGCCAAGGGCCTGTTCCCGGTCGATGTGTGCGTGTCGCCCATTCATGGTGCCAAGGGAAACGTTGAGTTTTTCCTTTACGGTACGAGGTTTGCTCTCGGTGAACGCACCGACGATGAGCTGCAATCCCAGGTATCGGTTTTGAGCGAGAAAGCTGCAACGCTATGAAGGTCTTTCTGGTTCCCAATTACTACAAGCAAGAGGCGGTCGAGAGCGGCCTGATGCTCGAGCTTTGGCTTTCGCGCCAAGGCTATGAGGTCGCATGGGCTGCCGACCAGCGCTCCAAGATTCAGAGCACGCCCGATGTTGACGATGCCGACCTGGTCATTACGCTCGGCGGCGACGGCACGTTGCTGCGCGCCGCCCGTATCCTCAATTACCGTGAGATTCCCATTTTGGGGCTTTCCTATGGTCACCTGGGCTTTTTGACGGCGGCCAGTCCCGAGGAACGCGATATTTTGCAGGTTGTGAGCGATGCCCTGTCCGGTGAGCTCCACGTGAGCCGCCGCGCCACCATCGCCGCGGATATCGTCTCGGTGCGCGATGACGGCACGAAGGATGTCGTGCGTTCGTTCGCCCTCAACGACATGGCGCTTACGCGCGGGCCCCTGTCCGATATGGTCGAGTTTGACATCACGGTGTCCGGCCATCATATCGATCGCCTGCGCGGTGACGGTGTCGTCGTGTCGACGGCGACCGGCTCCACCGGCTATGCGCTGAGCGCCGGCGGCCCTATCGTCAGCCCCGATTACACGGGCATGGTCTGTGTACCGATTGCTCCGCATACCATTCAAGCTCGCGCCTTCTTGACCTCGCCGAGCGATGTTGTCGAAATCTTTATGTCCGATGATCGCCCAAGCGTTCCGGCCATCGCCATCGACGGACAGTTTATTACCTGCGACGGCACGGTCGAGAGCGTGGCTGTGCGTCGCGGTCCCGGCGATGTGCTGCTGCTCGATTACGGTCCCGAGAGCTTCTATAACTCGGTGAGCCGCGTGTTCTATGGAGTGCGTCATGATCGATGAGCTGCAGGTTTCTAACATTGCTCTCATTCGCGAGGCGACGTTGGTTCCGAGCGCTGGTCTAACGGTTCTGACCGGCGAGACCGGTGCCGGTAAGACCGCGCTGCTCTCGGCGCTCAAGCTCATTTTGGGCGAGCGCGCCGATTCGTCGACAGTTCGCGAGGGCGAGGTGCTTGCCAGCGTCGAGGCGCGTCTGTTCGACGGCCCGCACGACACGGAGGGCTTTACCGTACAGCGCAGCCTTTCTGCCGAGGGCCGCAGCCGCGTAAAAATTGACGGCCGCATCGCCAGCGTGCGTGAGCTTTCGGAGCGCGTCGGCGTGATGATGGATCTGTGCGGCCAGCACGAGCATCAGCGTCTGCTCGACCCGGCGCATCATGTTGCCATGGTCGATGCCTGGGCTGGGCGCGCGGCGCTTGAGGCGCTCGAGAAGTATCGCACCTGCTTTAAGGCTTCGCGAGCGGCCGCCAAGGAGCTTCGCCGTGTGGAGGAAGCTTCACGCGCGCAGGGGAGTCGCGTCGAGGAAGCACGTTTTGCCCTCGAGCGTATCGCCGAGGTCGACCCCAAGCCAGGTGAGTACGAGGAACTCGAGGAGCTGCTGCCGCGCTCGGAGCACGCCGAGGTCTTGGTGGCGACGGCCAACGAGGCCCATGCATCGCTTGCTGCCGAAGGGGGAGCGCTCGATGCCGTGAATGGCGCCGTGGCTGAGCTTTCACGCATGGCGACCGTTGACCGCAAGCTCGGTGACATCGCCGACGCACTTTCGGATGCCTGCATCTCACTCGAGGATTGCGCCAATGAGCTGCGTGCTTATCGCGATGGCGTTGCGTTTGACCCTCGCGAGCTCGCTCGCATGCGCGAGCGGTATTCCGACCTCAAGGGCCTGCTGCGTCAGTGGGGTCCCACCATGGACGACGTGTTTGCCATGCGCGATCGCTCGCAAGAGCTGTTGTCGCTGGTAGACGATGGTGATGAGCAAATCAAGAAGGCGCGCGAAGCGCTTGGTGCGGCTGAACGCGAGCTCTTTGCTGCCGCCAAGGCGCTTAAGCGCGCGCGGAACACCGCTGCCCCGCGCTTTTGTCACGAGGTTGGCCGTCAGATGGCGCGCCTGGAGATGGGCGGCGCCGAGCTCGTCTGGGAGTCGCGCGATCTTCCGCGTGCCGAGTGGACACCGGCGGGGCCTTCAAGCTATGAGCTTTTGTATCGCAGCGGTGCCGGATTGACGCCGCGCCCCCTGCGCCGCATTGCGTCGGGCGGCGAGCTGAGCCGCGTTATGCTGGCGAGCAAGGTTGTCCTTGGCAACGCGGATGGTGTGGATACCCTGGTGTTCGACGAGGTCGATGCCGGTGTCGGCGGCTCCACCGCCCGTGCGCTGGCCGGTGTACTGGCCGATCTTGCCGCCACGCATCAGGTCATTGTCGTAACGCACCTGGCGCAGGTCGCCGTCATGGCCGACAAGCATTACGTGGTCAGTAAAGAGCCCGGCGACGTTCCTCAAACGCACCTGGACGAGGTGACCGGCGATGCCCGCACCGCAGAGATCGCCCGTATGCTGAGCGGCGATCAATCCGAGGCAAGCTTGGCCCACGCAAAGCAGATGCTCGAAGAAGCGCGTGCTTAGGCCGAGCCGCCACATGCATGTCCGACCCTGCCGCCACGAAACCGGCCCATCTACTACGTTTGATAGGCTATCGGCAACCACGTCAAGAATTGCAAAAAGAAAACCGCAGGTAGAACGCCTGCGGTTTTCTCTATTTTCGGTATGTGGTTGGTCCATACGGATAAAACGTAGTAGATAGGCCGGTTTCGTGGCGAGTGGCGTTTATCGGCTCCCAAAATGTCTACTCCACGACCTTATCCGGCTGGATGAGCTCCTCGTAGTAGCTGATATGCTCGCGCGCGTCCTCGATTTCGGGCAGCAGGAAGTTGTAGATAACCTCGATGATCATCGTTGCGCTCATCTTGGAGAACGCGAAGTCGCCCGTTGTCAGCAGTGCCTCGTGATTGACGGTATTAAAGGTGTAGTCGGCGAGGCGCGCAAGTGGAGACTTGCTGTCGCTGCTGATGACGACCACGGTGGCACCGCAGTCGCGAGCCGCTTTTGCCATGCGATTCAAACGGCGCGACTTGCCGGAGTTCGAGATTAGCACGATAACGTCGCCGGGGCGTAACGTGAGCGCAAAGCCGATTGATGTCTCGCTGATGGTGCTCGCCATACAGCGCAGGCCCAGCTGCGAAAACTTAAATGTCGCATCCAGCGCGACTGCGTTCGTATTGCCCACGGCGGCGAACTCAATAACGCCGGCATTCTTAAGTGCGTGCACAACTGCGGCCAACGTGTCGTGATCAATGCCATCAATGGTCGCATTAAGCTCGCTCACCTTAGCGGCGAGGATATTTTTAAGGCTCTGCTCCATGTTGTCGAGCGAGACCTCGTCGGTTAGGCCCTCGTTGCGCTGACTCTCCAAGTCGCGCGCCAACGAAAACTGAAAACTGCGGAAGCTGCCAAAGCCCAGCTTGCGGCAAAAGCGCGAAACCGTCGCCTCGGACGTTGCAGCGGCTCGTGAGAGCTGGGCGGCCGTAAGGCGCGGCGCCTCGGACTGGTGCTCTAGGATATAGTCGACAATGCGCTGCTCGGACTCGCTGTACCCTTTGTGCGTGCTAATAAGGGAGAGCGCGCTCTTGCTGCTATCGGTCATGGATGGCTCCTGGTTGGCATGAAAATCGGACTCGTTTTTAATGCCGTAGTATACGGGTATTTCAATTACAAGATACACCTTGCCGTTTCAAGTGTTGATGGTAAACTTTCACTTACCGTTTACGGTTATGAAAGAACCTTTCACCGGAGAATTGCGTCTTGTCTCTTCTCACGCGGACGGTAGGTTGGTATCTTTCAAGTGTGGAAAAACGCGCATTGAAGCGCGTATAGGGGAGCGCCCGCGGGCGCTGTACTCAAGAAGGAGGGACACATGGCTAAGTTTGACATCATCGCCGCGACCGGTTGCCCGACCGGCATCGCGCACACCTTCATGGCGAAGGAGGCGCTGGAGAAGGCAGCTGCCGAGCGAGGTCTGACCATTAAGGTCGAGACTCATGGCCAGGTCGGTGTCGAGAACGAGCTCACCAAGAGCGAGATCGCCGGTGCCAAGGCCGTCGTCGTCGCAGCCGATAAGGATGTCCAGGCTGAGCGTTTCGCCGGTAAGCCCATGGTTTCCGTTGGTGTTTCCAAGGCCCTGTCCGTCGAGGCTGCCGGTAAGCTGATCGACCGCGCGCTCGCCGCCAAGGGCGACGACTCGGTTGCGGCTGCTGCCGATGTCGAGGACGAGGTCGAGGAGAAGGAGTCCATCGGCCACGTCATCTACAAGCACCTCATGAATGGCGTCAGCCACATGCTGGTCTTCGTCGTCGCCGGTGGTGTTCTGACCGCCGTCTCGTTCCTGTGGGGCATCACGTCCTTCGATTCGACGGCTGCCGACTACAACACCTTTGCCGCTATGCTCAAGATCATCGGCGGCATTGCCATGAACCTCATGGTTCCGGTGCTCTCCGCTTACATCGCCGAGTCTATCGGCAAGCGTCCGGCGCTCGTCCCCGGTTTCGTCGCCGGCATGATCGCCATCCAGGGCTTGCCTGTTAACGCCGATACCGGCATGATCGACGCCGGTGGCGCCGGCGTGGGCTTTGGCTTCCTGGGCGGCATCGTCGGCGGCTTCCTCGCTGGCTATGTCATCCTGCTGCTCGAGAAGGTCTTTGCCGGTCTGCCCAAGAACCTGGACGGCCTCAAGGCTATCTTCCTGTACCCGCTGTTCTCGACGGCTATCGTCGGCCTGGTCATGCTCGGCATCTCCGGCCCCATGGCTGCCATCAACACCGCCATGATGGACTTCCTCAAGGGCCTGTCCGCCTCTGGCGCCGTTGTCCTGGGTCTTGCCATCGGCTGCATGTGCGCCTTTGACATGGGTGGCCCGGTCAACAAGGCTGCTTACGTCACCGGTACCGCTATGCTCACCGAGGCTCTGGCCGCCGGTGTCGGTACCGACACCTACAACTTCGGCACCAACTTCATGGCTGCCGTCTCCGCCGCCTGCATCGTTCCGCCGCTGATCACCACCTTCGCCGTCGTTGTCGGCAAGAAGTACTTCAGCCAGGAGGATCACGACGCCGGTGTCGTCAACCTCATCCTTGGTTGCACCCACATCACCGAGGGCGCCATTCCGTTCATGACCAAGAACATCTGGCCCGTCATGCCCATCATGATGCTCGGTTCCTCCATCGCTTCGATCCTGACCATCATGTTCAACGTTCATGATCCGGCGCCCCACGGTGGCTTCCTGGTCCTGCCCGTTGTCGAGAACGGTCCGCTGTGGGTCCTCGCTATCCTCATCGGCGCCGTGATCGGTGGCATCCTGTTCGTGGCCTTCAAGAAGTACGACTTCGAGAAGAACCATAAGGCCGCTCCTGCAGCCAAGCCGGTTGAGGCCCCCAAGGCCGCTGCCGTCGAGGCCCCCAAGGCCGAGGCTTCCGACTTCGTGAAGGTCGAGAACGTCTTTGTCGCCGAGGACTTCGCTTCTCGTGACGAGGCCTTGAGCTTTGTTTCCAACCAGGCCGTCAAGGCCGGTATCGCCGGCGACGCCGACGCCGTTATGAACGCCTTCCTGGCCCGCGAGGCCGAGGGCACCACGGGCATGATGGAGGGCTTCGCTATTCCGCATGCCAAGTCCGACGCCATCACCGAGGCTGCCGTCATCGTCGTCAAGGACGACTCTGGCGTGACCGGTTGGGACACCATGGACGGCGCTCCCGTCAACGTTGCCATTGCCCTGCTCATCCCGGGCGCTCAGGCTGGCACCACGCACCTCAAGATCCTGTCCAAGGTCGCCGAGGCGCTCATGGACGAGGACTTCCGTGCCACCGTCAAGGGTTCCACCGACGCCGCCGAGATCGCCAAGACGATCAACGCCCGCCTGGTCTAATTCCACGGTACGCGAATAACATCGCCCCTTGTAACAAAGGCGGAGACCCTCTCCAGGGCCTCCGCCTTTTTCATCCCCAAATAAGTTGCGGTGAAATAGGGACTGTGTAAACGATTCAACCCCAAATTCAGTCCCTATTTCACCGCAACTTACAAAAGGGTACAGATAGGCCCCTTCAACTAGTTCAACCAGGCGAACAAAAATCAGCCAGAATTCCGTTCGCACGATATTGCTCTGGACCGACTGAGTTTCCGCAGCTTGCTCGCCCACAGGGGGCCGGGCGCGGCCTGCGAGATTTATCGCGAGTTCCGCACGAGCCGAAGAGCACTTAATGTGCTCTTCGTGCGAGCAGGACTGTAGAGCAGGAAATCTCACTGGCCACGCCCGGCCCCCTGTGGGCGAGCAAGCGGACGACAAACACATCTGTCCAACAATTCGTGCGAAACATAATGAAAAACAGTTTGATGTGAGTTAATATAAACAACGTCGTGAATCTGACTCCTGCCGCATGCATGACAGGGGTTAAACACAAAAAAGGAGTCAATTATGGTTTCTGAGAAGGCTACCCTCGTCAATCCGCAGGGTCTTCACATGCGTCCGGCCGGCCTCTTCGCCTCCACCATGGGCAAGTACGCCTGCGACGTGACTGTCGTCACCCCCGAGAAGGAGGTCAACGGTAAGTCCCCGATGGCCCTCATGGCTGCTGGTATCCCCTGCGGTACCGAGGTCGAGGTCAAGTGCGACGGCGCTGACGAGGCCGAGGCTCTGGCTGCTGCCATCGAGCTCATCAAGAGCGGTCTTGGCGAGTAGAACTCAAACGGGTCGCATGTTGAACAACTAAGTTCATATTTGGGGGCGCAGTGACCTGTTGCAAGGTAGCTGCGCTCTTTTGTCATGGATATGGCAAAACGCTTTATCACATGACACGGAGAGAGGAATGGGAATGTATCAGGGAGTCAACGCTTCCGAGGGCATCGGTATCGGCACCGTCATGGTCGCCGTCGATCCCGACTTGACGTTTGAGCCGCACGAGGTTGCTGATTCGGCAGCAGAGAAGGAGCGCTATCAGTCCGCTCTTTCGGTCTTCTGCGAGAAGACCCAGGCTCAGGCCGACCACATGAAGGAGACGGTGGGCGAGGCCGAGGCCGAGATCATGAGCGGACACATTGTCCTGGCTCAGGACCCGGGCATGACCGACGCCATCAACGCCGCCATTGACGGCGGTACCTGCGCCGAGCAGGCGCTCATGGACACCTCGACCATGTTCGAGAACATGTTCCTGTCCATGGACGACGAGATGTTCCGTCTGCGCGCGGCCGACATCGCCGACATCCGCACCGGTATTCTGGCCGAGCTGCTGGGCAAGGAGGTCGTCGACCTCTCTGTCCTGCCCGAGAACACCGTCGTTGTCGTGCACGACCTTACGCCGTCCATGACCGCCACGATCGATAAGGCCCACGTTGCCGGTATCGTCACCGAGACCGGTGGCCGCACGTCGCACTCCGCGATCATTGCGCGCGCCCTCGAGATCCCGGCTGTCCTTTCGGTTTCCAACAGCTGCACCGCGCTGCGCAACGGTATGACCGTTGTCGTCGACGGCGGCAAGGGTATCGTCGAGGCCGATCCCGACGAGGAGACGCTCGCTGCCTACACCGCCAAGGCCGAGGCCTTCGCTGCCGAGAAGGCAGCCCTCGAGGCCTTCCGTGGCAAGCCGTCCGTGACTGCCGATGGCATCAAGAAGATCATCGCCTGCAACATCGGTAACCCCGATGACGTTCCCAACGCGCTCGATCACGACGCCGAGGCCATCGGTCTGTTCCGCTCCGAGTTCCTGTTCATGGACTCCGCTGAGCTTCCTTCCGAGGAGGAGCAGTTCAACGCCTACCGTAAGGTCGCCAGCGCGCTCAAGGGCGCTCCGGTCATCATCCGCACGCTCGATGTGGGTGGCGACAAGGAGATTCCGTATCTGCACATGGTCAAGGAAGATAACCCCTTCATGGGCTTCCGCGCCGTGCGTTACTGCCTGGCCAATCCCGACCAGTACAAGGTCCAGCTCCGCGCTCTGCTGCGCGCTAGCGCCTTCGGTGACGTCAAGATCATGATCCCGCTCGTCACCTGCGTCGAGGAGGTCTTGGCCGTCAAGGAGCTCGTCGAGCAGTGCAAGGCCGAGCTGACCGAAGAGGGTCGCAAGTTCAACGAGAACATCGAGGTCGGCATCATGGTCGAGACGCCCGCCGCTTCGCTGCTCGCAGACCGTCTGGCCGAGGTCGCCGACTTCTTCTCCATCGGCACCAACGACCTGATCGGCTACACCATGTGCGCCGACCGTGGCAACGACACCATCTCCAACCTGTACCAGGTGTACTATCCCGCCGTGCTCCGCTCGCTCAAGAACATCATCGAGAGCGGTGTGAAGGCCGGCATCATGGTCGGTATGTGCGGCGAGGCCGCTGCCGATCCGCTGCTCGAGCCGCTGCTGATCAGCTGGGGCCTGGAGGAGTTCTCGATGAGCGCTCCGTCCATCCTGCGCGCCCGCAAGACCATCAGCCAGTGGACCAAGGCCGAGTGCGACGAGCTCGCCGAGAAGGCGCTCGCCTGCAACACCGCTGCCGAGGTCAAGGCACTGCTCGAGACCGCAGCTCGCTAATTTGGTATCAGAGGTAACCGCGTGGTTGGAATGGGCCGGCCACGCGGCCCTCACATATACAGGGGGTACTGTAAATGTTCTACACGCTAACCGCTAACCCGGCTGTCGACATGACGGTTTCGAGCTCTCCGCTCGAGCCCGACGAGAACGTCCGCACCGGCTCGGCCAGCTACACGGCCAACGGCAAGGGCCTCGACGTGTCCTTCGCCTTTAAGAAGATGGGCGTCGACACCGTCGCGCTCGGCTTCTTCGCCGGCTTCACGGGCAAGTTTATCGTCGAGGAGGTCATGAACCTGGGTTGCCTGTGCCGCCCGGTCTGGACCGACGGTATCACGCGCATCAACACCTACGTCAACGATGGCCAGCACGAGTACGGCATCCTGAACCCCGGCGCCCCGATTACGCCGCAGCACCAGGAGGAGCTCTACAACATCCTGGACACCGCGGGCGATCTTGAGTGCCTGATCGTCTCCGGCTCCGTGCCTCCCAAAGCTACGCCCGACTTCCTGGCTCAGGTCATGGAGCACGCTCAGGCTCGTGGCGCCGACGTCGTCCTGGACCTGTCCTCCGACAAGCTCAAGGAGCTCGCTCACAAGAAGCCGCTGCTCATCAAGCCGAACCATCACGAGATGAAGGCCATCTTCGGCGTGCCGGTCGACACCGACGACGAGGTTCGCGTTGCCATGAAGATGGCTCACGACGCTGGCGTTCAGAACGTGCTGCTCACCCGTGGTAGCCGCGGCGACGCTTACTTCTCCAACGGCGAGGACATCTGGTACGCCAAGCGTGAGTTCAACATCAAGCTGGTTTCTTCTGTCTGCGCCGGCGACTGCACCCTCGCTGCGTTCCTGCACAAGTGGTACAGGGATCGCGACAACGTCGAGGAGGCCATGAAGCTCGCTATGGCCACCGGCGCCAACGTTGCCGAGTCCGTCGGCATTGGCGACTTTGGTCACGTCGACGAGTACAGCAAGCGCGTTGCCGTCCGCAAGCTCGATCGTCAGTAATCGAAACGCGACATATTCGTGCGCATGCGGCGCCCCGGTTTCGGCCGGGGCGCCTTTTTGTTCCGCCACGGGGGAGAGGTGTCCCGCCGTACTTCATCGCTTCCACACCGTTCACCGAGTTGCCCTAGCCTTTTATCGATGCGTGGAATATACTTTCATTAACACGTTGCTTCGTGAAAGGAACATTCATGATTTACACGCTCACTGCAAATCCCGCCATTGACTACAACATCGCCTGTGACCGTCTTGCTGCCAACACCGTCACGCGTACCCGCAACGCCGTCTACACGCCCAACGGCAAGGGCCTCAATGTCTCGTTTACGCTTGACCACTACGGTGTCGACACCACGATCCTGGGTTTCTTCGCCGGCTTCTCGGGCGAGTTTATCGTTAAGGGCGCCGAGGCCCTGGGCGTGCCCGTCAAGCCCGTGTGGACCGACGGCATCACGCGCGTCAACGTGTTCCTCAATGCCGGCCCCGACACGGAGTACAACATGGTCAACGCCGGTGCCGCCATCAACGAGGCCAACGAGCAGGAGATGTTTGAGCTCATCGATTCGCTCGATGACATGACCTGCCTGGTCATCAGCGGCTCGCTGCCTCCCAAGACTTCCGAGGGCTTCCTGGCCGAGGTCCTTCGCCGCGTCAAGGCCAAGGGGGCCGAGTTCGTCCTAGACATCTCGAGCCATCAGCTGGCAGACCTCATTGCCATGGAGCCGCTGCTGATCAAGCCCAATGACGACGAGCTGCTTGACATCTTTGGCATTAAGGTGAGCGGTGGCGACGATGAGTCCGTCAAGGGCGCAATGGCTGAGCTTCATGCCAAGGGCGCCAAGAACGTGCTGCTGACCCTCGGCGGCGCCGGTGCGTACTTCTCCAACGGCAAGCACATCTGGTTTGCTAACCGCACCTTCGACGTCAAGCTGCTGTCGACGGTGTGTGCCGGCGATTCCTCGCTCGCTGCCTTCCTGTCCGTGTGGCACGACGCCCCCGAGCGCGTCGAGGACGCCCTGCGCCTTTCGATGGCCACTGGCGCCAACGTGGTCGAGTGCCCTGGTTTGGGTGATTTTGCCAAGGTGGACGAATATAAGAAGCACATCGAGGTTCGCCAGGTCTGCTAGTTCCGGCACCTTGTCTGAATAGTTTGATTATTTCGCATCCGTCTTAGACTAGGACGGATGCGTTTTTGTTTATCGGACTTGCGTGTGCAGTGGAGGCTGTTTCTTGTTAGACTTCTTGAGAACCATCGATTAACGCTCACAAGTGCAGGAGGCCATAGGCATGTGCAATGTTTCGCTCAACGGTACACAACCGTCCGATGCGTCCCTACGCGTCCTGCGCGCGCTTGAGGCGGCTGGTCTTGAGGCTTGGTACGTGGGCGGTTGGGTGCGCGACGCCCTGATGGGGTGCCCCAGCCACGATGTTGATATGTGCTGTAGCGGCCTGTGGCAGGAGTCCAAGGCGGCGCTCGAGGCCGCCGGCATCGTGGTTGTGGAGTCGGGCATTAAATTTGGCGGAATCACGGCTATTTCCGATGGCGAGCGTATCGAGGTCACCACGTACCGTCTGGATGGCTTCTATACCGATGGGCGCCATCCTCAGAGCGTCGAGCGCGCCGCCTCGCTCGAGGACGATCTGGCGCGCCGCGACTTTACCGTCAACGCCATGGCCTGGCATCCCGAGCGCGGGCTTGTCGACCGCTACGACGGCCAGGGTGACTTGGAGCGCAAGCTGATTCGCGCCGTCGGCGATCCCAGGCGTCGCTTTAACGAGGACGCCCTGCGCATGCTGCGCGCGGTGCGCTTTGCCTGCCGCCTGGACTTTATGATTGAGCCCGAGACCAAGCGTGCGCTTGCCGAGTGCGCGCCGCTGCTCGATGCCGTAGCGCGCGAGCGTGTGGGTATTGAGCTCGAGGGCATTCTTTCGACCGGTCACGGGGGAGACGCCATGTTGCGCTACCCTGAGCTCATCTGCGCCGCTGTGCCCGAGTTGGCAGCGGGTCGCGGGTTTGATCAGCGCAGTGTCTATCATGCGTTTAACGTCTACGAGCATATCGCCCGTGTGCTGACGGTGGCAGGGGAGCTGGCGCTGTGCGACGGCGTCGCGCCATCGTCGAGCCTTATGTGGGCGGCGTTTTTGCACGATGTCTCCAAGCCCGAGTGCTTTACGGTCGATCACGCCGGCAGCGGACACTTCTACGGTCATCCCGAGCTCGGCGCCAAGAAAGCGCGCGTCATTATGGATCGCCTGGCACTCTCGCACGACCTGGTGCGCGACGTTTGCCTGCTCATCAAATATCACGATAAGCCGCTGCGTCCCGAGCGCTCCTGCCTGCTCAATATGATGCGCGCGCTTTCGGGTGAGGGCGTCGACACGGCCCGCCTGATTGACGAGTTCATGGACCTCAAGCGTGCTGACACGCTTGGCAAGGCCCCATCGTGCTTCTATTACGTTGAGACGATTGAGGAGATGCGCGCGCTGGCGCACGAGCTGCTGAAGGCAGGGGAGCCCCATACGCTCAAGATGCTCGCCATCAACGGCGGCGACCTGATCCGTGCCGGAGTCAAGCCCGGGCCGGAACTGGGTCAGCTTCTCAACTCCGCCCTCGACGCCGTGATCGAAGACAATATTCCCAACGAGCGCGAAGCTCTTTTGGTCCATCTCAACTTGAATTAGCTACCCAGTTTACCTTCGTGTTCCATAACCTGCCGACAAAATTTGGGCAATTTGGAATTTCTTCTTGCGCTGACGTTTTTTGTCCCGTAATATATATCCTCGCAGCACGGCAGTGCAGATGTCATGTGGCCCGTTCGTCTAGCGGTTTAGGACGCCGCCCTCTCAAGGCGGAGATCACCAGTTCGAATCTGGTACGGGCTACCACTTCTTTTCTGCTGAGGCTTATGGCCCGTTCGTCTAGCGGTTTAGGACGCCGCCCTCTCAAGGCGGAGATCACCAGTTCGAATCTGGTACGGGCTACCATACATCTGATACCCGGCCTTCCCATGGAAGGTCGGGTTTTTTATTTTCAAACAACCGTCTGCAATTCCCGTTTGAACCAGAGCTTTGCGTTCTGCCTATGGCCCTTACGGGTACAATATCCAAGATATTTTGACTGTTAGAAGGAGTCTCATGACGGAGTCCTCTCAGCATACGTCTAAGCCCCAGGTCGAGGTTGAGGCCTCGGGCGGAGATGACAATAAGAGCGCACGCCGCGGCGCCATCTTTATCGGCGTTGTGCTGGTGGGTTATATCGTCTATCTGGTGGTAACCGGGCAGATGGGGCAGTTCTGGGCCGCTATGTCGAGCGTCCAGGCGCCATGGCTCGTTGTCGCGTGTCTTTGCATGTTCATGTATCTGTTCTTTGGCATTGTGGCCTATGCGATCGCCGTCTGGCTCGATCCCAATTCGCCCGTCGGCATCCGCGACCTGATCTCGGTCGAGGCGAGTGGCATCTTCTTTGGTAACCTGACGCCCATGATGATGGGCTCCACCCCGGCTCAAATCTATCGCCTGACCAAGGCCGGCCAAAACGTGGGCGAGGCCGGCGCCACGCAATTCACGCGTTTTATCGTGTACCAGTTTGGCCTCGTTGCCTGGGGCGCTATCCTACTGCTTGCCCGTATGCCGTTTTTTGCCGAACGCTACGGCGACATGACGCTGCTGTGCGTCTTTAGCTTTGGTGGACACTGCTGCATCTTGCTGGGCATCTTCGCCGTCGCGCTCATGCCTAAGACCGTCACGCGCGTCGCCCATTGCATCATCAATTGGTTCGAGCGCATTGGTGTCTCGGCCACTAAGATCGAGGGTTGGCGCACGTTTGTCGATGGCGAGATCTACTCCTTCTCCGAGAAGTTCAAGCTTTCGGCCGGACATTTTTCTTCCATGCTGCTCACCGTGTTTATCACCATGCTGCAGCTCGCGTTTTTCTATCTGGTTCCGTATTTCCTGATGCTTGCCTTTGGCCACCACGAGGTCGACTTTTTCTCGGTCATGGCCGCGAGCGCCTTTGTCCAGCTGTTAAGCTCTGCGGTTCCCTTGCCCGGTGGAACTGGTGGCGCTGAGGGCGGCTTTGCATTGTTCTTGGGTCATTTCTTCGGTTCGGCTTCGACCGCCGGCTATCTGCTGTGGCGTCTCATTACGTTTATTGCGCCTACCATTTTGGCTGCGCCCCTGCTGGGACTTAAGAGCGCCCACAACGAGAGCATCCATGCGCGCTGGGATCGCGTGATGCGCAAGCTCGGCCGCACGCCTCAGACGCCCTCTGCGCCCACTAAGCCGCACCCCACGAATGCTGTTACCGTTGATCCCAAGAAGCACGCTCAGAAGGCTTCTGGGACCGCAAAGCCGGCTCATAAGGCCTATGTGCGTCAGACAGGAGACGGTATTCGCGTATCTCCGTCGGCACTCAATAAGAAGAAGCATCCCAAGTTGCAGTAGGGCAGTCGTGCGTTCTTCATGATGCGGGGCATATTTGTGCTGTATGGGGGATAATCCTCTTACGTAGATTATCTCTCATCTGTTGATGAATGCTTGCATATCGAAGGGACACGCCCATGGCAACCAGCAAACCGCGTCTTGATCGCCGCATCGTTCGCAGCCGTAATGCCATCCTTTCGGCTTTCGAGCGCCTGCTCATGGAAAAGCCGCTGGCAGACATTACGGTGAGTGCCATCGCGCGCGAGGCCAATGTCGACCGCAAGACCTTTTACGTTCACTTTGGTACGGTTGATGGCCTGCTCGATGCCATTGCCGTCGATGTGGTGGAGATGATTGTCGACTCGGTCGAGAAAACGCTTGCTTCAATGGACGGCGACACCAACGAGCGCGCTCTTGGCGCGGCGGCGACCTTCTTTAAAACCGTTAACGAGGCACTGTGCAACAACTTGGTGCTTAATCGTCAACTTATCGAGAACATTCCGCTCGATGATTTTATGGCTCGTCTTCGTGCGCCGCTCGAGCACGAGATTGCCGAGCGCGATCTGCTGCCTCAAGGTCTCAAGGACGAGATGTTCGACTACTATCTGGCGTTTTTGCTGTCGGGTATTATCGGTATCTATCGCACGTGGGCGCTGTCTGACGGCTCGGTTCCTATCGAGCGCGTCTCTGAGGTCGCCAACGATCTGACTCTCAATGGTCTGTCGAGTCTGGAATCTCGCTTCGAATAGCATCGATAATTCAACAACTTAAAGAAGTTGCGGTGGAATAGGGATTGTTTTGGTTATTGGAAGGCCGATCTAGCCCCTATTTCATCGCAACTTAGTAAAACTGTTTTGATGGTAAGGCGGAGCAGACTCGAAGATGTGCCTCGAGACTGCTCCGCTTCATTTCTGAGCGTTTGTCGTGTAGGGCAGCATTAATCGCCGTTTTTGAGCGTGCGGCCCTGTTTTTCGAACTTGTGCATGTCGCTATCGGCCATACCTTGTGACTTATCCTCGTGACGCTTGGCGTATAGCGGATCGTCGGAGTCGTTCCAGATGCGGTCGGCGACAGGTGACCATGCCTCGGCGGCAGCCTGGGTCTTTTCGCGCAGCTGCTCGGGTGACTCCTTCTCGATAAGATCGGTGCTCATTGCGCCACTCTCGGCGACCATTTTGGGCAGCACGTCGGGATTCTCGAGCATGGGGCATGGTTTGAGGTAGTTGTCGTTGAACGGCATGTTCTCGTAGTACTTCATAAAGAGGGGAGAGCGCAGCGCGTCGAGTAAGCTCACATCGTGGATGTTGGCGTTTGAGTAGTGGATGAACACGCACGGCTCCACGTCTCCGGCGGCGTTGATGTGCAGGTAGCGGCGACCTCCGGCGATACACCCGCCTACAAACTCGCCGTCGTTTTGAAAGTCGAGCGTAAACAGCGGCTTCTTCTCGCGCATTTTGCGGATAAAGTGATACATGTGCTCGCGCTGCTCGGGCGTGGGCATGAGCTCGGGGGTTGCGTTGCGGCCAACCGGCATAAAGTGGAAGTACCAGCAGAAGAGTGCTCCCTCGCCGATCATCCAGTCCATGTTCTCCTCGGTAGCAACCGTATCGGCATTGGCGCTTGTCCAACAGGTGGAGATACCAAACGGTAAGTCGCGCTCGCGCAGGAGTTTCATGGCGTGCTCGATCTTTGCGTAGGTACCTTCGCCGCGACGGGCGTCGGTTGTGTGCTCATTGCCCTCGGCGCTGATGGCGGGGACAAAATTACCTACGCGAATCATGTCGTCGCAGAAGGCCTCGTCGATCAGCGTGGAGTTGGTAAAGCAGAGAAACGCGCAGTCCTGATGTTTTTCGCAAATTCTGATTAGGTCCTGCTTGCGGACGAGCGGCTCGCCGCCGGTATAGATGTAGATATGCGTACCGAGCTCTTTGCCCTGCGTAACGATAGAGTCGATGTCTTCGAACGAGAGATTCTGCTTGTAGCCGTACTCAGCGGCCCAGCAGCCCGTGCAATGCAGGTTGCAGGCGCTCGTGGGATCGAGCAGGATGGCCCACGGAACGTTGCACTGGTACTTTTCGCGGTTCTTTTCCTGCTCTGGCCAAGCAAGCAGGTTGGCGTCGACAATGAGGGTCTTAAGCAGCTTGGTTCGCATCTGGGGATTAAGGCTGAACACACGCATGATCAGGTCATACCAATTGCCGCGGCTCTTGATGACATTGGTGAATGCCTCTCGCTGTACAGGAAATACGCGATTGGGGACCAGCTTGTTCACGAGGTCCATGATTTTGTCGATGTTTTCTTGCGGGTTGTCGTCGAGATAATCGATGAGCTTGTTGAGCGCTGCACGCTCTGCTGACTGTGTAAGCGACATGCGCATATCCTTTCACGTGTGCCTTGTGTGTGATAATACCCACTTGTGGATTAAACGAAGTATAAAGATTTGCAATGTGTCTATTCAACGAATCAATTTGATTTGGGATGAAGCGTTATAGCGGACGCTCTCTAAGTTGCGGTGAAATAGTGTCAGATGGGGATGCGGACGATTTCTTGGGCCGCGCCTAGGCGTATCCATTGGAATCTTCCGATGCGCCTTCGCGCGCTCGCATGACCTCGATACCATGTGAGCGCGCGAACTCGACGAGCTCTGCGTTGCGGGCGTTTATGGTGCCGAAGGCGGCGGGGCACACGATAAGACGCGCGCAGTGAACGAGGAGCTCTTTGGCGCGGGCTATGGTTTTATCCCCGATCGGCTCGAAGGCGCGCTCGGCCACGCATTCCGTCGCCAGGTCGCGCGCAAGCTCGCAGTCGATGTCCCCTTCGTGCAGAACGCCCGCGTAGAACGCCTTGCCCTGCCGGATTAGCTGGCGAAACACAGCTGACCCCGTACCTGCGCCGGCGATGACGAACGTGTGCGCATCGCCGTGTGGGCGCCCAATTTCCACGCTGCCGAAGCGCTCGTTGAAGGTGCCATGTTGAAGGCCGTAGAGCTCGCCAATCGTCTCGCGCGTGAATATGTCCTCGGGTGCGCCGGCGCGGAAGACCCGGCCGTCCTTCACGCAAATCACCCTGTCGGCGCTTTTCTGCGCGAGCTCGAGTTCGTGGATGGACATGATGACAGCCACATTCCGCGATTTCGCAAGGTGGCGAAGTATTCGCAGCAGGTCGATCTGGTAGCGGATATCGAGATACGATGTGGGCTCGTCGAGCACGAGCACACGCGGATCCTGCGCGATGGCGCGTGCGAGCATGACGCGCTGGTGTTGCCCGTCGCTTATCTGCATGAAGTCGCGCTCGGCGAGCTCTTCCACATGTGCGGTTTTCATGGCCTCGTCGACCCGACTGTGGTCGTCAGGCGAGAGTGTGCCCATTCGCCCGGTGTAGGGATGCCTTCCCGCCTCTACGATATCGCGGCAGGTGAGGAGCTCGGTCCGGGGGCGATCTGTCAGCATAACGGCAAGGTTCCTTGCGAACTCCGCCGTCTTCCATCGGGAAATCTCTCGCCCGTCGAGCTCGACCGCGCCGGCAAGCGGTGCCAGATGGCGTGTGATGGTTTTCAAGATGGTCGACTTGCCCGAGCCGTTCGGCCCGATGAGCGCCACGACGTCGCCCGCGCGAACCTCCAGATCGACGCCTTCGACTACGACCTTCTTGTCGTAGCCCGCCGACAGGTCGCTTATGCGGAAAAGCGGCGCTCCGTCAGCCTGCGTTTCGACCGGGGTTTCGAGGTTCGACTCCCCTCTGAGCGTTTTGGGCCGCGGCATGAATTCCCCCATCTACCTCACTCGTTTCTTCAACATGAGCGCGATAACCACCGGCGCGCCGAAGATGGCGGTGACGGCGCTGATGGAAAGCTCGACGGGAGAGAACAGCGTGCGCGCGATCAAATCGCAGCCCGCGCAGAAGATGGCGCCTCCCAAGAAGCACGCAGGAATCACGCGGATGGGCTTCGACGACTTCAGCGCCGACTTAACGAGATGCGGAACCGCGATGCCTACGAACGACACCGGACCAGCGAACGCGGTCACGCAGGCGGAGAGCATGCTCGCTAGAAGGACGAGCACCACGCGGAAGCGTGCGACGTTCACGCCGACGCTTTTCGCGTAGGCTTCTCCCAGCTGGAAGGCGGAAAGGGGCTTCGATATCGCGAATACGCATGCGCTCACGGTGATCACCACGACAGCGATGACCGCGATGTCGTCCCAGCTCGAACCCGAGAAGCTACCCAAAGACCAGTTGTGCAGGTTCACGATGGACTGGTCGTCGGCGAAGGCGATAAGGAAGTTCGTCGCCGCCGAGCAGATGTATCCCACCATGACGCCCGCCACGATGAGCATGGCCATGGAACTTATGCGCCGTGCGATGAGGAGCACGAAGCCGATGGTGATAAGCGAGCCCAGAAACGCTGCGGCCACCATGGCCGGCGAGGACATGGCCTGGTTCGCGCCCAGAAGTACGATCATCGTAAGCGCGACGACGAACTTTGCGCCCGAGGAGACGCCCAAGATGAACGGGTCGGCGATGGGATTGTTGAAAAACGTCTGCAGCAGGAACCCGGAGAGGGAAAGCGCCCCGCCGAGAAGCACGGCTGAAAGCACACGCGGCAGGCGAATCTCCCAGATGACTTGGCTTTCCATGGAATTGGCCGCGCCGCCCGAAAGGATGCCGGGGATGTGGTCTGCGGGCACGAGCACGCTTCCGACGCACAGGTTGGCCCCGACGAGCACGATGAGGGCAACAGCGAGCAGCGCCGTCACGACGCGACACCGCGCGGCGCGCCCCGATTCGTCGTATGCCATGGTAAGCCGGCTTCTCATGGCGCTAGCCGAGCTTCCTCAGATAATGGAAGTCACTCGTGTCATCGCCGGTGAACGCCCCGTGCAGCTCGTCGATAATGTCGGCGGTAGAAGTCATCTGCTGGTACATGTCGGCGCTTGTGACCCAGACGTTGCCGTTCTTCACGGCTTTGAACTGCGACAATAGCGCGTTTTTGCTTACGAAGTCGCTCAAGGTGGCAACCGATTCGTCGATGGTGCCGTTGTAGACGATGATGTCGGCATCCTTCGCCGTCGCATAGAAGCGCTCCATTTCGAGCGTTACTGACGAACCTGACGTCGACGCCGTCTGTGCGTCATCGAGCGCGTAGCTGCCGCCTGCGAGCTCGATCATCTGCGCCACGTAGTCGCCCCTCCGCCGCGTGACGGCGGCCCCGTTCGAGTTAATGTAGAAATACGCCACGGTTTTACCTGACGACGCGAGCCCCGACGTTTGCTCGACGCGGGCCTTCTGCTCGTTGAACAGGTGCGCGGCCTCCTCTTCCTTGTCGAACAGGACGCCGAAAAGCTTAATCCACTCGATGCGTCCGAGTGCTTCGGGCTCGCTCGACGACTGTTCGGTGAGCACGACGAGCCCGAGCTTCTGCAGCTTTTCCTTCACATCGGGCGTGTGGTTGATCATGGTGTTCTCGATGGCGAGCGTGCAGCCCGAGGCCGATATTCGCTCGTAGTCGGGCGCGCTGTACTTGCCGCCGTAGGCGATCGCCCCACTTTCGAGCGCGCTTTTGAAGCCCGCGACCGAGCAATCGTCGGCCTTCGTGCCCGACATTAAGATATTGTCGTTCGCATCGAGCGCGTCGACCAGGCACATCGTCGCCGACGACACGAGGTACACCTTGTCGGCGGGGCGTCTTATGACCGCGATGTCGGAGCTCAACCCGTCAGGTACCTTCGCATCTTGCGGCACCACGAGGAAGCGCTCCCCGTTCGAAACGCAGATAAGCCGCAAGCCGCCTTCGAACTCGTCGACAGTGAAGTGCTTGGCGTATTCAAGCTGAAGCGCCCCCGTCGGCTCCCAGCCGCAGCCCAAATCAGCGTTGTGGAAGTCGGCCGCGGCGCTTGAAGCCGTTCCCGCAGGGGAGCCACCGCTTGCATCGTCGCCCGATTTCTCCTTCATGGTGGATGAGTCGAAGTGGAGCGTGTAGTCGATGGTGTGCGGCGTCGACATGGCGACGGTCTCGGCCGACACGGCGATGTCCTCGTCGAGCGTGACGGGTATCTCGAACGTGGAGTTGCCGCCGTCGTTTACGGGCGCGTAGTCCACGCCGTCGACGGTCATCTTGTCGTAGTTCGAACTCGACCAGGTGATGGTCGCGGTGTAGGTGTCGCCATCCTTCACAATTGTGGTGGGCGAGGCGATGCTTGCGCGCCCTGACCCGCCGGAAAGCGAGACGCTCACAGTGTATTCCTGAGAGCCCGCCGTGGCACCGGTCACGTTCGGGCTCGCACTGCACCCCGCGAAGGGAAGCGCGAGCAGGGCGACGAGAACGCAGGCGATCGCGCGCGCCGCGATGCTGCGGCGCTTCCTGTTTTCCCCCTTGGGAAGAATCGACCGCATGGCGTTACTTCAGTGCGTCGGCGCGCAGATCGACGCCGGCGGATTCGAATACGAGCGTGCGGTCGTACCACCGCTCCCTTTTAATGCTCCACGCGGCGCAGGCGGTGTCCTCGTCGAGCGCATCAACGGGCACGTCGTAGGTGTACTTGCCTTCCGCGTTTTCCACATAGGGGATGAAGTCGGCCTCGCTCGCGGCGGCAGCCTCGTCGCCCGTGCCCATGAAGAGCTTGCCGTAGCCCGTGCCGGAAAGTGTCATCACGCAGTGCATGGAGCCGTTTTCCACGATGAGCTGGGCATCCACAATCCTGAACATGTTCGAGCTGGAATCTACGGTGATCGGATAGGTGCCGTCGGCCACCTTGTCGGCGGTGATGGGGGCAGCGCTTGCGCCCTCGGGCGCATCGGCCGCCTGTTCGGTCTTTTCCTGGGAATCGGCATCGCTTGCCTTTGCGCTGTCGATTGAATTTCCGCCGCAGCCGGCGAGCGAGAACGCGAAAAGCGCCGCCGACAGGGCGAAGGCGAGGGTTTTCTTCAACATGGAGGGGGTTCCTTTCAATCGCTTCGACCGCCCGCGCCGTGCGGTGGGCGGGCGGGATGCGAATGCAACGGGCATGCGCCGTCAGTCGGGGAAGGCGCATGCCCGTTGCACGGGGACGCGACCGGCGCCCCCGTGCGCGGCGAGTTTACAGCTTGGCGATGGCGTCGTCCACGTGCGCGACGTAGATGTCGTCGACCGCGACGTTCTGTCCCAGACCCTGGAGCAGGCACGTCACTTCGAAGCCGGCAGCCACGAACTTCGCAGCCCAGCTGTCGGGGTCGGTCTCGTCTGCCATGTCGTTGTTCGCGTGGTCGCCCGCGACCACCATGAACGGCGCGAGCACGGCCTTCTTGTAGCCTGCGGCGCTCGCGGCGGCGATAACATCCTCGCAGGTCGGTTCAGCCTCGACGGTGCCGACGAAGAACTGCGTCAAGCCCTCGTTCTTAAACACTTCCTGCATCTTGGCATAGTCGGCGTTGGAATCGGCTTCGGTGCCGTGGCCCATGAGGCACAGCGCCGTCTTGCCGTCGTCGAAGGACGCCATGTTCTCCTTAATGGCTGCGGCCACCTTCTTGTAGTCGTCGTCGGAGGTGAGCAGCGGGTCGCCGAGCGAGATTTTGTCGAACTTGTCGGCGTACTTGTCGAGCTCGTCTTTCACGTCGGTGTATTCCAGGCCACCCATGAGATGCGTCGGCTGCACGACGATTTCCTTTACGCCGTCTTCCACGCAGCGGTCGAGCGCCTCGGTCATGTTGTCGATCGTGATGCCGTCGCGCTTCTTCAGCTTGTCGATGATGATCTGCGCGGTGAAGGCGCGGCGGATGTCGTAGTCCTGCCAGTACTTCTCGCGGATAGCGTCTTCGATGGCGCCGATGGTGATGTGGCGCGAGTCGTTGTAGCTCGTGCCGAAGCTCGTGACGAGGATGACCGGCTTCACGGCCTTCTCCTTTTCACTCGATTTCTCGGAACTCGCGGAGGTGTTGGAGCAGCCCGCGAGCGCGACTCCGGCGAGCGCGAAGGCTCCGGTTGCTGCGGCGCCCATGAAGCCGCGGCGTGACATCTGGTCGGACATGGTTTTTCCTTTCCTCGGTTTGCCGGTCCCCCGGCGACAGTTGCTTGTCGGCACAAGCGAAAGAAAAGCGCACCCCTCGGGGTTCACAAGGAGCTAACGCCACGGCGATGCCGTGAGGAAAAGGCGAAGCAGTCTGGCTTGGGGCGCGAGGCGGTTCGCCCGTGCGTCCTATACAGTAATGTCCCTTGCCCAGGATTCCCACCTGGTTCCCTCCGCAAGCCAGCGCGGGCTGTGCGGGCGCCGCGCCGGTCATTTCCTTTTATCCGATTGTCATATGCTCGTTGCCGAATCTTTTACTATGATAGTGGGCACTTTTGAACGTGTCAAAGCCAGGGCGGGCGGCATTGCGCCTCCTGCCTGCGTATTTGCGCCGATTGCCGCTGCGGGCGCCGTGTTTTGGCCGCTGCGCGAATGGCAGCGTAAACGGTTGCGATGAGAAACGGGAAGGGAAGGCTCGGATGATTCATATCGTTGGCGCTGGCTCGGGCGCCGCCGACCTTATCACGCTGCGCGGGGCGCGCCTTTTGCGCGCGGCCGACGTGGTCGTTTGGGCGGGAAGCCTTGTGAACCCCGAGCTGCTCGCTGAGTGCAAGGAATCCTGCATCGTCTACGACAGCGCGCACATGACCTTGGAGGAAGTGCTCGACGTGATGTGCGCGGCAGATGCGCGGGGCGAGGACGTGGTGCGCCTGCACACGGGCGACCCGTGCCTGTACGGCGCCATCCAGGAGCAGATGGACGCGCTCGACGCGCGCGGCGTGGACTACGAGGTGGTGCCCGGCGTGTCGAGCTTTTGCGGTGCCGCGGCGGCGCTTCGCCAGGAATACACGCTGCCGGGAATCAGCCAGTCGGTCGTGATCACGCGGCTTTCCGGACGTACCCCCATGCCCGCGGGCGAGGGCATGCGCACCATGGCGGAAAGTGGCTCGACTATGGTCATCTTCCTGAGCTCGGGTATGCTCGCCGAGCTTTCCGCCGAGCTTTTGGCCGCGGGCCGCAGCTCCGACGAGCCGGCCGCGCTCGTGTACAAGGCGACCTGGCCTGAGGAGCGCGTGGTGCGCTGCACAGTGGGCACACTCGCCGATGCGGGCGCGCGAGAGGGCATCGACCGCACGGCGCTCGTGGTGGTGGGCCGCGTGCTCGGAGCTCGCGGCGGGTTTTCGCACAACGGCGCGCAAGCAGAGTCGTACGAGCGCAGCAAGCTTTACGACCCTTCGTTTGCCACGGGGTATCGGAAGGCGAGCAGCTAGCGTGGCCTTCGAGCACTACATATATACCGGGACGACCCGCCTGCGCTGCGGCTACACCACGGGGAGCTGCGCCGCGCTCGCGGCGAAGGCGGCCTGCGAGATGCTTTTGTCACGAAAGCCCCTCGGCCGCGTGTCGATCGTCACCCCCGGCGGGCTGCCCGTCGAAGCGAACGTGGTCGACGCATGCATCGGCGAGGGGTGTGCCCAGTGCGCCGTGCGAAAGGACGCAGGCGACGATGCCGATGTGACCGACGGCGTGCTCGTGTACGCGCGCGTGGAACATGCGGGGTCGGGCACGGGCGCTGTGGGCAGCAAGGGCGTGCCCGCGCGCGAATCGGAAGTTTCCGTCGATGGCGGCGTGGGCGTGGGGCGCGTGACGTTGCCCGGGCTCGAGCAGCCGGTGGGGGCGGCCGCCATCAACGCGACGCCGCGCGCGATGATCACTTCGGCGGTGCGCGAAGTGTGCGCCGCGCACGGCTTTTCTGGAAATATTGCTGTGACGATTTCGGTACCCGAGGGCGTTTCCCTTGTCGAAAAGACCTTCAACCCGCACCTGGGGATAGAGGGCGGCATCTCCATCCTAGGCACGACGGGCATCGTCGAGCCGCGCAGCCTCGCTGCCTTGCGCGACAGCATCGAGCTCGAGATCCGGCAGCATGCGGCTATGGGGCGGCGCGGAGTCGTACTCACGCCCGGCAACTACGGCGGGCAGTTCATCTCGGGGCATTTCCACCTAAACGGAGCGCCGGTGGTCTTCATCTCCAACTTTGTGGGCGATGCGATTGATTGCTGCGTTCGCGAGGGATTCACCAATGTCCTTCTTGTGGGACACATCGGCAAGCTGGTGAAGGTCGCTGGCGGCATCATGGACACCCATTCGCGTACCGCTGACTGCCGCGCGGAGATTCTGGCCGCCCACGCGGCCTTGGCCGGCGCGGGTGCGAAGACCGTGCGCGAGATCATGTCGTCGGTCACGACCACGGCGGCGCTCGAGGTAATCGAGGCCGCCGGCGTGGGGGACGCTGCGCGTGCCTCGCTCGCTGCGGCAATCGAGGACAGGTTGCGCCGCCGCGCGGCGGGCGCATGCGACATCGCCGCGGTCGTGTTCGACGCCGAGCGCCGCGAGCTTTTCCGCACGTCGGGCGCCGATGCAGTTATCGGGGAATTGGGGGCGACGTATGAGTAAAGGCGTGCTGTACGGGGTGCGCCGCGCAATCGGCTGGCCGGGGACGAAGGTGGTCATGAAGACGCGCCGCTCGCTTGAGGACACGAAGCGCATCCTTCGCGAGGAGGGCGCCTTCGACGGTGCCGAGCTCGTAGAGGACTGTGGGCTTCCGGGCGAGCGCGTGTACCGCTCGCTCGACGATGTGCCCGATCGGGGCAGCTACTTCTCGACGATGGTGGTGCGCTAGATGAGGGTTTCCTGCATAGCGTTCACTGAGAGGGGGTATGCGTTGGCGGAGCGCACCGCACGCGCGCTTTCCGATTGCGCGCAGACAGGTGAAGATGACCCTGGCTGGGACGTTTCCGTTTCGCGCGGGTTCGGCGAGGGGAAGGCCGACCTGCGCGCATGGACGGCGCTCACGTGGGAAGCGTCGGACGCGCTTCTGTTCGTGGGCGCGGCGGGCATCGCCGTGCGGGCGATCGCGCCGCATGTCGCCTCGAAGGTAAACGATCCCGCGGTTGTGGCGATCGACGAGGCGGGGCGCTTTGCCGTCCCGCTTTTGTCGGGGCATTTGGGCGGTGCGAACGAGCTTGCGCAAACTGTGGCACGCGCGGCAGGGGCCATCCCCGTCATCACCACGGCGACCGACGTCCGCGGCGTGTGGGCGGTGGATACGTGGGCGCGCTGTGCGGGGCTCGCCGTTTCGAATCCCGAGGCCATCAAGCGAGTGTCGGCGCGGCTGCTTTCGGGCGGGCGCGTGGCGCTCTATTCCGACATGCCGATTTCGGGACAGCCGCCTGAGGGGGTTGACATTGCGTCCGACCGCGCTCGGGCCGATATCGTCGTGTCGCCGTTCGCTGGCGCGAATGCAGGTGCGTCCGTTCGCGCCTTGGAGACAACGGGCGAGGTCGTGCCCGCCGGTGAGACGTGGAAGCCGGCGGGCGTGCGGGGGCAGGGGCCTTCGCCCGCGCCGCTTCGCCTTGTCGTGCCCTGCATCGTTGCGGGCATAGGGTGCCGTCGCGGTGCGTGCGCCGAAGCGATCGAGGAGGCGTTTCTTCTCGCGTGCGGGCAGGCGGGTATCTCGCCTTCGGCCGTGCGCGAGGCGGCGACGATCGAAGTGAAGGCGCACGAGGAGGGTCTGCTCGCCTTCTGCCGCGCGCGCAATATCCCGCTTGCGACGTATTCCGCAGAGGAGTTGTCGCAGGTCGAAGGCAGCGTTTCGCCATCTAATTTCGTGCGCGCGACGGTGGGGGTCGACAACGTGTGCGAGCGCGCGGCGCTCGCGGACGGGGGCAAACTTATCTTCCCGAAGCTCGCTCACGGCGGCGTGACCGTCGCGTTTTCCAAGGTAACTATCGAACTTTCGTTTAAGGAGCGGTGATGGGAAAGCTCTTCGTGGTGGGGATCGGCCCGGGCGGCCCCGACGGCATGACGATTGCGGCCCGGCGCGCGCTCGAGGCGGCCGACATCGTTGTGGGGTACACGAAATACGTGGAGCTCGCGCTCGCCGCCGTGCCCGACGCGGCGCATCTCGCGACGCCGATGATGCACGAGGTTGAACGGTGCCGCCTGGCGCTTTCGCGCGCGCAGAGCGGAGAAGCCGTGGCGCTCGTGTGCAGCGGTGACGCGGGCGTGTACGGCATGGCGAGCCCCGTGCTGGAGCTTGCGGAGGACTACCCCGATGTAGACGTGGAAGTTATCGCCGGGGCCACCGCGGCTCAGAGCGGGTCGGCGGTGCTCGGCGCCCCGCTTGCCCACGACTTCGCGGTCGTGTCGCTCTCCGACCTGCTCACGCCGTGGGAGGTCATCGAGCGCAGGCTCGCCGCCGTGGCGAGCGCCGACTTCTGCATCTGTTTGTACAACCCGCGCAGCAGAAAGCGCGCCGACAGGCTCTCGCGCGCGGCGAAGATTATGCTCGAATGGAAGGCCCCCGACACGCTCTGCGGCTGGGTACGCAACATCGGGCGCGAGGGGCAGCAGTCGGGCATGTGCAGGCTCTCCGAGCTGGGGGAGCTCGACGCCGACATGTTCACCACCGTGTTCGTCGGCAACGCTGACACGAAGCTCGTAGGCGGCCGTATGGTCACGCCGCGCGGGTATCGGGAGATTCCATGCGAAAGGTAACGATCATCGGGGCGGGGCCCGGAAACCCCGACTTGCTCTCGCGCGCGGCGCTCGACGCGATCGACATCGCCGACGTGGTCATTGGCGCTCATCGCGCGCTTGCCGGCATCGACGTGCCGCCCGACGTGGTGAGATGCGAGCTCGTGAAGACGGCGGACATCGTCGCCGCGCTCACCGATGCGGCGTCGTGGCGGCGCGCCGTGGTCGTGATGACGGGCGATGTGGGGCTGTTCAGCGGCGCGCGCCGCCTGGTGGAGGCGCTCTCCGGCGACGCGCAGGTGGACGTGCGCGTTGTTCCCGGCATAAGCTCAGCGTCGTATCTCGCCGCGCGCCTTGCGCGTCCATGGCAGGATTGGCGCTTCGCGAGCGCTCACGGCGTGGCGTGCGACATCGTGGCCGAGGCCGAGCGCGCAGGTGAGCTCTTCCTCGCCACGTCGGGCGGGGAAGACCCCTCGCGGCTTTCGTGCGAGCTTGCGCAAGCGGGCTTCGGGGACGCGCGCGTGACGGTGGCCGAGCGCCTGTCGTACCCCGACGAGCGCATCACCTGTGCGACCGCAAGTGAAATCGCAGGTCAGACGTTTGACGACTTGAACGTGATGCTTATCGAGTTCGCAGGCGGCGCCGGGTCGCCTGCGGGCTCTAGCGCAGCCTCCGAGGCGCCGGCCGGCGCGTCATCGCCCGCGGCGGCTTCTTCCGCGGCGGACCCTGCGGGCGCATCCAGCGCCGCGAGCTCCCGCTGGCCGTACGCTTCCTTGGGCATTCCCGACGAGCTCTTCATCCGCGGCGACGTTCCCATGACCAAGCAGGAGGTGCGCGCCGTCGCGCTCGCGAAGCTGCGCCTTACCGCGACCGACACCGTGTGGGACGTCGGAGCCGGCACGGGGAGCGTGTCGATTGAGGCGGCGCTCGTCGCGCGAGCGGGGTCGGTATGGGCGGTCGAGCGCAACGCGGCCGGCGTGCGGCTCATCCGAGAGAACGCGGATGCATTCGGGTGCGGCAACGTGCATGCGGTCCCCGGTGTCGCCCCCGAAGCGCTCGCGAAACTGCCCGTCCCCGACGCCGTGTTCGTCGGCGGGAGCGCGGGCGAGCTTCCCTCTATCGTGGAGGCGGCGCTCGAGAAGAACTCGCAGGTTCGCCTGTGCGTGCCATGCGTCACCGTTGAGACGCTCACCGAGGCGTGCGCGCTTCTCTCGGGTTCGCGCTTTAAGGGGTTCGAGGCGTGCCAGGTGTCGGCCGCCCGCGCCGAGGCTGTAGGCTCGCACCATCTTATGAAGGCGCAAAACCCCGTGTTCCTCGTCAGCGCGCGTGGTGCGGGTGGGGAAGGCGGCGCCCGGTGAGCACGACCATCCCGCGTTTCATGGTCGCTGCGCCCTCGAGCGGGAGCGGCAAGACGGTCGTTACGTGCGCGCTCCTGCGCGCGCTTGCGCGCCGCGGCCTCGCATGCGCGGCCTTCAAATGCGGCCCCGACTACATTGACCCGCTCTTTCATCGCCGCGTCGTGGGCGCGCGCTCGGGCAACTTAGACGGCTTCTTCACCGACGCCCGGACGCTGCGCGCCCTGCTCGCACGCGGCGCCGCGGGCGCGGATGTCGCGGTGCTCGAGGGGGTCATGGGCTTCTACGACGGCATGGCGCCCGGCGTGGCCGACGCGAGCAGCTACCAGGTTGCGCGCGACACGGAAACGCCGGTCGTTTTAGTGGTGAACGGGCGCGGGGCGTCTTTATCGCTCGCCGCCGTAATTCGCGGCATCGCCGAGTTCCTGCCTTGTGCGAACGTGCGCGGCGTCGTGCTGAACAAGACGAGCGCCGCTGCCTGCGCCTACGCGGCGCCTGCGATCGAGAAGCACACGGGCGTCGCGGTTTTGGGTAATATTCCCGCCGACGAGGCGTTCTCGCTCGAAAGCCGGCATCTGGGGCTTGTGACCGCCGACGAGGTCGAGCAGCTCTCCGCGCGCATCGACAAGATGGCCGAGCTGGTGGAAAAGAGCGTCGACGTCGACCGCTTGCTCGAAATAGCGGCGACGGCACCCGATATCCGCGAGGAACCTTACCGGTTGGAGCCGATCGCGGGAGCGCGGCCCATCGTCGCCGTCGCGCGTGACGAGGCGTTCTCGTTCTACTACGAGGAGAACCTGCGCGCGCTCGAGGACCTGGGTTGCGAGCTGGCCTTTTTCAGCCCTCTGTGTGATAGCGAGTTGCCCCGGGGGACAAGCGCCCTCTATCTGGGAGGCGGCTACCCGGAGCTCCATGCGCGACAGCTCTCCGAGAACGCGCCGATGCGCGAGGCGGTGCGGCGCGCGGTGGAATCCGGCATGCCGACGGTCGCCGAATGCGGTGGGTTTCTGTGCCTGCAGCGCGAAATCGCCGATAGCGAGGGGCGGCGCTGGCCTGTTGCGGGCGCCCTTGAGGGCGCAAGCGAGAACGGGGGAAGGTTGTCCCATTTCGGGTACGTGGAGCTCACTTCCCAACGCGACGGGCTCTACGGGCCGCGCGGCACACGCATCCGCGCGCACGAGTTCCACTACTGGCAGTCCACCTGCCCGGGCGGCGACTTCTGGGCGCAGAAGCCCCGGCGCGACAAGGGCTGGCCGTGCATGACGACCACCCCGTCCCTGGTTGCGGGCTTCCCGCATGTGTACTATCCTGCGAACCCCGACGTTGCGCGCGCGTTCGCGTCTGCCGCAGCGTCGTTCGCAGAGAGGAGACGGCATGGCTGAAGCAACCGAAACCGCGCTTGCCTGCATCCGCGAGGAAGTCGAGCGCGCGTTCTCGTCGGCGCCGGGCGCCGTGCTCGAAGCCGCGCTCTCCCGGATCGCGCCCGCAGACGAGTGCGCCCGCGCCGCCGCGTATGCCGCGTGGGACTCCATCGCGCACCCCTTGGGGGGATTGGGCGACTTTGAAGACGCTGTCGCGTGTATCGCCGCAGCTCAGGGGAGCGCCGAGGTGGCCGAGTTTCCCCGTGCGCTCGCGGTATTCTTCTCCGACAACGGGGTCGTTGCCGAAGGCGTGTCGCAAAGCGGGCAAGACGTGACGCGAGTCGTCGCGCACAACATGTGCGAGGGGGCCACGAGCGCCTGCCGCATGGCGGCGTTCGCGGGTGCCGAGGTCGTGCCCGTCGACGTGGGTATGGCCCGGGGCATAGAAGACGCGCGCATGGTGCGCGCGAACGTGCGACGGGGGAGCGGCAACATCGCGCACGGCTTAGCCATGTCTCGCGATGGGGCCGTGCGCGCGATCGAGGTCGGAATCGCCGTCGCGTGCGGGCTTGCCCGCGCCGGCGTGCGCCTTCTCGCTGCGGGCGAGATGGGCATCGGCAACACGACCACCTCGGCGGCGGTGGCCGCAGTGCTCATCCGGGCGGACGCGCGGAGCCTCGTCGGGCGCGGCGCGGGGCTCTCGGACGCCTCGCTCGCGCGCAAGCGCGACGTGGTCGAGCGCGCTATCGATGCGAACTCGCCCGATCCCGCCGACCCGATCGACGTGCTCTCGAAGGTGGGCGGCTTCGACATCGCGGCGATGTGCGGCTTCTACCTGGGGGCCGCGGCCTCGAAGGTGCCGGCGCTCCTCGACGGGGTCATATCCTGCACGGCGGCCCTGTGCGCGGTGCGCCTTTGCCCCAACGCCTTGGGCTACCTCGTGGGCACCCACGCATCAAGCGAACCCGCAAGCCAGGAGCTCCTTCGCGAGCTCGGCATAAAGGCACCCCTCGACGCAGGCATGCACTTGGGCGAGGGCGCGGGTGCCATGGCGTATCTGCCCCTTCTGGATTCGGCGCTGCGCGTGTACCGGGATGGGAAGACGTTCACGGCGTCTGGCATGGCTGCTTACGAGCATTTCGAGGCCGGGAAATGACGGTGACGCTCGTCATCGGCGCCGCCGCGAGCGGCAAGAGCGCCTACGCCGAGTCCCTGTGCCTCAGGCACGACGGCCCCCGCGTGTACCTGGCAACGATGGAGCCCTTCGGGGAAGAGAGCGACCGTCGCATCGCGCGCCATCGGGCGCTGCGCGAGGGCAAAGGGTTTTCCACCCTCGAGCGCACGCGTGACGTGGGCGCCGCAGCGTCCGGGCTTCCGTGCGGCTGCACGCTTCTTTTGGAGGACGTGGGCAACCTGGTTGCGAACGAGCTCTTCGCGGAAGGCGGCTTGTCCCCACGTGACCCCGACGCTGCGACGCGCGAGGTGCTCGGAGGCATCGAACGGCTCGCTCAGGCCGCTGCGTATACGGTGGTGGTCACCGTCGACGTGTTCGCCGATGGGATGCGCTACGATGAGGGGACCGAGGCATGGAGGCGCGCGCTCGCGCGCGTGAACGCGGGTGTGGTGGCGCTGGCCGACCGTGCAGTCGAAGTGGTATGCGGGATTCCCGTGTGGATGAAAGGCGAAGGACCTACAAGGTGAAGATAGCAGAGGCAATCGGCGCGGCGTTCGGAACGTTCTCGCGCATCCCCGTCCCGAAATCGGCCTGGACCGATTTCGGATCAACCCATGCGCTTGCCGCGTTTCCCCTGGTGGGCCTTGCGGAAGGCTTCCTCATGACGGCGTGGGGGTACGTGGCGAACCTGCTCGGCGTACCCGCGACCATCGTCGCGGCCGTGCTCGCGGCGCTGCCTGTGGCGGTGACGGGAGGCATCCACCTAGACGGGCTCTGCGACACCTCCGATGCGCTTGCAAGTTGGGCCCCGCGCGAGCGAAAGCTCGAGATCATGCACGACCCGCGGGCGGGCGCCTTCGGGGTCATTGGTGTTGTTGTGTACCTTATTCTGCAGTTTTCCCTGTTCACCGCGCTGCCGCTTACGGCAGGGGCGTTCCTCGCGCTTCTGTGCTCGCTCGTGTTCTCCCGCGCGCTTTCGGGGCTCGCCGTAGAATGCTGGCCTGCCGCGCGGGCGGACGGCATGGCCGCGGGGCTCTCGCCTGCGAAGAAGCGCGCGGCGATCGTCGTGCCGCTTTGCGCTTTCGCTGCGGCTTCGGCTGCAGGGATGGTCGCGTGCGCTCAGGCCGTCGGCGCCCTTATGGCGGTGGCGGGGCTTTTGGCGCTCGCGTGGTACCACCATGTTGCCCTGTCCCGCTTCGGCGGGGTGACGGGGGATTTGGCCGGATGGTTTCTGCAATGGGCCGAGCTCGCGATGCTTGCCATGCTGGTGGCGGGGGGTATGCTCCTATGATTCTCGTGGTAGGTGGTGCGCATTCGGGGAAGAGGACCTTCGTGCGCGAAAAGCTCGGGTTCGCGGCGGACGATTTCGTCGACGCGGCGCAGCTTGCGGAGGGCGGCGTGCCCGCGGCTTTTGCCGGCCGCGTCGCGTACAGTGTTGAGGAACTCGTACGCGCGCTCGACGCTGACCGGGCGCTCGAGCGGCTGATCGGCTTCGACGCAGTGATTCTGTCCTTGGTCGGCTCGGGGGTCGTCCCCATGCGTGCGGAAGACGCCCAATGGCGCGAGCGCGCGGGGCGTCTGGGATGCGCGCTCGCTGCGCGCGCCGACGTCGTCGTGCGCATGACGTGCGGGATTCCCCAGGTCATCAAAGGAAACCTTACCGATGCGCCTCGAGGGACGCAGGGCGCGGGCGCGCCTTTGGAAGTCGTCTTCGTGCGCCATGGTGCCACGGCGGGCACGGAAGACCATCGCTACAGCGGGGCGGGCACCGACGAGCCCCTGTCGAGTGCGGGCGAGCGCGCTTTGCGCGAGCTCGCGTGCGATCGTGACGTGTTCCGTGTTATCACGAGTGGCATGGCCCGCACCGACCAGACGGCACGCATCCTCTTCCCGAATGCGGAGCTTATGGCATGCCTCGGTCTGTGCGAGATGGATTTCGGTGACTTCGAGGGGCGAAGCGCCGCCGAGCTTAAAGAGGATGTGCGCTACCGCGCCTGGGTAGACTCCTGGTGCGAGACGCGCTGCCCGCATGGCGAGGGCAAGAGCGATTTCACCCGCCGCGTCGTCGCGGCGTTTCGGGAGGCGTGCGAATCGGAGCGCGCCCAGGGGAGTGGGCGCGCCGTCTTCGTCGTTCACGCGGGTACCGTGAAAGCGCTGCTTTCCGAGCTTGCTGTCCCGAAAATGGAATACTTCGACGTGCATACCGAGCCGGGCGGCGCATGGGCCGCCACCTGGGATGGGCGCTGCCTTCGCGACGTTCGCCCCGCTTCGGGGGGCGATGCCCGGTGATGTCGATTCTTGCCGTCGCCGCCGGGTTCGCGGCCGACCTTGCCTTCGGCGACCCGCGCTGGCTTCCCCATCCCGTCGTCGCCATGGGGCGCGCGATCACGTGGGCCGAAGGCCGCCTGCGGGGCGCATTCCCGCAAACGTCCGCGGGCACGCGCGCCGCAGGGCTTGTGCTCGCCGTGGCGCTTCCGCTTGCGTGTGGGCTTTTGACCTGGGGAATCCTGCATCTTTGCGGCATGGTTCACCCCGGCTTGCGCTTCGTGGCCGAGGCATGGGCGAGCTATCAGATTCTTGCGGCATGCGAGCTACGCCGCCAGAGCCTGGCCGTGGCCCGCGCGTTCTCGAAGGGCGGCCTTGTCGCGGCGCGCGAAACAGTCGGGCTCATCGTGGGACGCGACACGTCTGTTCTCGACGAGCAGGGCGTTGCGCGCGCCGCCGTGGAAACGGTGGCGGAGAACGCGAGCGACGGCGTCATCGCGCCGCTTTTCTACCTTATGATCGGGGGTGCGCCCTTGGGCATGGCGTACAAGGCTGTGAACACGCTCGACAGCATGGTGGGCTACAAAAACGCGCGCTACATCGACTTCGGCTGCGCCTCGGCGCGCCTCGACGATGCGGTGAATTGGATTCCCTCGCGCTTATCGGCCCTGCTTATGATCGCCGTGTGCCCGATCGTCGGGCTCGACGCGCGCGGGGCGGCGCGCATCTGGCGCCGCGACAGGCGTCGCCATGCGAGCCCCAACTCGGCGCAGACCGAGTCAGCGTGCGCGGGCGCGCTCGGGCTGCGCCTGGCGGGACCCGCGGTGTATTTCGGCAAGCTCGTTGAGAAACCGACGATAGGCGACGCGTCCCGCGAAATCGAGTGGAGCGACATCGCCCGGGCGACAAGGCTCATGCTCGCCGCGTCCGTATGCGCGCTCGTCGTCTTCGGCGCCGCGCGCGCGGCGGTCGTGCTTGCCGTGGGGGCGATGGTATGAGGGAAGACCACGCCGCGCCCCGGGCTGCCGGGGGAATCCTGCGCGCCCGTACGCATGGGGGCAGCTCGCAATCGCTCGGCATCGCTTGCGAAGGGGGCGCATCCGACCTCATTGACTTCTCGGTGAACGTGAATCCGGCAGGCCCATCGCCGCGCGCCGTCGCCGCAGCTTGCAAGGCGCTTTCTCGAATCGACGCCTACCCCGATAGGGAAAGCCTCGCCCTCGTTCGTGCCCTAGCGCGCACCCAGGGCATTCCCGAAGATACTATCGTTTGCGGCGCGGGCGCGTCCGACATCATCTGGCGGCTCGCCGCGGCGGTGCACCCGAAACGCATCGTCGTGTGCGCGCCGACGTTCTCTGAATATGCGGAGGCGGCATCGTACTACGGCGCATGCGTGCAGGAGTTCCCACTCTCCGAAGCGGATGACTTCGACGTGCCCGCCTCCTTCGCCCGCGCGATCGAGGGGCCGGGAGACGTGGCGTACCTCTGCAATCCGAACAACCCGACGGGGCGCCTCGTCGACCCCCGCGTGATCGATGCCGCGGCTTGCCGCTGCGAGCAGGTGGGCGCGCTGCTCGTCGTGGACGAGTGCTTCCTCGGATTTGCGCCCGACGCCCGCGAAAGGAGCGTGGCCGCACGCGCCGCGTGTTCGCACCATGTGGCCGTGCTCTCCGCGTTCACCAAGCTCTACGGAATGGCAGGGTTGCGGTTGGGGTATCTGATCAGCGGAAACGCCCAACTCATCGAGGGGATTCGTCGGGCGGGGCAGGCGTGGCCCGTCTCCTCGGTCGCCGAGGCCGCGGGCATCGCCGCCCTGGAAGACGTCGAATACGTCTCGCGCACGCGCGATGTATTGGCGGGCGAGCGAGCGTGGCTTTCCCACGAGCTCTCCTCGCTCGGGCTTTCCGTCGTGCCGTCGGATGCGAACTTTCTTTTAGTCCGCACGCCGGCGAAAGACATCCCCGAGCGCCTGTATAAACAGGGGGTTTTGGTCCGCACGTGCGACTCGTTTTCGGTACTGTCCCGTTTCTGGTGCCGCGTCGCGGTGCGCACGCGCAAAGAGAATGCCCGGCTTGCGATGGCGTTCAGCCGCGCGCTTCGGGCGGAAGGCGCATCGGGCGAAGGCGAACCCGACGAACGGGGCGGCGCTTCTTGCAGCGGCGCTATGGCGGGCGCGGATGGCCGAGGCTCGGCGAAGGAGGTCGATACCCGTGGGTAGGGCGAAGCCCATCATGATCCAGGGCACCATGTCGAACGCGGGGAAGAGCCTGCTTGCGGCGGGGCTGTGCCGTGTGCTTTCGCAGGACGGCCTGCGCGTGGCTCCCTTCAAGAGCCAGAACATGGCGCTCAACAGCGGTGTCACGGCCGACGGTCTCGAGATGGGGCGCGCCCAGATCATGCAGGCCGAGGCGTGCGGCATCGCGCCCGACGTGCGCATGAACCCCATCCTGCTCAAGCCCGAAAGCGACCACCGAAGCCAGCTCATCGTGGCCGGCAAGGCGCAGGGAGCCTTCGCTGCGAGGGACTACTTCGCGCGAAAGAAGGCGCTCATGCCGCAGATTTTGGAGGCGTTTGATTCGCTCGCGGAGGAAAACGACGTCATCGTCATCGAGGGCGCCGGCAGCCCCGTCGAAATCAACCTTGCCGAAAACGACATCGTCAACATGGGGCTCGCGCGCGCCGTGTCCTCCCCCGTGCTGCTCGCGGGCGACATCGACCCAGGCGGGGTGTTTGCCCAGCTCTACGGCACGGTCGCGCTCTTTGCGCCCGAGGATCGCGCTCTTTTGCGGGGGCTTGTGGTGAACAAGTTCCGCGGCGATGTAGAAATCCTGCGCCCGGGTTTGGCCCCGCTCGAGAAGATGTGCGGGGTTCCCGTCGTGGGGGTCGTGCCGTATCTTACGCTCGACCTGGACGACGAGGACTCGCTCGCGCCGCGCCTATCTGCCCGCGAGGCGCGCGGCGTCATCGACGTCGCCGTCGTGCGCCTTCCGCATCTGTCGAACTTCACCGACTTCGACCCGCTTTCGCGCGTGCCCGGCGTGGGCGTGCGCTACGTTTCCTCGACGACCGATCTGGGCCGACCCGACCTGGTGGTGCTCCCCGGCTCGAAGACCACGCTCGACGACGCGCGCTGGCTTGCGGCTAGCGGCATCGGAGCCTGTGTACGCGCGCTTTCGGGCGCGGGCACGCCGGTGCTCGGTATATGCGGAGGCTACCAGCTTTTGGGAGACGAGCTTTCCGACCCGCACGGCAGGGAAGGCGCTGGCACCGCGCGCGGGCTCGGGCTTATCCCTGCAAGTACGGTGTTCAAGGAGGAAAAGCGCCTCGCTCGGTCGGAACTGCGCATCACGGGCGCCCAAGGCGCGTTCTCGGTGTGGAACGGCATGACGGCGCGCGGGTACGAGATTCACGACGGCGAAACGATCGTCTCCTGCGCCCCTGCGGGCACGATTGGCGGCAAACCAGAAGGCGCGGCCTGCGGAAACGTGTTTGGAACCTATCTCCACGGCCTGTTCGACGAACCGCGGGTGGCGCTCGCCCTCGCGCGCTCGCTCGCGCGCATGCGTGGCCTGCCCGAGAGCGTCGTGGGTGCTGCGGGCGCGGCGTCCGCGGCCGATCACCGTGCGCGCGAGTTCGACCGCCTGGCCGACTCCGTGCGCGTGGCGCTCGACATGGAGTATGTCTACCGCATTATCGAGGAGGGCGTATGATCCACGTGTATCATGGCGACGGCAAAGGCAAGACCACGGCGGCGATGGGCCTCGCCCTTCGCATGCTCGCCGCAGGCCGCCGCGTCGTCGTCGTGCAGTTCCTGAAAGACGGCGAAAGCGGGGAGGTGCGCCTGCTCGCCGAGCATTTCGGCGTGCCCGTGTTCGCGGGGAAGGCGTCGGACAAGTTTACCTGGTCCATGACGTCGGAAGAACTTGCCGCGACGCGCGAGCTGCACGATGGGAACCTCGCTTCCGCGCTCGCCGAGCTCGAGGGCGCGCAGGAGGGGCTGCTCGTGCTCGACGAGGCGCTCGACGCGCTTTCGAAGGGGCTTGTCGACGAGGCGCTCGTGGACCGCGCGCTCGATATGTCCGCGCGCGGCGTCGAAGTAGCGCTCACCGGGCGCGCGCCTTCCCGCAAGATCGTGGAGAAGGCCGACTACATAACCGAGATGCGGTGCGAGAAACACCCCTACGCTCAGGGGATAGGTGCAAGGGAAGGAGTGGAGTACTAGATGGATTCCAAGGAGATGGCGCCCGGCGACATCGAGCGGCGCAGCTTCGAGATCATCACCGAAGAGCTCGGCGGCCGCACGTTCCCGCCGCTTGAAGAGCCCGTCGTGAAGCGCGTCATCCACACCACTGCCGACTTCTCGTACGCCGATTCCCTCGTATTCACCCATGACGCCGCGCACTGTGCTCTCGACGCACTGCGCGCAGGGGCCACGGTGCTCACCGACACGAACATGGCGCTCGCAGGCATAAGCAAGCCCGCGCTCGCAAAGCTCGGCTGCAAGGCCGTGTGCTACATGGCCGACCCTGATGTCGCCGCGGCTGCGCGCGCCGCGGGCACGACTCGCGCCGTTGCGAGCATGGACAAAGCTTGCGGCATCGAGGGTCCGCTCATTGTGGCCGTCGGCAACGCTCCCACAGCACTTCTGCGCCTCGCCGAGCTCATGGACGCGGGGAAGATCGCGCCCGCGCTCATCGTTGGGGCGCCGGTTGGGTTTGTGAACGTGGTCGAGGCGAAAGAGGAGCTACTCGCGCGACGCGTGCCGGCCATCGTCGCGAGGGGTCGCAAGGGCGGCTCGACCGTGGCGGCCGCCATTATGAACGCGCTGCTCTACCAGATCACGCGCCCAGGCGGCCCGAAGTGACGGCCCCCGCATCCGCGCCGGCGCTGCGCATCTTCGCCGGCACCACCGAGGGCCGCCTTCTGTGCGAATGGGCGAGCGGGGCGGGCATCCCCGCCCGTGCCTACGCGGCAACCGAGTACGGAGGCGAGCTTTTGGGCGAGCTTCCGGGCATCGAGGTGCATGCGGGCAGGCTCGACGAGGCCGACATGGAGCGCGAGCTTTCCGGCGCGCGCATCGTCGTCGACGCCACGCACCCCTTCGCTACGCTCGCAAGCGGCAACATCCGGGCCGCTTCGCTCGCCGTGGGTGTACGATGCCTGCGCCTTGCGCGCGCGGCCGAGGCGCTGCCCAAAGGCGTCGTGTCGGTCGCGTCGATTGCCTGCGCGGCGCGCTTTCTCTCCGAGAACCCGGGTCGCGCGCTTCTCACGACGGGGAGCAAGGAGCTTGCTCCCTATACGCGCGTCGCCGATTTCTCGGAGCGCTTCTTCGTGCGTGTGCTCCCGCTGCCCGGTGCTATAACGAAGTGCATCGACGCGGGGTTTTCGCCGTCGCACGTCATCGGCATGCAGGGGCCCTTCACCCGCGAGCTCAACGAGGCGATGCTTCGGCAGGTGGGAGCCCAGTGGCTTGTGACCAAGGACTCGGGAACCGTAGGCGGCACGGCCGAGAAGCTTGCCGCCGCGCGCGACGTGGGAGCGCGCTGCATCGTGGTCACCCGTCCCGCCGAGGGAGACGGGGCCCTTTCGCTTCGGGAAGTGGAAGACGCGCTCTTACGGGAGTTCGCGCGCTAGGCGCTCGCCGCGCCTGCGTTCCCTCCCGCCCGCGAGGAGGAGCGCCTCGAGCAAGCTCGAACCGTACAAGACCGTCATCCGCCAAAAGTTCGAGGACGACGCCCGGAACTGGCGCAAGTAGCCCTTCAATAAGTTGCGGTGAAATAGTGTCTGTTTTTGCTGCTAGATAGCATATTCAGTCCCTAATTCACCGCAACTTGTTGGTGGTGGCTTACTGGTAGCGTAGGCACTCCACCGGGTCGAGCTTTGCCGCGCGGCGAGCGGGGTAGAAGCCAAAGATTACGCCGATGCCGACGGAGACGGCGAAGGCCAGCAGCACCGTGGCGATTGAAAAACTCGGTGTGATTTGCCCGCTGGCTCCGAGCTCGCCAAGAATCCCGGATCCGGAGGCAAACATCGCGAGGCCCCAGGCCAGCAGATAGCCTATCAGGACACCCAGTAGGCCACCGGTGACGCACAGCGCCGAGGACTCGGCCAAAAACTGCGCGGTGATATCGCGACGACTGGCGCCCAGAGCGCGGCGGATGCCGATCTCGCGAATGCGCTCCGTTACGTTGGTAAGCATCATATTCATAATGCCGATACCGCCGACAAGCAGCGAGATGCTGGCGACAGCACCCATGATGAGCGAGAACGCGCCCATAAAGGAGTTGAGCGCATCGATGGCGCTTTTCATGGAGGTCGCCGATACACTGTCGTACTCATCCTCCTCGATGCCCTTCATCGCGCGCACCTTGGACTCGATGGTCTTACAAAGCTCATCCATGTCCGTGCCCTCGGCGGCAAGTGCCGTCACGCTGGGGAATGAAGGATTCTCGTCGCCGAACAGCCCGGAGATGGTTTCGCGTGGCATATACAGCGTGAGCGAGCCCATGGAGTCGCTGCCGCCATCAATCACGCCTACAATCTGCACCTCGCCGTTGGACACCTTGATGGTTTTCCCCAGCGCATCCTGTTCGTTGCCGTAAAGCTGATCGGCGCCGTTGCGGCTGATGAGCGCCACGCGCGAGCCTGATTGGGACTCGGCCTGGGAATAGGTGCGCCCCGCAACGAGCTTGCTGGCCCCCACGGCGTCGAGCATGTCGCTATCGACACCCTGTGCCATGACGGTATAGCTTTTATCGCCGGTCTTATACTCGGTATACGCGCTGTCGACAATGCCGATCTGCTCTATCTGCGGCACCAGTTTTTGAAGCTTCTCGATGTCCGATTCGGTGAGTTCTTGCGACGAATAGATTTGCACCATGCGTGCCGCATTGAGGCCCAGACTGTTGACCAGGCTGTTTTGGATACCGCCGATGAGCGAAGTCATGGCGATAACCGAGGCGATGCCGATGACAATGCCCAGGATGGTGAGCAGGCTGCGCCCCTTGTTGGCTTCGAGCGAGTGAAGGGCTTCCTGGATGAGATCGCGGGCGCTCATGCCACCACTCCTTTCGGCGGGTTGGTGGAGGCGGAAATCATGGGCAGGCTATCTACGGCGCTGCGCAGGGTCCGCGGTGCATGTGGAATATACGCGCCGTCGTGAATGCGACCGTCGCGGATGGTCATGGCACGGTCGGCCTCGGCGGCGATGCTGGGGTCGTGTGTGATAAGCACGATGGTTTTGCCGCGCTTCTGGAGCTTATGGAAGGTCTCCATCACAAGCGCTCCAGTGGCGGAGTCCAGGTTTCCCGTCGGCTCGTCGGCCAGAATGATGGGCGGGTCATTGACGAGGGCGCGCGCGATTGCGACGCGCTGCATCTGGCCGCCCGAGAGCTCGGATATGCGGTGGTCCCAGTGGTCGACGGGCAGCGTGACAGCCTGCAGCGCGTGCACGGCGCGCATTTCGCGCTGGCTACGGGGCACATTGGTGTAGGCCAGCGGCAGCATGACGTTTTCGATAACTGACAGGCGCGGCAGCAGGTTGAAACTCTGAAAGACAAAGCCAATACTCAGGGCGCGAACTTCGGTGAGCTCGTCATCGTCAAGCTCGGCCACGTTGAGTCCTTGCAGGTAATAGTCGCCCGCCGTCGGTTTGTCCAGACAGCCCAGGATGTTCATGAGCGTTGACTTGCCCGAGCCCGAAGGGCCGGTAATGGCGACGAACTCGCCGGGATCTACCGCCAGGCTCACGTTGTGCAGGATGTGGGCGCACCCCGCCTCGCTCTCAAAGATGCGGTGCACGTTGCGGATGTCGATAACGGGACGCATTACATGTCCTCGTCGGCAGACGTGCTGCCCGAATCCGCGCTGTAGCCGCCGTCAGCCGTTGCGTCCGCTCCGGTGTCCATGACGAGGGTGTCGCCATCGCGCAGCTTGGTAACCGGCACGTTGGGGTTGATCTCGTTGCCCTGGTCGTCGCGCTTGACCTGCGTCTTGCCGACTACGGCTTCGTTATCGTTTTGCGTCACGACGGTCACCTTCACGCGACGGGTTTGCTTGCCCTCGTCATCGGTTGCCACATTGACGTAATAGTGTTCGCCATCTTCGGTCATGAGCGCCATCGTCGGCACCATCACCACATCGTCGAGCTGCTCGGTCACCACCGAGACCTCGGCCGTCATGCCCGGCTTCAGGCGCGCGTCGGGCGCCTCGATGAGGATGTCGACATTAAAGGTCACGCTGCCGCCGCCACCGTTGGTGGAGTCGGAGTTTGCCACCGAAGCGATGGCCGTGACCGTTCCCTGGCTCACGATATCGGGAAACGCGGGATACGTGACGTTGGCGCTCTGCCCAACGGCGATCTTTGCGATGTCCTTTTCGCCCACCTGCACGGTCACCTTCATCTTGGATAGGTCGGCGATCTGCATGCACTGCTTGCCGCCGCTCGTATCGCTTTCGCCCATGATCATGCCGCCTGTTACCGTGGCGCCCACCTTGGCGTTGAGCTCCACGATACTGCCCGAGCTCGGGGCCGTGACCCTACGACTGGCTGCCTTGGCGTTCGCCTGATCGAGGTTTGCCTGGGCCGATGCGAGGCTGCGCTGCGCGGCCGATACGGCGTTCGTGTCCGCCGATGCGGCGGAGATGCCAGCCGCTGCGGAAGCTTCATCGACGTCCGTCATTGGGGTGGCCTGTGCGGCGGCTGCGGCTTTCTGCGCGTTGGCGAGGTCTTCCTGGGCGGCTGCAACTGCACGCTGCGCCTCGGCAACGTTGCGATCGAGCTCGTCGTTTTTAATGGTCATAAGCACGTCGCCCTCGTTGACGGATTGGCCTGCCTGCACGTTGATCGAATCGACCGTGCCGTCGACAGAAGGGGAGACCACTGAGGACGAAATGGGTTTGAGCTGGCCTTTCGCCTCGACCGTTGTGGTAAACGTACCCTCGGTCACCATGTCGGTCACAGGCCCACTAGCGCCCTGTGGCTGCGCATTGAGAACCAGGGTAGCGACAATGGCAATGAGCGCGATGGCGCCCACGACGCCGACGGCAATACCGCGGCGAATCAGCTTTTTGCGTCGGCGCTCGGCACGTTTTGCCTTGAGCTTGGCATATGCCTCTTCATCGGAAATCTCGGCCGCATCGTTCGTGCGTCCGTTCTGCTTGTCGGCATGTACGTTTGTAATCAGAGGAATCGTTTCGGTGGCACCTTCGGGCGTGCGCTCGGTATCATCCGGGCCCGGGGTGATGGTGGGGACATTCGGCATAGCGTCTCCTTTATAGAAAGAACCTCGATAAGTATATGCGCCCACCGGTTGGGGTGGGCGCATAGAACGGTTTCTTTCGGAACTGTTAGATTGGTCGCAGCGGTTCCACGTTGTAGGAATGCGCGCGTTGCACTACGAGTGGACAACCACGCACAGGCCGACTTTGATGCAGTCGTGAAGTGCCTTGGCGTCTGCCAGGCGCAGGTTGATGCAGCCGTGGCTGCCGCACCATTTGTACGACTCGGCGTTATCGAAGCTCTTGTCGTTTTGCCATGTAGCGTCGTGGAAGCCGATCATGTTGCCCTCAAACGGCATCCAGTAGCTCACCGGACTCTCGTATTTGGGCTTGCCGGTCTCGGGGTCCTTGGCTCCGATCAGGGTGCTGCCGCCGTCGTTGCTGTTGATCTGCCAGACGCCCTCGGGCGTGGCGTCCTCGCCCGGTTTGCCGGAAATAAAGTTGGCCTCCCAAACGATATTTCCGCTCTCGTCATAGTAGCGCGCGTGCTGTTCGGACAAGTCGACGTCGATATACGCCTTCCAGTCGGGCTCTCCCTTTGCGGTAAAGGTGTCGGCCTTCTGGGAGTACTTGATCTCGATTTCGCCGGTCTGCTTGTTGTTAATGGCGTCCTCGACCTGCTTGGCGAGCGAGCTGCTGTCGATGGACCAACCAAAGTCGCCGCCTTCGACGGCGCACTGCTTGCCATCGGCGCGTGTCCACCAGCGAGTGGAGCCCACGGTATTAAAGCCGTTGGCGAGTTCGGCTGCCCAGTTGCTGATCTGCGACGTATCGAGCGTTGGGTTGGCGGGATCGGCAAAGCTGATCCACTGCAATACGGAGCTGCCATCAACCTTGCCGGCATCCTCGCCGTTGAGCTTGAGGGTCACGTTGACGCCCAGGAAGTTGTTGGCGGCATCGCATGCGGCCTGAATCTGATCATCGGTCAGCGTTCCATTGAGCGGTTCATAGGCATCGTTGCCGAGCTTGGAAAGATCTACGGTCTCGGCCAGCGAGGAAAGCTCGAGCTCGGCATACTTAATGACATGCTCGCGGTTGATTTTTTCGTTGGAGCGCGCCTTCTCGACGGTAAACTTGCCGGCCTGCTCGTCATAGGAGCTATTGGCCTCGAACGTGCCCGAACGGCCCTCGTTAAACTCGTCGATAGCGGCGCCCAGGTCCTCCTCAAACTTCTTTTGGTCAAAGGTGTCGGAGAGCATGGACAGGTCGACGTCTTGATCAAGATCGACTTCGTTGGAGGTAGCGGTTGTTTTGGTCTTGCCGCTTAAGGATTCCACAAGGCGGACCGGCCAAATAAAGGCTTCGTTGTGGTTGATGATTTCTTTTGCAGCAGCTTCACCGTCGACGATGGGTTCATCGGACTCGGGCTGATAGGTCCAGCTAAAGTCATCTCCTGTCACGGTGAGCTTATAGTGCTTCCATGCCGAGTTGACCTTGGTGGCGGCAGACGAAGCGTTGGAGAACGAGACGTCTACGCCGGCGATGGTGGTGTTGGGGTAGGCTACCTGCGAAAACGCTACGACGCCTACGATATAGACAATGACGATGAGACCAAGGACGACAAAGAGCGTTGTCTTTTTGCCCGACTTATTGTTGCCGGCGGGCTTGCGCGCGGGGCCGCGATCGCCTCGAGCGTGCGTGGGGGGCTGCTTGGGCGCATTGCCGTTTGCCTGGTGCTGCTGACGTTGTTGACGCTGCTGTCGCTGTTGGTTCGGGCGTTGGGAAGCGTTTGCCGCACCACGCTGCTGACCGTGGCTCGGCGCGATAGGACGCGGCGACTGAACGCCGCCGGCGTGCCTGCTCGGCTGCTGCGGATCGGGAATCAGTTGAGTTCGATCGTTTTGCGACATCGTATGCATATCCTTCGATTTTCGCCTTGCGGTTCATCGTGTTTTTACTGGGCTTGCATTATAGCGATTGCCCTGCTGTTTGTGGTACGGAAACGGTGGCATTCAAAAGAGGTGGGACATTTGTCCCACCTTTGAGTCGTTCTTTGTCGCTATCCGCACACACCGCATTTTGCACAGGCCGAAAGTGCGGCCGGAGCCTGCGCGATGCCGCCCTTTGCCGTCTCTCGCAGTGTGGCCGGCAACGCGTGACCCACCGAGAGCATGACATGTGCCATCTGGTCAAACGGCACCAGGCTCTTAATGCCTGCGAGGGCGAGTTGTGCCGAGCTAAAGGCCGCTGCCACGCCGATGGCGTTGCGGTTTTGGCAGGGCACCTCCACGAGGCCACCGACGGGGTCACAAACGAGGCCCAGCAGGTTACTCAGCGCGATGGAGCTGGCGTCGAGCGCCTGTTCGGGCGTGCCGCCGAGCATCTGCACCAGCGCGGCGGCTGCCATGGCGGCGGCGCTTCCCACCTCGGCCTGGCATCCGCCCTCGGCGCCGGCGACGCAGGCACTCGTGGTGAGGTTGAGGCCGATGGCGGCTGCGCAGTAGAGCGCGTCCATGACTTGCTCGTCGTCGAGCTGCAGGCGATCGGCGAGCGCCAACACGCAGCCGGGCACGACACCCGCGGAGCCTGCCGTGGGGGCGGCGACGATCACTCCCATCGTGGCGGAGCGCTCAAGCACGGCCATCGCGCGGGCCACGGCGTCGGTCTGAACGGGGCCCATCAGGCTTGCACTCAAATCGTTGCGGCCGGTGGCTTCGACAAGCTTGGCCTCGCCGCCGATAAGCCCGCCGAGCGAGCGTTGCGGATTGGCGATGGGAGCCATGGTCTCCTCGCGCATGACGTCGAGCACGCGGCGCATGGCAGCGACGGCGTGGGCCTCGCCGGTCAGACGCGCCTCGCGAACGGCCATGACGGCGCCGATGCTGAGCCCCAGTTCCTCGCACGCATCGAGCAGCTGCTCGCCGTCGTCGAAGATTTCCTTGGCCGAGACGCCGGGGGAGAGCGACGAGGCAGAACCAGGGAGCTCGATAAACGTTGCGTAATCGACATTGTCGAGCTTGCGCAGCATGGGGACGACGGTGTCGTCGGGCGCGCCGTCGGTCTCAAAGACGGAGTAGGCCTGGCCGCCCACCTCGGTGCGGTAGGTGCGGCAGAAGGCGATGTTCACGTGTGCGTAGGCGAGCAGGTTGGTGAGCGCGGCGAGTACACCGGGGACGTCCTTGTGTGCCACGAAGAGCGTGGAGTACATGCCCGAGATGTCGACGCCGACGCCGTTAATGCGGCTGATACGCATCTTGCCACCGCCCAGGCTCTCGCCGCGAACCTGGGCGGTGGCGCCCGTGTCGTCGACCATGTCGATGTCGACGGTGTTGGGGTGGATGGAGGCGTCGTCGCCCTTGATGTCAAAGTGATATTCGAGGCCCTGCTCGTGCGCGAGGTCGAAGGCTTGCTTGATGTTCTCGTCATCGGTATCAAGGCCTAGGATGCCCGCGACGAGCGCACGGTCGGTGCCGTGGCCGCGGTAGGTGTGGGCGAAGGAGTTCCACAGGCCAAAGGTGACTTTGGTGATGCGGCCTTCCAGCAGGCTGGCGGCAACTTGGGCGCAGCGCAGGGCGCCGGCGGTGTGCGATGAGCTGGGGCCGACCATGACGGGGCCCAAGATCTCGAATGCCGAGGTCGTAGCTAGTGTTTGCGGCTTGCCTGCCATGGGTGCTCCTTTAATCTGTCCCGTCGTCCCGAGGGGCGGGGCATAAGGTCGCCTGCTCGGACAGTCCTGCTCGCACGGAGAGCACATTAAGTGCTCTCCGGCTCGTGCGGAACTCGCGATCGACCTTATGCCCCGCCCCTCGGGACTAAGGATACATGGTTGGAGTTGCTGGATGGCAAAATTCATTAGCTAGGGACGTGTCTTTCCTTGCATATCGAGACATCTTCACCACCGTATATATAAAAAAAGAAGTACCGGTTGGAGCCGGTACTTCTTTTGGTACGTTGTTTTTGGCTGTAGCTTTTCGGGTTAGCTTACAGGCCGCAGGCTGCTTTGAGTTCTTCGACTCGATCGGTCTTCTCCCAGGTGAAGTCGGCGTCTTCGCGGCCGAAGTGACCGTAGGCTGCCGTCTTTTCGTAGATGGGGCGACGCAGGTCTAGGTCGCGGATGATTGCGCCCGGGCGCAGGTCGAAGGTCTTCTCTACGGCTTCAACGATCTTGTCCTCGGCAACATGTGCGGTACCGAAGGTGTCGACCATGATTGAGAGGGGCTTGGAAACGCCGATGGCGTAGGCAAGCTCGACTTCGCAGCGGTCGGCCAGACCGGCGGCGACCACGTTCTTGGCGACCCAGCGCGCGGCATACGCGGCGGAGCGGTCGACCTTGGTGCAGTCCTTTCCGCTAAAGGCACCGCCGCCGTGACGACCGTAGCCGCCGTAGGTGTCGACGATGATCTTGCGGCCGGTGAGGCCCGTGTCGCCCATGGGGCCGCCCACGACAAAGCGACCGGTGGGGTTCACGTAGATGTCCGCGTTATCCCACGGCATGTTCTCAGTGGCCATGACCGGGGTGATGACGTGCTCGATGAGGTCGGCCTTGATCTTGCCCATGTCCTCGATCTCGGCAGCGTGCTGCGTGGAGATGACGATGGTCGTGACCTCGACGGGCTTGCCTTCCTTGTAGCGCACGGTGACCTGGGTCTTGCCGTCGGGACGCAGATAGGGCAGGGTACCGTCGTGGCGCACGGCGGCCAGGCGCTCGGCCAGGCGGCTTGCCAGGTAATGCGGCATGGGCATGAGGGTCTTGGTCTCGTTGGAGGCATAACCGAACATCATGCCCTGGTCGCCGGCACCGATCAGGTCGATCGGGTCGGTGGTAGCGCCGGTCTGGGTCTCGAAGGACTCGTCAACGCCCTGCGCGATATCGGGCGACTGCTCATGGATGAGGCTCATGACGCCGCAGGTGTCGCAGTCAAAACCGAACTTGGCACGGTTGTAGCCAATGCGGCGGATAACGCCACGGGCGATCTCCTGCACGTCGACGTAGGCCTGAGTGCGGATCTCGCCGGCGACGATGACGGTGCCGGTCGTCACGAGGGTCTCGCAGGCGCAGCGGACGTTCTCCACGTTGGCAGGCACGCCGTTGGGGGCGATGTAGCCCTGCTCCTGCAGCTCTATTTCTTTGGCGAGGATTGCATCGAGGACGGCGTCGCTGATCTGGTCAGCGATCTTATCGGGATGGCCTTCGGTCACCGACTCCGACGTAAAAACGAAGGACCCGTGTTGGGGTGGGATGGAACGAAGTTCTTCTGACATGATTGTCCTTTCAAAAACGTGTCCCGGCGACCGTTACCATTCCGCCGGGCTCTCTATGCAAGGGCACATCATAGCGCGTAAATCAAACATTCACACCCTTTCCGCACCTACTCATTGGGGACAGACATAAATGACCAGCCTTCCTAAGTGCCGACAGGTTGCCCAAAGAATGGTCATTTAAGTCTGTCCCCAATGAGTAGGTCGGTGCCCTTTGAATGAGTAGGTCGGTGCCCTTTGTGCGGAGGTTGCTTTGATGCTTTATACTGGTGCGGTTAGACATCCATCCTGCAATCGAGGAGATTTCCATGGCATCAGACGTTCGCGTCCGCTTTGCACCCTCACCGACGGGCAAGCTGCACATCGGCGGCGCCCGCACCGCTATCTATAACTGGGCTTTCGCCCGTGCTAACGGCGGCACGTTCATCCTGCGCATCGACGACACCGACCCCACCCGCTCTACCGACGAGAACACGCAGATCATCCTGCGCGCCATGCGTTGGCTGGGCCTGGACTGGGACGAGGGTCCCGAGGTGGGCGGCGACTTTGGCCCCTACGCCCAGACCGAGCGCCTGGACCTGTACAAGCAGGCCGCCCAGAAGCTTTGGGACGAGGGCAAGGCCTATCCTTGCTTCTGCACCAAGGAGCAGCTCGACGCCGACCGCAAGGCCGCGCAGGAGCGCAAGGACCCCTTCCAGGGCTATCAGCGCCGTTGCCGCGATCTTGATCCCGAGGAGGCCCGCCGCCGCATCGAGGCCGGGGAGTCCTACGTCCTGCGCATCAAGGTGCCCGAGGACCGCGGCGATGTCGTCATCCACGACGCCGTTCACGGCGAGGTGACCTTCGACGCCAAGGAGCTCGACGACTTTGTCATCTTCCGCTCCGATGGCACGCCCACGTACAACTTCGCGACCGTCGTCGACGACGCCATGATGAAGATCACCCATGTCATCCGTGGCGACGACCATCTGTCCAACACCCCGCGTCAGGTCATGGTGTACGAGGCCCTCGGCGCTCCCGTGCCCACGTTCGCCCACATCTCCATGATCCTGGGCGCCGACGGCAAGAAGCTCTCCAAGCGCCACGGCGCCACCTCGGTGGAGGAGTACCGCGACGCCGGCTACCTGTCCGACGCCTTCGTCAACTACCTGGCGCTGCTCGGCTGGTCGCTCGACGGCGAGACCACGATCATCCCGCGCGATGTCCTGGCCAGCAAGTTCTCGCTCGACCGCATCTCCAAGAACCCCGCGACCTTCGACCCCAAGAAGCTCGACTGGGTCAATGCTGAGTACATCAACGGCATGTCCGATGCTCAGTTTGCCGACGAGATCATGGTCCCCGAGCTGCACGAGGCGGGTCTCATCGAGGGTAATGTCGAGTACGGCGAGGATTGGATCGACGCGCTCGCTGCCATCGTCAAGCCGCGCACCAAGATGCCGGCCGACGCCGTGACCGTCGCCGCTCCCATCTTCGCTACGGCCGATACGCTCGAGTATGACGAGAAGTCCGTCAACAAGGGCCTGGCCAAGGAGGGCATGGGTGCCATTCTGGATGCCGCCAAGGTCGCGCTCGAGGGCGTGGACGAGTGGACGGCTGCCAACATCGACGCTGCGCTTGAGCCGTTGCCCGAGCAGATGGACCTTAAGAAGCGCGTGGTGTTCCAGGCCGTGCGCGTCGCCGTTTGTGGCAACATGGTGAGCCCTCCGTTGGGCGAGACCATGGCACTCGTCGGCCGCGACGATTGCTTGGCGCGCATCGACCGCGCCCGCACGATGGCGCTGTAATCGCTGCGCAAACGTATGTATCCGAGCCCCGTTCACCCGAGCGGGGCTCTTGTTTCTGTAGACGTATGGGATAGGAGGTGCTGGGGCCATGGTCGAACAACTGTCGCTGTTTGGTTCGCCGCAACCGGAGGAGGCTCCCGTGAAGCATGCCCGCACGGCCGAGCAGGCCAAGCCCGAGCCTGCGCCAGAGCCCATTGCCGCCTACGCGAGCGTGGTCCTCGACATTCCCACCCGTGCACTGTCCGAGCCGTTTGCCTACGGCATTCCACAGTCCCTTGCCAACGAGGCTCAGATTGGGTCTACGGTCCTGGTCCACTTTGGCAACCGTGCCGCCGCGGGCTATATCGTCGACATTGCGTCCGAGCTTGGCGACCTGCAAGGTAACAATGCCCTCGATCCCGCGCGTATCAAGCCTATCGAGGCTATCCTCAGCAAGCCACTCTTTACCGCAGAGGCCGCCCGTATCGCACGCTGGATGAGCCGCGAGTACGTCGCAACGCTTTCCGAGTGCCTGCGCCTGTTTTTGCCCCCGGGCGGCAGCCCTCGTGTGGTCAAGGGCGACGACGGCGCGTGGACGGTTGAGCGCCCCGCCGTCAAGCCTATCCAAAACCGCTGGGTCATGCTCACGCCCGAGGGTTTCGACTATACGCCGCCCAAGACTGCTGTCCGCCAGCGTCAGCTCATCGAGGCACTCCAGTGCGGGCCGGTCACGACGCGCGACCTCAACCTGCTTTATAACAGTATGTCGGCGACCATCAAGGCGCTCGAAAAACGCGGCGTCGTGGTGGTGGAGGAGCGACGTGCGTGGCGTGGATGCAGCGAGCAGACCACGCTGTCCTCGGCAAGCGGCAAGGCGCCGGTCGCACTTACCAACGGCCAGCAGCAGGCGCTCGCGCAGATTGAGCGCGCCCGTCTTGAGGCCCACGGCGACGTGGTCCTTGTCGACGGCGTGACCGGCTCCGGCAAAACCGAGGTTTACCTTTCCGCCATCGAGCGTGTGCTGGCAGCTGGCCGTTCGGCCTGCGTACTCGTCCCCGAGATTTCGCTGACGGCCCAGACTGTCGGCCGCTTCCGCTCGCGTTTTGGCGAGACGGTCGCGGTCTTCCATTCGCGCCTTTCGGCTGGCGAGCGCCTGGACCAGTGGGATATGGTCGCCAGCGGTGCGGCCCGCGTGGTCGTCGGCGCCCGCTCGGCGCTCTTTTGCCCGCTCATTGACTTGGGCCTCATCATCATCGACGAGGAGCACGAGACCAGCTACAAGCAGGGCTCCAGTCCGCGCTACCACGCGCGCGAGGTGGCGGCCGAGATGGCGCGTCGCTATCGCTGCCCACTTGTGCTGGGCTCCGCTACGCCTTCTGCCGAGGCCCTCGACCGCAGCCGTCGCGGTACGTACAACGGTGTCACCTGGACGCGTGTGGAGATGCCAGAGCGCCCGGGACACGCCGTTCTGCCCACGGTCCGCATTGCCGACCTGCGCCGCGAGTTTTCTCACGGTAGCCGCTCCATGTTCTCAAAGCCGCTGATGGAAGGCTTGGAACGCGTGGTCGAGCGCCGCGAAAAGGCCGTGCTGTTGCACAACCGCCGTGGCTTTGCGCCGTTCTTGATGTGCCGCGAGTGCGGATGCGTCCCCACCTGCAATCACTGCTCCACCGCGCTTACGTATCACGAGCGCACGCACACGCTGCAGTGTCACACATGCGGTTCGTCTTGGCGCGTGCAGCCGTATCCCGCGCCCACGAGCCGTTGCCCCAAATGTGGCAGTCGCTACCTGGCAAAAATGGGTCTGGGCACTCAGCAGATCGAGGACGCACTGCACCAGATGTTTCCCGAGGATGTCGCCATTATTCGCATGGATGCCGATTCCACGCGCGGCAAGGATGCGCACAAAAAGCTGCTCGAGCAATTTGATGCGGCCGATTGCGCCGTTTTGCTGGGCACCCAAATGATCGCAAAGGGTCTCGACTTTCCCGAGGTCACGCTCGTGGGCGTGGTCAATGCCGACTTCGCCCTCAAGCTGCCGGACTTCCGCGCAGGGGAGCGCGCCTACGACCTGCTGGAACAGGTGGCGGGCCGTGCCGGTCGCGGCGATCGCCCCGGCGAGGTGATCATCCAGACCTACCTGCCCGAGGACCCGGTCATTCGCGCCGTCGCTGAGCATGACCGTTCGATCTTTACCGACTACGACCTGGACCAGCGCCGCGACGCACTGTACCCGCCGTTTGTTCGCCTGGTCAACATCTTGGTGTGGTCGGCGAACCGAGACGACGCGCAAGACTACATCGGTCGCATCGCGAAACTCCTCAAGCGCCGCTGGCATGCCGCCGCACCCGACTTTTTGCGGGCGGGGAGTGCCGTGCCGCAGGTGCTGGGCCCGGCTTCGTGTGTAATCGAGAGAGCCAAGGACCGCTACCGCTTCCATCTGCTTGTGAAGTCGCCTGTGGGGTACCATGTCCCTGATGATATCGACGCCTGTCTTAAAGAGGTGGGCTCTGTGCGCGGTGTGAGCGTGAGCGTTGACGTCGATGCCTATGATTTGATGTAACAACCCGAAAGGATGGCCATGGAAGCCAACGGAATCGTACTGTCGCCCGACCCTCGTCTGCGCCAGGAGTGCGCCGTCATCGAGGAGATCACCCCGGCGATCGAGACGCTTGCCGAGAAGATGAAGAAGATGATGTTCGAGAACGGCGGCTGCGGCCTGGCTGCCCCGCAGATCGGCGAGCTCATTCAGCTCGTCACCATCGACTGCGACTACAGCGACAAAAACGACTACGACCCGTACGTGCTCATCAATCCCGTGATTGTGGAGCAGAGCGACCATCTGGTGCCGTTTAGCGAGGGCTGCCTTTCCATTCCTGGTATTAGCTGCGAGATCGAGCGTCCCGACCATGTCGTCGTCGAGGCGTACGACCTGGATGCCAACCTGATTCGCTATGAGGCCACGGGCGATCTGTTCTGCGTGTGCCTTCAGCACGAGATCGATCACCTGCACGGCAACACCATGTTTGAGCGATTGAAGCCGATGCAGAGGATCAAGGCAGTCAAGGAGTACCAGGACGCCCTGGCCCGCGGCGCTCGACCGGGCGAGACGGAATAGGTTAATTGTCCGTCCCTGGGATGGGGCCCACACATATCATCCCGTGCTCAAACATTCTCGCTGCGCTGCGAAACTGCGCGCGGGACGATATGTGTGGGCCCCATCCCAGGGACTACGTTGTCGCTCTTCGTTTCGCCCGGGTGCCGTCGGGCCAGGGAGGGGCGTCTTCGCTGATAGTCTTTGTTGAGAGGGAGCTGCTTTTATTGCGGCTCTTTCTTTGGTTTTGGGTATATTTGTTCTTGTTGAATTGTTATTGCGGATGGGCTGGGTACTTGGCTTTCTGCTGTTCTTTGGAGCCGTCTCGGCTGTGGTTGAGGGGAGACGTTCTTTATGCGTATTGTGTTTATGGGTACGCCTGATTTTGCTGTGCCTTCGCTGACTTCGCTTGTTGAGGCTGGGAATGAGATTGCGCTCGTAATTACTCGTCCCGATGCTGTTCGTGGGCGTGGTAAGAAGCTTGAGCCTTCTCCTGTTAAGTCCAAGGCGCTTGAGTTGGGGTTGCCGGTTGTTGAGGCCAATCGTATGACGCCTGATGTTGTTGAGGCGCTTCAGGCTGCGCAGGCTGACATTTTCTGTGTGGCTGCCTATGGCTGCATTTTGCCTGATGAGGTGCTGCATATGGCGCCGCTTGGTATCGTGAATGTTCATGCTTCGCTGCTGCCGCGTTGGCGTGGCGCTGCTCCCATTCAGCGTGCCATTCTTGCTGGTGATGAGGTTGCTGGCGTTTCTATCATGCGCATCGGGCACGGCGTGGATACTGGTGCTTATTGTGCTCAGGCTTCCACGTCGGTTGCCGGTAAGCATGCTGAGGCGCTGACCATGGAGCTTGGTGAGCTTGGCGGCAAGCTGCTTGCCGATACGCTTCCTTCTCTTGCCGATGGCACCGCCGTGTGGACTGATCAGGATGAGTCGCTTGTGACCCATGCAGCCAAGATTTCCAAGCTGGAGATGCGTCTGGATCCGCAGATGGCGGCGCTCGATTGCGTGCGTCATGTGCTCGCTTCGTCCGATACCGCACCCGCCCGTTGCGTGATTGCCGGCAAGTCGGTTCGCGTCCTCGATGCTGCGCCGGCTGATGTGTCGCTTGGCGAGGGCCAGGTTCTCGTTAAGGCCAAGTGTGTTTACCTGGGTCTTTCCGATGGCTCGGTTGAGTTGCTCGAGGTTAAGCCTGATGGCAAGCGTGCTATGGCCGCTTCTGCTTGGGCTGCTGGTCTGCAGGGCGTCGATCTTTCGTGGGGTGTTTTGTCGTGAGTAAGTTGTCTCCCGCGCGCAAGCTTGCGCTCGATGTGCTAATGGAGGCCGATCGCCGCGGTATGTATGCGCGTGACGTGCTGTCCTCTCGCGCATCGGCCAAAGCTATTGACCAGCGCGATTCCGCTTTTGCCGCTCGTTTGGCGCTTGGTGTGGCCGCCACGCAGGGTATTTTGGACGAGCTGCTCGATCAGTTTCTTGATAAGCCTAAAAAGGTTGCGCCGCGTGTTCGCATGGCACTTCGCATCTCGGCCTTCGAGATGCTCTATCTGCATACGCCTGGCCGCGTTGCGGTGAGTCAGGGCGTTGAGCTGGTGCGCAGCGGAGCTAAGTCTGCCGCCGGTTTGGCCAATGCCGTGCACCATAGGGTCGCGGACAACGTTGAGAACTTTGCCACTGCGTCCGATGTAGATGAGTCTGAGCGACGCTTGGTTCGTCTGTCGCGCCTGATGGGTCTGCCGCGTTGGCTTTGCGCTCGTATTATGGCCTCGTTCGATACCCCAGAGGGTGCGCTCAACTTTGCTGGCAATCTGGCCCCCGCGCCTCTGGCCCTGCATGAGAACGCCTTTGCGAACAAGCCCGATCCGTATATCTCGCAGCTCGTCGCGCCTGTCTTCCCGGGCTGCCATGCCCCGGTTGATGCCCAGGTTACCGTTGCTTCGGGTGTGTTTGAGCGTGCTGCCGCGGTGGCGTCTGATCTCAACGCGCAGCTTATCGCCACGGCAGCCACGCGCCCTGGCAGCTGCCTTGAGATTGGTGCCGGTCGTGGCACCAAGACCTATGTGATGATGTGCCAGGCCAAGCGTGCGGGCTATGAACGTCAGCATACGGCGCTCGATCTGCATGATCGCAAGTGCGATCTGAATCTCGCTCGCCTGCATAAGGCCGGTATTCAGGGCGTTCGTACGGTTTCGGGCGATGCCTGCGAGCTTGATGAGGTGCTCACATCGTTTGATGCCATGCTTGGCGAGCCGGTTAAATTCGACACGGTCTTTATCGATGCGCCGTGCTCGGGCACCGGAACCATGCGTCGTCATCCCGAGATTCCGTGGCGTCTGACCGAAAAGGATGTGACGGTTGAGCTGCCCAAACTGCAGCTGTCGATGCTCAAGGAAGCCGCCGCGCGCGTGGCTGCCGGCGGCGAGCTCATCTATGCGACGTGCTCCGTCTTCGACGAGGAGAACACGCAGGTGGTGGACGCGTTCCTTGCTTCTCCCGAGGGTTCCGGCTTTAGCGTGGCGCCGCTTTCCGAAGCACAGATTCTGCAACTCCCCGAGTTCGATCAGGCCAAGAAGCTCGTTTCCGTACGCCAGAACGATCGAGGCCTCTTCCAAAGCGTTCCCGTAAACGCCGACTCCTACGACGGCCACTTCTGCGCCAGACTGGTCCGCAAGTAACTACTAAGTTGCGGTGAAATAGGGATTGAATAGCGGCTTCTAACTGCCAAACAGTCCTTATTTCACCGCAACTCATAGAGCCACCTTTAGCGCAAAGAAATAGCCCCGCGATCGGTGTCGGTCGCGGGGCTGCTTGGTTTCTAGTGGTTATGCGGGCAGTTGGCGCAGCAGCCGCTGGTGGCGTTGGTGCTGGAACCACCGCTTCGCTGGTCGGTGTTGTAGAAACCGCTGCCTTCGAACTTAATGCCGCTGGCCGAGAACGTCTTGGATGCCGGGGCACCGCAGCTAGGGCATACGACCTCGGGCGTCTCGGACATGGGGTGCTCAACCTCAAACACGTTGCCGCAGCTCGTGCACTTGTAATCGTAGCGCGCCATAATACTTCCTTTTCAGCACAAAGCGGGCAGATCGCTCTGCCCGCAAAAATTCAAACAGCTGTAACTGTACCCTATATCGGGGGTTTTATCACGCTTCGCCCCAGAATCTATGAGTGTTGCGCAGGAGCTTCGCAGTTTTCTCCTCGGCTGCAGCAACGTCGGCCTCGTCAGCCTGCCATGTCCAGTTGCCTGTGGCTACACCCGGCACGTTCATACGTGCATCGTCGCCCAGTCCCAGCACGTCCTGCAGCGGCATCATCACGAGCGGTGCACCGCTTGCCAGGGCATTGCCCATGAGCTCGCTTGCCAATGTAATGCCGCTCGGCTCATCGCCGCCTGCAAAGGAGCGCGTGCACCAGCCGGCAAGTGTCGAGGTGTCGTGCGTCGAGGTGTACAGGATCTTTCCCGGTGTGGGGTGAATTCCGCAACGAACGTCGTAGTCGCTAAACTCCAGCACGTCCATGCCGGGGAAGCCGCAGGTCGAAGCCATGGCGCGAACGCCGGGCGTCAGATAGCCCAGATCCTCGGCGATAAAGTTGAGCGGGCCCAGCTCGTCATAGGCGGTCTGGAACAGGTCCTTGCCCGGGCCTGCCAGCCAGCGGCCGTCGGCACAGGCCTTACCGGCGGGAATGCTAAAGTAGCTGTGGAAGCCCAGGAAGTGGTCCAGGCGCACGCGGTCATAGAGCGAAAACGCACGACGCAGGCGGTCCATCCACCAGCGATAGCCGTTCTCCTTCATGCGATCCCACCGGAAGGTGGGGTTGCCCCACACCTGGCCCTCGGGCGCAAAGTTGTCGGGCGGCGCGCCCGAAATCTCAATCGCCTTGCCGGTATCGGACAGCCAGAAGTTCTCGGGCTCGCTCCACGCGTCGGCCGAATCGTCCGAGACATACATCGGGATATCGCCGATGACCTCGATGCCCTTCTTGTGCGCATAGTTCATGAGCTCGCACCAGGCAAGGTCAAAGCGATACTGCATGTACGCCTGCAGCTCGGCCTCGTCGTGGAAGCGCTTGTCATCGATTAGATACTCGTTGTAGCGCGCTACATCTGCCGGCCAATCGTGGCGCGACTCGCCCTCAAAGTACTTCTTAACGGCCATGTAGACGCAGTACTTTTCGAGCCAATCAGCGTTGCGATGTTTAAACGCCGTGTACAGCGGGTCGGCATCCTCGCCGCCGTGAGCCTTCCATGCAGCAAAGTCGGCGGCCAGCTCCTCGTGACTCTCGGGCAGCAGGTCAATATTGCCCGCAAAGGCCGAAGGCCCAGCGTAAGGGGAGCGGAAGAAGTCCGTCGGGTTGACGGGCAGGACTTGCCAGTAGCGCATGCCCATAGCGGCCAGATGGTCGATAAAGCGACGCGTGGGCGCACCGATTGTGCCGGGCTTGCCGTCATCGGTCGGCACCGAGGTGATGTGGCACACAACGCCCGCGCCATGATCGAGCGGCTCCTGCAGGCGCTTCTCGGCATGGTGATAGATGATCGAAGCGCCCAGCGGGTACAGGTCGAGCGTGACGGTACCGTTGTGGATCTCGCACTCGTGACCGCTGATCACGTCGCTCGCGCATTCGCCGAGCGCCGGAATCGTCACGCGGTGCGAATTGCGCAGGCTGCGGTTGACGATAACCGTCGCGGCCTCGCCGTCTTTGCCCGTGCGTGTGTAAGCCAAGACTTCGTCGTTGAGCGCAAAGGCCTTGATCTCGCCATCGACCATAAAGGGCAGCGCACGGCGCACGGCAGACGCGTTCTTAACGATGGCCAGTGTGTCGAAGTCGTGGAGTTGGTCCTTGGTCGGCAGGGTGCGGCGGTTGCCCGGGTCGGTAAGGCCCTCCAAGCCGTACTCGTCGCCGTAATAGATTGAGGGTACACCCGGGAAGGTCATCTGCATGAGCGTCGCCAGCCAAAAACGGCTCTTGGCCAGGCCCATCGAGTTATCGTCCAGGCGCCATTTGCTGCGCTCGCTCTCGGGCAGCTGCGACTCGTCGGGGCCACCGCCGAGCACCGAGATGATACGCGGACGGTCGTGGCTCGAAAGCAGATTGAGCGCGCAGGCCAGTGCCTCGCGCGGGTAGTTCTCGCGCAGGGTTTCGATATCCTCGGCTGCCTGGTAAGCGTTCTTGTAGCCCATCAAAAAGCCGATGACCATGTCGCGGAAGGGGTAGTCCATGGCGGAGTCGAGCTCCGAGCCCTGCAGATAGCGGCGCAGGTGGCCATAGCTGATCTTGTTGGAGGCGTCTTCCCAGACTTCGCCGAGCAGCAGCGCGTCGGGCTTCTCGGCGAGCACGGCCTTTTTGATCTCGGCCAGGAAGTCGTCGGAAAGCTCGTCGGCCACATCGAGTCGCCAGCCATGGGCACCGGCGCGCAGCCATTTACGGATCACGCCGTCCTTGCCCAGGAGCCGCTCGCGCACCAGTTCGGAGCTCTCATTGATGGCGGGCATGTTGCCCACGCCCCACCAGCAGTCATACGAACCGTCCTCATGGAAGTAAAATGCATCGCGCCACGGCGAGTCCTCGCTCTGCCAAGCACCGACGCCGGGATAATTGCCGTAGCGGTTAAAGTAGATCGAGTCGTCGCCCGTATGGTTGAACACACCGTCCAGAATGATGGAAATGCCAAGCTTCTCGGCCGCCTCGCACAGCTCGGTAAAGTCCTGCTCGGTGCCCAGAATCGGGTCGATCTTGGTGTAGTCGGCCGTGTCGTAGCGGTGGTTGCTCGCGGCCTCAAAGATGGGGTTGAGGTAGATGGCCGTAAAGCCTAGCTCGGCAATGCGGGGCAGGTCATTTTGGATACCCTTGAGCGAACCGCCGTAAAAATCCCAGGTCTTGATGGAGCCGTCTTCGGCACGCTCGTACTCGGGCGGTTCGTTCCAGTCCTCGACCATGCGGCGCTGGATTCCTTTGCGCGGTTTTTCAACTTCGGTAAGCGTGCGCTCGCGCCAGTTTTCGTCGCGGGCATAGCGGTCGGGGAAGATCTGGTAGACCATGCCACGCTCGTACCACTCAGGACGAACTTTGCGGTGCTTGTAGACGGTGATCTGGAAGGACGGGACCTCGGCGTAGTTGTAAGTTACGCCCTCGCCACCGGTGCGACCCTGCGGTGCGCCCAAACGGACCTCGGGCTGACCCTCGATATTGCAGATAAAGCTGTACCAGATAAGACAGGGCTCGGTGCACTCAAGCTCTACGGTAAATATGCCGTCGCCCTCGTGCGTCATGGGATACAGAGACTCACCGATCTCATCGACCCAGGTGCGCAGCGTAAGCGTTGCCTGGTTGGGGTCGGCATCCTCCAAAATCACCGAGAGCGAAACGGAAGTTCCAGTGGTCACAGCGCCAAACGGAGTGCGAAACTGCGGTAGACGGCTGTTGTGAATCAATCTCATAATTCGGTCCAGTTCAATAGAATCACGGCCTGCGGGCCATGGGCTTTACGCACAGGATATAAGTATATATGTTACACACAGGCTGTATAAACAACATCCGTTTACCATCGGCGAACGGTTGTCCTAGAAAATCGTTTTACCAACTATCCACAGAGAAGGGGCGCCCGGTTGGAGCGCCCCTTACTTATGGTTTGTTGAGGTTTTGGATCGTCTGCGGACTAGCGGCGCTTTCGGGTGGCCGTTGCCTTGCGGACGGACGTCTTCTTGGACGGCGCTTTTTTCTCGGTCGCGGCGGCGGGGGAGACCGGGGTCTCCTTGGCGGGCTCGGTCTTTGCAGTAGCCTTCGGAGCGGTCTTGACCTCAGCGGCCTTCGGTGCCGGCTCGGCCTTTACTGCGGGCTTGTCCTCGGCCGTAGCCTCTGCCTTGGGAGCAGCGGCCTTGGTCGTGGCCTTTTTGGCCGTCGTCGTAGCGCGCTTGCGCGTGGTGGTCTTGGCGGCCGGCTTTGCCTCGGCCTTGGGCTCGGCACCCGCCTCCTCGACCTTGACGGCGGGCTTTGCGGCAGCCTTCGTAGTGGTCTTCGCAGCAGCCTTCGTCGCAGCGGCCTTGGTCGTTGTCGACTTCGTAGCCGTGGCCTTCTTGGCGGTCGTGGTCTTGGTCGTGGTCGTCTTCTTGGCAGCGGTCTTTACCGGAGCCTTGGCGGCCGGCTTGGCATCAGCGACCTCGGCCTTTACCTCGGGAGCAGCCTCGGCTTCTGCGGCCTTCTTGGCAGCGGCGGTCGTGCGCTTGCGCGTGGTCGTTGCCTTGGCAGCAGTCGTCTTTGCTGCGGCGGTCTTGGTGGCGGCAGTCTTGGTTGTCGTAGCCTTCTTGGCCGTCGTCTTGCGAGTCGTGGTCTTCTTAGCTGCGGGCTTTGCAGCGGGCTTGACCTCGGTCTCTGCCTCAGGAGCAACCTCAGCCTTCACCTTAGGCTCGGCCTTTGCGGGCTCAGCCTCAACCGGCTTCTCCTCGGCCTTGGGCTCCTCAACGGTCACCGGCTCAGCAACAGCCTCAGGCTCGTCGACAACAGCCGTCGGCCTCTCAATCTCCGGGTGCATAAAGAAGTACAGGTCCAGATACTTGTCGGCCGAGCGCGTCCAGCTAAAGTCCTGGCTCATGGCCTGCGTAACCAGCTTGTTCCAGGCATCGCGGTTGTCCCAGAACAGGCGTGCCGCACGGAACACGGCGTCGCCCATCTCATCGCCGTTAAAGTTGGTAAACGAGAAGCCCGTGCCCTCGCCGGTAAACTCGTTGTACGGCTGCACGGTGTCCTTCAGGCCACCGGTCTCGCGCACGATGGGCAGGGTGCCGTAGCGCATGGCGATGATCTGCGACAGGCCGCAGGGCTCAAACTTCGAAGGCATCAGGAACATATCGGCGGCAGCGTACATGCGCTGCGACAGCGCAGGATCGAACTCGATGCGCGCGGCCATGGTGCCGGGGTACTTGTCCTGGAAGTAGCGCAGACCGTCCTCGTAGTCGCGGTCGCCGGTGCCCAGCACGGCCACCTGAACGCCGCCGGACAGGATGCGGTCGAGCGCGTACATGACCAGGTCCATGCCCTTCTGGCGCGTCAGGCGCGTGACCATCACCATAAGCGGACGGTCGTCGCGAACCTCGAGGCCCAGCTCCTCCTGCAGCTTGGCCTTGCACACGGCCTTGCCGGAACGGTCCTCGACGGTGTAGTTGGCGGCAATGCGCTTATCGGTCGCCGGGTCAAAGCCCGTCACGTCAATGCCGTTCAAAATGCCCTGCAGCGCGTACGAACGCTCGCGCAGCACGCCGTCCAGGCCCTCGCCAAATTCGGGCGTCTGGATCTCGTTGGCATAGGTGGGGCTCACCGTGGTGATGGCATCGGCATAGTGCAGCGCACCTAGCATGTAGTTGATGCTGCAGGCGTCGCAGCGCAGCTGCGTAGCTGCCGCGGGAATATGCGCTACGCCCAGGATGTCCTCCATTACGGTGTCGCTAAACTGGCCCTGGAAAGCCACGTTGTGGATCGAGAACACGGTCTTGACGCGCTCGTACAGCGGCAGGTCCTGGTAGAACTCGCGCAAAAACACGGGCGCCAGCGCGGTCTGCCAGTCGTTGCAGTGCAGGATGTCGCACTCAAAGCCGGCCGGCAGGTGCTGCAGGCTCTCGGTGATGGCCTTGGAGAAGAACGCAAAACGCTCGCCGTCGTCAAAGAAGCCGTACGGATAGTCGCGCGCAAAGTAGCGCTCGTTGTCGATGAACATATAGGTGACGCCGTCGTGCTCGAGCTTCTCAAGTCCGCAGTACTCATTGCGCCAGCCCAGGCTCACGTAAAAGTCGGAGAAGTGCTCCATTTGCGCCTTGTACTCGTCCTTGATGGTGGCGTACTTGGGTACCATAACGATAACTTCGGCGCCGGCGCGCACAAGCGCCGCAGGCAGCGAGCCCGCCACGTCGCCCAGGCCACCGGTCTTCACAAACGGTGCGCACTCGGCCGAGGCAAACACGATCTGCATCTTTTTGCTGGAATCAGCCATATTGTCTCCCATGTTGTTATTCGAGAATAGCCGCCTGGCGCAAACCGGGCGGCTATTCTACGTGTTACGAGCGATGTTGCGGTGCCAAAGCTAGCTCGCGTTGGTGATATCAGAAGTTAACGGGGCCTTTCCCAGCACCAGGATGTTCTCAGGCGTGCCGCGAAGCTCGGTGTTGGTGGGAACCACGTTGTTCTTGTCCAGGATGGCATTCTCAACGCGGGCGCCGCTCTTGATGACGCAGCTCTGGTTGATGATCGAGTTGGTCACCGAGGCGCCTTCCTCGACCACGACGCCGCGCGACAGAATCGAGTTGCGCACGGTGCCCTTGATGATGCAGCCGGCCGAGATAATCGAGTTGCAGGCGTGGCTGCCGGTGGCGTAGCGCGAAGGCGGCACGTCGTGAGCCTTGGTCAGGATCGGGCGCTCGGGGTCAAAGAGCTGGTCGGCCACGGTCTGGTCGAGCAGGTCCATGCTGCGGCGATACAGCGACTTCTCGCTAAACACGCCCACGACCTCGCCCTTGTACTCGTAGCTGCACACGTCGATGTTGCCAAAGTCGCCCTGGAGTGCCTCGAGCAGGTCCAGATAGTCGGCGGCCTGGTAGTGGTCGATGATCTCGAGCAGTGTCTCGCGGTTGACGATGCAGCAGTCCATAGAGGCGTTGTCGCCATACACGACGCCGGCGCTCACGCCCGTCAGGCGGCCGTTCTCGTTGATCTGCAGCTTGGTCTCGTCATCGACGTTGCGCGTGGCCTTGCAGTACACAACGGTCATCTGGGCACCGGAGTTCTCGTGCGCGTCGATGATGGTGTTGAGGTCCATGTTAAAGATGATGTTGGTGCCCATCATCACGACATAGGGCTTGTCCGAGCGCTGGAACAGCGTCTTGTTGGAGATGATGTCGCGCAGCAGGAAGCGCATGCCGCCCTTGGTGGTGCCATATGCGTTGCCGGGCACCATGAACAGGCCGCCCTTCTTGCGGTCCAGGCCCCAGTCCTTACCCGAGCCCACGTGGTCGATCAGCGAGCGGTAGTTGCCCGGCATGACGACGCCGACGGTCTTGATGCCGGCGTTCATCATGTTGGACAGCGGGAAGTCGATCAAGCGGTAGCGGCCCAAAAACGGAACGGACGCGATGGGGCGGTCCTTGAGCAGCACGCTGCCGTAGGTCGAAGAGTAGTTAGCGGTGATATAACCGATGGCCTTGCGATTGATCATCGGATCATTCCCCCTTCCCGATAACGACGTCATTTCCAACGACGGCCGTATCCTTGGTGGTATCGACAGAGCCGAGCTTCACGCCCTCTTCGACCGTGGAGTTCTCGCCCAAAATAGCGCGGCAGATGTGTGCGCCGCTCTTAACGTGCGCACCCGGCAGCAGCACGGAGTCCTCGACCACGGCGCGCTCCTCGATGATGACATCGGTCGAAAGGATCGAGTGGCGAGCGGTGCCGTAGATCTTGCAGCCGTTGGAGACCAGGCAGTCGTCCAGGCGACCATCCGGACCAATGTAGTGCGGCGGACGCGTGGTGATGTTGGACATGATGGGGAAGTGCTTGTCGAACAGATCGAACTCGGGGTTGTTGCCCAGCAGGTCCATCGAGGTCTCGTGGAAGCTGGCGATGGTGCCGACGTCCTTCCAAAAGCCGTGGAACTCGTAGCTGTACAGGCGCTTGCCCTCGCCGAGCAGCTTGGGGATGATGTCCTTGCCAAAGTCGTGGCTCGAGCGCTGGTCCAGAGCGTCCTCCTCGAGCGCCTCGATCAGCACGTCGGCCGAGAAGATGTAGATGCCCATGGACGCGAGGTTCGAATCGGGCTTATCGGGCTTCTCGGTGAACTTGGTGATGCGGCCGTCCTCGGGGTCGGTGGTCAGGATGCCAAAGCGGCTGGCCTCCTCCCAAGGCACGGGCATAACGCTCACCGTGAGGTCGGCGTTGTTCTCAATGTGCGTCTTGAGCATCTTGCGGTAGTCCATGCGATACAGGTGATCGCCCGAAAGAATCAGGACGTACTTGGGGTCGTTGGCCTTGATGTAGTCGAGGTTCTGCGTAATGGCGTCGGCCGTGCCCGCATACCAGGCGCCGCCGGTCTGCGTCTCGTACGGCGGCAGGATCGAAACGCCGCCGTCACGGCTGTCCAGATCCCACGCCTCGCCGGAGCCCACGTAGGCATGCAGCAGGTAGGGACGGTACTGCGTCAGAACGCCCACCGTGTCGATGCCCGAGTTGGAGCAGTTGGACAGCGAAAAGTCGATAATGCGGAACTTGCCACCAAAGCTAACCGCCGGCTTAGCGATCTTTTGGGTGAGTGCCCCCAATCGGCTGCCCTGTCCTCCTGCGAGGAGCATCGCGATGCATTCTTTCTTACTCATCGATTTCTCCTTCTGTCATCGATGTTCCTAAACCCATTAGCGACGGGCGCGGCGCAACGTCACGCCCGTCGAGTAATGCCGTGCTGGCATAGGGGAGCTCGCGCGCCTTTACGCGTGCCAGATCTCGTCGCGGTACTCGCGAATGGTTCGGTCGCTCGAGAACCAGCCGCTCGAGGCGGTGTTGAGCAGAGCCTTGCGGTTCCAGGTCTCCTGGTCGCCATAGCTGCCGGTGAGCTTCTCCCATGCATCCACGTAGCTGCGGAAGTCTGCCATGACCAGGTCGGGGTCGTTGTTGTTCATGAGCTCGTTGTAGATGCTCTCAAAGTTGCCCGAAAGACCCGCGAAGGTGTTGTCCTTGAGCTCGTCCATCACGCGGCCCAGGCGCTCTCGATCGCCGTTGAGGGTATCCCACGCAAAGTAGCTATTCGACGCCCAGAGCTGCTCGACCTCGGGGGCGGTCAGACCAAAGATGGCCTCGTTCTCGCGGCCGGCCAGGTCGGCGATCTCGATGTTGGCGCCGTCGAGGGTGCCCAGCGTAATGGCGCCGTTCATCATGAGCTTCATGTTGGACGTGCCCGAGGCCTCCTTGCCGGCCGTGGAAATCTGCTCCGAGATCTCGGCGGCGGGGTAGATGAGCTGGGCGTTGCTCACGCGGAAGTTGGGGATAAAGCAAACCTTCATGACCTCGTTGACGCGCGGATCGTTGTTGATGACGTCGGCCACGGAGTTAATGAGGCGGATGGTCTCCTTGGCAAAGGTGTAGCTGGAGGCAGCCTTGCCGCTAAAGATGAAGGTCGTCGGCGTCACGTGGAAGTTGGGATCGGCGATGCGACGGTTGTAGATGTCCATCACCTTCATGATGTTCATGAGCTGGCGCTTGTAGGCATGGAAGCGCTTTACCTGAACATCGAAGACGGTGTTGGGGTCAATGACCAGACCGGTTTCGGACTTGACGTAGGCGGCCAGGCGCTCCTTGTTGGCGCGCTTGGAGGCACCCACGGCCTTCAGGAACTCGGTGTCGTCCTTAAACTCCTTGAGCTTCTCCAGCTCAAAGGCGTCCTTCAGCCAGCCGTCGCCAATGGCCTCGGTCACGAGCTTGGCATAGGTGGGGTTGGCCTCGGCAAAGAAGCGACGGTGCGAGATGCCGTTGGTCTTGTTGTTGAACTTCTCGGGCGTCAGGGCGTAGAAGTCCTTGAGCACGATGTTCTTGATGATGTCGGAGTGGATCTTGGCCACGCCGTTGACGCTGTGGCTGCAGATCACGGACAGGTTGGCCATGCGAATCTCGCCGTCCCACAGGATGGCGGTCTGGCGCAGACGCTCCTGCCAGCCCTCCTGCGTGGTGTCGAACGACTCGTGCCAACGACGGCTGATCTCGTCGATGATCTGGTACACACGGGGGAGGAGCTTGGAGAACATGCCGATGGGCCACTTTTCCAGGGCCTCGGGCAGGATGGTGTGGTTGGTGTAGCTCACGACCTGCGTCACGATGCTCCAAGCGTCATCCCACTCGAGCTTTTTCTCGTCGATGAGAATGCGCATGAGCTCGGGTCCGCACATGGCGGGGTGCGTGTCGTTGGTGTGGATGGCCACAAACTGCGGCAGCAGCTCCCAGTTCTCGCCGTGCTCCTTCTCAAAGGTGTCGAGCAGGCTGTAGATGCCGGCCGAAACAAACAGGTACTCCTGCTTCAGACGCAGCAGACGGCCGTGCTCGCCGGCGTCGTTGGGGTAGAGGATGGCGCTGATGGCCTCGGCCTCGGCGCGCTCAGCATCGGCCAGGGCATAGTCGCCGCGGTTGAAGGCCTCAAGGTCAAAGTGCTCCTCGACCGGCTCGGCGGCCCAGACGCGCAGCTTGTTGACGGTCTCGCCGGCATAGCCCACAACGGGGATGTCATAAGGGACGGCAAGGATGTCCTGCGTGTCCACCGTGCGGTAGAACGTGCGGCCGTTCTCCTCAAAGCCTTCGACGTGGCCACCAAACTTAATGGTCACGGCCTTGTCCTGACGGCGAACCTCCCAGGGATAGCCATGGGTGAGCCACTCGTCGGTGGCCTCGACCTGGCTGCCGTTGACGATTTCCTGCTTAAACAGGCCGTAGCGGTAGCGCATGCCGTTGCCGTAGCCGGCGATGCCCTCGGCTGCCATGGAATCCAGGAAGCACGCGGCCAGACGGCCCAGGCCACCGTTGCCCAGCGCCGGATCGGGCTCCTGGTTCTCGATGACGGACAGGTCAAAACCCATGTCGTCGAGCGCTTCGGCGACCATGTCGCGCACGCCAAAGTTGAGCAGGTAGTTGTCGAGCAGGCGGCCGATCAAAAACTCGATCGAGAAGTAGTACACGCGCTTCTTGCCCTCGGCGGTGACGCGGGCGTCGCTCTTGGTGGCAACGGTGCGTGCCTTCTCGGCCACGAGCTTGGCCAGGGCGTTAAAGCGGTCCAGATCGCTGGCAGCCTCGACGCTCTTGCCGCTGATGCTCATGACGGCATCGCGATAGAGCTCGGTAAACTCCTGCTTGTTGTCGAAGATCTTATTCATACGTTCCTTTCCCCCGGGGATGTTTCTCCCGGAACGGTTATGACTTGTATCCTACGCCCCCGCGGGGCGGGTAATTACAGCTGTAACGCTTTTGTTACGCATCCTTGGCAGATGGCTTAACAGCAGCTGCCTTGGCCTTGGGAGCAGCCTTTTTAGTGGCTGCCTTTTTGGCCGTGCTGGACTTGGCCGAAGCCTTGGCAGCAGACTTGGCAGCCTTCGTCTTAGCCGGAGCCTTCTTAGCAGCCGCGGTCTTGGGCTTTACCGAGGACGTCCGCTTGCGCGTCGCCTTCTTGGGCTCTTTAACCACGGGCGGCTTATAGCTGCTGGGACCGCGGCGCTTAAGCACCACGCCTGCCAGGCCGGGCACCTTAATTTCGATGGAGTCCATCTGCCCGTTCCAGGGATAGGGCTCGCTCGAGCAGGTGTAGGGCTCCTCGCCGGCGTAGCCGCTGCCGCCAAACTCGGGACGGTCAGAATCGAAGATGACCTCCCAGTCGCCCTCGCGCGGCACGCCCACGCGGAAGCTCTCGTAGCTCGCCGGGTCAAAGTTGATCAGGATCACCAGGTCGTCGTCGACGTCCTCGCCCTGGCGCACAAAGCTCACGATGGACTGCTTCGAGTTGTCCGCATCGATCCAGGTAAAGCCGTCGTCGGTGTATCCGCGCTCATACAGGGCGGGCTCGGCGGTGTACAGGTGGTTGAGCGCCTTGATAAACGCCTGATGATGACGGTGGGTCTCGTACTCCTCGGTCAGGAACCACTGAATGGACTCGTAGTAGCGCCACTCGATAAACTGACCGATCTCGTTGCCCATAAAGTTGAGCTTGGCACCGGGGTGCGTCATCTGGTAGAAGGCCAGCGTGCGCAGGCCGGCAAACTGGCGCCACCAGTCACCCGGCATGCGGCCGATGAGCGAGCACTTGCCGTGCACGACTTCGTCGTGGCTCAGCGGGCAGATGAAGTTCTCGGTAAAGGCGTACATGATGGAGAACGTGAGCAGGCCGTGGTTGCCGGGGCGCCACGGAAAATCGGTCTGCATGTAGTGCAGGGTGTCGTTCATCCAGCCCATGTCCCACTTGTAGTGGAAGCCCAGACCGCCGTCCTGCGGCGGATAGGTCACGAGCGGCCACGCGGTGGATTCCTCGGCCATCATCATCACGTCGGGGTAGTGTGCCTCCACGGCGCAGTTGACCTGACGGATAAATGCGCTGGCGTCCAGGTCCTCCTCGGTACCGTACTTGTTGAACTTCTTTTGGCCGGGATCGTCAATGCCAAAGTTGAGGTAGAGCATGCTGGACACGCCGTCCATGCGAATGCCGTCCACGTGGAAGTTCTCGAGCCAGTACAGCACGTTAGAGACCAGGAAGGAGCGGACCTCGCCGCGGGCGAAGTCAAACTTGTGCGTGCCCCAGTTGGGGTGAATCTCGTGCTCAAACAGCATGTGGCCGTTAAAGGTGGCAAGGCCGTGGGAGTCGGCGCAAAAACCGCCGGGCACCCAGTCCATGATCACGCCAATGCCCGCCTCGTGGCAAGCGTCGATAAAGTGCATGAGCTGCTGCGGGTTGCCGTAGCGCGACGTGGCGGCATAGTAGCCGGTCGTCTGGTAGCCCCAGGAGCCATCGAAGGGATGCTCCATAAGCGGCATGACCTCGATATGCGTATAGCCCATGTCGCGCACGTAGTCCACGAGCTCCACCGACAGGTCGTCGTAGGTGTAGAACTCGCCACGCTGCGCGGGGAAGGGATCCATGGGGCCGGGATAGTTGCCGTACTCGTCGGGCTCGCCCTGCGGCGCGTCGCCGTGGCGCTTCCACGAGCCAATATGCACCTCGTAGATGTTGAGCGGCTGCGACATGTGATTGTGTTCGGCGCGGCGCTTGAGCCACGTGGCATCGTTCCACTTGTAACCATCGAGGGTCCACAACACGCTGGCGGTACCCGGAGGGCACTCGGCCTTAAAGGCATACGGATCGGCCTTATAGAGCTTTTCGCCCTCGTTGGTCTCGATGAGGTATTTATAGAGCTGGCCCTGCTCGGCACCGGGAATAAAGCCCTCCCAGATAGCGCTCGTATGCACGGGCACCAGCGGGTTGGCTTGCTCATCCCAATTGTTGAATTCACCGATAACGTGGACGCTCTTAACATCGGGCGCCCAAACGCAAAAACGCCACCCGCGCGTACGATTCTGAGTGTCGGGATGCGCGCCCATCTTTTCCCAGCTGCGCTCCCACATACCAATGCCAAACAGATAGACATCGTCCTTGGAGAGTTCCGGTGCGTGCGGGGCGGCTTTACGGGTAGCGGGCTTTTTAGCCGTTGGCTTTAGCTTTGTATCGCTCACGTTTGATCCCATCATGACACGGCAGCGTGTTGCCTTGGTGACTAGATGCGAAAGGTCCAAGGCTGCACGAATCGAAGGGACGGCAAAGTTTCTGTGATTCGTTCCACCTCGCGTGCTCGGTGGAACTTTCGGCAGAAACTACGATAACACCTGTGCGTTAGTTTTATGGATGAAAGCGGATTTGCGAGGACGTTTAATCGGTAAGCGACATGTTTATACCACTGGCAGAATTACCGTGGTAAAACTCTTGACAGTTTTACCAATTAGGGTTTCAAAATTGTTAGCCTGACGTTTGGTAAAACGTTTTTAGCAGGTTGTTTACCATTTGACATTGAAAGGTTCGTTTATGTCCCATACCGCCGCTCCCAAGGTTGCTATTATTTTCGATTGCGACGGCACATTGGTTAATAGCACCCCCGTTTGGGCCTATGCCCAGCCCGAGTTATTGCACCGTCACGGGATTGACGTGACCGTGGATGACTTTGCCCAATTTGAGCACCTGTCGCTGGAGGATGAGTGCCAGGCCTACCACGACACATGGGGCATTGGCACAGGTGGCGAGGAGCTGTATCGCGAGCTGAGCAATATTCTGATTGATGGGTACTCCAAGGTGCCGCCGCGCGAGGGACTCCTGGCATTTTTGGAGCAGGCAAAGGCGGCGGGCATTGCCATGTGCGTGGCCACGTCTACGCCGGCCGAGCTGGTGCAGTCCGCGCTCGCTGGTGCCGGGCTCGACGCTTACATGGAGTTTGTTACCACGACGGGCGAGGCGGGACGCTCTAAACAGTTCCCCGATGTGTACGAGCTGGCGCTGCGTCGCCTGGAGGAGCGCCATGGGCACAAGTTTGAGCGCGCTTGGGTGTTTGAGGACGCCGTCTTTGGTCTAAAGAGCTCTGGGGTCGCCGGCTTTAAGCGCGTGGGCATCTATGACCCACACGGCCGCATGAAGCGCGACGACGTGCGTGCCAACTGCGATATCTTTATCGACAGCTATGAGGACCTGGATCTCGCCCGCGTGCTGGCGTTTGAGGGATAGGCGAGGGCTGTGGGTTGCAAGGTATTAGTGGTCTGCGGCTCACCCGTGGTGGCGAGCGCGGATCTGTTACGTAGGCTAGCAGGGGAGTGCGACCACGTTGTCGCCGTGGACCGCGGACTCGATGCGCTGCTGGGTGCGGGACTGGGCTGCGACGTGTATGTGGGGGATGCCGACACGGTGAGCGACGCGGGTCGCGCGCTAGTCGATGCCGCCACCGATTTTAAAGTTGAGCGCCACGACCCCTACAAGGACTGCACCGATCTGGCGCTGGCGCTAGATTCCGTCCGCCGTCGCTGGCCGGGTGCTGAAGTGGTTGCGACCTGCGCCGCCGGCGGACGTCCGGATATGGCGCTTTCCGTACTGGGGCTGCTCGCGGGCTACGATGACGCCCCAGTCTGGATTGCCGAAGACGAGATCACGGCCCGTATCCTGCACGGAGGCGAATCCTGGGCCATCGAAGGTGCCGAAGGCAAGACGTTTTCCATAATCGCAATCGCCCCCAACACCGAGGTTAGCGAGCACGGCCTAGAGTGGGAACTAGATCACAGCTCCCTGGGTTTGTTGGCCGACACGGGCATTAGCAACGTCGTCAGGTCAACAGCCACGATCCGAGTCCACACCGGCACTGCCATCGCTTACCTATATCATTAGGCATTTAGAGTCTGACCAAAAAAGTCCTTGCACGTCGCGCCAACTTCCCCTATAGTATCTTCCCGTCACGGGGGCGTAGCTCAGCTGGGAGAGCGCTTGACTGGCAGTCAAGAGGTCAGGGGTTCGATTCCCCTCGTCTCCACCACCGTGAATGCAAAGCCTCCGGGAAACCGGAGGCTTTTTTCATATGCAGCAACTGCACAAATCAAATTGACGCCACACCAACATCCACACCCAAAAAAGTTGCGCAATTTATTTCCCACTTCTATACATAGTTTGTTAACCCAACATAATTCCATTTTGCATTTCACGTCGTCAGCTTTGCAGCTCGGGCGGTGCGTGCCAACAGCTACACCCGCATAAACCTGCGTTAATGTGAACAAGTTTGCAAAATTACCCCCTTAATCACTGCAAATGAACGATATGTTGTCGCGCGCGGCCTAAATAGGTTTCTAGCGACCTTGTGCTAGGATATCTATCGTTACATGGGTTCAACTGTGCCCACGGCTCCAGCAAGCCGCAAAGCGCAGGGTCGATCAGCATCCGGCCGTAACGGCGGTGCCAGAAAAACCACGAGCTCCAATAGCGTCGTCATGCGTATCGCATCGAATGACTTTGTTTTGTGTGTGCAAGCTGTTCTTTCGAATCGATATTTCATGACTAATTGCAGCAGTCTTACAGCTGTTTGCGTGTGGTCCAGTTTTGTACCCGCTTGACTGGGCCGCACGCAGCTAGCTGGAGTCGCGGTCATTTTGCGATACACGTCCGCGTCTCTAGCCACTGCAGTTATACATACCGTTCACGGTGAGGCAGAGCCACGTGCTTGACTAACTGGGCTCAGGGTTTGAATATGGAGCGCCTTCGCGCACAAGCGCCCTGGCGAAGCCATACCCAAACCCCGTGAGCCACACGTAAGACAGAAAGGGGGTGGTGCTCGTGTGGTATGTGATCCAGGTCATTAACGGTCGCGAAGACGTAATGCGCGAGCGCATCGAGCGCATGCTGCCGGCTAGCGCCATGCAGGAGCTCTTTTATCCCCAATTTCAGACCGAGATCAAGGTACACGGCGAATGGGTCAATACGACCAAGCCGCTCTTTCCCGGTTATCTTATCTGCGATACGGCAGATCCCCGTACCGTGCAACAGTATCTGCTGCGCATGGATGACTTTGCCAGGGTGTTATCCCAGGACGGTCAGTTTGTGCCGCTGGCAAAAGAAGAGGTCCAGCTTATTGGTGGCTTTACGCATAGGGGAGACCGCGTTGTGCCCATGAGCGAGGCCCTAAAAGACGGTGACAAGGTCGTAGTGACGGCAGGTCCGCTGCTGGGCCACGAAGGCCTTATCAAAACCATTAACAGACGCAAGAGCACTGCCCTTTTGGAGCTCAACCTGTGCGGCCGACGCATAACTACCCGCGTTGGCCTTGCGGTGCTTTCAAACGAACAGCGCGTCATGCGCAATCACAGAAAAGCGATCGCCTAGCTGCAAGCTCGCAAGCGGACGACCGAAAGCAAAAAAGTATCGAGGGAGGGGCTCTTGGAGACTACGATAATGACCATGGAGCAGGGTGCACGGGAGACGTGCGCCGCTGCCATGGCGAACTCCGTTCCTGCCGCAGCGGGTGCTGCGGGGGATTACCTTACAAACGAAGTGGCCACCGAGATGCTGCGCGGTGCGAACTCCGGCGTGAAGCCCGAGCTTGGGCGCAGACTCTACCGCGTTGTTAAGCGTACGGTGGACATTGTCGCCGCCGGCGGAGCCTTGGTATTGCTCTTTATACCCGGGGTAATTCTGAGCATGGTCATTTGCATTAAGAGCCCGGGCGCCAGCCCCCTTTATTCGCAGTGGCGCGTGGGCCGCGTGCGCAAAGACGGCACATTCTACCTGTTTAAGATCTATAAGTTCCGCAGCATGGTGCCCAACGCAGACCAAATGCTCAAGGACTTGCAGGCCCAAAACGAGGCCACTGGCCCCATGTTTAAAATGAAGCACGACCCGCGCATTATTCCCGGTGTGGGTAACTTCATTCGCAAGCACAGCATCGACGAGCTGCCCCAGCTCATCAACGTGTTCTTGGGCCAAATGAACCTCATTGGCCCGCGCCCCGGCCTGCCGCGCGAGGTTGCCCTGTACAGCGAGCACGACATGAAGCGCCTGGCGGTAAAACCCGGCTGCAGCGGTCCTTGGCAGGTAATGGGCCGCAGCCACCTGGGCTTCAACGAAATGGTTGAGCTGGATCTTCACTATATAGAGAATCGCAGCCTGCGCCAGGACCTGCGGTTGATATTCGGCACGCTGAAGACGATGTTCTCTGGGGAAGGTGCCGTGTAGCATGCGCATCGCCATGATAGGCCAAAAGAGAACGGGTTCGCGCGAGGGCGGCGTAGAAGTGGTGGTAGGCGAGCTTGCTCGCCGTATGGCAGACCTTGGTCACCAAGTAACCTGCTACGACCGTATGGGCGAAGGAGCTCCTTCCGAGCCCTACGAGAAGGATGGCTACCGCATCGTTCCCGTAAAGGCTCTGGACATCAAGGGGCTCTCTGCGCTCACGAGCAGCTTTGCCGCAACAAGGGCCGCCATCAAAGACGGGGCAGACGTAATTCACTATCACGCAGAGGGGCCGTGCGTCCCCCTTCGTTTTGCGCGTTCCGCGGACATCAGGACCGTGGCAACGATCCACGGCCTGGACTGGCAGCGTGCAAAATGGGGCGGCTTGGCTTCCAAGTACATCAAGTTCGGCGAGGCGACGGCGGCCAAGTACGCGGATGCGCTCATCGTGCTTTCCCGGGGCAATCAGGAGTACTTCAAGGAGGCTTACGGCCGCGAGGCTACGCTCATTCCCAACGGCATCACTCCCGAGGCGGATCTTCCCGCGAAGGAGATCTCCGAGCGCTTGGGGCTCACCCAGGGCTCCTATGTCCTCTACCTCGGTCGCATTGTGCCCGAGAAGCGACCGGAACTGTTGGTGGAGGCGTACAAGCAGGTAAAGACGGATAAGCGCCTGGTTATCGCGGGCGACTCCTCCGATACGGACGACTACGCCGTGGCGCTCAAAGAGGCTGCCGCGTCCGACCCCCGCGCGCTCTTTACCGGCCACGTTGAGGGCAACCTGCTCTCCGAGCTGTACTCCAACGCGTATTGCTACGCGCTCCCCTCCGACGTTGAGGGCCTGCCCATGAGCTTGCTGGAGGCCATGTCTCACGGTGCGGCATGCGTTACCTCGGATATTCCCGAGTGCGCGGATGTTCTGCAGGGTTGCGGGCTCACGTTCCCACACGGAGACGCGGGGGCGCTGCGCGACGTGCTTGAAGGCCTGATAGCGGATTCTGCCCAAGCGGAGAGGCTGGGCGCCATGGCACGTGACCGCGCGATTAATGGCTATGACTGGAACAGCGTCGTCCAAAGGACGCTTGCTTTGTATGAGGGTGTTGCGTAATGAAGATCCTTCTTGTAAATAAGTTTCATTGGCGCAAGGGTGGAAGCGAGACGTACTACTTTGCTCTTGCCGATGGTCTTCGCGCTCTTGGGCATGAAGTTGCCTTCTTCAGCATGGAGGATGAGCGTAATGAGCCGACTGAGTGGTCGCGTTACTTTGTAACGAATCGCGACTATAACGGACCGAGCTCTATTGTCGATAAGGCGAAGGCCGCGCAGGCACTTGTGTATTCCAAAGAGGCGCGCGAGAAGTTCGATGCGCTGTGCCGTGAATTCCAGCCCGATGTAATCCATCTCAATCTCACTCATAGGCAGATTACGTTTTCCATCTTGGACGCTCCTTGGCTAAAGCAGCATCCAACGCCGGTTGTGTATACCTCGCACGACTTGATTCTTGCTTGCCCGAGCTATCTTATGCTTGATTCCGAGGGCAACGTTTGCGATTCGTGTCTCGGGGGTCATTTTGGCAATTGCCTTAAGAAGAAGTGCGTAAAGGGTTCGATCGCAAAAAGCGCGTTAGCGGTGGCTGAGGCGGAGTGGCTTAAACGGCACAAAACCTATTCACGTCTCGATCGCATCATCTGCCCGAGTGAGTTCATGCGGAACAAGTTTATTGAAGCGGGGCTTCCCGAGCGTCAGCTTGTCCTCATGCGGAATTTCCTGAATCCCGATTCGATGTCACGGGAAGTTGCCAACCAAAATAATGAAGATCCCTACATGCTGTATCTGGGACGCCTTTCTCGCGAGAAAGGCGTGTTAACGCTCGTGCATGCTTTTGAGAAGGCGGCACCGGTGATCCCTGATTGGCGTCTTGTTATTGCAGGCGATGGCCCTGAATGTGATGCTGTGAAGGTCAAAGTTTCCGCAATGCCAAACGAAATAAGCTCGAGGATTGAGCTGGTTGGATATAAAACCGGTGACGCCCTGCGCGGACTTGTGAATCGAGCCACTCTGGCGGCTGCGCCGTCAGAGTGGCTCGAGAACGCGCCATATGCGGTTCTCGAGGCACTCGCCGCGGGCAAGCCCGTTATCGGTACGAACATGGGCGGAATACCCGAGCTGGTACGTGAGGGTGAAACGGGCTTCCTGGCTGAAGCCCACGATGAGGCAGGACTCGCAGATGCAATCCGTAGGGGTGCGGCGGTGGCCGCCGATCCTGCGGCTTACGCCGCGATGAGCGCGCATTGCCGTTCATTCGTGGCAGAGAACTGTAATCAAGAGGAATACATCCGGAATCTCGTCTCCCTGTATCAAGAACTAATTGACCGGAAGGTGGTGGCCTAACCCATGGCCGAGAAGAAACTCAACGGAACCGTAATCGTAACGTACCGCTGCAACGCGCGCTGCACCATGTGCAACCGCTACAAGGCTCCCAGCCGTCCGGAGGAGGAGCTCTCCCTCGACGTGATCAAGAAGCTCCCGCGCATGTACTTCACCAACATCACCGGTGGCGAGCCCTTCATCAGGACCGACCTTGCGGATATCGTGCGCGAGCTGTACAAGAAGTCCGACCGCATCGTCATCTCCACCAACGGCTTCTTCACCGACCGCATCATCGCCCTTGCCGAGGAATTCCCCCAGGTGGGAATCCGCATCTCCATCGAGGGTCTGCAGCAGACCAACGATGAGATCCGCGGTCTCCAGAACGGCTTCAACCGCGGCTACGAGACGCTCAAGAAGCTCGTGGAAATGAAGCACCCGGACGTGGGCTTTGGCATGACGGTGCAGGATCGCAACGCTGCGGACTTGGTGCCGCTGTACAAGCTTTCCGACGAGCTCGGCATGGAGTTCGCCACCGCCAGTCTGCACAACAGCTTCTACTTTGTCGAGGCGAAGAACATCATCAAGGACCGTCCCATGGTGGCCCAGAACTTCGAGGACCTGGTAAACGAGCTCCTCAAGTCCAACGAGCCCAAGAAGTGGTTCCGCGCGTACTTCAACATGGGCCTCATCAACTACATCTATGGGCAGAAGCGCCTGCTCCCGTGCGATATGGCGTTCGACACGTTCTTCATCGACCCCTACGGCGACGTCATGCCCTGCAACGGCACCAAGGAGAAGCTCGTTATGGGCAACCTTAACGACGAGTCTTGGGATGAGCTGTGGGAGAGCGCCCAGGCCGAGAAAGTGCGCGGCTGCGTGCGCCACTGCGACCGCAACTGCTGGATGATCGGCTCCGTGTCTCCTGCCATGCACAAGTACATCTGGAAACCCGCGTCGTGGGTGCTGGCGCACAAGCTCAAGCCCGGCAAGAAGTTCGACATGCACGAGCTCCCCATCGTGCGCGACTACGAGTCGGGCAAGGTGACGAAGGAGGAGCTGGACGCTCTTTCCACCTGCGACATGCACGCCGCGATCAACGACGGCCTTTCCGACGCAAGCCGAGCCGACGCGCACGTGTACGAGACTGAGGAGGCGCTGTAGTGCAGCCGGGTGGAAAAATCGAATGCAAAAATTCAGAAATAGCGGTTGCTCGATATCAATCGGAGGAAACACGTGAAAGTATCCTGCATAACCAGGCACGCAATCTCTAATTATGGCTCCCTGCTCCAGGCATATGCGACACAACGAGCGGTAGAGAGCTTGGGGCATGAGTTCGAGATTATGGACTATGTACCTGCTTGTGAGGACGTATCCCAGCAGGTGAGGACGCTTCTTTCGACAAAGCCGTCCTGGAACGGGAACCCGTTGAAGAAGTCTGTCTACAGACTTCTGATGGAGCCTGAGACAAGGGTGGCGGGCAAGCGGTTTGCGCGTGAGCGTTCCCAGCTGCTTAAGATGAGCCCTCACTATGCATCCCTGGAGGAGCTGAAGGCTAATCCGCCCAAGGCCGATGTCTATATGACTGGAAGCGATCAGGTGTGGGGTCCCATCAGCTCGGGCGCATACGACCTGTCATACGCGCTTGAGTTTGCTCCCGAGGGCGCAAGGCGCATCTCATATGCGGCAAGCTTTGGTAAGAAGAATATCCCGGATAGCGTGCGCCCCAGGTTTCTCGAGGACCTTCGAGCATATGAGGCCGTGTTCGTACGCGAGGATGCCGCGCGCGAGCAGCTTGCCTCGTGGGGCATAGAGGCCGGACAGGTTGTCGATCCCACGCTGCTGCTTGATGGCGAGGCGTGGAGAAGGATGGCGGCACCTGCCCCGAAGGGCGAATACATCCTCGTCTACCAGATTCACAGCGACCCGACGGTGGGGCAGTACGCCGTGAAGGTTGCCAAAAAGCTTGGCTTGCCCCTGATACGGATCTCCGCAAGCCTGCACCAGGCCTCACGCGAGGGCAAGTTCAAGTGGCTGCCGACGCTTGCTGAGTTTCTGTCGTATGTCGACAACGCAGCATGCCTAGTCACGGACTCGTTCCACGGTACGGCTTTTGCCATAAATCTCAATACGCCGCTGGTAGAAGTGCTGCCCAAGAACGGAACCTCGAGCAGGAACGTGAGTATTCTGCGACTCACGGACCTCACGGACAGAGTGCTTCAGAATCTAGATGATGTCGAGTTAGCATCCAAGCAGATTGACTTTGGTCGGGTCAACGACGTGATGGGTGCGGAGAGGGAGAAGTCGCTAGCGCAGCTCAAGAGCATGATTGAGGAGTAGGGCATTGTCAAACGTTGGCACTAGGACGGTATGCAAGAAGGATATGTGCGCTGGCTGTATGGCCTGCGTCGATTCATGCCGACATGGAGCGATTGCCATTGAGGATACGATTGAGGCGTATAACGCCCGTATTGATCCTACAAGGTGCGTGGGATGTGGACTGTGCGAGAAAACGTGTCCCCAGATGGTATCCCCATCTTCGTTGCGTCCTCTCGAGTGGCTACAGGGGTGGGCGAAAGATACATCGCTCAGAATGTCATCTTCGTCCGGGGGTCTGGCTACGGCCATCTCGGAGGCGTTTGTGGCGTCAAATGGATTAGTGTGTTCATGTGCACAGGAGGGCGGTGAGTTCCGGTTCCACCTCACTTCTGATGCGGATTACTTGAGGAGGGCCCAAGGCTCCAAATACGTCAAAAGCAATCCGCTTGGTGCGTACCGCGAGGTTAGGGAGGCCCTGCAAGGTGGTCAAAGGGTTCTCTTTATCGGTCTTCCTTGTCAGGTTGCTGCGATGCGTAACTTCGTTGGAAGCCGTTTAGCCGATTCCCTTTACACCATCGACCTTATCTGTCATGGTTCACCGTCCCCCAAGGTCCTGAGCCGATTCTTGGAAGAGACAGGTAACAACCTGTCTAATGAGCTGATACTGGACTTTCGAAAGAAAGTCCAGTTTCAGCTCCGCTATCGCGGAGCTGAAACTGTGGGTAGGACGGGTGTCCGCGATCGCTACTCGATTGCTTTCCTCTCGGGTTTACCGTATACGGAAGGCTGCTACTCCTGCCGCTACGCCAAGGGTGATCGTGTCTCCGATATTACGCTTGGCGATTCATGGGGTAGCGAGCTTTCTGATGAGGTCGCGAACGGGATATCCCTCGCACTTGTGCAGACAGACAAGGGTCGAGAACTGTTAGAAATGACGGACCTTGAGCTTTTGCCGGTTGATCCTGGTCTAGCTGTGGCCAACAATGAACAGCTTCAACGTCCTTCGACGAAGCCTATAGAAAGAAATACCTTTATGGACGGCTTTCGTAACGGGGTACGGGTTAACCGACTCGTTCTCAGGGCGAGGCCAAAAGACTGCGCCAAGTACTTGGTCAAGGATATACTGCTTGCACTGGGTTTGCTCAGGGGTTAACACATCGAGAGCGTTTGCTTTAGGCATTAATGATAAGGTAATCCATATGTTGAGTAATTCCAAGGTGCCAAAGTGCGTCGTATTAATGGCGTCATACAACGGCATCCCATTTATTTCAGAACAAATTGACAGCATTCTCTCGCAGGCTGAAGTTGACGTACGTCTTTTTGTCCGTGATGACGGGTCATCTGATGGTACTCGTGATCTTCTGCAGCGCTATGCAGATGAGGGCAGTCTGACTTTGTTAACAGGAGAAAACCTAGGACCTGCTTTAGGGTTTTTGACGTTGTTGCGGAATGCTCCCGAAGCTGATTACTATGCGTTTTCCGACCAAGATGATATTTGGGATAGCGATAAACTGATAACTGCGATTAAACAGCTTAAGAAGCAGGAGAATTTGGCTCTTTATCATTGCAATTCAAGACTTGTAGATTCAGCTGGTAATGAGATGGGCCGGTTAACCTATGGGCAACAAAGGTGCATATCTTATCGAGATAACGACCCTCTCAACCAGCTTTGCATTGGGTCACCTATGGGATGTACGCAAGTATTTGATAGGCGTATTTGGGAAGTTGTTTGCTTGCATGAGCTGCCCCATCCCGTCATCATGCATGATAAGCTGATAGCTAATCTATGCGTGCTGCTGGGTTATCGGATTGTTTTCGATGCTTCTCCTCATATGGGATATCGCCAGCATGGTCGTAATGTGGTCGGTGTGAGTACTGATTTACCATCTAAAGTGATTGAGAAAATCAATAGTTTTTGTCATCCGCGAGAGATTACTCTTGCAAAGCAAGTTACTGGACTTCTTTCAACTTATTCCGACTGCATTCTTCCTCCAGAGCGTGCTCTTGGAGAGTTGGTATCGAAAATGGACGCTTCTTTCATGGCTAGGTGCAGGGTTTCTTTCTCTTCGAGGCTGAATTTCGGCAGTCTACAAGAGGGCCTTTTCAATAGATCTCTCCTCTTGTTTGGGAAGCGATGATATGAGTAAAAGCATCCCCAAACCGCACAATAGTGGGTACGTCCTAGCGCTTGCCTTTTGCGACTATCTCAAGGACAAGACCGGCACCCCAAAGGCTATTATGGCGAGTCAGCAGGCCATGGCGTCGCACGGCATAAGTTACGTCTATCTCCACTCGGTTAAGAAGACCCTGTTCAGGGACGACCAGATGCTATTTTGCGAATTCGGGGTTACGGTCGACGGGGTGGAGGCTGGTGTTTTCAGTATTGCCCAGGTGTGCGAGGCCCTTTGCAGCTGGCAAAAAAGCGGCTTCAGCCTTCTTGAGCTTCATATCCACCACCTTCTGTACGTGAGCCTTGAGAAAGTCTCCGAACTGCTAAAAGTTACAGGCAAAACACCGGTCAGGGCCTTTCTCCACGACTATTACCTGTGTTGTACAAGCTATAACCTCCAAAATAGGAGCGGCTTTTGTGACAGCTCAAGGCTCGGCGACGCTCCCTGCGAGAAATGCCCCCACTTCAGTAACAGCCTTCGTGTGGAGTCGAAGATCCAAGGGCTGTTTGACTCCATCAAAAATCTCCGTTTTGTTGCACCTTCGACCTATACGAAGAATCGGTTTCTCTCATTCAGGCCCCAATACGAGGGCCTTGTTGATGTAATACCGCACCAAAAGCTGCTTGGAGAGTATCTGGGCAACAGACGTCCTCTGAACGCAGGGGAGCGCATCAGGGTTGCCTTTCTGGGGATGCCGAGGAAGACAAAGGGCTGGGAGACCTGGCTTCGCCTCGTATCTGCGGTCGATGAACAAGAGTACGAGTTCTTCGTCTTCAACAGCTCGAACGATATGTATCCAGGGATGAACAAGCGGTTTGTCGAATTTGATGAGAAGCACCCAAATGCCATGACCGACTCTCTCAGGGAGTGCGAGATTGCCATCGTTGTCATGTGGCCATCTTGTCCAGAGACCTATAGCTACACCTGTATGGAATCTTACTCCGCAAACGCTTATACGATTTCGAGTGCATGTGCAGGCAATGTCGCCGACTTTGTCGTTGAGCATGGGTCCGGTTTGGTGCTGAATAACGAGGAGGAGCTAATCGGGCTGTTTAGGGATAAGAGCCGGCTTATCAGGGAGGTCAATCGTTTCAGGAGCGGAAAGCCTGGTCCGCTCGATCTTGTCGATTCAGATGAGATCGTAGACCTGCTTCCATGCTCCTCGGTAGGTCTCAACACGGGAGTTCACATGCACACGAGGCTGATTGAACGTGTGCTGCTGGAGGTACTCAATGCAAGATCATAGGCATGCGAGGCTCGTTATAAATAAAGCGGAGGAGCGGGCTGGTCGAAGAGGTCGTTGGTATCTCCCTAATAAGCAAGGCGTTCTAACCGTTTGCATGGGTGACCTGGCGGATGCGACGATCGTTATAGGTATCTTGGCGCAGGTTTTCTTCCTTGAGTACTATGGTCTGGGGCGATACCTCAACTGGGTAATTACCGGCATGATTTGCGTGAGGGCGCTCTTCTCCGGATGGAAATATAGCGGTAGAGCGCTACTACTTGGGCTGATTACCGTTGCAGGGTGGCTGTCTGGTGCCCTCTTGGGTGGCAATATGGAAACGTTTAGGGCGAATATTTTGCTGCTCCTCTACCCGTTTGTCTATACGCTTTACTTCTTTCTTTTGATCACTAACAAGAGGGATTTTCTTCTTGGACTCTTTGATGCAGGTTTTCCGGTCTTCAACGCCATATTGCTTCTCAATATGGCGATCATGTTTATCCAGTACTCTACCCATGGGATGATCGCTGCGACAACGAACGACATCAGTTACTTCGAGGACAATATCTCCGGCCTGTTCTCTTATGCGTCCGTCCATGCGGTGGCCCTTTACACTTCATTCGTCGTGCTCTACAACTTCGTCTGGATTAGGAGGCTTCGGGGTCCTCTCTGGCCATCCCTTGCCATCGCTTACAACGTCTGCCTTATCGTCCTGTCCTTCTATCTTGCGACACTCAACGATAATAAGGCGCTCTTCATAATCCTTCCTCTCGTTTTAGTGATGTTCTGGCTTATTTCAGTCATGAGAGGAGAAGCGGATGTTTCGGGTCCCTTCTTTTGGCTTGTCGCCTTGTATTTTATCCTGACAATTGCATACGCCTTGGTGCCTGCGTTCCAGATCCTCGTGGATACGCAAGTGTTTGGTCTGTTCGATATGGTTGGCAGTTCAGCTTCCGTCGGTACTGCTGCCGACGGCAGTAACGAGAGGATTGCTATCATCGGCTTCGCTCTCTTGAGACCGGCTACATGGAGTCTCGGAGAGGGTCTTGGAGCCTCAAGCTTCTACGCGTCCGGGTTCATGTCGTTTAACCACTTTGGTCAAGCGGATATGGGGTCTTTCTTGATTCTCATGGGGGTTTGGGAGACGGCAGCGTATGTAGCGTTTTTCCACTCCGTGGTTAGTGAGTTTATGGAGCAGGAAAAAGGATCTAATGGCCGGATTGTTCGTTTGCTCCTTTTGCTAACAATTCTTATTACCTTTCTGTATACGCAGTGCTTTACAAGGGTGAACTGCTGCTTGTGCCTACTGCTGCTCTGTGGAGCGCTGGCTTGGTCGTGGAATTCCTCGGCTGCAGACTATTTGATTATTGATAGAGACGAAGAACAGGTTTGAACATGAAAATAGGCATTTCCACATTTACGCATGGGGACAACTATGGGCAGAGGCTCCAGAACCTTGCTGTCCAAGAAACTCTCAAACTCTCGGGTGCAGATGTCCTTACGTTCAGACAGAAGGACTCGAGATCTGCCAAATACAAGCTCAAGTCTTTGGCTTCGCTCATTCCAAAAGGGCTTGCCGTTGCCCACATCCAGAGGCATCGTTCGTTTGAGGATTTCAATTCCCGTAACATTTCCTTTAGCCGGGAGGTTATATCTGATTCCAACCCTCCACGTGACATTAAATCCTATGACTTTTTCGTTGCTGGGAGCGACCAAGTTTGGTCTCCGTATTCCCCTGACGCTAACTCCACTATGTTTCTCACGTTTTCGCCAAGAGAAAAGCGCATTGCTTTTTCGCCAAGCTTGGCAGCTCCGACGATTCCCGAGGAGAAGCGTGAGCTGTTCCACGGCTATTTCGACGGGTTTGATAGGCTGTCCGTTCGTGAGCAGAAGAGCGCCGAGCTTATAAACAGTCTGTACGGCTTAAAGGCCGAGGTGTTGATTGACCCAACACTGATGTTTGACGGCTCCTGGTGGGAAAGGTATGAAAAAGAGCCGCACTGCGGGCTTCCAAATGATTATGTATTGACGTACTTCCTCGGGAGTGCAGCTTACGAAGAGAGGGTTGCCGAAATCTGTGATTCACTTAGCTGCAAGAGGGTCGATTTACTAGGGGATGCGCGCTACTACGCCCTCGGGCCTTCAGAGTTCCTCTATGCCGTCCGTCACGCAAAGCTTGTAGCGACAGATTCATATCACGGATCAATTTTCTCGATCTTGTTCGGGAAGCCGCTGATTTATTGCCCTCGTGAGTCCACTGGTCCAGACATGAGCAGCCGATTCGACACGCTAGCCAGCGAGCTGGGTGTTTCTTTCGTTGAGCGGTCAATTCTTTCCGTATGTAATTCGGAACTGCTCGAGAGTGACTATTCAAAGGCGTATGACAGGTTGGCAGCTCAGAGGAAGATCGTTGTTGAATTCCTCGATAGATGTGGATTGAGCATTCCCTCGGAGGCCGCCCGTGGCTAGCCAGCGTAAGGCGGGCGCCCTCCTCGGCTACGCCAACATCCTCGCAAAGAACCTCGTCAACCTCGTCTACACGCCGATGCTACTGTCCTACGTGGGGCAGGCGGACTACGGCGTCTTCCAGAGCTCGAACTCCTTTGTCTTCTCGCTGACGCTCCTGTCCTTCGGCTTCTCCGAGGCCTACGTGCGCTTCTACACACAGACGGTGGCGCACGGCGGCGAGCGCGACATCCGGCACCTGAACGGCATGTACCTCACGCTTTACGTCGCCGTCACAGCCGCGGCGGTCGCCCTCGGCATGGGCTTCTCCGCAAACGCCGGCGCGGTGTTCTCGGCCGGGTTCACCGAGGCGCAGGTCTCGCTCGCCCGGGAGCTGCTCGCCATCATGACGCTCAACGTCGCCTCGACGTTGTTCACCGTCGTGTTCAATTCCTACATCACGGCGCACGAGCGCTTCGTCTACCAGCAGACCAGGCAGCTCGTCACCACGCTTGCGACGCCGCTGTGCGCCTGGGCCCTGCTGGCCGCCGGTATGGGGCCCGTGGGCGTTGCCCTAGCACAGCTCGCGGTGAACCTCGTCCTGCTCGCCCTCAACGCGCGCTACGCCATCGTCGTGCTGGGCATGCGCTTCGAGCTCAGGGGTGCCGACTGGGGCGTCATGCGCGGCATCGCCGCCTTCAGTGCCTGGATCTTCGGTAACCAGGTCTGCGAGATGGTCAATCAGAGCGTGCCCAACATCATGCTGGGGGCCATCTCGGGCGCGACTGCGGTATCTCTGTTCGCGGTGGCCGTGAACATCCGCCAGGTCTTCTACTCGCTCTCCACCACGATGTCGAACGTCTTCATTCCGAAGGTCAACCGCATCGTCGCCACCTCGGACGACAACGCCGAGCTCACTCGCCTTATGACGCGCGTGGGCCGCTACCAGATGGTACTGTTTTGCTGGGTGTACGGAGGTTTCGCTATTCTCGGGAAGTTTTTCGTGACGAGGTGGGCGGGCCCGGGCTTCGCCGAGGCCTACTGGCTCGTGCTCGCCATGACGCTACCCGTCATGGTGCCCCTCTGTCAGAACGTCGGCATCGAGATCCAGAGGGCCAAGAACATGCACCACGCCAGGAGTCTCGTCTACCTTGCGATGGCGGTCGGGAACGTTGCCTTCACCGCCGCGGCCGCCCCGGCGCTGGGGCCGTGGGCCCCCGCGATCGCCTATGTCGTCAGCATCGTGCTCGGCAACGGACTGTGGATGAACTGGTACTACCAGAAGCGGGTCGGTCTCGACATGCTCTTTTTCTGGAAGCGGAACCTGCCGGTGCTGCTCGCCTGGGCTGCCGTCACCGTCGCCTGCCTCGCTGGCACGGCGGTCCTGCCCGTCAACGGATGGCCCGCGTTCCTCGAGTGGGGCGCCGTTTACAGCGCGCTTTTCGCCATAGCCCTTTGGCTCGCCGTCCTAACGAAGGACGAACGTATCGCGGTCGTCTCTCGTCTCCCGTTCCTTAGATAGGGTCCATCATGAATGATTCCGAGAAATCCCCGAGGGTCGTCTCGCTTGGCGACCGTTGCTGCGGCTGCGGCGCGTGCGCTGCCCGCTGCCCCAAGTCATGCATCTCCATGGAACCCGATGATTGTGGCTTCCTACACCCCACCGTCGACGCCTCCGGGTGCGTAGGCTGCGGGGCGTGCGACGCCGTATGCCTGGCGCTCAACGCCCCTGGGGAGGACGGGTGCGAGTTCGCCCTCTGGGCGAAGGCTCATGACGTCGGCTTGCTCGATAGATCGTCGTCGGGCGGCGTGTTCGGTCTACTCGCCGGTGACGCTCTCTCGCGCGGCGGTGTTGTGGCGGGCGCCGCGTGGACGGACGGTTGCCGCGAGCTTCGTCACGTGCTCGTGGAGGACAGGCCGGCGCTCGGCGCCGTTATGCGCTCGAAATACGTTCAGAGCGCGGTTGGCCGCGGCGTCTTCGAGGGCGTCCGCGCTGCCCTGCGTGAAGGCAGGCCGGCGCTCTTTGCCGGTACTGCATGCCAGGTGGCTGGCATGCGCTCATACCTGGGGAAACTCGCCGACTCTGACCTCTTCCTCGGCGTCGACGTCATCTGCCACGGTGTTCCGTCTCCAGAGCTCTGGTCGCGCTGGGTCGACTACCGTGGTGAGGCCTTCGGGTCGGACGTCTGCGACGTCAATATGCGGAGTAAGACAACCGGATGGTTGTCTTACTCCGCTATGTACAAGCACATAGCGGAGAAAGACAACACCGGGGACACCGAGTCCCAGATATTCGGCAAAGACTGGTACATGAAAGCGTTTCTGGCCAATGCGAGCCTTCGTTCGTCCTGTCTGGCATGTCCAGCAAAGCGCTCCAGCGGCGCCGATATCACGCTCGGTGATTTCTGGGGGTTCCAGAATACCCATCCCGAGGTCGACAACTCCAAGGGCGTATCTGCCGTCCTATGCAATACCGAGAAGGGCGTGCGGGCATTCGAGGCTATTTCTGGGCTTACTGCAAACGGTCCGGCGACGCTTGATGGGGTAATCGCGGGCAACCCTAGCCTCGTCCATTCTGTCACGCCTTATCCAAAGCGCGACGAGTTCTTGAACGACGTGTCTGCCGGGCTTTCCATCCCAGATCTCATGGACAAGTGGGATTTCCGTCCCACTCTCTGGCAGCGTGTCCGCGGCAAGCTTGGTGGTATTAAACGACGACTAAAGAGACTCGTTGGAAGGAGAGCCTAGATGGCCAAGGATCGCTACCTTCAAGCTCTTCGTGGGCTTGCGATTTCCGCAGTGGTGCTTATCCACTGTCTTCCTCAATGTGCCGCGTCGGTCGCCATTCGCCCATTCCTCAACTTTTCTGTTGCGTTGTTCTTGTTTTTATCCGGTGTTCTTACCGACGAGCGCAAATTTAATGCGGGGGGGGGTCTTCGACGCCGCATTAGCAAGGTTGCCGGACCTTATGCGTTCTGGAGCGTTATCTATCTTGCGGCGTTTCCCGCCCTTCATGGGCGTCTGGGTTTCTGGCGTTCGCCGTGGGCTCCGTATCGGCTCAGATGTACTATCTATTGGTCTATTCACAGCTTGTGCTGCTTACTCCGGTACTGTTCAGGCTCCTTTCACGGTATAGGTTCTTTGTCTATTGTGTGACACCGGCTTGCTTGCTTCTAAGGGAGCTCGCTGCCGTTGCCGGTATCGCATTGCCTCTAATACAGGTTTTCTGCCCCATGTGGCTCATCTTTTATGTTTTCGGTCTCGACTGGAGGCGTTGGGCTGCGCTCATTGAAGGACGAACCACTCAGCTTGTTGCAGTGCTCTTTATATTTTTAATAATTCAGGAGGTCGCAGGCTTCTGGTGGTATTTGACTGGCGATTTCAATATGGCCACAACTCAGCTTAAGCTCGGTTCTGCCGCGACCTCTTTAGCTGTGATCGCGCTTCTTATGGCGGTTCCGGGATCATTCAAGTCGCGATTATCTTCTACTTTGCTTGTTGACCTTGGGAACGCCTCTTTTGGAATCTACCTCTGCCATATACTTGTTCTCAAGGCCGTTTGGAAACTGCTTGGATTATTCGTCATTCCACTTGGTGTTTCGACATTTGCTGTTTGGGCGCTAACTCTTGCCGGATCTTATTCGCTTGTATCACTTTGCGGTCGTTATTTGCCCGAACGAATTCACATCATTGTGGGATTATAAATTGATTTTCGATACTGGCGCTTTTCATAGCGTTGAAGCAAAGTGAGTCCATTACCAACATTTGGCACGCGATCATCGGTGAAGATACCGGACTTCCTGTTTTCGAACGAGAAGATGACTTTTTACTCAAAATGGCTGATTGGATTAACCAACCTGAAATAACCGGAATCAATCTCCCTTGGTCGAGCATCGAAAAATGGAAGGGGCAATTCAGGTAGCCATATTCCGCAGTCATTACCTTGCCTATTTCGTTAAGAATGAGGGGGTTTAGCAAAATAGGATACCCAAGTCTTATTTATCACTCGATCTAAAGCGCATTTCGATTGTAGAGGACAGATTAAATGAAAGGCATCATCCTCGCGGGCGGGTCCGGCACGCGACTGTACCCGCTCACGCTCGTGACCTCCAAGCAGCTGCTGCCGGTCTACGACAAGCCCATGATCTACTACCCGCTCAGCACCCTCATGCTGGCGGGAATCCGGGACATCCTGGTCATCTCCACGCCGACCGACCTGCCCAACTTCGAGCGCCTGCTCGGGGACGGCTCGCGCTACGGCGTGAACCTCTCCTACGCCGAGCAGCCCTCGCCGGACGGCCTGGCCCAGGCCTTCACCATCGGCGAGGAGTTCATTAACGGTGAGCCGTGCGCCCTCGTGCTGGGCGACAACATCTTCTACGGCAACGGCCTGTCGCGCCACCTGACGCGCGCCGTCCAGAACGCCAATTCGGGGAGGGCCACGGTCTTCGGCTACCACGTCGACGACCCCGAGCGCTTCGGCGTCGTGGAGTTCGACGGGGAGGGCAGGGCCGTCTCCATCGAGGAGAAGCCAGCCGAGCCCAAGAGCTCCTACGCCGTCACCGGCCTGTACTTCTACCCGGGCGACGTGTCCTCCCGCGCCGCCGAGGTGAAGCCCTCCGCACGCGGCGAGCTGGAGATCACCACGCTCAACCAGATGTATCTGGAGGAGGGGACGCTCTCCGTGGTGACCCTCGGCCGCGGCTACGCGTGGCTGGACACCGGCACCATGGAGTCGCTCCACGAGGCGGCGGAGTTCGTCCGCGCCGTCGAGCACTCCCAGGACCTACCGGTCTCGGTGCCCGAGGAGATCGCCTGGGAGAACGGCTGGATCACGACCGCCGAGCTGGAGGAGGCGGCCAAGGCCTACGGCAAGTCGGTCTACGGTCGGCACCTGAAGAAGGTCGCCGCCGGCGAGATCGTCAACAGCCCGCGCGAGTACTAAACGATTCAATGGGAGATACAGATATGTCTGAAGAGCTCTTCGAGCCCAGGAACATCATCGTCACGGGCGGCTGCGGCTTCATCGGCAGCAACTTCGTGCACCACGTCGTGAACAACCACCCCGGGGTGCACGTCACCGTCCTGGACAAGCTGACCTACGCCGGCAACCCCGAGAACATCGCGGGCCTTCCCGCCGACCGCGTCGAGCTCGTGGTGGGCGACATCTGCGACGCGGAGCTGCTGGATAGGCTCGTCCCCGGCCACGACGCGATCGTGCACTACGCCGCCGAGAGCCACAACGACAACTCCATCGCCGACCCGGAGCCCTTCCTGCGCACCAACGTCGAGGGCACCTTCCGCCTGCTGGAGGCCGTGAGGAAATACGGCGTCCGCTACCACCACGTCTCCACCGACGAGGTCTACGGCGACCTGGCGCTCGACGACCCGGCGAAGTTCACCGAGGAGACGCCGTATCACCCGAGCAGCCCGTACTCGAGCACCAAGGCGTCCTCTGACATGCTGGTCCGCGCCTGGACCCGCACCTACGGCCTGCGCACCACGATCTCCAACTGCTCCAACAACTACGGCCCCTACCAGCACGTGGAGAAGTTCATCCCCAGGCAGATAACGAACATCATCGACGGCGTCCGCCCCAAGCTCTACGGCCGCGGCGAGAACGTCCGCGACTGGATCCACACCGAGGACCACTCCTCGGCCGTCTGGGACATCCTCACGAAGGGCCGCATGGGGGAGACCTACCTCATCGGCGCCGACGGGGAGAAGAACAACATCACCGTGCTGCGCATGATCCTTGCGGCCATGGGACGCGACCCCGAGGACTTCGACTGGGTCGCCGACCGCCCCGGCCACGACCGCCGCTACGCCATCGACAGCACGAAGCTCCAGCGCGAGCTGGGCTGGAGGCCGGCGCACACCGACTTCGCCGGGGGCCTCAGGGCCACCATCGACTGGTACGTCGCCAACGAGTCCTGGTGGCGCCCGGCCAAGGAGGCCACCGAGGCCCGCTACCGCGCGCAGGGGCAGTAGGGAGAGGAGAGACATGGCAGACATCGCATTCGAGAAGGACCTCTCCGTCGCCGAGACCGGCATCGGGGGCCTCAAGGTCGTCGACCTGGCCGTCCACGGCGACTCGCGCGGCTGGTTCAAGGAGAACTGGCAGCGCGCCAAGATGACCGCCCTGGGCATCCCCGACCTCAGGGTCGTCCAGAACAACATCTCCTACAACGACAGCCGCGGCGTCACCCGCGGCATCCACGCCGAGCCCTGGGGCAAGTTCATCTCCGTGGCCCGCGGCTCGGTCTTCGGCGCCTGGGTGGACCTGCGCGAGGGCAGCGAGACCTTCGGCAAGGTCTACACCTGCACCCTGGACCCGTCCAGGGCCATCTACGTCCCGCGCGGCGTGGGCAACTCCTTCCAGGCCCTGGAGGACGGCACCGCCTACACCTACCTGGTGGACGCCCACTGGTCGCTGGAGCTGAAGAGGACCTACACCTTCGTGAACCTCGCCGACCCCGAGCTCGCCATCGAGTGGCCCATCCCGCTAGCGGAGGCCACCGTCTCCGAGGCCGACCTCAACCACCCGATGCTGAAGGACGTCGTCCCCATGGCTCCGAAGCGCACCCTCGTCACCGGCTGCAACGGCCAGCTGGGCCACGCGGTGCGCGCGCTCGCGGAGGAGCGCGGCGTGGCGAAGGACTTCGACTTCTGCGACATCGACACCTTCGACATGTCCGACCCGGACGCCTACGCACAGTACGACTGGTCGCTCTACGGCACCGTGATCAACTGCGGCGCCTACACCGCGGTCGACCGGGCCGAGACCCCCGAGGGCCGCGTGGCCGCATGGAAGGCCAACGCCACCGGCCCGGCCCTGCTCGCCCGCACCTGCGCCGAGCACGGGATCACGCTGGTCCACGTGAGCTCCGACTACGTCTTCGACGGCACCGCCGAGGTCCACGACGAGGGCGAGCCCTTCAGTCCGCTGTCCGTCTACGGCCAGACCAAGGCGGCGGGGGACATCGCCGTGGCCGGGTGCCCGCGCCACTACATCATGCGCTCCAGCTGGGTCATCGGCGAGGGACACAACTTCGTCAAGACCATGAAGGCGCTCTCAGACCGCGTCGCCGACCCCGAGGACGGGCTCGAGCAGGTCACGGTCGTTGACGACCAGCTGGGCCGCCTGACCTTCACGCGCGACATGGCCGCCGCCATCTTCCACGTGCTGGACGCTAAGGCCCCCTACGGCACCTACGGCTGCACCGGCTCGGGCGCCGTGAGGAGCTGGGCCGACATCGCCCGCGCCGTCTTCGAGGCTGCCAACGGCAACGGGGACAAAGTGGTCCCGGTCAGCACCGCCGACTACTACGCCAGCGCCAGCGCCGCAGGCCCCATCGCCCCGCGCCCGGTCCACTCCGCGCTCGACCTGTCCAAGCTGGAGTCGGCAGGCTTCCACATGCCCGACTGGGAGGAAGAGCTGGGGGAGTACCTCAAGACACTCTAGTCGCCCTTGAATATGCGAGAGTCAAGTCCGCTGTTCCTTAACGGCGGCCTTTCTTGTGACTAGCGTATAGCTCTGTGCCGGTAAGAGCGGCAGCGGTCGCCAGGCTAATTGCGAGCCCTGCAGATGCTTCCAGACCCGGCGGCGATTCGATTCGCCGCCGGGCCTGTTGCGTTTTGGGGCTCTGTCGCCGCGTCTTAGCCTATTCCGGCTTCGGCTGCGCGGCGCGGGTATCGCAGAAGACGTGCAGGCAGCGCTTGCAGCCCGGCGTCATCCCGGCTAGTTCAAGGTTGGATAAATGCTTTTCGTGTCCCGCCACGCTTTCCAATGTGGCGGGACTTTTTGATTGATAGAGCAACTTTGGTAGAGGCCCCGTTCTTACTGAATGCTTCGAAGGCAAGAAGAGCTTCCCAGTAGCCATTTCTACTACCGATGAAAGGCATAGAATTTTTTACTTAATCTGAATGTGGGATAATTCGACGAAAGGATAGGGTTACGGAGCCGCCATGGACCAGAAATTACAAGCGATGATCGAAGAGCTGCAAGGCGTATGCGGTAAACCCGCCCATGAAGAGGTTCAGAAGATCCAAAGGTGTCTGCCCGTCCCCAACGACCACGTCATTCTCTGGGCAGACATGATCTCATATGGAGGATACCCTGCCGGAATCGCCCTCACCGATCGCGCATTCATATCCAAAGCCCCCAAGAAAGATGTGAAGGCCGCCAACAAAGAAGCCAAAGCAAAAGCGAAGGAAACCGGTGAGAAGGCCCATAAGCTTAATGCTATCTACCGCATCATCCCATGGGATTTCTTCGATCCCGAGGATTACGACATCCTGGAGCGCAAGGATAAAGGAAATCGAAGATATGCGCTCAAAGGCAAAGACGAGACCCTCGCTGTATTCGAGAGCAAAGCTATGTACGAAGCGTTCAGAGAGTACCGCTCCGATGCGATAAGGCAAAGAAAAGAAGCGGAGGAATTGGCCGAGAGGTCGACGATCAGCGCCCTGAACTCCTTCAGCGTCGGGGGCATTATGTTCAATGCAGCCTATGGCGCAGGACAGACGAAGACGGGCCATGGAATCTACGCGGAGGAAGCCGGCGCGAAGCTTGATTGGATTCACGGCGAGAAGTCAACGGTAGTCGGAAGAGATAACGCCAAGAACGGACCCGACAAAATTGTTGGGGCATCCCCGGTGCAGTGCAAGTTCTGCAAAACGGCATACCAAACCGTAGAAGCCTGCTTCAAGAAAACGCCAGCTGGCGCCAAGGAATTCAGATACTATGATCTCAACGACAACCCGATGAAGATTGAAGTTCCGAAGGACCAGTACGCGGATGCTGTCGCCTATATGAAAACGCGTATCGAGCAAGGAACCGTTAAAGGCGTCAACGATCCGGAGGCGGCGCTTGATATCATCCGCAAGAGCAACCTTTCATACCAGCAGGTTCGCAACCTTGCCAAGCCGGGAACAGTGGAATCGCTCGTCTACGACTTCGCCGAGTCCTCGATAACATGCACTTCCGCCCTGGACATTTCCGCCGTCTGCGCATTTGCCCAAGCACTGTGGAGCACCCGAAGTCCAAAAGAGGCGGCAAAGTACGCAATCGTTACGGGCATCAGGGTCTACGGGCTCAGCTTCGCCGGAAGCGTCATTGCCTCCCAGCTGTCCAGGACCAGCTTGATGAACGCAATAAACCCATTGGCTACGCGTATCACCAAGAGGATAGGATCCAAAGCGGCGCAGGAAATAGTAAACGCATTTCGGGCGATGGCAGGGAAGAAGGCCATATACGGCGCCGCGGCACAGAAGAGCTTCGCGAAGTTTCTTGGATCGAACCTAATTACCCAGGGGGCTATGTTCGTGGTCTTTACCGTACCGGATACGTACGGGCTGATTGAAGGAAGGCTGTCAGGGGCTCAGTATACGAAGAACATAACGTCCCTGCTCGTGTCGTTCGGAAGCACGATTGCCGGGACGGCGGCGACAGGCGCTATCGCGGGGAAAAAGCTCACCGACAAAGTCGGCAAAATAGCAGTGCAGGTCATCGGGATGAGCGGAGGCCTGCTGATAGGGGGCATCGCGGGGGCGGCGACAAAGGCCGTCGGAGACATAATCCGAGAGGACGACGCGCTATGGACGACTCGAATGTTCAACGCTATCTTCGTCAATATGGAAATAGAGTATCTCCTAACTGCAGAAGAGCAGGATGCTGTCATATCCCAACTTGACTCCGATAAAAAGAGCCTGAGAAAGCTCCAAGAAAAACTAGTGAGCTCGAAAGAGCAGGAGAAGGAAATCAGAGATTACCTGCAGCCTCTATTTGAAAAAGCCATGAGATCTCGCAAGAGGGTCACGGAGCGCGATATGAAAACGCTGACTGAAAACTTGGTCGAAATACTAAAAGAGGGGGATAGAGAAATTGAAGTGTGATTGCTGCGGCAGAAAGAAAAAACTACTAGAGGCATTCGCCTCAGTAGACAACGGAGATAAGAAGCTGACTCTCTGCGTCGATTGCAACGATCTGCTTTACAAACTGCGTGATGCCGCAAACGAAGGTGCTGCAAACGAATTTCAGAGCATTCAGCAGTCGCTGACCTCGCGAATGGAGGGTGAGGCGTCGAAGGATTTCCAAGCATGGTCAGAGAAATTCATAGCTAAGCAGCATGCAAAAATTGTTAAAAGCGGAACTGAAGCTCAAGTCGAATAGCCCACGCCGAATCAAACGGTTACCCAGTGGTGCTGTGGGGTTAACGCGTTCATAACTTGAACTGACAGTGTTTCCGTTGGAGCTCCTGTGGGCGGCAGGTTGAGAATAGATTTAAAAACCGAAGCAGTCTTCCGTTTATCTTAAAGCGCAGACTCTGCATTTGTTGACGCTGAGGCCTCACGAATCTGATGCCAATGCAGATTCGATAACTCTCCTTCAGGTAGGTTCAGGTAGGTTATATATCTCTAATCCGATACGATCGTGTGTTTCAAGATAGGATTTCGGGTACAATAGAACTGCTTTACGCATTGGCGTAAAGGTGCGTTATCGCCGTCAATAGCGCAAACGACGAAATTCCGACGTTCGCACTATTGATGCCGACGTTGCCTGCGCATAGCTGGGCAAGGGCGCTGATGATCATATCGGTTATCTCCGCATCTCCATCTAGTATGCCATAGGCAAGCATTGGAATGGGCGGCCGCATTGCGTTGGTGAACTCACTTCACCTCATGTTAGCCTGCTCGGTTTGGGTGAGCCGCTCCTATATACCGAGCAGGTTGATTAAAGGCGGTGAGCCCGTGAACGATTTCGACCCGTCTCGTATTCCAGGGTATGCGACAAAGAAGAGCTACGCGCATTTCGATTACCGTGTTGCATTCAAGGATGTCGAGGCGAGGGTTTGTGATGCAGATTTTATTCAGCGTCACGCATTTCTTCCCTTAATTGCGAATAAGCTTTGCCATGTGAGATTCAGGGACGGCAAGAAAACCCTGAAGACGAGAGATATCGCATATGCATCTCACTTGGATCACAGGATTTTTCAGTATTATGCGCTGCAATGGGGCAAGTTATATGACCGTCGTGCCTTAGAAACGGGCATCGGCGGCGTTGCTGCAGCTTATCGAAGCGGATTTTACCTCACTAATTACTCTGTTGCTGCAGATGCAATCGATGCCATTCGCAGGCAGGGGGATTCGCTAGTTATCACGGGAGACTTCACCCATTTTTTCGATAACCTCGATCATAGTTACTTACGCAAGGCCGTTAGAGGGTTCTTTAACGAGGGCATGCTTCCACCGGACCATTACCAAGTCCTGAAAAACATATTGCATTACTGCTATTGGCCTGTTGGCGATTTGGCGAGAAGGAACGGACTTTGCTGGATTGATCTTCAGCCAGACGACCCGTTCACGTTTGGCAATTCTGCGTCCAAAGTTCGATCCAAGGCGTTAAGGAGCCTTAACAGGCTACCGCGCATCTTGACACCTGCGGAGTTTACGGCTTACAAGGATTCTTCGATTGTTGTGCCCTGGAAAGAAAGGCATGATGCGAGGGGCATTCCCCAAGGACTGGCAACAAGTGGCGTGTTGGCGAATATGTATATGTTTGATACCGATGCCCAGATTAACGCGTGTGTTGCCAGCGTGAATGGCAGGTATATACGATATTGCGACGACTTCATCATTGTCGTCCCTGCCAAGGATCTCAAAACAGCAAGTAAAGCTCTTGCTTTGGCACAGGGAGTTCCTGCAGTTGAACTACAAGATGAAAAAACCAAAATCCACCGTATAAACGATGGAAAGGTCGAGCAACTTTCATTTGGTGCATTGCTCGCAGGAGAAATGGAAGTTGTGCGGACCGCGCATCATGCTGGAAATCATGTTTCGTTTTTGGGATTTGATTTTGACGGTAACGATGTTCGAATTCGCCAATCTACGGTCGGAAGGTTTTACAATAGGTTTTATCGTGCTGCTAAATCAATCGGCAGGCTGGCTGATAATCCGGACAAGCATCCGAGTAAGAAGCGCGTAAGCGCATTGTACGAGCATTACTCTCCGAAGGGGAACAGATCGAGTGACAAGCGAAGCGCTTCGGACCCAAGCCGCCATGGAAACTATCTTTCATATGTTGCAAGAGCTCAGAAGGCGTTTCCGAATGACCCCATTAGTGGTCATGTTTCCAAGATGTATAGGAAAATTAACAAGGCAACGGGTAGGGGCTGATACTGGTTTAGGCGCTGTAGGTAACAGTAAAGCTTGAGCATGGTCTAACCGCCAGCTTTCAATCGAGTTTATGCCATCATTGTTGTGGACGGGGCGGCCTCAGTTGCGGGTTGATCTATCGCAGCGAAAGAAATCTTTCGCCCTAAGTTGATGCTGGAGGGAATAATGGAGACATGCCGGTCAAAAGAACCTGCTGATCAGCTCATCGGTCATATCGATTCCTATCTCAAGGATAAGGACAATCAATATGCAATTGCACTTGAGGGAGATTGGGGGTCGGGAAAGACCCGATTCATTGAAGAGAAGCTCGCCAAGCATCTCGAAGAGGGCGAATACGACCTTGTCCGCGTTTCTATGTTCGGGATTGCTACTGCTGAAGATTTATACGAACGCATTGTGATGGCGCTCGTACACCTTAGCGATAAAGACATGAGGTCGCAAGCTGCTGCCAAAACGATAGGGGGCGCCCTCAACGGTATTTCGGGGGCTTTAATTAAAAGAACGGGATTATCCGTGAATCTCTCCGTCGGGATACAATCCGTTGCCTGCCTAATGCTCAGAAAGAAGCACTTTCTTGTATTCGATGATGTGGAGAGGCGTTCTAAAGATAGCGACGATTTGGCGCTATTCGGAACGATGAACGATCTTGTCGAAAGACTTGGGTTGAAGGTCATGCTGGTTTCAAATGCCTGGGGAGGCAGTGATGCGCAATCGATGCGAGAGTTCGATAGGGACGTACGCGAAAAACTAATTTGGAAAGTCTATCCATTCAGGCCGTGCCCGTCGGCATTGGCCGAAGAAATTCTCATGGGAGATTGTCGCCCATCGGAAGACCTTGATATACATGGTGCCATACTTGCGGGGGTTGAGGCCAGCGGATGCGTAAATGCTCGGGCAATGATTCGTGCTCATGAGCTAATCGGAAGAATTTGCAGTCTTGAGGCGGTTCAAGATACAGGAATTGCACCCCAAAATCGGTTTAACGCTCTACGGGACGCAGTCCATTTTGCTTTGTTGACCTCCATGGGGAGCGCGCCTTCCATGCCACAAAACGGAAGGCGAGAGAATTTGCTCAGTCCGGAGGCCCTGGAATACGATCGTAGCGTGTCTCTTTACGAGCAATACTCTGATTTCTCCGTGATAGGTAAAGCATTCGAACCTTCAGGCGAAGTAACAAAGGATGATCTTGAGCAAGGGTTTAAAGCGTACATTGGAAAAAGGTATCCGAATAACATCGATACCCTCGATGTTAGAGAGATCGCTGCTGAGATGAGGCACGCGTACGCTCTTGATGACGAGAAGGTGGATGTCCTCGCGAAGCGTTATTTTGCTTTAGTTTCCGGGGCACATTATTCAGTCGATTGTTTGCACGACGTGCTCGAGGTTTATTACCTGTTATCTGATCTCGAATGGGAATGTCCTTTTTCGCAAAATGACTTTATCGAATATTGCAAGAAAGTGATCGATGCTGATCCAGAAAAAGCTTCTGAGTACCTTTCTGGACCAGTATTTTGTGCAGACGAGAGGCGGGAGAGACGGGCGCTCGCTGAAGATCTCAAGCGTTATGCTTGGGCAGAGTTGAATAAAAGAATGACGAGTCAGTTGATGATATCTGAAGGAGCGCAGGGACTGACGGGCAGGGAGCTTGCTCGTCGTCTCAACGATGCTGCGAAACGCGATGTCAAAGTGTTGGTTAATGCTAGTCCGAGGGTCATTGTCAAGACATTTTGCAGAGAAGATGCGTCGAATCAAGAGGCGCTTCGTGAGTTCTTTGTGCATCTTCATAACGTTCGGAATCCGGACGGAGTGCCATCGGCGGCTTTAGTTGAATGGATACATCAGATAAAAAATGCACTGGAAGAAACGAACATTGAAACGAAAACTGGAGCGATTAGAAGGCGCTGGTTCTTGAGAAATTTGGAGGAGCTTGAGAACCGATTTAGGTAACCCGTACAGAAGTAGCACCGATACTCCGCTTGCCGTGCGCTTTAGCGCCAGCGGTCTTGGTTTGCGCTTGCACGGTGCCGGCTTGATTTCATTTGTTGCATAGATCGAAGTATGAGCCGGTCGCGCCTTCTTCGCTGTGACCATGGTCTTCTATCCGTCTCAGCTGCATGGTGAGTTCGATTGCTTTTTCGGAGTGGCAATGATACGTATGGTGTGAAACGGATGGTACGCGGATAACGAGGGGCGAAAACAACGACAGCCCCACGCTAAAGGAAAGGAGCGGAGGAACTATGCCAGAAAATAAAATACCAGGCCTCTTCACCGTCTACTACATGAATCAGCAGAAGGTGTTCGAGACGAGGATGCTCCTGGACAACAAGCTCAAGACTACAAGCTCCAAGGAAAACCAGAACGGGACGACAAAGAGAGCATCATTGAACGCCGAAGCGGAGCTCAACCCTCCCTTCCTGACGAAACTCAGGGCAAAACTCGAAGGAAGCGTCAGGCACGAAAAACAAGAGAAGATCGTGGACACCCTCGAATACGTGAACACAAATAGCCGGATGCTCGCCGACATAATGGAGCACTGCAAAGCCCCCGAAAGCGGAACAACGCTTGCAGAAGGCGACCTCGCATATATTGGCGATGTCTCGCTGAAGCTCATCAATGAGGATGAGATTCGAGGCATCATGGCGATCATGAGCGGGACCTTTGACGGAATCACCGTCCCCGATGCCGGAGACCTCGACATCGGCCACATGATGCAATCCTTCATAGGAGACGGCGCAGCCTTCAAGCTCAGAGGAAACCGCGCAAGAAGAAGAACGCCGCTGTACGCGAAGATTCCCCTCGACGGAGAAGAGATGTTCGAAAGCGGGTACACAATCGACGACCTGCTCATCGGAAAGGTCGGCATCGTCGGGATATGCAAAGGGAAAATCACCCCGGCCCAGATGAAGAGCCCCTTTGATTACTTCCAGCAGCCAGGCGACCCAAAACGCACGCCGCAGAACGACATTGTTATATGCGGAAAGAACCCGTCACCCACAGCCATGACCGTCGGCGGCAATCGGGCAGAACAGGGCTATTACATAGACATCCTTGCTGTCATTCAGGCAGTGTCCTTCGAGGCTTGATAGGCAATGCCATGCGCAAACTCGTCACATACAACAAATCCCAGTATAAAGCCCTGATCGACCAGCTCGGAGTAGACGGCTTCAAGTTGATGTCACTTCTCGAACTACACGGAAGCGACCAAATCTCCGAGCTCCTTTCCGAGAAAAAGCTCGTCGTGGACGTTTCATCATTCATGGGCTTACTATCGGGTGATCTCCAGCTGGCATCGAAATTCGAGCTCCTCGTCCACCAGCTACCCTTTGGCACCCTCTTCATCGGAGACGATAAAACCGTGAACGAAGGAGCATACCAATTGAGAACCATGTTCGACGACATAATAGACTGCGACATCGAGGTCGATGAGGGCACCCAGAAGGACAAAAGAGGAAAGAGAACACTCGTATCCCTCGACGAACTCGAATTCATGCAAGTCCTCACCACCCTCGAAAGCGAGCTCATAGGCCAGATCGAATTCAAACGCTCCTTCGAATCCCGATCGCGCAGCTTCAGGCTCTTCAATGCGCTCGGCGAGCAGCCAGTATTCTCGCTGCTCCTTCTTGGCCCTTCGGGTGTCGGGAAAACAGAAGTTGCCAAGATCCTCTGCGAGGCAATCGCGCCATGCCAGCCCCTCCCTAAGGTCAATCTCGGGAACTACAGCAGTAAGGACTCTCTCAACTCCCTGATCGGCAGCCCGAGAGGATACATGGGAAGCGAAGAAGGCGAGCTGGGAAAGAAGATCGACTCATCCGATGCCGGAATTCTCCTGGTGGACGAGTTCGAGAAAGCTGAACCCGCCGTCTGGAACTTCTTCCTCGATCTCCTCGAGACAGGATCGTTCACGGACTCCCAAGGGATGGAGCATGATCTCCGCGGGTTTATCATCGTGTTCACGACAAACTGCCCCCTCGGGAAGATCGATGAAACTTTCCCGGCGGAACTCCTCTCCCGCTTCAGTTTGATGAGCCTCTTCTCCAAGCTAAGCATAAGCGACAAAAAGCTCTTTGTCGAAAGATACGTCTCCATGTTTGCCAAGAAGTACAGGGAGACTGATCTCAAGGGTTTGCCGACATTGCCGGACGACATCGCCGACAAGGCAAAGGTGGAAATCGACATTGAAGCGACCGAAAACATCCGGATCCTCAAGAACACAACAAGATCCTGGATCAGCGAATTCGTGGAGAAGGCCCGAAAGAGCAGTTCAATCACGACGCCGTCCTCCATCATCCACACCCAAATTTAACGAATATACATTCTTATTGCATCGCATCTACATTACCAAATCCAGATTGCTTGAGATGTCATGACGCAAGTTCAGATTCACTTCGGAGTATCATGCTGTCAATTTGAAGGATGCTACCTGCTTTTAAAGAATCGAAACGGAGGTTGTAAGTCGATTCTTCCTTTCACCGACTGACAAAACGATTTACACCTAATTGTGGACTTCGCCCACGCGATTTCTCTTTGCCCCCGCATCGATCTCGCTAAACTGATAAGTGCTGCCACCAGGGCATTTTCTGGTGCACATCCTATTGGCTCCTGCGAAGATCGGAGCGGGTATGTTTGCCGCCGAGTCCCACACCAGCCGTCATCACATCGCGATCGCTGCCATGGCCTGCCTATGCGTCTTGCTGGGCGGGCCTTCCTATGCCGCGGGCGCGGAGAGCCTGTTCATCGCGGGCGCGACGTACTGCGAGCCGGGCGTTTCGGGCCCCGGTTGGGCCTGGACCGATGCCGGCCATCTGGAGCTCGACGGCTACGCGGGCGACGCCATCGGCGCCGACGGCGACCTGGTCGTGACGCTTGTGGGGCAGAACTCGGTGGTCGAGTCGCAGGCGCCCGATGCGGACATCTCGCAGTGCGGCATGGAGGTGTGGGGCGACCTGACGCTTAGCGGCACCGGGTCCCTGGCGGCATCGGGCTCGCAGTGCGCGATCCACGTCTCGCGAGCGCTCGTTGTGGACGGCTGCACCGTCGATGCCCGGGCGGACGGGGCGAACGTCACGGGCGAGGCCGTGGCCGGCGTGATCGCCGGCGACATGGCCGTGCGCGGCGGCGGGCGCGTCGTCGCCTTCGGTGCCGCGCCCGCCGCCGGCGTGTACGCTTACGGTTTGTACCTGCAGGACGCTGGCGACGGCTCGGCCGGGTGCGGGCTTTCGGTCGACGCCTCGTGGCTCGACGCGGCCGGTGCCGATGGCGGCGTTGCTTGCACGGGTGGGTCGCTCGTGTCCGCGCGGTTCGTGACGCCCGTGGGCGGGGCCTTCGGTGCCGGCGGCGTGGTGGATGCCTCCGGGGCCATGGCGCCGCATGTGGTGATCGAGCCCCTGGGCGCCACGGCGCCGGCGGGGGAGACCGACGGGCGCGAGGTGCCCGGTGGCGCGGGCGAGCCGGCTGGTGGTGCCGGTCCTACCGATGAGCAGCCCGGTGCCGGGCCCGCGACGGATCCCGTCCTTAAGCCCGCGACCACGACGCCAAAGACAGCCACGACAACCAAGACGACCAAAACGACAGTGACCAAGACCGCGGCGTCCACACCATTCAAGGCCAAGACCGCCAGCGCTGCCACCGCCACTCTCCCCAAGACCGCCGACAGCAACTGGATCGCCGTCTCCTTGGCGCTATTCCTGCTGGGGACAGCGCTTTTAGGTGCCGCACGCCGCTGCTGAGGCACCCGTTTGGGCTGGAAGAGGGGAGAGGCAACCGACAAAAAGCGAGTTTTACGTTTCCCAAAGTAGGGGCACACCGGCTGACGCCGGCGCACCCCTACTGTTGAACGGACAGTTTTAATTGCTCAAGATATGGCAGCCATAGCGTGCCCCAGCTCGTTCGTAGCCTTTACTCGACGGTGCAGAAGCGCGTGCACGAAATCCTGGCATAACGCGCGAGCAGCCGCAACAAGCGCTGCCATTGGGCATGACCACGCTGCTGGCCGCGCCCCTTTGTCTAGTCCTGCTGCCCTTCGTTCTGCTGGATCTCTTCGTTGAAGCATTCATCGGCCTTTTCGTTGATTAGCCACTTTAACCAGACAGGGCACTTCTCCCAACTGTCTCCGAAGCCCCTTGAATATCAACTTCATCCGAACACCTCCCACATTCATCTGTGAGTGTACCGATGAATGTGGGAATCCGATGCCCTGAGGGCCGGATCAGCCGGTCCCGGGAGATTGGAGGACTCCACGTCTGAACCTCCCGCATCCCGTGCGGGCAAGATAAATGCCCGCAACGATCGCCGCTGCGAGCATTCTCCAGGCCGGTCACAAACCGGCAGGCTCCGACTATTTGACGTCACCGTGTAAGTGTAATACAATAATACATGACAGTAGGACACCATTAAGGAGGTAGACAATGGCAACCATCTCTATCCGAGTCAGTGATGACCTCAAGGCCAAACTCGAGGGATTGGCCCACGAATCGGGTGGCACCATCTCAGGAGTGGTCACCGAAGCCCTCGGATCAATGGTGGGTAGCCCCCGCACTGATTACCCCGAGGAGATGGCCCCGCTGACCATAGCGCCGGTCAACCGCCTCATCCTCCGCGACCAGGAGCTCATCCTTGCCGCCCTCTCGGAGGACGAGGAGGATGCCGCTTACCACAAGCGCAATGCACAGATATTCGAGAAGGGCTACGTGCGCGAGTACCCGGAGGCATTCGCCGTGCTTCGACCGGAGATTCCCAACTCACGCTGCGAGGAGCTGTACGACATCCTCGACATGTTCCGCGTCCTCAGGGCCTCATACGAGGACCTGCCTGAAGATGAGAAGGCCGAGGTGGACGAGCGCGACATCTCGCCTCAAGGCTTCGACTACAACGACATGGAGGAGGGGCGTCTCGCCGGCTACGTGAAGCACCTCTTTGCGGACAAGCGCTATGAGGAGCTCGCGGAGCCTCTGAGGAAGTACTCGGATGGCGGGAACTCGCATGGTCCCCGCCTCGAGATGTACCGCCGCATGCTTCACTGCTTCAAGCCCCTCTGGCGCAAGCATATGCTCGGCGACCGCTTCCTCGGCCTCGCCGAGATCGAGAAGGTCATCGCTGCGCAGCGCTACGACTCTGGCTACTAGGAGGGAGCAGCCGATGTCTGAAGACATCGGACGAATTCTGTAGTACATCAACGAATACATCAAGGGCTGGAGTGTCCACGGGACGGCCGGGAGCTGCCGGGGGGCCTACGGCGTGGAGGACGTGCCGCTCAGCGAGCTCGACCTGACGCCGGGGCTGATAGGGCGGGCGCACGCATAGAGGGGCGATGCCCCGCTGTCCTGGCCTGAAGGGGAAAATGTAATAGGCGGGCCGACCGTCCGGCTGAGTCTGGGAAGAGGTGCCGGGCGGAGGGCGGGGCATGGCCACCGGACCCATCGAAAAACATCTCCACCGTTCCTTCAACTGGGAAAATGCCGCCCCCGAGTCCCGGGAGGGGACTCGGGGGCGTTCGGCTGGCTGCGGAAACGGCCTATCCGATCAATGTGTTCGGCTGAGATCGGAAATCAACCCCTCTCCGAAGCCCACGGCTCGCCATTCCTCGTGGGGCTCGTGCCAGGCGGTGTCATCCCTTGGGATCATGGGTTTGGTGCCAAGCGTCTTGTTCCAGAGGCGGCCATGGTGGGCGCAGCAGTAGTTCCTCACGGTGTTGAGCGCCACGAGGCAGAACTCGGCCACCTTGGCGCTGACTCCGAGCGTGCCCGCTATTATCCCACGTGCTCGAGTTTGCCGACGGGTTCTTCTCGGTCTGCCATGAGGCCGCGCGAGATCAGCAGGTCCGCCTGTTCGTCGTAGGTGAGGAATGGCTTCTCGTACTTCGTCTCGGCTCCAAGGACTTAAAAAAGACCCGCCAGTGTGCATGCTAAGCAGAGGCCAGGCGGGTTTACTGACAACATCTTAACGTGTCCCCTCGGCATTGACTATTGAAATACTAGAACGCGTGCCCCAGCTTGTCCGTTAACCAATTGCTCTTGGCTCGGCGACATCAGCATGGCGCTCAAAGGCACCTCAGATCGCTGCCAAAATGCCTATATTTCGGAAGCGCGAGGAAAAATAAGCAATCCCTGAGCACAACCCGATTTTTGTCAATAAAACCGCGGTTAGAGACTTTGCCAATCTCCCTTACGTATGGCATCTTCAGATTTTGCCGCATGCTGCCGGATACAGCCCCTCTCTAATCACCGGCCTGCGGAACGGGCGGATGGCGATTGCCTTCCATTCAATCGGTAAGTAAAATTAAGACTTGATTACTCTTGTCGACATATCCGCTGCTGTTTCTCGTGCGCTGTCTCGTTACGACGTCCGCGAGGCATACCTATCTGGCTCCTTCGCCCGTGGCGAGCAAACGCCAGATAGCGATATTGATTTGCGTCTAGTCTGCGGTGAAACAATGACGTTCGGCACGCTATTCGAACTCTCCCTTGAGCTCGAAGAAGAGCTTGTGCGAGATGTTGAGATTGTCACCAACCCTCCCGAGCATATGCGTCCTGCATTCCGCAAGAGCATTGAAAAGGATGAGGTGCGTCTCTATGAAGCGGCGTAAATGGGATGAGGAACTCATCGAGGTCATTCTTTTTGATTGCGAAGCTCGCATATTTTGATCTCGCTACACCAATAACTACTGCTGCCAGGCAATTTATTGGCGCAGTTTCCATTGGCTCTTGCGAAGGTCGGAGCGGTCATGCTTGCTGCCGCGTTCCACACCAGCCGACACTACATCCTGTTTACTGCTTTGGTCTGCCTATGCGTTTTGCTGGGCGGGTGCTTTGCCGGCGCGGCCGGCCTCATCGCGCCGGCGATGGCCTGACTCGCCAAAAAACCTCGATGCAATCGCGTTGCGCGTATCGGCGACGTGTCATACGTATAGAATCAAAGCATCCGCACGAAGGTTATCAATTGGATTGGACACCACATGGAGATCCCCAGCACCCTGTGCAGTAATATCTACGACTTTGCGTTTTGCCCCGAGCCCTGTTACGACCGCCTGGTAGACCTCGCCGATCCCTAGGACTGGGGTCCCAACAACCGTATCCTCAAAAACTACCTGTCGTTCTCGTTTAGCCGCGCGGTGTTTCTGACCGAGCGCGACGTAGACCAGACCGCGCCGTCCAACCTGCCGCTGGTGTTCGACGACGACCGTTGCCTGTTCAACACCGGCCTGTACACGCGCCGCTACGAGACCATCTACGGCTTGTTTGAGCCCAATTCCAAGCCCGACGCGCGCCAGCATTGGTTTTTGAAGGGCTTCTTTAAGGAGAGCGACCCCATGCTGGTCTCGTTTGAGTACCTGCCGTGCCGCGTGCGCTTTGCCGAGGACCCCTCCGAGCTGGTCTTTGACTACCGCTTGCCGATCCGCTCCAACATCGACCACATTCTGGGCGACGAGGAAAACCTCACGCGCATCCCCGCCAGCCTGATGGGGGAGGGCAACTCGCTGCTGCTGCGCCGTGCCTTTGAGGGCGCCGTCGTCGAGGCCGCCCGTCGCGCCGCCGCCAACTACACGCTCGCCGTGCCGCAGTTCTATGGAGGCCGAATCCAGCTGCTGCTGCCGCTGTGCCTGACCGGCGACAAGCCCGAGCTGGCGCTGACCATCCAGCGCGAGGACGGCTTCTACGCTGCGCGCACCTGTCTCACGCTCGATATGGCCTACAACAACGCACGACTCATCTGCCGCCCCGAGACCTCGTGGATCAAGCGGTAAAGGCTCGTTGAGCTGCGGGTTTGCTGTTTATTTGGACTGCGCCAGAGCAGCCAAAGCCCACGAATTTAAAATCGAGGGCAAAAAGTTCTTGGTAAACCACGCGCGGCTATGATAGTATCTCTTTTGCCAAAAGGCGACGGGCGATTGGCTCAGGGGTAGAGCATATCCTTCACACGGATGGGGTCACAAGTTCGAATCTTGTATCGCCCACCATCAAAAGCAAAGGTCAGAGGTATTAAGCCTCTGACCTTTTTCTTTTTGACACCAAGTGTGACACTAAAAACCGACACCATGATCGAATCCATGTTGTCCGAGACGCCGTTGGACGGGCGCCGGGCGGCGCCGCGGAAAGTTTTCCAAAATTGTCCTTGCATCGCCGCCGGTGTTCCCGTATAGTACTTCTTCGCACGGGGGCGTAGCTCAGCTGGGAGAGCGCTTGACTGGCAGTCAAGAGGTCAGGGGTTCGATCCCCCTCGTCTCCACCCGAGCATTGAATGAGGCTCCAACGCTAGTTGGGGCCTTTTTTCATATTGGCACACAAGGTCTCCTATCGACCGATATTTAAGCTATATAAAAAGAAGAAGGCCAGACTTAGTGTCTGGCCTTCTGTAAATTCTGGTGGGCCCTCCGGGATTCGAACCCAGAACCCAGGGATTATGAGTCCCCTGCGCTAACCGTTGCGCCAAGAGCCCTTGAAGTTAGTGGCAACGATAGTAATGGTGGCTATCCATTTGAATTAGTTTCGCACCACGATGAAAGATACTACCATGCGCGCGTTGGTCGTTCAACGCACGATCTTGTCCGCCAGGAGGATCATGGTGCCGCCTTTGGCCCTCTTGCCTGCTTCCAGCGCCCCGGGCCGGCCGCCGGGCGCAGCCGCGGAAAGTTTTTCCAAAATTGTCCTTGCATCGCCGCCGGTGTTCCCGTATAGTACTTGTTCGCACGGGGGCGTAGCTCAGCTGGGAGAGCGCTTGACTGGCAGTCAAGAGGTCAGGGGTTCGATCCCCCTCGTCTCCACCCGAGCATTGAATGAGGCTCCAACGCAAGTTGGGGCCTTTTTTCATATAGGCACACAAGGTCAAAGGCGGCACCATGATCCTCCTGGTCGACAAGATCGAAAAAAGCTTCGGCGCGCGCGTCCTCTTTAGCGGCGCGTCATTCCAGATCAACCCCGGCGAGCGTTTTGCGCTCGTGGGCCCCAACGGCGCCGGCAAAACCACCATGCTCAAGATCATCATGGGCATCGACAGCCCAGACGCTGGCCAGGTCCAGTACGCCAAGGACTGCCAGGTAGGCTATCTAGAGCAGGAAACTAACCTGGAGCAAAAGGACACCACCATCCTTGCCGAGGTCATGGCCGCCGCCAAGGAAATCCGCCGCATGGGCGTGCGCGCTAACGAGCTGCAGGCCCAGATCACCGAGCTCTCCGAGCAGGGCAAAGACGTCGACGCCCTCCTCAACGAGTATGGCCAGGTCCAGGACCGCTTTGAGCATCTGGGCGGCTACGAACTCGAGAGCAACGCCCGCAAGATCTTGTCCGGCCTGGGTTTTAAGGTCACCGACTTTGAGCACCTGTGCTCCGAGTTCTCCGGCGGCTGGCAGATGCGCATCGCGCTGGCAAAGCTCTTCCTGCGCCACCCCGACCTGCTGCTGCTGGACGAGCCCACCAACCACCTGGACCTCGAGAGTGTCCAATGGCTGCGCGGCTTTATCGCCAACTACGATGGCGCCGTCCTCATCGTCAGCCATGACCGCGCCTTCATGGACGCCTGCGTCGACCACGTGGCCGCCCTCGAGAACCGCCGCGTGACCACCTACACCGGCAACTACAGCAGCTACCTTAAGCAGCGCGAGGACAACCTGGAGCAGATGCGCGCCAAGCGCGCTGCCCAGGAGCGCGACATCGCCCACATGCAGGTCTTCGTCGACAAGTTTCGCTACAAGCCCACCAAGGCAGCCCAGGCGCAGGAGCGCATCCGCAAGATCGAGCAGATTAAAAAGGAGCTCGTCATCCTGCCCGAGGGCCACAAGCACATCGACTTTAAGTTCCCCGATCCGCCACGCTCCGGCGACATGGTCGTGGGCCTAGAGGGCGTCTCCAAGTCCTACGGCGATAAGCACATCTACAGCGACATCGACCTTAAGCTCTACCGCGGTGAGCACGTGGCACTCGTCGGCCCCAACGGCGCTGGCAAGTCCACCCTCATGAAGATCCTCGCCGGTCTGGAGCCGCCCACCACCGGCACCCGCGACCTGGGAACCAACGTCGGCGTCGCCTACTATGCCCAGCATGCGCTCGAGGGCATGACCGAGTCCAACACCGTCCTGCAAGAGATCGACACCGTCACGCCCAAGTGGACCGTGCCGCAGCAGCGCAGCCTGCTGGGCGCCTTCCTGTTTAGCGACAACGATGCAATCGAAAAACAGGTCCGCGTCCTCTCCGGTGGCGAAAAGGCGCGTCTGGCCCTGGCAAAGATGCTCGTGGCCCCCGAGGCGCTCCTGTGCCTGGACGAGCCCACCAACCACCTGGACATCGACTCGGTGGACATGCTCGAGAATGCCCTGCAAAACTTCCCTGGTACCATCGTGCTGATCAGCCACGACGAGCACCTGGTACGCGCCGTTGCCAACCGCGTGATCGACATACGCGATGGCAAGGTCACGGTCTACGACGGCGACTACGACTACTACCTCTACAAGCGCGAGGATCTCGCAGCCCGCGCCGCCGCCGAGGCCGCAGGGGAGAGCGCGCCTGCCGCGGCCAAGTCCACCAAAGCCAGCGCCGCCCAGGCCGACACCCCCGCCGCGGCGCCTAAACCTGCCGAGGGCAAAAAGACCAAGGAGCAAAAGCGCGCCGAGGCCCAGGCCCGCGCTGCGCTCAACAAAAAGCTCAAGGGCGTGCGCAACCAGCTTAAGAAGATCGAGGCGGAGCTCGACAAAAAGCGCGCCCGCTATGACGAGCTTATGGAATTGATGGCAAGTGAAGAGCTTTATGCCGATCAGGATAAGTTCAACGCCGCGCTGGGGGAATATAACGGCCTTAAGCAAGAGCTGCCCAAGCTCGAGGACGAATGGCTCGAGCTTTCCACACAGATTGAAGAGGAGACCGCGCGTGAACTCTCGTAAGGCCGCTGCCGTGGCGATGAGCATCATCGCCATTGCGTGCCGCATCTGCGGCATCTTTATGAGCGCGATGACCGTGCTGTTGTGCTTTAGCGGCCTGACCGCCAAGCTGCAGATCGTCGGCTTTGTCGTTGAGCTTTCGCGCGCGCTGCCGAGTGCCATCGCCGGCTACGGCGTCATCACCTCGCCCTTTGGCGGCGTGTTCCGCTTAGATTACGCCATCGTGGCCGTCATCCTGTTTGTGGTCGACCACCTGCTCACGCGCGCATCGCGCCGCGTCCGCTAGGAGGTGCTATGTCCAGCAGCTACCTCATGAATCTGCTTGCCAGCGCCGTCGCTGTCATCGTTGGCATCGTGATCCACGAAAGCGCGCACGCCGCCGCGGCCTGGGCGCTCGGCGACAAGACGGCACGCTCCCGTGGCCGCGTCTCGCTCAACCCGCTCAACCACATCGACCCGTTTGGCACCGTCCTCCTGCCGCTGCTTATGCTCGCGGCCGGCGGCCCGGTATTTGCCTTCGCCAAGCCCGTGCCCGTCTATCTCAACAACCTCAAGCACCCCAAGCGCGACGAGGTCCTGGTGAGCGCGGCAGGCCCCGCATCGAATATCGCACTCGCGTGCCTGGCCGCAGCCCTCATGCACCTGGTCTATGGCAACCTCTACGCCAGCATGTCTTTTGGCGTGGCGTCGCAAATCATGAACTTCGGCGCTGCCTTTATCGTGGTTAACCTGTCGCTCGCGTTTTTTAACCTCATTCCGATTCCGCCGCTTGACGGCTCGTCTATCATCGTGCCGTTCCTCAAAGGTAAAGCGCTCACCAACTACTACCACCTGCAGCAATACGCCATGCCCATACTCATCATCGTGCTGTATCTGCTGCCCATGTGGACCGGTATCGATGTGATCGGCCGCTATTTCGACGTTACCGTGTATCCGCTGGCTGAGTGGCTGCTCAACTTCGCAATCGCCGGCATCTAAGGTAAACTTACAGGTCTACCGCGCAAAACGGTCGCAACATGCACCCAAACCGCGCCGCGAAGGCGCCGTCAAAGGAGGTCGAAGATGTCGTATCGCGTGTCGACGCAGGTCTACAGCGGACCGTTCGACCTGCTGCTGCAGCTGGTAACCCGTCAAAAAGTAGATATCGGCGCCATCTCCATTAGCGAGGTGGCCGAGCAATACCTGGCCGAAGCCGAGCGCATCGAGGCGCTGGACCTGGATGTGGCAAGCGACTTTTTGCTGGTCGCGGCTACGCTTTTGGACATCAAGGCCGCCTCGCTGGTGCCTCAGGAGGCCCCGCGCAAAGCCGATGATGATGACGAGCTCGACGATGACCTCGAGGAACTCAGCGCGCTCGACGGCGATGCCCTGCGCGAGGTCCTGATCCAGCGCCTGATTGCCTACAAGCAGTTTAAGAGCGCGGCGGCAGCCCTTGGCGCGCGCATGCAGGCCGAGAGCCGCATGCATCCGCGTGTGGCCGGCCCCGACCCGGAGTTTTTGGGCCTCATGCCCGACTACCTGGCCGGCATCACCCTGCGCGGCCTGGCCGTCATCTGTGCCGACCTGGACGGCAAGCGCCAGACCTTCCTGTTGGAGGCCGAGCACGTGGCACCGCATCGCGTGCCGCTCGACCTGACGGTGGCCTCGGTCGACCGCTTTACCACGGCGCACCAAACCTGCACCTTCCGCGAGCTGTTGGACGGCGACGCCACCACCGAGCAGCTCGTCGTCACTTTCCTGGCCATGCTGGAGCTCACCAAGCGTGGCTCGCTCACCCTGAGCCAGGACGAAATCTTTGGAACCATCCGCATCAACCGCGTCGAGGGCGCCGAGGCCTACGTACCCGGCGAGGGCCCCGAGCTCACCGAATAGGAGCGGCAACCATGTCAACCCTTTCCCCGCTGGAGACAAATAGCCTCAAAGGCGCCTTGGAGGCGCTCCTGCTGGTGTCGAGCGATCCGGTGAGCGCGCCCGCGCTGGCTGGTGCGCTGGATATCGCCCCCGGCGAATGCGCATCGCTGCTCGCCGAGCTCAAAGTTGAGTACGAGGAGGCCAACCGCGGCTTTCAGCTGCGCGAGGTCGCCGGCGGCTGGCGCCTGTTTACGCATCCCGCATATCACGACGTGGTCGAGGCCTATGTGTTGAGCTGGGACACGCAAAAACTGTCGCAGGCGGCACTCGAGACCCTGGCCGTGATCGCCTATCACCAGCCCGTGACGCGCGAGGTGGTCAAGGGCATCCGCGGCGTCAACTCCGACGGTGTCATTGCGTCGCTCGTTGACAAGGGCCTGGTGCGCGAGCTCGGGCGCGACCCCCAGCGCGGTCAGGCCATCATTTACGGCACGACCAACGCCTTTTTGGAGAAGTTCGGTCTGCGCTCCACCCGCGACCTTCCCGATCTGGAGCAGTTTGCCCCCGACGAGCAGTCACGTCAATTTATCCGCGAGCGCCTGAGCGGCCGCAGCATTCAGTCCACGCTCGAGGAGCAGGCTGAGGATCTGGACGAAGAACGTGAGCTGCTCGATACCGATATTGATGATGTCGAGGCAGTCGGCGGCGAGGAAACGCTGTCCACCGACGACACTGCGGAGGATACGCATGACGAAGACTAACGAGACAGGGGAGATGCGCACCGGCGCTGCGGCGCCCAACGCGGATGTGCACAAGTCCGACGCCCAGCCCGTCTATCCGCACACCATGCGCCTGCAGCGCTTTTTGGCGCGCGCAGGCGTGGCGAGCCGCCGCGGGTCGGAGGACCTGATGACCGCCGGCCGAGTGACGGTTAACGGCGAGGTCGCGACCGAGTTGGGCACCAAGGTCGATGTCGACCGCGATCATATCGAGGTCGACGGCATGCCCGTTAAGCTCGACCAGGGCGCCGTGTACCTGATGCTCTACAAGCCGACCGGCTATCTCACCACCATGAGCGACCCGCAGGAGCGTCCCTGTGTGGCGGACCTGGTTCCCCGCGACCGATTTCCGGGCCTGTTCCCGGTGGGCCGCCTGGACCGCGACACCACGGGCCTTTTGCTCTTTACCACCGACGGCGACCTGTCGCAGGACCTGCTGCACCCGAGCAAACACGTCTACAAGACCTACCAGGCACTCGTGGACGGCGAACTGTCCGACCGCGACCTCACGCCGCTGCGTCGTGGCATCGAGCTCGACGACGGCCTATGCCAGCCGGCAATCTGCCGCGTCATCACCGCTCGCGAAGCCGAGGCCGTGGCTCCGCAGGGCGTCAAGCCCGGCACCACCGCCGTGGAGGTCATCATCCGCGAGGGTCGTAAGAACCAGGTCAAGCGCATGCTGGGCAAGATCCACCACCCGGTGATCCGCCTGCATCGCAGCAACTTTGCCGGCCTGGAGCTCAAGGATGTGGCCAAGGGCTCGTGGCGCGAGCTCACCGACCGCGAGGTGCAAATCCTCAAGGCCGGCGGCATCCCGCCTAAGCAGGCCAGCTCCAAGCGCGACAGCGGCAAGCCCCAGGGCACGCCCGCGGCACGCACGCGTCACCACGGCAGCCACGGCTCCGCGCCCAAGCGCAACACCTACCGCGAGCGCTACACCGGCTAGGCAGACCGCCAAGCCGCAGCGCCCGCGTCCCATACCAGCACGTCAACCACCGAAAGGAAGCATTGCATGATCGTCGCCATCGACGGCCCCGCCGGTTCCGGCAAGTCCACCATCGCCAAGGAGATCGCCCGCCAGCTGGGCTTTAACAAGCTCGATACGGGCGCCATGTATCGCGCCGTCACCTTCGCCGCGCTCGACCGCGGCATCGACCTGGACGACGAGGCTGCCATCGACGCCCTCGCCGAGCAGATCGAAATCCGCTTTACCAACGGCACCGGCGAGGACACACGTCTGACCATTGATGGCCAGGACGCCTCGGCTGCCATCCGCACCCCGCAGGTCGACGCCAACGTGTCCAAGGTCTCGGCCTACCCGGGCGTGCGCGCGGCCATGCTCGTCCATCAGCGCCGCGCCGCCGAGGATCGCGACATCGTGGCCGAGGGTCGCGACATCGGAACCGTCGTGTTCCCCAACGCGCAGGTCAAGGTGTTCCTGACCGCCGACCCGCGCGAGCGCGCCCGTCGCCGCGTGCTGCAGCGCCACCAAAACGACGCCCAGCCGCTCACCAGCGAGCAGCTCGAGGCCGAAGTCGACGAGACCCTCGATGCCCTCAAGCAGCGCGACAAGCTCGACAGCAGCCGCGAGGTGGCGCCGCTCGTGCCCGCCGAGGACGCCGTGCACGTCGACTCCACCGCACACACCATAGACGAGGTCGTCCACATTATCGAGGACCTCATCAACCAAAGGAGGTAGCCCATGCGCCTGTTTAAGCAGACGCCCGAGGATTACTACAACGCCCCTTATGCCGAGTTCCCCGTGCTCATCCGCGGCACCGTCTTCGTGGTCATGGCAATCCTTTGGGCCTTCTCCAAGCTCATGTGGCGCTGGAAGGTAGAGGACGCCGATCTGCTGTTTGAGCGCCAGGAAGGCCGCGGCAGCGTGGTCATCTGCAACCACACCTCGATGGCCGAGCTTTTGGCTGTAGAGACGGCGCTGTTCTTTGGCGGCCGCCGCATTCGCCCCATTTTTAAGTCCGAGTTTGCCAAGAGCAAGATCGTACGCTGGGCCTTTAGCCGCGTTGGTGGCATCCCCGTGGAGCGTGGTACTGCCGATATGAAGTGCCTGCGTGCCGCCCAGCATGCGCTGCAGCGCGGCGAGGACGTCCTGATCTTCCCCGAGGGCACGCGCATCCGCTCGCGCGAGATCAAACCCGAGGTCCACGGCGGCTTTGCGCTCATCGCCCAGATGGGCAAGGCACCCGTGAACCCGCTCGCCATCTGTGGCTGGTCCGACATCACGCCTGCGGGCAAAAAGATCATGCGCCCCAAGAAGTGCTGGATCCGCGCCGGCAAGGCCATCTCGCTTTCCGACGCGCCAGCCGGGCTTAAGCGCACGGAGCGTCTGGCCTGGTTTGAGTCCGAGGCCATGAACCGCGTCTACGCCATGCGAGACGAGCTGTGCGCCGAGCATCCGGGCAGGTTCTAGCCATGGACGAGAACGTTATGGGCACCACCGCGACCGCGTCCGACCAGGGCGGCGCGCCCACCATCGAGATCGCAGCCCATGCCGGCACCTGCTACGGCGTGCAGCGCGCGCTCGACATGGCGCTGGCCGCCGCGCCGCAGGCAGGGGAGAGCGCTCAGGTCCACACCCTGGGCCCGCTCATCCATAACCCCATCGTGGTACGCGAGCTCGCTGAGGCAGGCGTTGGCTTGGCCGAGAACCTGGACGACGCATCATCGGGTACCGTGATCATCCGCGCCCACGGCGTGGTGCCGCAGGTGATCGATGCTGCCCGCACGCGCGGCCTCAACGTGGTCGACGCCACCTGCCCTTACGTCAAGAAGGTCCACGTGGCCGCCGAGCGCCTGGTGCGCGAGGGCGATCGCGTACTCGTCGTGGGTGAGCCGGGCCATCCCGAGGTCGAGGGCATTCTGGGTCACGCCGGCGATGATGCGCAGGTCGTGAGCTGTGCCGCCGACGCCAACGCCTTGTCGCTCAAGGGCAAGGTAGGCCTGGTTGTGCAGACCACCCAGACCGCGCAGAACCTCGCCGAGGTCGTGGCAGCTATCACCCCGCACGTGCAGGAGCTGCGTGTGATCAACACCATCTGCGCCGCCACGAGTGAGCGCCAGCAGGCAGCCGCCGCACTTGCCAACCGCTGCGACTGCATGGTCGTGGTGGGCGGCAAGAACTCGGGCAACACCCGCCGCCTGGCGCAGATTTGCGCAGACGCCTGCGAGCGCACGTATCACATCGAGGAAGCTTCCGAGCTCCAGGCCGCGTGGTTTGCCAACGCGCGCCACATCGGCATCACTGCCGGAGCCTCCACCCCGCAAGAACACATCGAGCGCGCCGTTGCGCGCATCAAGGAGCTTTGCCGCTAACCATGGACCAGACCGTACCCGCATACGCCGCCGAGGTGGCCGATTACGGGCGCAGCCGCGACCCCGAGCCGGGTGAGGGCGCGCTCGTTAAGAACGTGCGTCCCGAGTCGCCCGCATGGGATGTGGGTATCGAGCCGGGCATGCGCGTGCTTACGGTCAACGGCGAGCAGCTCACCGACATGATCGTATGGCTTTGGGAGGCCGACGATGATACCGTCGACCTCGAGGTTTTCGACCCACGCGACAACACCGTCACCTCCGTCGAGCTCGACCGCTTCCCGGGCGAGGACTGGGGCCTGGAGTTCGACGGCCCCATCTTTGACGGCATGCGTACCTGTGTGAACGCCTGCGTGTTCTGCTTTATGACCATGCTGCCCAAGGGTGGCCGCTCCACGCTCTATATCCGCGACGATGACTATCGCCTGAGCTTTTTGCAGGGCAACTTCGTCACGCTCACGAACCTCACCGACGAGGACGTGCAAAACGTCATCCAACGCAACATGAGCCCTATGAACGTGTCGGTCCATGCCGTGAGCCCCGACGTCCGCCGTCGTATGATGGGCCGCAACGCCCAGCGCGGCATGGACGTACTCGAAGCCATCATGGCCGCCGGCATCGAGATTCACGCGCAGATCGTGTTGTGCCCCGGCATGAACGACGGCGAGGAGCTGGAAAAGACCCTGCGCTTTTGCGAGGAGCACGAGCAAATCACAAGCCTGGGCATTGTGCCGCTCGGTTTTACCAAGCATCAGAACCGCTTTAGCTGGTCATACAGCGACAAGCCCGAACTGGCGCGCGAGACCATTGCCATGATCCGTCCCTACCAGGACCGTGCCTACGAGCGCTTTGGCCGCCATACCTTCCAGATGAGCGACGAGTTCTACCTGGACGCCGGCATCGAGCCGCCCGAGGCGGACTTTTACGACGGTTACCCGCAGTACTACGACGGCATCGGCATGATCCGCTCGTACCTGGACGAAACCGACGACGTGCTTACCGCCGACGCCGAGCGCCTAGCCCGCGTCCGCGAGGCCATCGCCGCCCGTAGTCAGCGCCTCCTGTGCCTCTCGGGCGCCAGCGCACGCGACACGGTGGCCCGCTTTGTGGAGTCGCCCCAGGGACTCGCCGGCACTGTCACGGCCATCAAGAACCGCTACTTTGGCGGCAACGTGGACGTAACCGGCCTCATCGTCGCGTGTGACATTCTTGAGCAGCTACCCCAAGACCTGTCGGGGGTTATGCTCTTTGTGCCTAAGCTCATGTTCAACGCTGACGGCATGACGCTTGACGAGTATCATCGTGACGATTTACTCGCAAGCCTTACCAGTCGCGGCGCCGAGGTTCATGTGGTGTCGACCATGCCGCATGAGCTGCTCGATACCCTGGAGCACATCCTTGGCATTGTGCCTGCCGACTCTAACACTTCCACTGACCCTACCCATTAAAGGAGTGCAGATGAAACCTATCGTCGCCGTCGTCGGACGCCCCAACGTGGGCAAGTCCACGCTCGTTAACCGCCTGGCCCAGACCTCGGACGCTATCGTCCATGAGTCTCGCGGCGTCACGCGCGACCGCTCGTACCACACGGCCGATTGGAACGGCCGCGAGTTCACCATCGTCGACACGGGCGGCATCGAACCGCTCAAGAGCGATGACGTCTTCGCCACGTCCATTCGCGACCAGGCCCTCGCCGCCGCCGAGGAAGCCGCCGTCATCCTGTTTGTGGTCGACGGCCGCACCGGCGTCACCGAGGAGGACGAGTCGGTCGCTCGCATGCTCAAGCGCTGCGACAAGCCGGTCTTTCTACTGGTGAACAAGCTCGACAACCCCGATCGCGAGAACGACAGCATCTGGGAGTTCTATTCGCTCGGCATCGGTGAGCCCACGCCGCTCTCGGCCCTGCATGGCCATGGCACGGGCGACCTGCTCGACGACATCGTGGCCCTGCTTCCCGAGGAAGAGGACGAAGTCGCCGACGAGTTCCCCGATGCGCTGAACGTGGCCATCATCGGTCGCCCCAACGCCGGTAAGTCCTCGCTGTTCAACCGCATCCTGGGCGCCGACCGCTCCATCGTGTCCAACATTGCCGGCACGACGCGCGACGCCATCGACACGGTCGTCGAGCGCAACGGCAAGCACTACCGCATGGTCGACACCGCGGGCATTCGCAAGAAGAGCACCGTGTACGAGAATATCGAGTACTACTCCATGGTTCGCGGCCTGCGCGCCATCGACCGCGCCGACGTGGCGCTGCTCGTCGTCGACGCCTCCGTAGGCGTCACCGAGCAGGACCAGAAGGTCATGGGCTTGGCCATCGAGCGCGGCTGCGCCATCGTGGTGCTGCTCAACAAGTGGGATCTGCTCGACGACGACCGTAAGCGCGAGGCCTGCATGGAGACCATCGACCGCCGTCTGGGCGTTATGGCTCCCTGGGCCCAGTACCTGCGCATCTCTGCCCTGACCGGCCGCAGCGTCGAGAAGATCTGGGCGATGGTCGACGCCGCCGAAAAGACGCGCTCGCAGAAGATCAGCACCTCGCGCCTCAACACGTTCCTCACCGACCTGCGCGAGTTCGGTCATACCGTGGTGGACGGCAAGCGCCGCCTGCGCATGCACTACGTGACCCAGACGGGCGTCAACCCGCCGACGTTCACGTTCTTCGTCAACCACAGCGACCTGGTCAACGACACCTACCAGCGCTACGTAGAGAACCGCATGCGTTCGACCTTCGACTTCGCCGGCACGCCCATTCGACTCTTCTTTAGGAAGAAGGAGCAAAAGGATGCATAATCCGATTCTGCTGACCGCCATCTGCGCCGTGGTCTCGTTCTTTATCGGGGCGATTCCGTTTGGCCTGATCTTGGGCCGCGTGTTCAACCACACCGACATTCGCAAGGCGGGCTCCGGCAACATCGGCACCACCAACGCACTGCGCGTAGCCGGCCCCAAGGTGGCCGCGCTCACGCTGCTGCTCGACTGCCTTAAGGGCGCCATCTGCGTCCTTATCGCCCGTCCACTCATTGCCGACTTGGGCTATGGTTTTCCGCCGAGTATTATGGCCCCCGGCGCCGCCGGCGACTGGATGCTCGGCGTCATTTGCCTGGCAGCGGTGTGGGGCCATATCTTCTCGCCCTACCTCAACTTCCATGGAGGCAAGGGTATCGCCGTGGGTCTGGGCGTTATCCTCGCCTGGTACTGGCCCATTGGTCTGTCGCTGCTGGGCATGTTTATCGTGGCCGTCGCCATCACCAAGTTCGTGTCGGTGGGCTCGCTTGCCGCGGCCATCGGTCTTCCCATTGCCGCTTGTGCGGTCTTTCCGTACAGCAGCCTAGGACTTAAGTTTTGCATGGCGATGATCGGCATCACCGTGGTGTGGGCCCATCGTGCGAACATCAAAAAGCTCATGACCGGTAAGGAGTCCAAGCTCTCGTTTACCAAGCGCGTCACCGAGCCCGACGATAAGTAGGAGAGAGTCATGAATGTTGCGCTGATTGGCTCTGGCTCCTGGGGAACCGCCGTCGCCGGCCTTGCCGCCGCGCGAGCCGAGCGCGTGACCATGTGGGCCCATAGCGAGCAGACGGCCGCCGGCATCAATGGCGAGCACCGCAACCCACGCTACCTTGTGGGCTACGAGCTGCCCGGCAACGTCGTCGCCACGACCGAGCTCGTGCAGGCGCTCGACGGCGCCGAGGCCATCATCTTTGCCGTTCCTTCGACGCACCTTCGCAGCGTGTGCCACCAGGCCGCGCCCTTTATCGCCGCCGATACCCCGGTGCTCTGCCTCACCAAGGGCATTGAGCCCGAGTCCGGCCTGCTCATGAGCGAGGTCATCGCCAGCGAGATCGGCAACGAGGCGCGCGTGGCGGCCCTCTCGGGCCCCAACCATGCCGAGGAGATTTGCCGCGGCGGACTTTCTGCCGCCGTCATCGCCAGCGAAGATCCGCAGATAGGGGAGGCCTTTAAGGAGCTGCTGCTTTCCACGGCCTTCCGCATCTACCTGTCGCAGGACATGACTGGCGTCGAGGTCTGCGGCGCCATGAAAAACGTCATCGCCATCGTGTGCGGCATCTCCGCCGGCTCGGGCGCGGGCGACAACACGCTTGCCCTCATCATGACGCGCGGTCTGGCCGAAATCAGCCGCCTGGTTCACGCCCGCGGCGGCCAGGCCATGACTTGCATGGGACTTGCCGGTATGGGCGACCTTATCGCCACCTGCACTTCGGAGCATTCGCGCAACCGGACCTTTGGCTACGAGTTCGCCCACGGCGTGTCGCTCGACGAGTATCAGGCACGCACGCATATGGTGGTCGAGGGTGCCGTCGCGGCCCGCAGCGTCAGCGAGCTCGCCCGTTCACTGGGCGTAGACATTCCGCTCACCTTTGCCGTGGAGCAAACGCTCTACAACGGTGTTACTTTGGATAGGGCGCTCGAGATCCTTACCGACCGCGTCCCCTCTCAAGAGTTCTACGGACTCGCCGACTAGCGCAGAAAGGCTACTACCATGGGTTCCATCAAAATCGCTCCGTCCATCCTTTCGGCCGACATGGCCAACCTCAAGGGCGAGCTCGACAAGATCGCCGGTGCCGACTACGTGCACTTCGACGTCATGGACGGTCACTTTACCGGCAACCTGACCTTTGGCGTTGACATCCTTAAGGCCGTCAAGCGTTCCACCGACGTGCCGGTCGACGCGCACCTGATGGTGTCGAACCCCGACGAGACGGTCGATTGGTACGCCGACGCCGGCGCCGATATGATCACCGTGCATTACGAGGCTTCCACGCACCTGCACCGTACGCTCACCCATCTGCAGCAGCGCGGCGTCAAGGCCGGTGTGGTGCTCAATCCCGCCACGCCCGTGTGCGTACTCGAGAGCATCATCGACGTTGTCGATATGGTGCTGCTGATGAGCGTGAACCCTGGCTTTGGCGGCCAGAGCTTTATCCCGGGCATCATCGCAAAGCTCCACGAGCTCAAGGCCATGTGTGAGCGCCACGGCGTTTCGCCCCTCATCGAGGTCGATGGCGGTATCTCTTCCAAGAACATCGCCGAGGTCGTTAAGGCTGGCGCCAACGTGCTCGTAGCAGGCTCCGCCGTATTTAAGTCCGAAGATCCCGCTGCCGAGGTTGCGCTGCTGCAGAAGCTGGGCAATGAGGCCGCACAGGAGGCATAAATCCTTATGACCGCAGGTCAAAACCGCATACCCGTGAATCTTGACTATGCCGCCTCGACGCCCATGCGCGCCGAGGCGCTCCTTGCGCAGCGCGAATATGACGACAGCGAGCTTGCCGGCGTCAACCCCAACTCGCTGCACTCGCTTGGACGCAAGGCCGCCGCACGCCTGGAAGTTGCCCGTCTCGAGATCGCCCGTAGCTTTGGCGAACGCGTCCGCCCGTCCGAGATCATCCTTACCAACGGCGGCACCGAGGCCAACCAGCTGGCGCTGCTCGGACTTGCCGAGGGCGCTCGTCAGCGCGATCGAAAGCGCGATCGTGTAATCGTTTCGGCCATCGAGCACGATTCGATTCTGGACAACCTACCGCTGCTGCGTGCCGCCGGCTTTACCGTCGACCTGGCGCAGCCCTGCCGCGCGGGCTACATTGAGCCTGCCACGCTTGTCGAGCTGCTCGGCGACGACGTGGCGCTCGTGAGCATTATGGTCGCCAACAACGAGACCGGCGTGGTGCAGCCCATCCGCGAGCTGGCCGCCGCCGCACATGCTGCCGGCGCCTTGTTTCATACCGATGCCATCCAAGGCTACTTGCATATTCCGCTCAATGTCACCGAGCTGGACGTCGATGCTATGACCGTTGCCGCGCACAAGATCGGCGGCCCTGTGGCGTCCGGCGCGCTCTACCTTAAGAGCCGCACGCCGCTGCGCCCCCGCATTTTTGGCGGCGGACAGGAAGCCGGACGTCGCGCGGGTACGCAGGACCTGCGTACCCAGCTGGCTTTTGCCGCTGCCGCCCGCACGCTAGCGCCCCATGTAGCCCAGGAGCGCACAACGCTGCAGGCCTTATCCGATAAGCTCTATGCCACGCTTACGGCCCATCCTCGCATTCACGCCACGATGGGCGACTACGCGCAGGCCGATCGCCTGCCGGGTATGGTATCGATCTACATTGATGGCATGGACTCCGAGGAGCTCATCATCAAGCTCGACGCCGCCGGCTTTGAGGTATCGGCAGGCTCGGCATGCTCGAGCGGCAATATGGACCCCAGTCACGTTTTGAGCGCGATGGGCATCGGTCGCGAGCAGGCATTGGGCGCACTGCGCATTTCCTTTGATGACCGCGTGAATCCGGACGATCTGGACGAGTTTGCCCAGACGCTGCTCTCGATCGTGGGTGCCGCATGATCGTCGCCGAGCTCGAGCGTGCCCTGCTGGCACGCTATCCCAAGACCGATGCCGAGAGTTGGGACCATGTAGGACTCTCCGTTGGCGACCCTGCCGCTGAGATTACCGGTGTTGCCTGCGCACTCGATGCGACCGAAGCCAATGTGCACCGCGCCCAGGAGGCCGGCGCCAATGTGCTGCTAACGCATCATCCCATCTATATCAAGGCGCCTGAGGCCTTTTGTCCGGCGGATGCCACACGTCCCCAATGCAGCGCGGCGCTGTACGAGGCAGCTCGTTGCGGCGTGAGCATCATCTCGCTTCACACCAACCTGGACCGCTCGCACGAAGCGCGCGTTCGCCTGAGTGAGCTGCTGGGCGCTGAGCCCATGAGCTCGTTGGAGCACGTGGACGACCCCGAAGCGACCGGCCTGGGCGCGCTTGCAACGCTGAACGACCCCTGCAGCCTGCGTAACCTTGCCGCGCGCGCCGCAGCGGCGTTTGGCAGCGACCCCCGCGTATGGGGCGAGGCCGATTACCCGTGCCGGACCGTCGCCATTCTGGGCGGCTCCCTGGGTGACTTTGGAGAGCTTGCCATCGCCGCGGGCGCGGACGTTGTCGTGTCGGGCGAGGCGGGCTACCACGTAGCGCAAGACCTTGCGTTGCGCGGACTGCCGGTGATCTTGCTCGGCCATGACCGCTCCGAGGAGCCGTTCGTGGATATCTTGATGAACTCTGCGGTTGACGCCGGGGTCGACCCCCGTCATACGATTAAAATACTGAACCCTTGCCAATGGTGGACTGTGACAAAAGGAGAGAACTTATGAGCGCCGGCGCTACGCTACTCAAGCTGCAACAGATCGATTTGGAGCTCGCCCGCAACAAGAGCGAACTTGCCAATATGCCGGAGCTCAAGGAGCTCGCTTCCAAGCGCAAGACCTATGTGAAGCTCAAGGCCGAGATGACCAAGCTCTACGCCCAGCGCAAGGATCTGGACATTGAGCTCGACGACCTCAACACCACCGAGATTCAGACCAATAACGCCATCGAGGCCGCCAAGAAGCGCCACGTTGACGGCTCTGACTACCGCGAGGTTCAGGACCTGGAGAACGAGCTCGCCACCCTGGCCAAGCGTCTGGACAAGATCGAGCACACCCGCAAGGACGTCGTAGTCGCCCACAAGGAGGCGCTCGACCGCGAGGCCCGTGCGCAGGCCATCATCGCCAAGTTCGAGGAGGGCGTGAAGGCCGATACCAAGGCCGCTCGTGCCAAGGCCGCCGACCTGCAGGCTCAAATTGACGCCGCCACCAAGGAGCGTACCGCGCTTGCTGCCACGCTGCCCGCCGACGTGCTCACCGACTACGAACGTCTGCTCAAGCAGTTCCGTGGCCTGGCCGTCGAAACCATTCAGGGCAACATCCCCACGGTCTGCCACACCGCGCTGCAGGCGTCGTCCATGAGCGACCTCAACCATGACGGCAGTGAGATTACGCACTGCCCGTACTGCCACCGCCTGCTCGTGCTCCCTAGCAAGGAAGCCTAACGATGACGGCGGCACCCAACAATTCAATGCTACTTGAGGGAAAAACGATCCTGCTGGGCATTACCGGCGGGATCGCCGCCTATAAGTCGTGCAATATCGTGCGTCTGCTGCAAAAGCGCGGCGCACGCGTTAAGGTCGTTATGAGCGAGCATGCCACCGAGTTTGTGGGCCCGCTCACCTTCCGCGCGCTCACCAATGAGCCGGTCGCAGTGGGTCTGTTCGACGACCCCTCCGACCCCATCCACCACATTTCGCTCGCGCAGGAGCCCGACCTGGTGGTCGTGGCGCCTGCCACGGCAAATATCATCGCTAAGATGGCCAACGGAATCGCCGATGACCTCATCTCCACCACGCTGCTTGCCACGCCGCGACCCATCGTGATCGCCCCCGCCATGAACAATGGCATGTGGAAGGCGCCGGCGACGCAGGCCAACATGGCCACGCTGCGCGAGCGCGGTGTCCATGTGGTGGGTCCCGGCAGCGGCTACCTTGCCTGCGGCGACGTGGACACGGGCCGCATGAGTGAGCCCGAGGACATCATCGAGGCTGTCTGCGATGTGCTCAACCCCGCGCCTCAGGACCTGGCAGGTAAGCGCATCGTCATCACCGCCGGACCCACGCACGAACCGATCGATCCTGTGCGCTTTATCGGTAACCGTTCGTCGGGCAAGATGGGCATCGCCCTGGCAGGGGAGGCCGCTCGCCGCGGCGCTGCGGTCACGCTCGTGTTGGGACCGACATCGCTCGATGTTCCCCGCGGCGTGGAGTGCGTGCGCGTGCAGACCGCCGCAGAGATGCTCCAGGCGGCCCTGAGCGCCTTCCAGACGGCCGAAGCGGCAATTTGTGCGGCCGCCGTCGCCGACTACACACCCGCCGCTCCTGCCGACCATAAGCTCAAAAAGTCCAACGAACGCTTGGATCGCATCAAGCTGGTCGAAACGGTCGATATTTTAGCCGAGCTCTCGCGCCAGAAGGGCGAGCGATGCGTGATCGGATTTGCGGCCGAGACCGATAACGTTGTCGAGTACGCCGAGCACAAATTGGTCCGCAAGGGTTGCGATGCGATTATCGCCAACGATGTCTCGCGTGCCGATTCGGGTTTTGGAACCGATACCAACAAGGCCTGGATCGTGAGCACAGCGGGTACGCAAGAACTTCCCGTACTAACAAAACCCCAGCTCGCAGATACAATTTTGGACTTGATTCAAAATTTGTAAAAAAGTTCTTGCACAAGGACAAAGTTTCGGGTTAATATACTCCCTGTTGCGAGCGAGAGCAGAGCAACAAACAAAAGCTTCGGGACGTGGCGCAGCTTGGTAGCGCACTTGACTGGGGGTCAAGGGGTCGCTGGTTCGAATCCAGTCGTCCCGACCAGAAGTTTGCAGGTCAGGCACCTAGTGCCTGACCTTTTTTGTTTTAAGCAATTGCTTAATTTTGTTAAGCAACAGGGTGCCAAAAATCTACCTACGCGGTAATCGCCTTTTGCGGCTACTTGCGCGTTTTGCACGCGCTTGAGCCGATTTATTAACGCGATATGAATCTACATACGCGTAGCTGGTATACAGCTGAGTACGGGCTGTATTTATCGCGGCAATTTACACAGATATAGCGACTGTAACGAACAAACGTGTCGCTGTATTTATTCCGGTAGTTCACTTGATCGGTGGACAAGTGGGCTGTTGCGACGAAACGCCAAGCAGGATGGGCTCTATACGAGGACGCCGCAGAGGCAATGGCGGGGGAGTGCGGCAGGCGCTCTGAGAGCCGCTGTATGACCCCATTTCTCCTCAACCCGATTACCTGTGCTATGAACCTCGAATTGTTCGAGTAATCGCCAAAAGAAAAGCCCTCGCAGGATTGCGAGGGCTTTGCGCTAAAAGAGATCAGAAGCAGAAAGCGGGGAGAACATAAAACGAGTCCGTCGCGCTGTAGCTGTAGCAAATACCGCCGCTTTGAACATAGCGAAAGGACGTGGAGCTGCGCGGTCTCACGGAGCGAGTCCAGTGGCTATAGCCTGATGCACCGGAATAGTTCGACCCCGTCACGCCCTTGGATTTGTAGCACTCGTACTGGATGCCGTCGGATTGCATATCCCCGTATACTTCGGTTGCCGAGAGCAGAAAAACCTTGTCGGTCGTCGCTGAGGGGGCACCGCCCCAGTTACCGCCAACGTTATCGGTTGTCTTTGTGACGGGTTTCACCTTTGACTGGAAGAACCTCTTGCCTTATTAAAGAAATACGCCAAATACAACGGATATAAAGCGGAAGGAGGCGACATCAAGTAACTATCAAAGGCCAGATTAAGGAGCCAGCCATGAAGAACTGCCTGCCCTCCATCGTCTCAGCAGCTCTTTGCCTCTCCCTTGTCATGACACCATTTGTGCCCGTTGCGGCAGCCTATGCCGACGATGGATCTCCCGCCGAGAGCAGCGAAATCTACGTCGGAGACAACTACGACGAAAATTACGATATATCCCTTTTTGAGCGCGGACGCTGCACGGATTCATATTCCAAGGCGTGGTGCGATTCTCACGGATTTGCAAATAACCGCCCCGTCCCTCACAAGGTCAAGCTGAACGCGAAGGTGGAGGCTTGCCTGCGCGATCTCCAGCTTGCTGGCACCGCTGAAGTTATCGCCGGTCTCGTGACAACCGGTCCTAGCGGCGGCTTTTTTGCAACCGCAATGACATCGTACCGACTTTTCATTTGCATGTTCTGAAAGGAAGTTGCCATGTTGTCGCAAAATCAATCGAGATACTTGAACACAATCGGCTTTGCCCTGCTTGCATTACTCTTTGCTAGCGACCTTTTGCTGAAACCGCCCAAGGAACTCGTTTTGCTTGCCATAGACTGCATTTCCGCCCTTTACTTTACGGCAACCCTAATCGTCGGACTAAAGGAGAGGAAAAAAGGCGCAGTCGTTGCGTCCGCCGTAGGCGTGATCACAGCCATTGCCTCATTCTTTATCTGACACATTGGTGATCTAGGGGCGATATCGTAGGAATACGACCGGGAGAGCCGGGACCAGATTGCCCGGGTTACCCGGTCGGCTCGCGCGACGGCGCGGCGGTTCGACAGAAAGCTCTCCGGACTTCACGCCGTTTCTGATCGCATTGTAGACAGCCATCTCGTCTTCGCAGTCGGCGAGCACGCGGTGTGCGTCGTCGTTTTGGATGTACAGTAAATCTCGAAGGTCCTCCATGCACCAGCGTCCGAGATTTGGCCATGCGCGTCGCGCGAGCTGATAAGTGTCGATTGCGATGTTGTAGTTAAAGTCCAGACCAAAGCCGTCCCAGGCAGAACGGCATTGTTTCCTTGATTATCAACTTCATCCGGACACTTCCCGCATTCATCCGTGTGTGTACGGATGAATGCGGGGTTCGATACCCTGGCGGCCTGATCGGCAGACCGCCGGGAATTCTCACTCCTCGAAAAAAGCCGGCACTCGGTTAGTCCTGCGCATCTTGAAATCGCCAGTCTCGTGGGAGACGTAGAGAATGCCGTCCATCCCATCTCGTGATGCATACGACAGGTGAACTGAACCGCAATCCGATCCATCATTGTCGAGAAGATCGAACGAATTCGGGTCGCTCGTTGCGGCCAAACGACCACTCAGACAAGAGCCATCGTCATAACAGATTTGCCATTCCATGTCTTCGCCTGCAAGAATCGCCATAGACGGCCTGGTCGCGCCATCGTTGACATACATCCCGTCTATGCCAAACCCATTTTCAGCGCCATCGATGAACGACTGCTCGGACCTATACCTCGCAAATGATGCACATAGCACCATTGCAAGACAAAGTACAAAGCCAACAATCGCTATCTTTGCATAGCTCTTGCCTATCATGTCATTCACCTCCCTCGTATGTATCGAGGTATTCCTGCTTGAGCGTCTGCGAGGACGACTTGATCTTTTCCACGAGCGTGCCGGCCTCGATGAAGTAGAACGAGTCGGTGAGGTCTGCCAGGTCGTCGAGCAGATGGCTTGAAATGAGCACGCTTCGTCCCCGCGCCACCTCGCTGCGCATCGCGTCGCAGGAGGTTTTCCGCTTTCCCGGATCGAGGCCGTTCAGCGGTTCATCGAGGATGAGGTACGGGCAATCGGTCGATATCGCCATGGCAAGCTTTACCTGCTGCTTCATTCCTGTCGAGAGTTTACGGGTCGGCTTGTCGAGATATGGGGAGATTCCGAGGGAGTCGCAGAGCGAGTCGATGTCGGTGGCCGATTTCCACGCCTCCCTAACGAAAGCAAGGTGCTCGATGGCCGATAGCGTGGGGTAGAGATCCGCGCTGCCCGAAGAGCTCAGGTAGACGAGTTCTGCAAATTCGGCTGATCGACGTTGGCAGATTCCGTCTGCCGCCAGGCTTCCCGAGCGGATGCGGGTGGGAAATTGGCCCGACAGCGCTTCAAGAAGGGTGGTTTTCCCCGAGCCGTTGGGGGCAATGAGGCCCGCCGCCGTTCCCGGGCTCAGGAAAAGCGACCCGATTGAAAGTACCGTCGCGCTCCCGTATCCCACGCTCGCGTCCAGAAGCTCGAGCCCATGGTGCTTTTTCGCGGGTCCAGCCTGTTTGGGCGAACGTGCCGCAACGGCGCCGACCGCAAAAAGGACCGCGACGTATGCCAGGGCCACGGCAAGCATCGATGCACTGCCTGAACCGGAGCCAATGAATTCTGTCGGGAAGCATCCCACGTAACCCGTTGCCTCGATAGGCGAGAATACGGCCAGCGGCAGGAGATTGAGCGCGGCGTTATGCTCCAGTGCCGAATCGGACAGTAACGGGAATGCCGGGGCCGCGACAAGCAGCGCGGAGGTAAGGGGGCCCGCGAGGACGCGCCTCGTTGCGGTCGATAGGACGGCGGAGCAAACGGATATCAAGGTTCCGCCCGCAAGCAGCGCGAGAAGCAGGGCCGTGAAGACGTCTCCCGCGGTCGTGGTGGTAAGCGCGCCGTCATGGAAGAAGGCGATCGGGTACCCAATTTGCCCGAAGCCGTTTAGGGCCAAGGCGTAAATGCCCCCGGGTGCGAGGCCGGCGAGGAGCATCGCGGTCCCCGCGGCGATTATCGAAAACACGATCTGAATAAGGCGCCGGAATTTGGGCACGGGCGCCTTCGCCGCCAGGGTCGCAGGCCTTGTGGCGCCGAGCAGGAGTATCGACGAGAGAAGGAAGGGGATGAAGGGAAGGAAAGACGGCGCCGCGGCAATGGCGTAAGGCAGGAAGGAAAGGAATGGCAGGTCGCTTGCGGAGGCCGGGATATCCGTGATGCCGGAGCTGCTCAGGGCACGGCAATACGCGAGCTCCGCGTCATTGGTCTCTCGGTCTCCCACGATGGACCCGGATTGGAAGCCCTCGTCCATGAGCGCGTAGTAGCTCTCGGCAGAATCGAGAAAGGCGGCGTCGGTTTGGGCGGCAAGGGCGGCGTTCGCGTATCTTGCAAGCTCCGCGTCGACTTGCTGCTCTGGAGATAGGTCTGTGCCGCTGGCCTGGGGCGCGCGCGTATTGAATGCGTCGACAAAGCCCTGCATGCCCTGCTTCATAAAGAAGGGCCCGTAGATGGGTGAATTGAACGCAATGGGGACGGAAAAGGCTACAGCGAGAACGAGCGTACAAATCCATACGGCCTTGTCTCTTAGGATTAGTTTGAGAAGAAGTCGACAGTACATTTAGAAGCACCTACGTTCCTCAAAGAATTGTTAGATTAAAAGTAACAGACCGGATGAAGATGCGTAAGATGGGGGCGAGGCGAATGGCTGAGCGGTATCGATACGCGGGTTCAACGGTATTATATTGACCACATAGATTATTAACTTGCTTGACTTGTAAGCCTAATCGTCCTGTCATCATATTCAACTTCGAAAAAAGGGGAATGAGGGCATCCCGATGCATCGAGTATTACTGGAACCCTGGCGATACGCTGAATGATTTGTGACGAATAGTCATGTCCATCAAGAAGGCTCGACGCTTCGGGCAGCTCGTCAATCGATATATCAATTCTTGGAGACATGTATTCCTACCATTTTTAAAGAAACAACGGCGGTAATCGCTATCGCGATTGCGCCAATAATACCGAGCGCCATCTATTTATACTTGATTTAAGGCGGAGTGGAATGTGGGCGCGCAAGGAGATGCGGAATCGATGAGAGCCTCAAAAAAAATTACTGCAGTGTTATCATCTTTCATCCTCTCTATTCTTCCATTTCTGATTCTATGGGCGGCTTGGTCAGTCCTCCCTGATACAATTCCCGCTCATTGGAGTGGGGGTGTGGTTGATCGATGGGGTAATAAGCTTGAATTGCTGGTTGTTCCGCTGTTTTCTCTGATTGGTTCTATTGCAATTTCTGTGTACCTTATTGTTTCCACGCGGCGAAGAGAGTTCGCGGATTTCTCTGTTCGAATGCGACGGGACTTTGTTGCGTGCTATATTTCTAGTCTTCTTTTATCGACAACCTGCTCAGTGATAATTGCCGTTTGGGTTCAGTTGATTCTTACGCAAAACACTGCGGTTGATGGGGGGCTTGGACTATCGATCCTGTATTCCCTTCCCGGGCTATATGTGATCTTGTGCGCTTTGCCGCCTTTTTATGCGAGCGGCGAGAGCAAAAAGGCAGAGCGCCTGATAACAGTTCTTATTGGCGGCGCGGAGATTGTTCTTTGTGGAATAGTGCTTGAAGGTTCGGCTGCCTCTTATGCGATGATTGGACTGATGATTCTGTTCTGTGCGTTTGAGATTGTGTCACAGGTAAGGGATAGCCGGTCCTTATGAGTTGAATTACGCGCGTGCGGATATAAAGGGTGGCATGTTAAATTTGTTGAAAACTCTGACATGCGCTGCCGACTTCATTAAAATCGATTGCCAATCAAGTCTTCCTATATATGCGAGCCCTGAGAAGCTGCGCTGTGAACCTGAGACCGCTATCGATCGGCCCGGTGCACCGGGCCGCTGTCCTCGAGCCGGCAACAGCTTGCCGGTCTCAAAACGTATGCCGTCCGGCACGACCGACGGCCGAGTCTTGCGCCCCGTTCGGGCAGCGCCAGAACCCCGTGCCGGAACCCATGCGGTCGATTGCAGGGGAATTCAGCCGAGGCCATCGAGGAGCCGACCTAGGGACGGTGCCCTCAGTCCTCGAAGGATTTCAACCGCCCCTTAAAGGCTCGGATTGATTTAACGGTTGATTCAATCCGGCAGAATATGCCGGGCATGGACCGGTTGACACAATGTAAGGTAAAAAGCAGATGCGGCCGTACGCCGGTGCGGGGTTCGGGTGATGTGATAGAAAGAAATATACGTATTACATCTAACCAAGAGGTGCGTCATGGCAACCGCCACCGCAGCCCTGAGAATCCCCGAGGACCTTGCGAACAGGTACGACCGCCTGGCGAAGTCGACGGGCCGCACGAAAAACTTCTACATGACGGAGGCGCTTGCCGCAGAGATAGGCAGGCTCGAATACGAGTACGGCCTCATGAATTATCCGGGAAGCGTTTGGTTGCGAGGTATGCCAGTGTGAGGGCCTGATTCGTCAGGCCCCGCACAGGGGGACCGCGATGGTGGCCACCGCGCCGCCCGAGGGGCTGTTGGCGAGCGAGACGGAGCCCCCGTGGGCGCTCGCGGCCTCGGCGGCGGCGTGGAGGCCGAGCCCGTAGTGGCGGCCTCCGTCGCGCGAGGAGCGGGAGGAGTCGTCTGTGAAGAGGCGCTCGCAGCCGCGTTCGAGGGCGGCGGGAGAGAAGCCCGGTCCGTCGTCGGCCACCTCGATGACGAGGTGGCCGCCCTCGACGTCGCAGGAGACCGCCACGCGCGAGCGCGCGTGCTCGGCGGCGTTGGCCACGAGGTTCGCGGCGGCTCGCGCCAGGGCGGTTCGGTCGAGCGGGGCCTCGGGCGCGCCCGCGACAGCGGGGCCCGTGGTCGCGTCGAGCGTCACGCCTCGCGCCCGGGCGATCTGGGCGGCCTCGGCGAGGACCTGTTCGCAGAGCTCGGCCGGCCGCATGGGGGCCCTCTCCGCCCCGCCGGACCCGCGCGAGGCCTCGATGAGCAGGCGCACGTAGCCGTCGAGCCTTTCGACACTGCCGGCTATGTCGCGCGCGGCGGCCGCGAGGTCTGCGTCTTTCTCGTCTTCCAGCTCCTCCGCCACGAAGTCGGCGTTGGCGCGCAGCACGGTGAGCGGCGTCTTGAGGTCGTGGGCGAGCGACGCCACCTGCTCGCGCTGCCCCCGCTCCGCGGCCCAGCGGGCCTCGAGCGACTCGGCGAGGGAGGTCCGCATGGCGTCCATCGCGGCGAGGACGTCGTTCACCTCGCGCACGTTGGTGCTGCCGACCGCGAAGTCGAGCTCCCCCGCGCCGACGCGCCCCGCCGCCTCCGCGAGCGGCGCCATCTTGCGCGAGATCACGCGGCTCGCGCGGCGCGCCACGAGCGCGAGCGCGAGCGCGCTTCCCGCAGCGGCGCCGACGAGCATGAGATTCTGCGGGTTGGGAAGCAGGCCGGCGAGGTCGCGCGAGACCCACTGCGGCAGGTACTCGCTGACGAGTGCGCAGGCCCCGCCGCCCTTGAGCGGGAACGCGGCGTAGGTGAGGCCCGAGCCCCCGCCCTCGATCTCCACTGTGCCCGGATCCGCGGCGAGTGCCGCACGGGCCATTTCCGTCGCGTCCTCGAGCCGCGTGCCCTCGAGGTCTGTCATCAGCGCGTATCCGTCCTTGTTCAGGATGAGGTAGCGGTACGCCGTCGGCACGTCCTGCTGCCCGCAGACGCCGTCGCGTGCCAGGCCCTCCGCGACCTCGCGCGCATTGGCCGGCCCCCAGCTTGCCTCGTAGACGAAGCCCGCGTCGATCGCCGCGGAGAGCGCCATGAACGAGGCGAGCCACGCCGTGGCGACCGCCGCGAACGCGTAGGCGAAGTAGCGCGCGATGACGAAGGAGAGCGGCATGCCCCCGCGACCTCGCGCCCCGGTCCTCAGAGCTGCCACTTGTACCCCATCCCCCAGACGGTCGCGATCGGATCGGCGCCGGCCTCGGAGAGTTTCCTCCGGGCGCGGCTGACCTGCATGGATATGGCCGCGTCGTCGGCGTCGCTCTCCCAGCCGAGCACCGCCTCGCGGATCTGCGCGCGGCTCATGACCTGCCCGGGGTGGCGGGCGAGGTACTCGCAGATGGCGTACCCGGTGGGCGTGAGCGGCACGGCCTCGCCACCCACGGCGAGGCCGCGCGCCCCGAGGTCGATCCGCACCTCCCCGAAGGAGAGGGCGTGCGAGCGCGGCCGGCGCTCACGGCGTAGATGGGCCGCGACCTTGGCGCGCAGCTCCGCGGCCCCGAAGGGCTTGCGGACGTAGTCATCGGCGCCCAGGCCGTAGCCGGCCACGGCGTCCTCCTCGGCCACGCGCGCGGTCAGGAAGATGATGGGCCCGTCGAAGTCCGGGCGGATCTGCCGCACGAGCTCGAAGCCGTCGAGCCCCGGCATCATGACGTCGCAGAGCACGAGGTCGAAGCGCGAGAGGTCCGTCCCCGGGACCGCCGTCGGGTCCGCTGCCTTGACGACCTCGTGGCCGTCGCGGCCGAGGACGCGCGCGAGCGCGTCGAGGATCGCCCGTTCATCATCCACTGCCAGTATCCTCGCCATGTTCGACCTCCTGAAACTCCCGTCGGAATTGTACTTGCGCCGCGCTCAGCGGTCCAGAGCCCCGCGCGCAGCCGCGGGCGCCTCGGCCGCATCGCACGCGCGGTAGCGCACGCCCGAGCCGCCGCGCGCCTCGATCTCGAGCCAGCCCTCGCCGTCCGACTCCCGCCCGAAGAAGATGAGCTGGAGCTCTCGGACATTGCCCCTATCGTCCGCCGCGTCCACCAGGTAGACGTAGTTCGCCCCCGCCCCGATGGCGTCGGTGTAGGAGCTCGCGTGGCTACCGGGCTCGGGCGCGGGCGCCCACATGGCGATCTCAGGGTTGGGCAGCACGCGGTCGGCGATCGAGCGCAGCGCCGACCCCCAGCCGGCGTCGAGCAGGGCATTCCCGCCCAGGACGAGCGCTGCGGAGAGGAGGGCGAGCGCGGCGGCGAGCGGCTTCCTACTCATCTGCCCTCCCGTCCTCGAAGCGGCAGAACCAGGCGATAAGGACGGCGGCGGTCGCCAGGGCGAGCACGAGGCTGGCGAGCGCAGTCGTGAGGAGAGGGCCCGCCGCGCGTGCGGCGTCGATGAAGGCCTCCACCCCGAGCGACCCCAGGCGCGCGGGCCAGGCGAGCGGCACCCAGCTCAGGGGCGTCGCCAGGGCACCGGTGAGCTCGCCGGTCATGAGGCCGTGCGCAAGTCCGCCCACTGAGAAGAACGCGAGGAGCATACCCGCCGCGCCGGCGCCGATGGCGGCGTTGCGGCCGAGGCGCAGGGCCACGCCGAGCCCCAGCGCGTAGAGGGGCAGGCTGCCCAGCACGATGCCCGCCCAGGCGGCCGCAAGCGGAGCGGGCCCGAGCGGCAGGCGCCCGGCGACGGCGAGCACGGCCCCGAACACGCCGAGCGCCACGGCCAGCGCGCCCGCGCCGAGCGCCGCAAGGGCGAGCAGCTTCGCCGCGACGGCGCGCCCGCGCGAGGGGACCGCCGTGAGGTTGGCGAGGCGCCCGGCAGCGCGCTCCTCGTCCACGGCGAGCCCGCAGACGATGGCGGACATGAGCGGCATGAGGGCGCCGAGGAACTGGGCGTAGGCGTCCGCGCCCAGCGCCGGGTCCCATCGGGTTACGGAGAAGTACTCGCCGCAGGCAAGACCGGCTGCCAGGCCGCAGACGAGGTGCACCGCCGCGAGCGGGGAGCGCGCCAGGCGCAGGGCCTCGGAGTGCAGGGCCCGCGGGAGAGTCATGCGCGGCGTCGGGTCGGAGAGTCGTGTCACGGCCATCACCTCTCCTCGGAGCGCGCGAACCAGGCCGCGCCCGCCGCCGTGAGCGCGGCGAACGCGAGCGCGCAGACCGCAAGGCCCGCCAGCGTGAGCATGCCGTCCGCCGTGAGCGCCCCGCCGAGCGCCATGTCCGCCGCGAGTGGCTCGCCGCTCGGCAGCACGGGGATGAAGTTCGTGGGGATGACCATGCTCGCCGACGGCGGAAAGAGCTGCGGCAGCGGCATCAGCGACCAGGCGAACCCGCCCACGAGCTGCGTGGCGAGCGGGCAGAAGATGCCCGCGAGCATGCCGAGCCGCGCCGTGAGGAAGAGCCCTGCGGGGATCATCCACGCCGCGGTCACCGTGTTGGCGAGCGCGCAGAGGAGCATCGTGAGCGTGCCCGCGGCCGTGAGGCCCTGCGAGGAGAACGCCGATCCCGCGAGGTAGATGCCGAAGACCACGAGGTTCGAGAGCGCGCAGAGCGCGAGGCACCAGAGCGCCTTGGCCCACCAGGCGCGCCCGAGCGGGAAGCCCAGGCCCAGAAGCCCCCGCATCCGCGTGCGCGCGTCCGCCCGCGCGACGCACGCCACCACGAGCGAGAGAGACACGGGCAGGAAGAGCGCGTACCAGTAGTTCCACGCGCTGAAGATCTGCACGCCCCGGTAGGGCATCGCGCCGAGCAGCGGCATCGGCAGCGCCATGAGCACGGCCAGGCGAACCGGTGCCGCGTGGCGCGACTTCAGGGCCTCGGCGCGCAGGCCCGCGAGCAGGCCGCCTTTCTCGCCCGTCATGCCGCCACCTCCCCGCGCGCTCGTCGCCCTTCCCGGCAGAAGCTCATGAAGAGTTCCTCGAGGTCCTGCCCGGGCCGAAGCGCATCCTCGTAGGCGAGGCGCCCCCCGCAGATGATGCCGATGGTGTCCGCCATCTGCTGCACCTCGGAGAGGATGTGGCTCGAGACGATCACCGTCGTGCCCGCAGCCGCGAAGCCGCGGATCTGGTCGCGCAGCTCCTCGATGCCGATGGGGTCGAGGCCGTTGGTGGGCTCGTCGAGCACGAGCAGGCGCGGCCGGGCGATCAGCGCCAGCGCGAGCCCCAGGCGCTGTCGCATGCCCATCGAGAAGCGCCCGGCGTGCTTCTTCCCGGTGTCCGCGAGGTCCACGGCGGCGAGCACCTCATCTATGCGGCTCTCGGGAAGGCCCAGCAGCGTGGTGCGCACGCGCAGGTTCTCGCGCGCGGTGAGGTTGGGGTAGAGCGGCGCCTCCTCGATGAGGCTGCCGATTGCGTAGAGGTCCTCGCGGCGCCAGGCGTGCCCGGCAAAGAGGATCTCCCCGGCCGTCGGCCGCAGCATCCCGCAGATCATCTTGAGCGTTGTCGACTTGCCGGCGCCGTTGGGACCGAGCAGCCCGTACACCTCGCCCTCGCGGATATGAAGGCTCACGTCGGCCACGGCGTCCTGCGCCTGGTCGCCGCGGCCGAAGCGCTTGGTGAGCCCGCGCGTCTCGAGCATGTAACCCATGGGCTTATCCTTTCTCTTCCGGGCGCGCGGGCCGAGTCGCCGTGCCCGCGCGCCTTACCTTTCGGGTTCACCATCCATGGTGGGGCGCGTTTCTAACGAAGCCGTAACGGCCGTTGGGCTCTTTTGGCGCCAGCCCTTCTCGACCCGTACGCCACTCATGGTATGTTTATCGCGATAACAAGGACGGAGGTGCCCGTGGCACGCAATAAGTACCCGGAGGAGACGGTCGAGAAGATTCTCGACGTTGCCGAGCGGCTCCTCGTGGAGCGCGGCTACGAGCACACCACGATGACCTGAAGAGCAATACGCTAAACCGAAAAAGGCAATCGAAGCCGCGCCTGTGGACTTATCGAGGGTCGAGATTCCCGCCCCATCCATCGGCACCCAGCAGAAGGTCGTCGACATCCTCGACCGCTTCGGCACCCTAACGAAATCGCTCACCGACGGTAGGATAAACCCCCATGAATATATGAATTGACCTGCTGACTCCAATGAAGATTGGAGAGTAACTGCCAGGGGTGACGGCCCAGCGAGTGTTATTTTGCGAGCTATGCGCATTGAAAGCGACCTTTCGTGGTATAAACTACTTGCCGGAAGCCGCGGCTTTCAGAGTACGGCTTACGTGTACGTTTAACCTCCGTGGGCGACGGGGTGCCGCAAGGCGTAGAATATCGCCCACCTGTAGGGGCCTGCAGCGATGCGGGCCCCGCTTCGTATGAAGGGGGCGTAACCGATGAAGATCGTATCCATCTCCCAGGACTTCTTCGACCTCGTCGAGGGCGACCGCGAGCTCATGCTTAAGCACAATCGCCCCTGCATCGTGGTGGTGAGGCTGCGTTTCCGCGGGAAGCGCAGGGACTTCGCTGTGCCGCTGCGTTCCAACATCGCCCCTAACGCGCCCAAAGACCAGTACTTTGCGTTGCCACCCCGCCCCACGACGCGCCCCGGCTGCCGCCACGGCATCCACTACATCAAGATGTTCCCCATAACCAAGGTCTACCAGCGCCGCTTCAGGACCGAGGGCTCGGCCTACTACGAGACGCTCCAGCGCATCATCGACGGCAACACCAAGCGCATCGTCTCCGAGTGCCAGGCATACCTCGACCGCTACGAGCGCGAGGGAAGGCCTCGCTTTGCCGTCGACATCGACCGCATCGTGGGGCTGCTGGAGACCGAGAAGTAGGGCACCTCGGCTCAGTCTCGAGCCATGCGGAGTCGCTCCGCATTTTTGAACGCCGCGTGTGCGTCCCAAATACTTGAGAAACAAGCTGTGAAGTGCGGTGGCGCGCCCGTGCCCGTGCGCAGCCATCTCCATCAGCGTCTACGGTGCGCTACAACATCACGGGCAAACCGCCTGACAAGCCGAGCATCCTGATCGTTCCGTCTATGAGCTACGTTGCTGTGCGGGGCAAGGGCGATTCCAATGCCGAAGGCGGCGCATAGCAGAACGCGTTGCCGATGCTCTACGGCGTCGCATATACAATCAAGATTTCGAAGAGGGCCCGCGGGAAATCGAGGGCTATTTCGACTTCGTCGTGCCGCCGGTCGAGGGCTTCTGCCGACATGACATGGCTGGGGCTTACCCTCCGACGCGCCCTTGCGCATATTTCCTTATCGGTTTTGAAACCGAGAAAGAGCTGATGATTGATTGGGTCGACCGCAATACGTACATGGAGCGGCTTTGGGCGCTCGAGGGCACCCGGGACATCAAGGTGATCACGGGGATGCGCCGCTCTGGTAGGTCCGAGCTTATGAAGGCGTTCTCCGCCTCCGTTGCTCGGAGGGACCCATCCTCCAACAACGTCTACATCGATCTGCTGGACCTCGACAACGAGCCACTGCTTGAGTATCACACGCTGTATCACGAAATCATCGAGCGGCACAAAGAGGGCACCCGCAACCGTCTCTTCATCGACAAGGTGCAGCTGTGCGAGGGTTTCGAGAAAGCAATTAACAGCATTCACGCACGTGGCGGATGGGATATCTACCTCACGGGATCGAACGCGTTCCTCCTGAGTTCGGACCTGGCAACCCTGTTCACAGGGCGCCACGGGGAGGTACACATCCTCCCCTTCAGCTTCGGCGAATACCGCTCCTGCTTCGACGAGCAGGGAGCCGTCGACGACGACTTCGACGGATTCATCAGGCGCGGCGGGCTCGCCGGGTCCTACGATTACGATGACATCTCGGAGTCGTACGGTTTCCTTCGGCGCGGGTGGATCGGGACCCCCGCCGATCTAGAGGCACTCGGTCAGAATCTGGAACACCTCGCTGCGCTCCAGTTTCTTGGCGCAGCCGCCGGTGAGTACGCAGGTGTCCGCAACCTTGTGCAGCGTCTCGTCGGACGCGTCGGAGCCCATCTCGGCGAAGCTCGTGGGAAGCCCCATCTCGCCGATGAACGTCTGCAGGCGGTCGATGCCCTCGAGCGCCACCGTAAGGTCGTCTTTGCCCTTGGCGTCGACGTCCCACACCTCGCGTGCCCAGCGGGCGAACTGCGCGGGCGCCTCGGGGGCCAGGTGGCGGTAGAGCGCAGGGTGGATGACCGCGAGGCCCATTCCGTGGTTGGTGTGGGTGTACGCGCCGTACTGGTGCTGGATCATGTGCGCCTGGAAGTCCGTTGACTTGCCGATCTTGAGCACGCCGTTCTCGGCCATGGCGGAGTCGTATACGAGCTCGCTTCGGGCATCGAGGTTCTGGTCGTCGTCCGCGATAATCCGCATGTTGCGGATGACGTTACGCTGGATGGCGAGGTTGATGTCGTCGGTGACGTTGCGCCCGCGCGGGCTTCCGAAATAGCTCTCCATGCAGTGCGAGAGCGTGTCGAACGCGCCGCTCATGAACTGCGCGTGCGGTACGGTGAGCGTGAGCGCCGGGTCGAGCGCCGCCCACATGGGCATCGCCCCCAGATAGGCGCCCTTCACGTGCGTCTCCTCGTTGGTGATGACGGCGCCGTTGTTCTGCTCGGCGCCCGTGCCGGAGAGCGTAACGATGCATCCCATGGGGATGAACGAGCTCGGCATCTTGCCGTCGACGTGCTCGAACGCCTCGATGTCCTCATCAAGCATCGCCTGCGCGGAGACCACCTTGCAGCAGTCGAAGACCGACCCGCCGCCGACGGCGAGAATGAAGTCGACCTGTTCCTTGCGTGCGAGCGCGGCGCCTTCCTGGCACTTCTCGTAGGTCGGATTGGGCATGATGCCGCCGAAGTCCACCACGCGCTTGCCCGCGCTCGTGAGCTTATCGACCACGTGGCCGTAGGCGCCGGTTCGCTTGACCGAGCCTCCGCCGTAGGCGAGCATCACTGTCTTGCCCATGGCACCCATTTCGGCGTCGAGCGCCTGGTCCATGGCCCCCTCGCCGAAGTAGTTCCTGACCGGGTAGTCGTACGTGAATGAGTTCATGGCAATTCCTCCTAGTAAGTTATCAGTGCGGTCTGACGCTCGTCTACACGTTGCGCACGAGCCCGGACATCCATTCGATGGTGGCGGGGTCGTGGTGGTCGAAGAACGCGCTGCGCCCGGTGTCGAGCGCGGCGATGGCGACCATCTCGTCGTCGCCCAGCGCGAAGTCGAAGACGTCGAAGTTCTGCTCCATGCGATCGCGGTGCGTGCTCTTAGGGATACAGACCACACCGCGCTGCAGCAGCCAGCGCAACACGACCTGGGCGACCGTCTTGCCGTGCGCCTCGCCGATGCGAGCGAGGACCTCGTTGCGGAAGAGGTCGTTTCTGCCCTCCGCAAAGGGTGCCCAGCCCTCCATGGCTACCTCCTTGCCGGCCATATACTCCTGTGCGTCGCGCTGCTGGAAGAACACGTTGCACTCGACTTGGTTCACGGCGGGGGCGATGCGGTTGAACGAGATGAGGTTTGCGAGGTGATCGGGGTAGAAGTTAGCTGTGCCTATGGCGCGGATAACGCCCTGCTCGTAGAGCTCCTCCATGGCGTGCCACGCGCCGAAGACGTCGCCGAACGGCTGATGGATGAGGTAGAGGTCGACGTAGTCGAGCCCCAGCCGCTTGAGCGACGCGTCGAAGCCGCGCTTGGCCCCCTCGTAGCTCACATCCGACATCCACAGCTTGGTCGTCACGAACACCTCGTCGCGCGGCAGGCCGCTCGCACGAATGGCGGCCCCGACCGCCTCTTCGTTGCCGTAGCTCGCGGCCGTGTCGAGCAGCCGGTAGCCGACCGAGAGCGCGTCCTCCACGGCGCGCTGGCATTCCGCGGCGTTTGGGATCTGATACACGCCGAAGCCGAGCTGCGGCATCCTGACGCCGTTGTTCAAGGTGATGTAGTCCATGGTGCCTTCCTTTCTCGCAACTTGACGTATCCACCATACGAGGGGCGCCGCGGCGGCGGAAGTTTCCGTTGGTGAGGGTTCTATAACGCTGGGGTGCGCACGGGGTTATAACCCGCGGGTTCAGGGCACCGCACCAAAGGGGGATTCCGCCGAGCGCCCCGCGGTCGTACGCTTGGCGATGAGAGAGAACAAGCCACCGACAGGGGATGTGCCTAACGGAGCTCGATGAACGGGCGGACGTGGGCGTCGCAAACAAATGACGGATATCATAGACAGGGAGAACAGGAATGGACAAGCGCGTTCTAGGAAAGAGCGGCATCGAAGTCAGCCCGCTCGGCATGGGCTGCATGGGAATCACGCACGCGAGCGGAGACCCGATGCCCGACGACGAGGCCGTGAGCGTCGTCCGTCAGGCCCACGAGATGGGCTATACCTTCTTTGACACGGCGGAGTGCTACGTTGGCACGTGCGCTGATGGGACCGAGGCGCACAACGAGGACGTGGTGGGCAAGGCGCTCGCGCCCGTGCGCGACGAGGTTGTCATTGCCACCAAGTTCGGCGTCACGCACGCCCCGGACAAGACCATCCTCGTGGACTCGCGCCCCGAGGTTATCCGTATCTCGGTGGAGAAGAGCCTGCGCCGGCTGCGCACCGACCACATCGACCTCTACTACCAGCACCGAATCGACCCAAAGGTCGAGCCCGAGGTCGTTGCAGACACCATGGCAGACCTCATCAAGGAAGGTAAGATCCGCGCCTGGGGAATCTCCGAGGCGACGGAGGAGTACCTGCGTCACGCCGATGCGGTGTGCCCCGTCTCCGCCGTCCAGAACCGCTACTCCATGATGGCACGCTGGAACGAATCCCTGTTCCCCGTGCTCGAGGAGCTGAACGTTGCCTTCGTGGCCTTTTCTCCCATGGCGAACGGCTTTCTGACGGGCGCGTACAGCCACAACACCAGATTCGAGGGCGCCCAAGACTACCGCGATGGCATGCCGCAGTACACAGAGGAAGGCGAAAGGCGCGCCGAGCCCCTCATGCGGTTCGTTCGCGAGCTGGCTGAGCTGCACGCGGCGACGCCCGCCCAGGTCTCCCTTTCCTGGATGCTCAAGAAGAAGCCCTATATCATTCCCATCCCGGGCAGTCGCAAGCCCGAACGACTGCTCGAGAACCTCGGTGCCGCCGAGGTCGGGCTCACCGACGATGAGGTTGCCAAGATCGACGGGCTGCTCAACGGACTCGACCTCATGGTCTTCGGCGGGCATACGGTAAGGTAGGGAGCCATGAACATTAGACCCTATGTCGTCTGTCATGTCTTTGCCGGGCTCAACGGGCGTATCGACGGCGCGTACATGCTCGACCCCGCCGCCTCGCCCGCACGCGCCGCGTACTCTCGCATGCAGGTCGAGTTCGGGGCGGACGCCGTGGCGTACGGGGCCGTGACCACGAAGGGCTTCGTCGGGTCGCGCCCCCTTGCGCTCGATACCCACGGGAGCGCGCCCAAGGGGGACTTCGTGGCGCCTCATGACGAACGATCGTTCTACGTCTCCGTCGACCCCGCCGGGGAGATTGCATGGGAGTCTGCGACCTATCGTCGCGCCGGCCGTGCGGATGCGCACGTCATCGAGATCCTCACCGAGGCGGCATCGCCGGCGTATCGCGACTATCTGCGAGAGCGCGGCGTCTCATACGTGCTTGCCGGCTCGCGCGGGCTAGACCTCCCGCTCGCCCTGCGCAAGCTGCGCGAGCTTTTTGGCATCGAGCGCCTGCTCGTGTGCGGCGGCGGAAAGACGGACATGTCGTTTCTTGCCGCGGGCGTGCTTGACGAGCTGAGCCTCGTTCTCTCCCCGACGGTCTCGGGGGAGCCCGAAACGGCTTCCGTCTTCGACGAGATGCCTCGCTCAGCCGGCGGTTCGCACGTATTCTCGCTTGAGCGCGTCGAGCGCCTTGCCGGCGACGGCCTCCACCTCGTCTATCGAGTGCGGCGATGATGCCGCGCCGTTCGTTTCTGGAGGCTGCCGTGTGGTTGGCCGCTGCGGGCAGCCTTGCCGGCTGCTCGTCGGACGGGACCGCCGGGTTCGCGCGCGGCTCCGCTCCGGGCCCGGTCACGGCGGACACGCCCATCTACGACGTCATCAACAACCCTTTGCTCGATGGCTACGGACGGCTGCTCTTCCCCACAACGCTCCATCCGCCGACGGAGGATATGACGCTCGATGACCTTTCCGCTTGCCTGCCGTGGTACTCGGAAATCCATACGAGCACCACGGGCGACGTCGTCAGTTATCTGCTGTCAGAGCGCGCAGCGGAACGGACGTTCTTCTACGACATCTACACGGATGCCGAGAAGGCCGCCGACCCCTCGCTCGCCAACACGGGGCTCTTCCGCTTCGCTGCCGAGGGAGCGGGCGGCGCGTCTGCACCGTTTGCCGTGGTAAGCGCGGGCGGCGGATTCGCCTACGTCGCTGCCATGCACGACTCCTTCCCGCACTGTCTGCACCTGGCCCGTTCCGGCGTCAACGGGTTCGCGGTCATCTATCGGCCGGACGCGCAGCTCGCCTGCGAGGACTTGGCCCGCGCCGTCTCCTTCATCTTCGAGCACGCCGACGAGCTCAGCGTGGACACGTCGGGCTATTCGCTGTGGGGCGGCTCGGCCGGTGCGCGCATGGCGGCATGGGTCGGCGGCTACGGCCCGGCCGCCTTTGGCGCGCCAGTAGGAACGCCCCAGCCCGCGGCGGCCATCATGCAGTACACCGGCATGAGCGAACTGACGGGTGCCGACCCCGCGACCTACGCCTGCGTGGGTGATCGCGACGGCATCGCGAGCTGGCGCACCATGCAGGCGCGTCTCGAAGCGCTCTCAGCAACGGGCGTGCCCACGGAGTTTCATGTTTACGAAGGCCTGAGCCACGGCTTTGGCCTGGGTGTCGACACCGTGGCAGAGGGCTGGATCGACGATGCCCTCGCGTTTTGGAAGGCGCAGCGATGAGGATGGCAAGACGTACACACCCCACGGTTATAAGCTGCCTACGAGCAGGAACTTCTCGCCGGATCTCCTCACGCCTATGGTAAAGGCGGTATCAGACAATACGTAAGGAGTGAGACGTATGATTCTTTTCATCAACGGAAGCCCCAACAAGGATGGCAACACGGCGCGCCTGGCGCGCGAGCTCATCGGCGATCGCCCGTACGAGCAGCTGAATCTTGTCGAGCACAAGGTCTACGGCTACGGCCAGAGCTACGGCGACGATGACTTCGAGGACGTGCTCGCGCGCATCGAGGCGGCGGACACCCTGGTCGTGGGGTCGCCCGTCTACTGGCACAGCCTCTCCGGCATGCTGCGCAACCTGCTCGACCGCTTCTACGGTCCGGTGCGCGAGGGCAGTATGAGCGGCAAGACGCTCTATTTCGTGTTCCAAGGTGGCGCGCCCACGCGCGAGATGCTCGATTGGGGCGAGTACACCATGAAGCGCTTCGCCGCGCTCTACGGCATGACCTACGGCGGCATGGTCGACAACACGCACGAGGCAAGGGCGCTCTCGAAGAAGCTCGCGTAGTCCCGACTTGCGTAACCCAGTTCGGCGGCGGTGGGCCCGTGAAGACGGAGGCCCACCGTCCCTTTTCGTTCGCCTAGCGTATGGTCGGACGGGCGCTGCGGGCGACTACCCGCATGGGCAGGGCACCCAGAAGCGCATGGAAATCCTCTGGTAGCAGCTGGCAGCACATCTGAACCAGAAACAGGATCGCAAGTGCCACGTCGACCGCGTGGCGCCGCGCCCTTTGCTCGCCGCGTCATGAGAACAGCCGCCCCATAATATCTTCGTCATGTGCAAACAGGTACCCGCCCGCTCCGTGCTGGCCCGCGTCCGCAGCAAAGCCCCGCTCGGTGAAGTAGCTCGTGGGCTTGACATCGAGCACGACCAGCTCGCTGATGCGCTCCTCGGAAAGCCTGCGAGCTCGATAGGCGGCGCGAATCTCCTCGTACGCCTCGCGCGCGGGTCCGGAGCCGTAATAGTCGTCGTTCTCGCCGATAGCCATATACACGGGAACCTCGGCTGTGGTGAGCGTCTCGATGTCGCCGTCCCAGCGCGAGATGGTGTGAAGCGCACGGCGGTAGAGCTCGGGGCGCGTTCCCAAGACGATGGAGATGGTCTCGCCGCCGCCCGAGCATCCGCTCAGGTACACATGGTCCGCATCGATGCTGTAGGCGCCGAGCAGCCATTCGGTGAGCCCCACCACGTCTGACGCCGATTGCTCGTCCCAGGCGTCGAGCTGGGGCGAGGCCACGATCATGTCGGCGATGTAGTCGTTCGCCACGAAGGGGTAGTCCTCCTGAAGATTCGCCCCCACGCCCTGGAAGTAGAGCCCCTCCCAGCCGGGGCAGGCCACGTAGAGCGCATAGGGCGCGGACCCGTCATAGGAGTCCGGCACATGGAGCGAGAAGTGCAGCGTCCTGCCCGATGGCGTCTGCAGGGCGTCGTCAACGACGAAGCCGCGGTCTGTCTGCGACCCCTCCGTGAGGACGTAGCCGCCAAGCTCACGGACATCCGCGCAGCCGACCAGGCCTTCCCCGAGTACCAGCCCGCCCGCAGCGAGCGCGGCAGCCTCGATAAAGGACCTGCGTGAAAGATGGCTCACGTGCATAGTTCCTCTTTCTGAATGAACCAAGCCGAAGCCGCAGGCTTTCGGCTTGGCGAGAAGCGCATCAGCGGCCGCTGTTGGCCTCTTGCAGCTCGGCAAGGGTCACGTGCTCGTTGCGGAAGCGTGCCGCGGGATTCTTGTCGCCCGCCGCGCAGGTGATGGCGTGCGCGGGACAGGCGTGCATGCAGGCGAGGCAGGCGTTGCAGCCAAAGCCCGCCTGTGCGTTACGGACAGCCTTGCCGCCCTCGAGTGCGATGCAACCAGTCGGGCACACCTTTGCGCACGCCCCACATCCCACGCACTTCTCGGAATCAACGGTCAGGAATCCGCCCAGCATCGCCGGCTCGAAGCGCAAGCCCCGGCTCATGAACTGCTCGTGGGCAGCGCGATCCTCGTCGGTCACCGGCTCGAGCCACTGGCGGCGCGCCGCGACGTCCGCGCGGATGCGCGCAAGGTTCTCGCCGATCTTCTTCTCGGGAATGCGGGCGCGCTGCTCGTCCATGTCGAAGTTGGGCAGCCAGTTGTCCACCATGAGGAGTGTGGTTGCGTAGGCAGGGTTGAGCCCCGCCGCCCGCGCGTCCTCCAGGCACAGCTCGACGGCATTGGCGTGCCGGTTGCCGTAGGTGCAAACGAAGTAGAGGTAGGGCGTGTCGAGCGTCGCGCGCTCGAGGAACGTCTTCACCATGTCGGGCATCATGTGCCCGTAGATGGGGTACACGATGCCAATCGTATCGTCCACGTAGGCGAGCTCGCCCTCGCGGCGCAGCTCCTGCGGGATGCTCAGGACCCTCTCGCCCTCCGCGGCCAGCTCGCGCGCCACGTAGAGGCAGTTGCCCGTCCCGGTGAAGTATAGGATCATTCGAAACTCCCAGATTGTCAGCGGTCTGTCATCTCTAATTGCTTATGCCAGGCCGAGACCGGCGACCCAATCACGAACTCCGGACTCGTCCACACTGGACGAGAAGCGCTGGCCCTCCTGCCGCTCCCCGCTGCCCGCGGCCTCGGCGAGTAGCTCGCCGCTCCGGCCAAGACTCGAGGAGGAAGAGGTGCAGAACGGGAGCACCGTCTTGCCGTCCCAGTCGTTGCCTGAGATGAAGTTGTCGATGGGCCAGGCCGCGATGCCCCACCAGATGGGATACCCCACGAGCACGGTGTCGTAGTTCTCCCAGCCGTCCGGCGTGACCTGCGTAAGCTCGACGTCGCGCAGGCTCTCGTCCTCGTGCTCGCGGGTCACGCGGCTACTGTCGTCGGTCCAGTCGAGGTCATCGTCGGAGTAGGGCTCCGTAGGCGTCACCTTAAAGAGATCGGCGCCGAGCTCGTCGGCGATGGTCTGAGCTACGGCAGCGGTGTGGCCCTGTGCCGAGTAGTAGGCCACGAGGACGTTGCCGCCTGCAGCGGGCGCGGCGGCGGGCTGGTCCTCGGCGGCGGCTTGGCCGCCGTCACCCTGGTTGCAACCGGAGAGCATCGTTGCGCACAGCGCGGCTCCGAGTAGGAAGTTTCTTCTAGTCACGGTCGGGTTTGCGGTCATGGGGCATCTCCTCCGTTGGCTTGGTTGGTCCGTTATCGTCTGAGCGCTACTCCTGCGCGTCGAAATCGGGGCGTATGGCCAGGTAGCCCGCGAGTGCTTCCTCAGTGGCGGTGTAGTAGGTCATGGTCCCGTCGAGCTTGGCAATCTCGGCCATCTCGTCTTCGGTGAGGGAGAAGTCGAAGATGTTCGCGTTGTCGGCGATGTGGGCGGGGTTCTTGGAGCCGGGGATGATGGAGGTTCCCATCTGCACGTGCCAGCGCAGGATCACCTGGGCCGGGGTCTTGCCGTACTTCTCGGCGAGAGCGACGAAGACGGGCTCCTCCAGAAGACCTTTGTCGCCGTGGCCGAGCGGGTACCACGCCTCGATCACCGTGCCGTACGGCGCGAGGTAGGCGCGCAGGTCGCGCTGGGCGTGGTAGGGGTGGCACTCAACGGTCACGAGCTGCGGCTTGATGTCGGCGACCTCGATGACCTCGGCGGTCTTGTCTTGCGGGAAGTTGGAGAGGCCGAGGGCGCGCACCTTGCCCGCGCGGTACGCCTCCTCCATCGTGCGCCACGCGGCCAGGTGGTCGCCTACCGGCTGGTGCAGGATGAGCATGTCGACGTAGTCGAGCCCCAGGCGCTGGAGCGTGGCGTCCACCGCCGGCATTCCCGCGTCGTAGACGCTCGGCCAGAGCTTGGTGGAGACGAAGATCTTGTCGCGCGCGATGCCGCTCTTGGCGATGGCGCGGCCCACGGCGCGCTCGTTCATGTAGGCGTTGGCGGTGTCGATGTGCTCGTAGCCAGCCGCGAGCGCGGCGGTTGCGGCCGCCTCGGCCTCGGCCGGGGTCATGAGGAAGGTGCCCAAACCCTCGATGGGCATCTCTACGTCGTTGTTGAGCTTCAGATACTCCATGGTCTCCTCCTTAATGGTGACTTTTCGAATACAAGGCTACGGCGTTTACTGACGTGCGAGAAGTTCACGTTGGAATGATGGATATAACCATGGGGTATATACGGCACATAATGCGTGACGGGAGGATCGATGTACAATCCACAGCTTGACACTTTCATCCGCGTGGCGGAGGCGGGCAGCTTCTCCAAGGCGGCACAAGAGTCCTTCATCACGCCCACGGCCGTCATCAAGCAGATGAACCTGCTGGAGTCGCGGCTAGGCCTTACGCTGTTTCACCGATCGCATCAGGGGCTTTCGCTTACGCGAGCAGGCAGGTCGCTGCTCGCCGACGCCCGCCATATCGTGCAGTACTCTCAAGAATCAATCGCGCGCGCCCGCGTCGCCGAGCGTGGAGAGAAGCGCATCATCCGCGTGGGAGTGTCGCTCATGACGCCCAGCACGCCGCTCACGAAGCTGTGGCCGAAGGTGAAGGAACGTTGCCCTGGCATGAGCCTTCAGGTGGTCACGTTTGAAAACACACCCTCGGCGGCGCGCGGTTTGGCGAACCTCGGGCAAGACATGGATATCGTGGTGGGGATTTTCGACGATGCCTTTCTTAAAGAGCGCGGGTGCCTGGGCCTCGAGCTCTCGCGCGAGCCGCTCTGGTGCGCCGTTCCCGTCGACAGCGAACTCGCCAAACGCGACATCGTCACATTCGACGACCTCCACAATCGCAGTCTTATGCTTATACGTCGGGGCTGGAACGCCGAAATCGACCGCGTGCGCGACGAGATGCTCTTGCATCATCCTCAAATCGCGCTCGTGGACTTCCCGCAATATCGGGCGGAGGTGTTCAATCGCAGCGCGAACGAGGACCTCGCGCTTGCGACGCTGCCGTTGTGGGTCAACGTCCACCCCATGCTCAAAACCGTCCCTACCGATTGGGACTGTCTCGTGTCTTACGGGCTGCTTCATTCGCCGCATCCCGCAGACCATGTGCGGGAGTTCCTCGATGCGGTGTCTGCTGTGCTCGAGGCAAAGCATCGATAGGCAATCGCGAGCAGATGCGCTTATGCCTATGGGGACAACGGGAATAACAGCCTCCGAACCTTCTGGTTCGGAGGCTTTCTTTTTGCATGTCTGCCTAAAACGACTCCTTGCCAAAGCCCCTTGAGCATCGGGTGGCATTATTGAGCGTGGGCGTTATCGTAGATATCTTTGATCTCTTCCGGCAAATTGTCGGGAATCAGCGCCTTCAGTCTATCCTCGTTGCCATCTTGGATCGCCTGCTCGTAGTACCAGCATTTGAACTTCAACATGTCCAGCGCACGGTTCATGTTTGCGATCTCCGACTCCATGTGGGCCTTTCGTTCCTCGAACATGGCCTTGCGCTTGGGATATGTCGATGGGCCCTCCGCGCACCATTCCATGAACAGTCGGATGTCTTTGATTTCCATTCCGGCCTTCTTCAGGCATTCGATGACCCGAAGCGCCTCGAGTTCCGTATCGCCGAATCGGCGAATGCCGGACGTCCGCTCCAGCCCCGGGAACAGCCCCTGCTTGTCGTAATACCGCAGCGTGGAAACGGGCAGACCGAACATCTCCGCCACCTGTCCGATTGTGTACATGGTCCCTCCGGATAAATCTCGAATTCATTCCTTGACCTAAAGTCAGGTTTAGGTATTACCTTCATTCTCGTCAATATAAATTGGGAGCGCAAGGGGTGTTCCGTAATCGCCGGCCACCCCGCCCTTGAGCAGGCGCGACGAATGGGCATGGGAATCTAGGCGGGCAGCTTGGCCGCACGGAAACAGATTTGTGCCTAATACCATCGACAGGAGGAATCAAACATGACGATCAAGCAGACGGCGGGCAGAGATGCCCTGGGGGATTTTGCCCCCAAATTTGCACAGCTCAATGATGACGTGCTGTTCGGCGAGGTATGGAGCCGAGAAGACAGGCTTTCCCTTCGAGACCGCAGCGTGGTGACGGTTGTGGCCCTGATGGCGCAGGGGCTGACGGACTCTTCGTTCCAATATCATCTGATGTCCGCAAAGAACAACGGCGTGACCAGGACTGAGATAGCGGAAATCCTTACGCATGCGGCGTTTTATGCGGGATGGCCCAAGGCGTGGGCGGCCTTTCGCATGGCGAAGGAGGTCTGGGCGGACGAAGACGCTGCCGACGCAAAGGCGCAGCACCAAAACGAGATGGCTTTTCCTATCGGCGCCCCCAACGACGCATTTGCGAAGTACTTTATCGGGCAAAGCTACCTCGCGCCCCTTTCCACCGACCAGGTCGGCATTTACAACGTTACGTTTGAGCCCGGCTGCCGCAACAACTGGCACACGCATCACGCCAAAAGCGGCGGCGGGCAGATCCTCGTCTGCGTGGCTGGCCGAGGGTTTTACCAGGAATGGGGCAAACCGGCACAGGAGCTGTGCCCCGGCGATGTAGTAAATATTCCCGCAGGCGTAAGGCACTGGCACGGTGCGGCGCCCGACAGCTGGTTCTCCCATCTCGCGGTGGAGGTTCCGGGCGAGGAGGCCTCCAACGAGTGGTTGGAGCCCGTGGACGACGAGCAATACCTTAAAGCGACTGACAAGGAGGCTTAAATACCTTCGCCGTCCGCGCCGCCGAGAGCAGGGCGCCCAAATCGGCCTGGATTGCCTCTGCCTTGCTTCCAAGCTGCAGCGGAGCCGAGTCGCCCGAGATGTTTACGCTTAACAGGTGCGCATCCGTCAGCTTTGCGGTCATGCTCCAGAACGGGAGTGTGATGATGCCGGGGGTCATCTCGCCCACGCCGAGCTCCAGCAACAGCACGCGGCTACTACCGCGCTCGCGCACGAAGTGCTCATATCGTTCGAGGCCCTCGCGCCATGCCGTGCCCTGCAAAAACGTGTCGTCGCGCACCCACGGCACAAGCTGCCAACCGCAGTGCGGGCATCGGGGGACATCCTCGCTGCGGATCTCGAACCCCGCCATGCCTGCGAGCATGCGCTCGACGTAGGGACTCGCATCGAAGATCTCGTCGCAGCATGGTTGCTTGCACTGAAGGTGCGCGAAGCTTCCCTGGTAGTTGCAGATCCTCTCGGCGGGAAACGTCTTTTCGACCTGGGTGTCCACATTGGTGCTCAGGATGAAGTAATCCTTATGGCTGATGAGGGACCGCAGGTCGAGATAGGGTTGCGAGGCAGGCTTGCGCAGCATGAAATCGATGTATCGCGCGTAGTAGGCCCATTGCTGCTCGAGGCTGGGGTAGAGGTGGTAGAAGCCGTCGAAAAGGCTCTTGAAGCCAAAGGCCCGCTGCCAGTCCGTCATTCCGGCGCGCGCCATGCCTGCGCAGTTGTAATGGTTGAACCCGGCGGCGCTCGACATGCCCGAGCCGATGCCGACGATGATGGCATCGGCATCGTCGATAAGGCTTCGAAGCCTACGCGCTTCCCTCTCTAGAGACGGCATTGGGCAATCTCCTCGAAAGCCGGGGTCATATCGCCGTCAACGAGAATCGTCTCGCACGATGCATCGGGCGCCATGGCCTGGCTGTAGTTGAACACGATGTAGGTGGCGTGTTCGCAGACGTTCGCGACCTGAGCGAGCATGCGCTTTATGACGCCGTTGCGCAGTCCCACACCAAGTTCGAGGATGGCAACCTTGTGGTTGTGATGGGCTTGCACAAGGTGTGCGAGCTCTTCGAGCTGTGCCATGGCGAGGGTATCTGGATGGGCGAGACGCCGCTCGTCAATCGACGTGCGTATGCTCCCCTCCGTTTCGAGCACGCTGTTCTCGTTGAACCCTGCACGTGCGAAGTGTCCGTCGATATTGCACGTGATCACGAAGGTGTCAGCGTGCTCCGTAAGATGCCGCAGCCTGTTCATGAGCGGGCTGGGCTCATACTCGACATACTCCTTTTGATGGAACCGCTCGGCCCATCGGCGTCGTACGTTTGCATCTGGAGAGGCGAGCCCCTGCAGTATGCAGCCGATGCCGTCGGCCTGAGCGAGGTCCCCGTACGCCTCTCGGAAATGGGCGTCGGCGCAGAAGAGATTGAGCCCCTCCGCCATGTCGAGCCCGTTGCTGGCGCCGATGATGACAAGATCCGCCTCGGCAAGTGCCTGGCCGATACGAACCGCTTTTACCGTTTCCATGCGCTACCTACCCAGCGTCTTGCGCACGTCGGCGAGCACGTCGGCGATATCGGCGCGAACGGCGAGTCCCCGATCCTCGATCGCACGGGGGAGAAACTGCGCCCTGTTGTTCACGGCGATGTAACTAGCCTGTGGCAACTGCGCTGTGAGGGCCCAGAACGGCTCCTGGATAAACGCGGGTGTCATGCGGCCCACGCCCAGCTCAAGGAAGAGAATCTTCTTCCGCGCGTGCGCGTCGAGCCAGTCGGACACCTTGCGGTACTGCTCCTCGTAGAGCTCGCCCTGCAGGAAGTTGCCGTAGCCGCGAACCCAAGGGAACGCCTCTGCCCCGCAGTGCGGGCAGCGTGGCACGAGTTCTGTCGGAGCCTCTAGGCCGTCTCCCATGGCCTCTACCATACGAGAGACCGGCTCGATGGCGTCCCATACCTCGTCGGTACAGCAACGGGAGCACTGGAAGAAGCGGTGGTCGCCCTGGATCTCTGCCACCTTCTCCCAAGGGTAGATTTTCATGAACTGCGTGTCCTGGTTGGTGGTGAGAACGAAGAAGTCTTTCTCGGTAAGAATGGCGTCGAGATCTTTGTAGGGCTCGCGCAACGGGGCGTTGAGCGTGGTGTCGAGGAAGGTGGCGAGGTATCCCCAGCGCGACTCGGCGGTGGGCCAGCGGTAGGACGACCCTTCAAAAGCGCCCCTGAAACCGTAGCGCTCGGCGAATTTGCCGAAATGCCTGCGATAGGTCGCGTTGTCCTCGTAGTAGAAGTCGCCGCCGCCCGCCGCGGAGAGCCCGGAGGCCCCGCCTACAAGCACGCAATCGGCTTCATCGATCATGCGGGCAAACGTTTCGATTTGCTGGTCGTAGGGCTCGGGCTCGCGGGCACTCAGCTCATAGGGCGTGCCGCCGGTGCGGTAGGCGGCCTGATGGGAAAACGATTGGTTGGTGAGTTCGATAACGAGCCGCTCGTATAGAGTCACTTGATACTCTCTTTCAACTACAATGAACAGGTGTCTATAAAAAGTATCAATGTTGATTTGCGTCAGAGCAATGAACAGTTTCGAGCTGCTGTCGATAAACGAGCGGCTTCTGGATATTGTTGAGCGCTGCAATTGGAGGGGCCATGGAATCGGGGAAGATCGATCGTCGCCGACGCTACACGCTCTCGGTTATACGGGAGGCGTTCTTTGCGCTGCTGACCGAGGTCGGCTTCGCGAAGATGACGGTGGCGGATATTTGCCGCTGCGCCGATATCAACCGCGGCACGTTCTATTTGCACTACGAGGACAAGTTCGCACTGCTCGACGCACTTATCGACGAGGCCCTGGCAGCGGCGCCCCCACTCGAGGGAACGGGGGCGGGGGCCCTCTGCCAGCGCCCACCGGCAAACGATGACTATTATCTGCTCTACTCGGATGACGACGCGTACGCCCGGGTGGCGCAGCGCGTCGTCGAGCGCGGCGCCGAGCAGATGGTTCCCTCGATCATGGAGGAGACCGGGCTTTCGCGCGAGGACGCTTATCTGCTCTTCGTTCACAACGTCCAAGGAAATCTCGCGGTCAACCGCCTGCTCGGTTGGAGGCGAGGGCCCGAGTTCGCCCACGCCCAGGAGCTGCTCAGCGCCTATTCCGAAGGGGGCATGCGGGCGGTATCGGCCCCTTGCACACCGATCGCGAATTAGAACATGATAGCGTCGTCGGCCGTGAAGGCATCAAGGGATCCCTGCTTGACCTGGATGCAGACGTATGTGATGCCCGAGTCGGATGCGGCGCGGAACTGACGGTGTGCGGCGGGGGAAATGCGCAGCCAGTCGCCGGCTGCAAGCTCGATTTCCTCACCGTCGATCGTGACCGAGCCAGCGCCTTCGAGCACGCCATAGATTTCCTCGTTTTCCTTGTGTGCGTGGACGAATGGAACGCCAGCGCCGGCGGGAAGATTGTTGACACTCACCTCTGCCCCGGTAAGCCCGAGCACTTCGTGCAGCTCGACACGGCTCTCATTACCGATGTGGGTCTTTGCATAATTGGCCATAATGGGTCCTCTCTTTGGGTTGATTTACCTTGCAGGCATCTCCTGCGTGAGTTATATTCAACGCGAAGGCGCATGCAAATACGAGTACGCACATATTTGTAACTGCGTACTTTTTGTGAAACCGGTATGGTCAAGGAGGTTGAGTCTCCCGTGATGGCGAAAGAGGAGCTTCCGGAGTGTCCGGTCGCAACGGCGGTAGCGCTCATTGGCGGCAAGTGGAAGTTGCTCATTATCCGTAACTTGCGCGTACGCCCCTGGCGTTTCAACGAGTTGCGCCGCGACCTTGAGGGGATCTCTCAGAAGGTGCTTACCGACAGCCTGCGACAGATGGAGGATGATGGGCTGGTCTTTCGCCATGACTATGGCGAGAATCCTCCCCGCGTTGAGTATGGCCTCACCGAGCTCGGCCGCCAGATGATGCCCATCATGGACTCGCTCGCAGACTTCGGCGCTTATTACAAGACGGTTGTTTCGTAGCGGACACGCTGCTTAGGGGGCGGAGAACCGCTACGAGTACGATAGCGATTCTCCTACGGCTGATGTCGTTCCCGCAGGATTAGAGCGGAAGGAGACTGCAATGGGGTTGTCCGCCCCACAAGAAGGCCCTCCCTTCCCGGTATGGCGCTGACATGCGCACGCTGGCTCAAACTGCTCGATGTGCGAAGTGTTGTTATGGCTTCACCCAGCCTGCGGACGCCCAATCATCCGCGCACCACATTCTGTCTGTGTGAATGGCGTATTTGTTTTAGCTAGCGGTTGCGACGCCTTGTTGCGGAAATACCAACTGCTGCAGCTGCGCCACCGGCAACACTCAGGGCGACAGCCATCGCACCGTTGTCGCCCGTCGCGGGTAGGGTGGTCCCGGCTGGTTTAACCGTCGCTACTGCCTTGGTGGAAACGGGATTTGCCGCGGGCTTTTCTGCCTTGGGCTGCGGTGTGGGCTCGGGCTTGGTTTCCGGTTCGGGTTTTACCTCTGGGTTCGGCTTAACGTCAGGGCTCGGCTCGGGATCGGTCACGTCGGTTGCAATCAAGTGCACGTCACTGTCGAAGACGTAGCGGATGTAGTAATCGTGCCGCGTCTCGTGCATAATCCCCTGCCCGCTGTCGAAGTCGCGGTCAACGTGTGTGCCAAGGTGGGTTGAGCTGATGAGGTTCAGCCTGTAAGGGATTTGGTCGTCGGCGTAGCCGCCTGTAAAGACTACGGTTGCTCTAACGTGATTGTCGATCATGGTCAGGGCAATAGAGACGCTGGCCTCTTTGGGGTTCTCGGTTTTTATAAGGCCTTCGGTATCGGTGTCGATCTTGAAGAGATGGACGGTGTCGTTAAGCCCGTAGATGAAGTCCTCGGGTTTGTCGGGGAAATCGTATACAAACGCCTCATTCTGGACCAACATGAAGGCAGGAGGGAACTCCAGGTCATAGTTATGGTCGACAACGGTGGTAGCTGTGAAATTGCCTTCCGTGTCGGCTTCGCTGCGGGTAATGGGCGTTACAGCATCAGTTTCGGGCATTTCAGTCGCCAGTGCTGCGCAGGGTAGCAAAAGCAGTCCTGCCACAAGAATGCTTACTCCGAAGGCGGCGATTCTGGCGTCTGCATGACGCTTGACGTCGCGGATAGACAGGCCAGTCCGTTTGCTATGGGTCTGCGGTGCAACATGCTGTCCATACATAAGACGCTCCTTGTTCGTAGGCCGGTTTCCGTGGATCTAAATTGCGCCTGGCCGATGCGGCTAGGCTCTTTCACGCGAACGCTTACGCGAGCAGGGAGAAAGCTCAAGCTAATTTTCCCACAGTCGATACTTTGCGAGCAACGATTTGCTGTTCAATTCTCGGAGAGAGAATCAAGGTGGCCGAGGAGTTATCAGGCAATGAGATTGTGTCTAGAGAACACGAACGAGAGATGCGATCTACAGACGACTGAATAGCTCCATCCGTTTTGGTTACAACGAAATGTGTGCCGCGCGCCTGCGGCATGAAGGAGGGAGATTTCTATGAATATCGTTGTGTTGAGTGGCAGCCCGCGCAAGGGCGCCAATACCGACACCATGGTCGAGGCGTTTGCCGAGGCCGCGCGTGAGGGCGGCAATACGGTCGAGGTCGTCCGTGTTGCCAGTAAGAAAATCGCTGGTTGCCTGGGGTGTCAGTATTGCTTCGCCCACGAGGGCACTTGCGTGCAGAAGGATGACATGGCCAACGTGATCGAGTCGCTGAAAGCCGCCGACATGGTTGTCTTCGCTTCGCCCATCTACTGGTTTGATATCACTGCGCAGGAGAAAGCCGCCATTGACCGCCTGTACGCCTTCGGTGCCACGGGATTTCCGTTCACCAAGACGGCTCTTTTGCTCGATAGTCACAGCGAGGGTGTCTATGACGCGGCGATCGCCATGTACAAGTCAACCTGCGCATACTGCAAGTGGGAGGACCAGGGCATTGTCACCATCAGCGGTATGACCGAGCGCGACAGCATGGTGTCGTCGCCCAAGTTGGAAGAGGTGCGAGAACTCGCTCGCAAGCTCGCCTAAGGGCAAGAAGAACGCATGGCAATCGGTGTTGGTGGAAAATGCTTGCTATCCTTACCAAGAGGAATGCTGATTGCCATGCGTTGATGCTTCCGCGGACAATTCCGGCGTGCTAAAACGCCTTCTCGTTCAAGAATTCCCTGAACGCGGGAATGTCAAAGCCAACGAGACCACGCCCGCGCTCTCCAATGACGCCGTCCTCCAGGAGGCGGCGTTTGTATTGGCTTGCGTAGTTGCTGGCGACGCCCATGCGTTTGGCTATCTCCGAGACCCTGCTGGGGCCAGAATCGGGCAGCATCGCGAGCAAAAACTCAATGTCTTTATCGGAAAGCTCCCGATAGGTCGTTTCGAGAATTCGATCGCGCAGCTCCATGCGGGCAAGCAGAGAGCCCTGCTGTACATCAGGTGCACTGATTTTGGGCGAGTTCTCCGAAACATCCCATGTGCGATATCCGACGAGCTGCATCATATAGGGAAATCCGTCGACGGCCTTCACGGCATCCTCGAGCGCTTCTGGCGTGATTGAGCGGCCTCCGGCCTCAACGGTTTTGCGGAATGCGTTTGCAATTTCAACGTCAGTGATTCGTCCCAACTGATGATATTGGGAACGCCTGAGGAACGAGACGGAATCGTTACGCAGCAACGCCGATACTTTGTAGGGCAGTCCTGCCATGAGTAGGGCAACTTTTTTACCTTCGCGTACAAAGTGCTGGTAAACAGAGGCAAATTGAAGCATTTCTTCGAGATCGACGGTGACTTCATCGATGGTGATGAGAAGTCCGATGTCATGTTTTTCGAGTTGCTTAAAGATGCCATTCATGCGCGTGCGCCAGTTGCCCTGAGCCTCTTGAGCATATGTCCAATCGATGCCCACTGGGCCAATTTGAACACCGTTTATGCGCGCGTGAGGCTGTGAGAGGTAGCTATCTGCGGCTTCTTTGGTTCGCTCGATAATATCTTCGAGCATGCCTGGCATGGCGGAGACATTTGCTGCGATCCAGCCGTGTTCAAGCGCCGTTTCTGAAAGGAGCGAGAGAAGCGCCGTCTTGCCCGTTCCCCTTGCGCCCGTAAAAATGGTCGACAGGTTGGGATCTCCCGGGCCGTTGATAAAGCCACGGTTGATGTCACGCAGAATATGCTCGCGACCCGCTAGAAAGGGAGGGACGCTTCCGAACGTCGGGGTAAAGGGGTTCTTGCTGTACTCCATGGTGGCTCCTTTGCAAGTTTTGCTAATTTTTGCAAGTTTTGCTAATTTTTGCAAGTTTTGCTAATGGCTTAACATGCCTTGTGCCGTGGGATTGCAGGAGTGAAAAACGGGGAGTTCTATTATTCCGACTACGTTGCAACGAGCGGGGCCCGGAGCGCGATGTTGCTGCGCTCCGGGCCCCGCCGTTTTGAGAGCTTATGGCGGTTCTGCCGTCGTCCTAGTCAAACAAACTCGGCATGTCGTTTTCTTTCATGAGGGCACCGGCGGAGGGCAGACTCTGCGCGGTGAACTTCTCGGCCGAGACGCCGGCGCCAAGAATCTCCTCGGTCGTGCCGACGGTGGTGACCGAGCGGCCCTTCTTGGCCGTAAAGGCCTGGACGCCCTGCGTGTTGGTGGTCGTCTTGGTCTTGAGCAGCGACGTGTTGAAATTCATCAGGCGGTAGTCGCTCGAGACCAGCGCGATGTCGCGATCTTCCTTGAGCACCTGGGCATACAGCAGCTTGCTGCCACCGTAGATGGCGTTCTTAAGGCGCTTGCGGTTGGTCTTGGTGACGTATCCGGCAAGTGCGACGCGCACCACGCGGCCGTTCTCAAAGACGAACAGCACGTCGGCCTTGTAGTCCTCGGGGTCGATGACCCAGATGACACTCTCGTCGGGTTCCATCTCAAGGTCAGTCGGCAGGTATGAGCCCAGCTGTGCCGACTTGGTATCCTCAAACGCCGCAACCTTGCACTTGTACACCTGGCTCTTGCTGGTAAAGACCAGCAGCTCGTGGGTGTTGGAGGACGGGAACTCGATAAAGGGTTTGTCGCCGTCCTTGTACTTAAGCGTGGTCGCCTTCTTGAGCACGCGGTCCGTCATCTTCTTAAGGTAGCCCTCGCGCGAGAGCATGATGGTGACCGGGTACTCCTCGACCTCGGGCTCCAAGCTTACCTCGATAACCTCATGGGGCTCGATCCTACCCGTGCGGCGCGGCATCACATATTTCTTGTTGACCGCGGCCAGCTCGTCGCTGATGACCTTCTTGATGTTCTCCTCGCTCGAGAGAATCTCCTCAAGCTCGGCAATCTCGCCCTCGAGCTTAGCGATGTCCTTGGTGCGGTTGAGGATGTACTCCTCGTTGATGTTGCGGAGCTTGAGCTCGGCAACAAACTCGGCCTGGGTCTCGTCGATATCGAAACCCTTCATAAGGTTGGGTACGACCTCGGCCTCGAGTTTGGTGCCGCGGATGATGGCGATGGCCTTGTCGATGTCGAGCAAGATGGCCTCGAGGCCGTGCAGCAGGTGCAGGCGCTCGGACTTTTTGCCCAGGTCAAAGTTAATGCGGCGGCGCGTGGACTGAATGCGCCACTTGACCCACTCGTGCAGGATCTGGCGCACGCCCATAACGCGAGGGTAACCATCGACCAGCACGTTGAAGTTGCACGAGAACGAATCCTGCAGCGTGGTCGAGCGATAGAGCTTGGCCATGAGCTTGTCGGGGTCGACACCGCGCTTAAGGTCGATGGCGATGCGCAAGCCCGAGAGGTCGGTTTCGTCGCGGATGTCAGCGATCTCCTTGACCTTGCCCTCTTTGGAGAGCTTGACGATGCGCTCGATGATGACATCGGTCTTGGTGGTGTAGGGAATCTCGTAGACCTCGATGATGCGCTCTTCGGGAATCCAGCGCCAGCGGGAGCGAATCTGGAAGCTGCCCAGGCCGGTCTCGACGATCTTCTCCATCTCCTCGCGGCGGTAGATGATCTCGCCGCCGGTCGAGAAGTCGGGCATGGGCATGTACTCGAGCAGATCGCAGTCGGGATCCTGCAGGTAGTGCATGGTGGCGGTGCAGACCTCGTTGAGGTTGAAACCACAGATGTCAGACGCCATGGCGACGCCGATGCCCTTATTGGCCGAGACAAGGATGTTGGGGAACGTGGTGGGCAGCAGGCGCGGCTCCTTCATGGCGCCGTCGTAACTGTCGACGAAGTCGACCGGGTCCTTGTCGATGTCCTTGAAGATCTCGGCGCTGATGGGGGAGAGCTTGGCCTCGGTGTAACGCGAGGCGGCGTAGCTCAGGTCGCCCGAATAATACTTGCCAAAGTTGCCCTTCGACTCAACGAACGGCGCGAGTAGCGCTTCGTTGCCCGTCGCCAGGCGCACCATCGTCTCGTAGATCGCGGCGTCGCCGTGCGGGTTGAGCTTCATGGTCTGGCCCACGATGTTGGCGCTCTTCTGGCGCTCGCCCTTGAGCAGACCCATCTTGTACATGGTGTAGAGCAGCTTGCGGTGCGAGGGCTTAAAGCCGTCGATCTCGGGGAACGCACGCGAGACGTTGACGCTCATGGCGTAGGGCATATAGTTGACCTCGAGCGTCTGCGTGATCGGCTGGTCGGTGACCTCGGAGTGCAGGCCGATGACGTTCTCGGCGTTGACCTGCTTTTTCTTTGGCTGGTTCTTCGTCTTCTTCTTTGCCACGATATCCTCTTGAACTTCTTAAGGGCCGTCGTTATCGATTTGCTGCTACTGCAGGTCCAACTGGTCCAGGTATTCCTTGCCGTGCTCCGAGATATGGCGCTTGCGGCCCGCCTCGTCGTTGCCCAGCAACAGGTTGAACATGGTTTCCATCTTGGTGACGTCCTCGGGCTCCACCTTGATCAGACGACGCGTCTCGGGGTTCATGGTGGTGAGCCACATCATGTCCGGATCGTTCTCACCAAGACCCTTGGAGCGGTTGATGGAGCACTTCTGGTCGCCAATCTCCTTGAGGATGCCGTTCTTCTCGAGCTCGGTGTAGGCAAAGTAGGTCTTCTCTTTGCAGTTGATCTCGTAGAGCGGCGATTCGGCGATATACACGTAACCCTCGTCGATAAGCGTGGGCACCAGGCGGTAGAGCATGGTGAGCACGAGCGTACGGATGTGATAACCGTCGACGTCGGCGTCCGTACAGATGATGACTTTGTTCCAGTTGAGGTTGTCCAGGTCAAAGGCGCCCAGGTTCTTGATACGCTTGTCTTTGATCTCCACGCCGCAGCCCAGCACGCGCATGAGGTCCATGATGATGTCGGACTTAAAGATGCGCGGATAGTCCTCCTTCAAGCAGTTGAGGATCTTGCCGCGGACGGGCATAACACCCTGGAACTCGGCATCGCGCGAGGTGCGAATGGCACCTGCTGCCGAGTCGCCCTCTACGATGTAGATCTCGCGGCGGCTCTTGTCCTTGGAGCGGCAGTCGATGAACTTCTGCACGCGGTTGGCCATGTCGGTCTTCTGCTGCAGGTTGGTCTTGATGCTCTGGCGCGTCTTTTCGGCGTTCTCGCGCGAGCGCTTGTTGATGAGCACCTGCTCCATGATCTTGTTGGCGGCGTCTTTGTTCTCGATCAAGTAGGTCGAAAGGCGCTCCTTAAAGAAGGCCGTCATAGCCTGCTGGATAAAGCGGTTATTGATGGCCTTCTTGGTCTGGTTTTCGTAGGACGTTTGGGTGGAGAAACAGTTGGTCACCAGCACCAGGCAGTCCTGGACGTCCTGCCATTTGATGCCGCTCTCGTTTTTGTTGTACTTGCCCTGTTGCTTAATGTAAGCATCGATGGCACTGGTCAGAGCGCTGCGGGCGGCCTTCTCGGGCGAACCGCCGTTCTCGAGCCATGACGAGTTGTGGTAGTACTCCTGCATCATGAAGGTGCGCGAGAAGCACATGCATGCGGTAATCTTCACGTTGTAGTCGGGCAGGTCCTCGCGGTCGCGACCGCGGCGGTCGGCCTCGATAAAGAAAGGCTCGGTGAGGTAGTCGGCACCGACCTTCTCGAGCACATAGTCCTCGATGCCCTTGGGGTAGCAAAAGTCCTCTTCGGAAAACTCGCCATCGTCGCCCTCGATGCGCAGACGGAAGGTCACGTTGGCGTTGACCACGGCCTGGCGGCGCATGGTCTCGCGATACCACTCGTGGGGAATGCTGATCGAGGTAAAGACCTCAAGATCGGGACGCCACTTGATGGTGGTGCCGGTACGGTCCTCATTGCTGGGCTCAATCTCGAGTGCCTTCTTTTTGGCGCCGACCACCTTGCCTTTCTTAAAGTGCAGGGAGTACTTGTTGCCGTCGCGCCAAACCGTGACGTCCATGTATTCGGAGGCGTACTGGGTCGCGCACGAGCCTAGGCCGTTGGTACCGAGCGAGAAGTCGTAGTCGCCGCCCTGGTTGTTGTTGTATTTGCCGCCGGCGTAGAGCTCGCAAAAGACGAGCTCCCAGTTAAAGCGCTTCTCGGAGGGGTTCCAGTCGAGCGGGCAGCCGCGGCCATTGTCCTCTACCTGGATAGAGCCATCGCGAAAGGCGGTAAGGGTGATGAGCTTGCCGTAGCCCTGGCGCGCCTCGTCAACGGCGTTGGACAGGATCTCGAAGGCAGCATGCGCGCAGCCGTCGAGTCCGTCCGAGCCAAAGATAACGGCGGGGCGCAGGCGTACGCGCTCCTCGTCCTTGAGCTGGCGGATACTGTCGTTACCATAGTTTGCGGTGTTTTTTGCCATACTCGCTCTCTCGGTGCTCCTTTGCTGCGTTTAAGTCATATAGATAGTCAAGGTAGCATAGCCCAGCCCACAGACGATTCCACCCAACACGAAATCCATCGAACAATCGTTCGAGCTTAGGCTGAAAAGAGCTTACTCGGACAAAACCGAGTCGGCTCTTTCCGAGTAAGTTTGAATAGCGAATCGAAATTGCTATGTCCGCATAGCGATGGCGGATATGGTTTCCGTAATGACAGATATAGTTGACATTGGCTGATAGATGCAATATATATGTGTCATATTGCAACGGATATCTGTCCATTACTACGAAAGGAACTCCATGCCGGGCAAAAAGAACCTACGCATGAAGGCGGCGCGCGCGGCGGTTGGCCTTTCGCAAGCTGACTTGGCCGAGGCCGTGGGCGTTACGCGCCAGACCATCGGCCTGATCGAGGCGGGCGGCTACAACCCCACGCTCAATTTGTGCGTGGCAATCTGTAAAGCGCTACGCGTTACGTTGAACGACTTGTTTTGGGAAGACGAGAGCGACGTCGGCCCTGACGCTCTTTAGGAGTTCGCTATGAAATTTGAAGATTTAAAACTCGTGCAAAAGTGGCGTGAATATGCCGGTCCAAAGGATGAGCGCCTGGAGGCTGAGAGCGCGAAGATCTACAAGATTGGTTTCGTGCTGCTTTCGTTTGGCATGTTGATGATCTTTTTCTACCAGTTTATAGCTCGACAGGTTGCGTGGGTTCACAGCGACGCCAGTGAAATGCCGCATGGCTTTGCAACGCCGTTTGAGGCGGCCATGTATTTGTGGCTCGTTCTCGTGATGTTGATTTGCGCAGGACTGCAAACGCGGAAGGGCTATGTCGATACCAATCGTTTTGGGCAAACCGAGCATCTTCCTGTTGGATATTTCCTGCTTGTCAGCGGTCTTAGCGGCGCCGCGTTCGCGCTTGTTATTGCCGCAATGCGCTGTATCGCTGAGGCGCAGATCGTACCGCTCGAAAGCGTCTTTTGGTTGGCGAACCTGGCCACGGGCGTGTTCTGCGGTGCGACGATTTCCGCGGCCACGTTTGCTGCCCTGTGCGCAACGTTTTTCACGGCGAAAAGACGCCGTGCCAAGCTCGAGACAGAACTCGACTCCACTGACGATATCTAATGCGTAATGGGCCGGCTCTGGGTATCCAGAACCAGCCCTTTTTGATGTTCGATGAGCCGAGTCGGCGTCTCTCACAAAAGTAACTAGGGGCTAGCGAGGTCTATCCGAATTGGCCTCATTGGCGGTGTCGGTTTCGAGCGCCGTGCGGCGGGTGCTGTAGGCGACGAGGCCGGCGCCAGCCGCGGCGAGTGCTGCTGCGGCTGCGGTTAGGGGAGCGTTGGCATCGCCCGTGCCCGCAAGCGCGCCCGCTTTTCCGGAGCGCTTGTTATTGCCGTGATCCTTGCCGCTGCCAGAGCCACTGCCGCCACCTGAGCTGCTTCCGCCGGAGCCGCCGCCCTTGTCAGTACCGCCGCCACTCGAGCCGCCACTGCCGTCCGCCGTCATCGGGGCGTCGTGAAGTCCTGTCGTATCCGCGCTGTCGCATACGCCGACCTGAACTTCTGAGCGTTCGCATGCCGCGTCGGGCACATGAAGCTCGTGCAGTACGGCACCCAGCGCCGAGTTTGCGCCCGGTCGAATTTCCTCGAGCGTTACGGGATCGAGCGCCACCAGATTACGCGCCTTCGCATACAGCGTTACGCGTTTGCCCACTTCGTCGCTCCAACTCTCGGGGATGGCGAAGCTCATACGGAACTGTGCCGTGCAACCCGGTGCCAGCACGGCGTTGCCGTTGTCGGCTACCAGCGGGTGCGTTGCAAAACGTGCGCCCAGCGTCTCGAGCGCGTACTTCACGTGTGCCATGTCGTTGGCCGAAGCGTCCTCGGCAAGCTCTGGATCGTAGATTGAAGCCATGCGTGCTTTCACTCCGAATCCGATGGATGCGCTGGAGAACGGCTGGCTGGAGCCCTCTCGGTACAGATCGATCGTGCCGGCGGTCAGCAAGGTGTTGCCGTCGTTTCGCACCGTGACCATGAAGGATTCGCCTGCTGCTCCGGGCACCACCGCGCCCGAGGTAGCAACGGCGCCCGTCGGAGTGGCACACGCCACCAAGGGCACTTCGATGCCGTGTAGCTCTGCCTCGCTCTTCTCCGCGCTCACAATGTGCGTGGCGAGCGCGGAGAGCATGCCTCCCGACGTCAAAAATGTCGTTATCTGATCGACGGGATGGTCCAGCTCGCACATCACGAACGGCTCCGTGAACAGATCGCCTGCCAAGGTGCTGGCGAAGATGCGGAAGTGCTTACCCATCACTGCTACCGGGTTGCCTTCTTCGTCGTAGGTTTGTCCCACCTTGCCATCGGTGTTCTCTACATAGAGCACGCACCTGCCGTTGTTGCTTACGCTAAACGATGCCGGGCCACAGCCTGCGGCACCCACGGGCTGCGTTGCAAATGCCGATGCGCCTCGCGTCCAAGTAATATGCTGCAGTTGTTCGTTGACGGTGGCCAAAAAGCCCGTGTGCTGCGGCCATGGCACCGCACGGGGCACCGCGGCGTCCGGCGGCATAACGCCCCAGCCCGCGATAGACTGGCCGATCACGGCGTACGATGCACAGCCGCAACCGTTTGCGGTCTCGTATGCAACGGGCACCACCATTTTGCCGTTGATATTCTCGGGCTCACCCAGCTCGATACTCGACGGTGCTTGCGGAAAGCGGAGAACTTGGCGGAACGTCAGGCTATCGCCCGAAACGTCCGACCACAGGGTAAAGCACTCCAGCACAACCTCAGCCTCGCTGCCGAGCGCCTTTTCTGCGGTGATTCCGCGGCGGTGGAGGTAGGCGCCCGACAGACGCCCGTCGACCAGCGTCTTGCCCACCGTGATACGCGGGCACTGCAGACAATGGTAGCCATCCTCTTGCAGGCGGCCGCGCGAAATGCTGCGCCATGACGTATGCGACACCACGCGAACTCCGCCGTTGCTTATGCGCAGGCGCACAACGGACAGTATGCCGGCTGTGCTTGCCATATCGAAAAGGGTGTCGTCGCCGGCGGGGCGCTCGCCCGAGACCAGCAGCACGTAGGCGTCCTGGTTTCCTCTTCCGTCCGTATATTCCACTACGTCGAAGTCGTAATCGTATATGCTGTCGCGCTCCACGTCGCCCTCGCCAAACCCAAGGGGAAAGTCCACGGGCGTGGGGGCGGACCACGTGCCGTTTGTCTTTGTGTGCACCACCAGGCGCGAGCGACCATTGTCGCCGTAGCGCACCGAAGCGATACGGAACAAGCACTCCACGCCGGCGATCATCGCCAGCTTCATGTGGGCTTCGCTGAGCACGCCAGCAAACAGCACGTTGTCGCTCGAGGGTTTGATGCCGCCACGCTCGTCCTCCGACACGCCGGCAGAATTGGCGTTGGGGTCCGCAACGGCGTTCGTTGCCTGACCGATGTAGGTGTACTCATACATCGGCGCGGCGTTTTCGTCGTTTTCCATCAGTGCGTGGACGAAGTGCTCGATCTGTCCCGTGTCGTCGCTTTCTACATCCGCCTCGAGCTCAATGCGCGTGACCGACCGGTCCCAATCGCGTACGGTAGGCGCGACATTCCTTGCAGTGGCTTTAACCTCGGCGCGTGCGAGCAGCTCGGCGTTGGTGACGATGGTGGCCGATGCGATAAATTGCGGCACGCCGCCCGCCTCAATGTTGCCGGCCGAGCCGAAGCGGGCATCCAGCGTATAAGGCGTATCTCCACCCAATGCGAGCTCAGAGCGCTGGAGCACATACTGGTCGCCATTGTTCACCGACATATTCCACGAATCGATGAGTGTGGGCCACGACCCCGACCAAGCCTTGGTGGTCCACTTGAACATTACGAACTGGAGTATCACATCGACATCGACGTCTGCACCTACGCGCAGTCGCGGAAGCTGGTGTCCATCTGTCTTCTCGTACCCAATGAACAGCGTGAGGGATGCGGCGCCGCGCACGGCAGACGAAGCGACGCCTGCAACACCGGCGCCAAAGGTGACGGCAAGCCCGATCTGGATGGTGAACGAGCCCGACGTGTTGGAATAGTCGAGCGAAATGTTCTTGAAAAACGCCGCGCCGCTGCCGTGCGTGTGGGCACCCACGGCGAGCGCCAGCTTCGCCAGCACCCAGGGGTTGACGTTTAGGAAAAACGGCACCGGTCCTAGGGTAAACTGCTCGGTCCAATTGAGGTCGGTTCTTACTTGAAAGAGCGCCTTAATATTGCCGTATGCGGGGTCGTTGTTGTTACCCCAGGTTTTGCCCACCCAATCGTAGGCGAGCGAGCCGTACAGCTGCGTGGCGATATCCATCGTGAACAGCGGCGTGCAATGGTGGCGAAGGAGCTTGGTGTTTCTTGAATCGGTGCCCGAACCGGCACTCATACTTTTGTACTGATTCCACTTCCCCTCCATCTCGTCGAGGTAGCGGTTTGCCTGCTTGGCGCCCGACTCGCGCGGCGATTTCTTCCAGTATTCCGGATCAGGGTTGCCCGAATCGTTCATATAGCTGGCTGGTTTGTATCCTCCGCCGAACAGCACGTATCCAGCAAACGAGAAATCGAAGAGAATCGGAAATGTGGGCATCCAACACGTGAACTTATTGCCGCCGATGCCGGGAAACGCTGCGGGGAAATCAAACGGAGTGATCTCTTGGTCCATGGTGGTGGGGACGATAGTGGTCGATCCGGATTCCGCCTTTGCCGCCGGCGCGGTAGCAACGGCCATGGGGGAGGAGAGCGTGTAGGTTTTGCCCTGGTAGTCGAGGACAAAGCGCAGCTTGCATCCTTCTTCCAGAAGGCTCGACGCTGCATCGAGGAACTTGTCTTCGAGTGTGAACGTCGCCAGATTGTCCGAACCCGATGCGCTGGCCTTGACTTGGCCAATCTGCGTGACGGTTTCGGGTGAACTGCCCGCGGCGGGCGTCACTTTGTTGATGCGCAGCGTTGCCTGTCCACCCTGTGGCAGATGTGCCTGCACGGTAAAGGCGTGCGTATCGGGCTGCTCGTTTGCTGTGTCGTCCTTCGGCAATGCCATGAACGTAGCATCGGCGTACTGGATGTCCCATTCGTTGAACGTGAGCTGTCGAAAGTACGGCTCGCCGTCGGAAAGCGGACGCGTGGGCGTGGTTATGGCGGTGCCGCCCTGAATACGCGCAAGGGGAATCTCGACATCACGGTAGCCCGCCATGCTAATGGAGATGCCGCCGTTAAAGTCGTACGCGTCGAGAAGCGTTGCCTCGTCCACGTAGCCTTCCGAAAGAGGGGCGACCTCAAAGATGGCCGTACCCTCGTCGTCGGTAGTGGCGGTGAGCTGCTTGCCTGCGGCATAGCGCGATGTGAGCGTGACCTGGGCCCCCGTGATGGGCGTATTCTTGTTGGCGACGTCGACCACGACCACACCAAACATGGTGCGCGAGAGCACCAAGACCTTGAAGGGATCATCTTCGTCGGCGTATGCCTCGGCGGGGGCGAACGGCAATATGAAGGCGTTTGCGCTTCCCGGCACGCGCGGCAACATAATGCTCGCCAGCGAGGACGCTCCGGCAACAAGTAACGAACGGCGATCAAGCATCTTTGGCTCCCATCCCGCAGGTATCGGTGGAAATAATCCAATTTTGCGAGAAGGCGCCCCGTGGCGGTAGTGCCGTTCAAGGGTCAAAATGTCCAAATTGATCGAGCGAAGCGCCGGGTTCCGGAACGCGTTCGATGCGCTTGGTAGTCCGGTCGCTAACGTAACATATGCGCGACCAGCTCGGCGCGTGTGCCGATGCCAAGTTTTGCGTATACGCCGGATAGGCGGTTTTTGACGGTGCCCGGCGATACTCCCATATGGCGTGCGATTTCGGCGTTGGTCCACCCACGACAGGCGAGCATGGCCATGGTGAATTCCGTGGTCGTTAGATCGTCGGCAACGTCCTCGCCCGAATCGGGGTTGTGGATGCGCCGCCAGCCGTAGCTGAAGCGGTACGTGATCTCGATGATGCGCGCGAAGTCGTCAGGGTATTGCGTTTTTAGGCATGCCTCGATAAGCCCCTGTAAAAGGCCGTGATGCTCGCCAATGAGCTCGATAAGGCCGTCGGGACGCGCAATGTTCCAAGCAACTCCGAAGTGCGTTTTTGCGGCGTCGATGTCCTTGAGGCTCATGCATGCCATGGAAGCTGCCAGGTGCAGGAACAGTTCCGAGATCGGATAGCTCCCTTGTTTCATGATCAGGGCGTTTTCCGCCATGCCCAGACTGCGGCCATATTCGCCGCGCAGGTACAGGGCATGCGCCATCACGTAACTGGCGAACAGGCGCAGGCCTTCGGGCAGATGCGCCGCAAGTGGATAAAACTCTTCGGCAGAATACGGGGAAGGCAAGTGCAGCAGGACGCTCGCGGCGGAGGCGAACAGGATATGCGTGGCGTGGACGGCGGGCGATTCCTCGTCGGCCGGTGTATCGAGGATGCCCGCAAGGCAACGGCGGGCATCGGCGATACGGTTGAGCGACAGACTGGCGTATCCGCAGATAAAGCATGCGGAATAGCGCAGTGCGGGATCGGTGGCGTCAAGATAGGGGCGTGCTGTCTCGGCAGCGAGGGCGGCCTGTCCGCGAAAGTACAGCGCTTCTGCCGTGGCGATGGCGCGCGAATCGGGGTCGGAAATGCCTGCAACCGCAGCGTCAATCTGCCCCGGCACAAAGGCGGTGCACATCAACGGCATGGGAACGCGTGGGTAGCCATCGCAGTCCATCTTCCATCTCCCAACAGCTGGCAACAATAGCAGCAATTGTACTCCTGTTGCTCGGGACCCCTTTCGTTTTACTGTTCGGTTAACGCTGCGGATCGTTTTGGAAGGCTTACGAGCATGGTGGTCCCGTTCTCAGAACTTGCTTCGACCTCTACCGTGCCACCGTGAAGCGTTGCAATCTCCCAAACGAGCGCTAGTCCGAGTCCTGCACCGCCGTATGCCCTGCTGCGGGATTTGTCTAGACGAAAGAACGGCTGGAAGATGCTCTCACGGTACTGCTTGGGTATTCCCGGGCCCTGGTCCTCGACTCGCAGGAACACATGGCTGTCGTTGTCGCAGATGGAGACGTTGACAGTCGAGCCGGTGCGGCTGTAACGGATGGCATTTTCGACCAGGTTAAACACCAGCCGATAGAGGAGCGTGTCGCTCCCGATTACTAAAGCGTCTCCAGCACAATTGAGGGCTATGCCCTTATTTTCGGCAAGTGGCGCAAGGTCGGTGAGGACCTCTTCGGACAAAGGACCAAGTTCCACATCGTCCTCGCAAGGGACGCTGCGGAGCTCACTCATCTCAAGCAATACCTTGGCCATTCGAGACATGCGCTCGGTTTGTTCTTGTAGCAGGCCGAGCAGCTCGGCTGTTTCGGGTTGCAAACCGGAGTGCTCGGAGATGAATAGTTCAATCTGTGCTTGCATAAGGGCGAGCGGGGTGCGCAGCTCGTGTGCGGCGTTGCCGGTAAACTGACGCTGTGCAGAGAATCCTTCGCCAAGACGAGTGATCATGTCGTTGAAAGAGGCGCTGCATCGTTGTAGCTCGGTGGGCACATCTTCATTGAGTCTGATTTCGCTTAGGTTGTCAGGCTGCACACGCTCAACCTGGGCTGCAAAAGCCCGTAGCGGTTTGAGTGCACGGCCGCTCACAAAGTATGCCAGCGCGCCGCCAAGGAGTGTGACTCCAGCCGTGATGTACCAGGCTGTCGTGCCAAAAGACTCCTGTGCGTCGTTTACGACGATCGTGACCTCGTCATCGAGACTCCCCTTCGTTGGGTCAAACGCCTGAGGTGCATCTACGCCGGCTGCGCTAAGGGCCGAGATGTCACTGCCGATGGCATCCATGTAGCGCATGCCCGTATAGCCGACCAGGCAGTTTGTCAGCACGCATGCTGCACACGTGAGCAGTGCCGTCATAATCGTTATGCGCCATTGCAGCGAAAACCTTTTCATTCGCTATCCTCCATAACGTAGCCCTCTCCAATCCGATTGCGAATCGGGTCGTACCCCAAAGCGATGCGTAGCTTTTTGCGGAGTGACGAGATGTGAACGCGGATTGCGTTGCTAAAGCTGTTCACGCTGCTATCCCAAACGTGCTCGATAAGCTCCTCTTGACTTACCGGACGCCCCTGATTAAGCATCAGGTATTCCAAGATTCCCGTTTCCTTGCGCGTAAGAGATAAAGCCTCGCTGTCCACGGAAGCGATGCGCGCCTTGGTGTCAAAGCGGAGCTTTCCGCAGGTTAATACTATGTCGCTTTGTGCAAAGCGCCTGAGGGTAAGGCTGCGGATCCTTGCCGCAAGCTCGTCAAGATGAAACGGCTTGGTAAGGTAATCGTTGGCGCCGGCATCGAGTCCGGCGACCTTGTCGGCGACCTCGCCGCGTGCGGACAGAATCAGTACCTTGGTCTCGCAGTCGGTTTTCCTAAGTTCCCTGAGCACGGTCATGCCATCGATACGGGGAAGGTTGAGGTCGAGTACCACGAGGTCAAAGACTTCGACGCCCAGCAGGTCGAGCGCCTCCTGTCCGTCGTGGCAGCAGTCGACGCTGTACGCCAAGTTTCGCAAGCTGCGCGCGATTGCATCGCACAGCGCTCGCTCGTCTTCGACGATCAAAATACGCATAACAGTCTCCTTGCACATTCCAAATCGCGCTTAACACGGATTTTATAGTCGATATGGTCCAATGGTCGCGTAACGAAAGGAGTGGTCAGGTTGTTCAAAGCGGTAAAGCCCGTGGTACAGGTCGCTTTGTTGATCGTCGGAATTGCCATGGTGTGCTTTGGTGTTATGCGTGGCGAGGCGGATGCCGTGCTGGCCAAAGCGATTAGGCTGTGCTTGGAGTGTATCGGAATTGGATAAAAGAGAAAACACTGCGTCGCATGTTTTGGCCCGATTTCGCGGATTCATTCAGGCGGCGACGACGCCGGTCACCAACATTCACCTGCCAAACTTTGCCAAAGGCGGCATCTATCAGGGCGCGGGAAAAACAGTCTGCGTACCTGGACTTAATTGCTATTCGTGCCCCGCGGCATCGGGTGCGTGCCCCATCGGGTCGTTCCAGTCGGTGGTAGGTTCATCCAAGTTCAACTTTTCTTACTATGTTACCGGTACGCTCATTTTGCTCGGCGTGCTGCTGGGACGCTTTGTATGCGGCTTTCTGTGCCCGTTTGGCTGGCTGCAGGAGCTGCTTCATAAGATTCCCGGCAAAAAGTTCTCCACGAAAAAGCTCAAGCCGCTCACGTACATCAAGTACGTCGTGCTGCTGTTTGCCGTGGTGCTGCTGCCCGTCTTGGTGGTTAACGACGTGGGCATGGGCGACCCGTTCTTTTGTAAGTACATCTGTCCACAGGGTGTGCTCGAGGGCGCCATTCCGCTGGCCATTGCCAACGCCGGCATTCGATCTGCGCTGGGGCAGCTCTTTACCTGGAAACTTGCCGTTCTCATTGCCGTGGTAGTGCTGAGCGTTTTGTTCTATCGCCCCTTCTGCAAATGGATTTGTCCACTTGGCGCATTCTATGCGCTCATGAATAGGGTGTCCCTACTGGGGATTCGGGTTGACGCATGCAAATGTGTCTCGTGCGGCAAGTGTTCAAGGGTTTGTCAGATGGACGTTGATGTGGTCCGCGCGCCCAATCATGCCGAATGTATCCGGTGCGGAAAGTGCATCGGGGCCTGTCCCGTCGATGCCATCAGCTATCGCTATGGCCTGGATGTGTCGGCGGAAAAGCTTCCCTTGACCGCCGATAAAAAGTAAACAAGCTTCGACAAAACGGAGGAATGACTATGAAGCTTTCTAAGATTGCGGCCCTGTTTATGGTGCCGGTATTGGCCTTGTGCCTTGTGGCATGTTCGGCGCCCGGTGGCAATGTGAGCGAATCTGCGAGCTCCGATCCTAAGATCGCAGAACTCACTGCGCAGAAGCCGGCCAATGCCGACGAGGCCGCCGAGCTGTATGCGAAGCTCATGCAGAAGGAGAACGAGATCTTTTCGAGTGATAACGCGCTGTGGGAAAAGGTATTCAATGCGGCAAATAAAGACTCGACAATGATTGAGGACGGCAGCAATTACGGCGATTTCTTGCTCAAGACCATCGACGGCGCCAAGGATGAGTTTACGGCGGATGAGCTTAAGACGCTCAAGGCCGGTGCGCAGCAGATCAAGGAAATCGAGGACAAGCTCGAGAGCTTGGAGAAGGAGTTCCCCGGCTGTGGAAGCACGCCGAGCGCAGGCGAGAGCGTCGACGCTTCGACCGCTGGCATGACGGCTGGTGCCAATGCTTCGAGCGAGGCGACGAAGTTCCCCAGCTTTACGGGCAAGGACCTGGACGGCAACGACGTGAGCAGCGACGAGCTGTTCTCTAAGAACAAGGTCACCGTCATGAACTTCTGGTTCACCACTTGCAAGCCGTGCGTGGGTGAGTTGGGCGACCTTGAGGACCTGAATAAGGAGCTTGCCAAGAAGGGCGGCCAGGTCGTGGGCGTCAATTCCTTTACGCTCGATGGCAACAAGGGCGAGATTGCAGATGCCAAGGACGTACTGAGCAAGAAGGGCGTGACATATAAGAACATCTGGTTCAAGTCGGATAGCGAGGCCGGTAAGTTTACGTCAAATTTGTTCTCGTTCCCGACAACGTATGTCATCGATCAGAATGGCAACATCGTAGGGGAGCCCATCGTGGGCGCCATCAGCTCCGCTGAGCAGCGCGCAGCGCTCGACAAGCTTATCGACCAGGCGATTGCGAATAGCGAGCAGTAGAAAACGCGTAAAGCATGGCGATGATCGTGCGCCGCTGTACGAAGTAGTCCGCTACCTTTCAAGATAAGCTCCACCATATAGAGGTCCCGCTCGGGACCTCTTCTTTTGGGCGCCGTCCCGTTCGTTTTTTGGCGCGGTTTGTTACATTCCTCACTGGCGTCGGCAAAAAATGGGGATAGAGTAGGACAAACGCGTCGAATACGAACGGCGGAGGAGAGCGGGCAGGGTGCCTGCGCAGGAGAGGTTGCCGTCCATGCTGGAGCTCAAAGGTATTTGCAAAAGGTACGTTACGCAGTCGTTTACGCAGGTGGCGCTCGACAGCGTGAGCCTGTCTTTTCGCGATAACGAGTTCGTGGCCATTCTGGGTCCCTCGGGTTCGGGCAAAACCACGATGCTCAACGTTATCGGCGGACTCGACCACTTTGATTCTGGCGACCTGCTGATTGACGGCATCTCGACCAAGGACTTCCGCGACCGCGATTGGGATGCCTACCGCAACAATCGCATCGGCTTTGTGTTCCAAAGCTATAACCTCATTCCGCATCAGACCATTTTGGAAAACGTGGAGCTGGCGCTCACGCTCACGGGCGTGGGGCATGCCGAGCGCCGCCAGCGTGCGCGCGAGGCGTTGGAGAAAGTCGGCCTGGGCGAGCACGTTAACAAGCGCCCAGGCCAGCTATCGGGCGGACAGATGCAGCGCGTGGCCATCGCCCGCGCCCTGATTAATGATCCCGAGATTGTGCTTGCCGACGAGCCGACCGGCGCTTTGGATTCAACGACATCCGTACAGGTCATGGATTTGCTCAAGGACGTGGCGCGCGACCGCCTGGTCATCATGGTCACGCACAATCCCGAGCTGGCGTACCAATATGCCACGCGTATCGTCAATCTGGCGGACGGCAAGATCACCGACGATTCCGATCCTTTCGATGCTGCCAAGGCCGCGCGTCGCGAGGCAAAGCCTACGCGCAAAACCTCGATGAGCTTTGTGACGGCGCTGGGGCTTTCTGCCCGAAACCTCATGACCAAGAAGGGCCGCACGGCCATGACTGCCTTTGCGGGCTCGATTGGCATTATTGGTATCGCGGCGATTCTGGCGCTGTCCAATGGCGTAAACGGCTACATCAAAAAGGTCGAGGAGGATACGCTCTCGAGCTACCCGCTCACCATTTCCAAGCAGGATTACGACCTGTCGTCCATGATGGGCGGACAGGGGGCCACGGACGACGATATGTCCAAGAACGAGGGCTCGTCCGACGACAGTGCCGGCGGCAAGGCTAAGGGAACCGATAAGATTCCTGTGGTCACGGCCGTAAAGGATATGTTTGCGAGCGTTAAGTCTAACGACATGACAAGCTTTAAGGCATGGCTCGATGCCGGTGGCGACGGCATCGATAAAGAGGTCAACGCCATTCAGTACGGCTACGGTGTATCGCCGGTTGTCTATCGTGCCGGCAAGGGCGATGAGAAGCCTGTTCGGCTGGTGCCCAGCGCTATGACCGAGGCCATGAGCGGAGGCGCGAGCTCGGCGGCAACGGTGAGCATGGAATCCATGGGAACCTCGGTCTTTAACGAGATGATCGACGACCAGAGCCTGCTCGACAGCCAGTACGATGTCGTGGCGGGGCATTGGCCTACGTCTGCTAACGAAGCCGTGATGGTGCTTTCGAGCCGTGGCACGGTGGGCGACTACACGCTCTACAGCATCGGCGCGCTGGATATCAATGAGCTCAACGATCTGGTAAACAGCGCTATGACGGCTGACGGTGGGGTCGAAACGCCCGAGATCGGCGCCGACTTTACCTACGACGATGCGCTGTCCACGACGTTTAAGGTGTTGTCGCCGGCCGATGCCTATCGCAAAAACGAAGAGACCGGCATGTGGACTGACATGTCCGACGATGCCGACTTTATGACGGCCAAGGTTGCCGACGGTATTGACGTGCGCATTGTGGGCGTGGTGCGACCTAACGAGACGGCCAACGCGAGCGCATTGACCCCGGGCATTGCCTATACGCATGCACTGACTCGCCAGCTTATGGAGCGCGCCGCCGATTCGCAGATTGTGCAGGAGCAACTCGCCCACCCCGAGACGGATGTCTTTACGGGCAAAACCTTCGACGAACTGCAAGGCGAGGCCAAGCAAGGCGTGGATCTGGGCAGCATGTTCAGTGTGGACGAGGCGGCGCTCAAGAGCGCGTTCTCGTTCGATACGTCTGCACTTTCGGGTGCGGCCGGCGGTATGGACCTGTCGGGTCTTGACTTGTCCGGGCTGGACATTGACCTTTCGGGCGTTGGCAAGGACATCGACTTCAGCGACATCATGGCAAAAGCGCCAACCCCAGATTTCTCGGGTATCTTTGACGGTCTGGAACTCACGCCCGAGCAAATGCAGCAGGTGGGAACACTAGCCAACCAGCTGTTTGAGGGCTTTTTGCAGTCTGATCAGTTTAAGGCGCTGTCGCCCGAAGATCTTAAGGACGCGTCAAAGCTCTCTGCCGCATTCTCGACGTATCTTGAGAATGATGACACAGCTCAGCAAATCCTGGCCCAGCTCAAAGCGCTCGGCGGCGATGCCCTGGCCGAGCGTCTGCAGCAGGCGATGAGCGACTATGTGCAAAAGCAGCTGGCTCCGTATCTGCAGCAGGCTATGGATCAGGTGATGAAGGCAATCAGCGAGCAGATAGCGTCGACGGTATCATCCCAGCTCAAGGCGGGCGCGGCAGGGCTTATGGACCAGGTGGCGACGCAGATGTCTTCGAGTTTTGCTAACCTGGCGAGCGCCATGCGCGTGGATGCGAGCGCCTTTGCTCATGCCATCCACTTCAACATGGACGCCGAGGACCTGAGCTCGCTCATGATGAGCTATGCGAAGGCGTCGAAGCTCACCTACGACAACAATCTGACCACGTTGGGCTATGCGGACGAGGCAGACCCCATCTCAGTCAAGATTTTCCCGCGTGACTTTGAGGCCAAGGAGCGCGTGCTCGATCACATCGATGCGTACAACAAGCAGGTCAAAGCCGCTGGCCACGATGATCGGGCAATTTCGTACACAGACTACATGGGCATCATCATGGGTTCGGTGACCGACATCGTGAACACCATCAGCTTGGTGCTCATCGCATTCGTGAGTATCAGCCTGGTGGTGAGCTCCATCATGATCGGCATCATCACCTACATCAGCGTGCTGGAGCGCAAAAAGGAGATTGGCATTCTGCGCGCGATCGGCGCGTCGAAGCGTAACGTGGCAAACGTGTTCAACGCCGAGACCTTTATCGAGGGCCTCATTGCCGGCGTCTTTGCCATTGTCGTCGTGGTGCTCGTGAGTTTCCCGGTCAATGCCTGGGCACTTGCGGTCAAACAGGTTCCCAACCTGATGAGCCTGCCCGTGCAGGATGCGCTGGTACTCATTGCAATTTCGGTGCTGCTAACGGTCGTCGCTGGCCTGCTGCCGGCCCGTAGCGCGTCCAGGAAGGATCCCGTGGAGGCCCTGCGCTCCGAATAATGTGACAAAGGGGCAGTCCCTTTGTCACATTGAGACCCTTGCGAAAACGGGGTCTAATTACCGTTCGGCAGGTTAAGAACTCCCTCTCCCCGCTTAATGCTTGACGAAGAGTCCTCTGGTTTATATACCTATCGGTAGGCATATAGGATGTATTGCCGATAGAAATGGAGCAACCATGACTCTCACCACACCAGCCAAAAAAGATTGTCTCCGTGAAAGCGGCGCATTTGCTTGGGTCGTCGTTATTGCGCTCGGCTTAATGTCCGCCGGAACAACTGGCACATATAGCATTATTGCCGGCTCATTCGTTGCTCCAGTATGTGAAGATCTGGGCTTTGACTACACTTCTTTTTCTTTCTATTTCACCGCGATTCTTCTTGGCCTTGCGCTTGGGCTTCCGCTTTTGAGTCGCTTCATTCCAAAAGTAATCGGCAAACCATGGCATATTTGCATTGAACTCGTCCTTATTGCCGCCGGCGCCGCAATGGCGTTCTACACCGAGGTCTGGATGTTCACCGTCTCCGCCGCAGTGATCGGCATCTGCTTTTCGTTTACAACGGGCGTCTGCATGTCCGATGTCATTGACCAATGGTTCAGCAAATCGTCCGGTCTCGCCATCGGCCTCGCTTGGGGCGTTAATTCTCTCTGCACGCTGTTATTGAGTCCTGTCATTACACTGGTCATCGAGCAGCAAGGCTGGCGTACGGGATACATCGTGCTTGCGGCCGTTTCTGCAGCTATGATTTTGCCTGCAAGCGCATTTATCATTCGCCTTAACCCCTCTGATCGCAATATGCTTCCGTACGGAGAGACCGCCTCCGAAACCCATGAGAGCTGCAGCGCCGATGAGCAGGAAGATGTCCTTTCGGGCATGGCACTCCGCGATGCCGCGAAAACGCCGTCTTTTATTCTCTGTGTCCTCTTGCTTTGCGTGGCGCAGCTCACCTGCTGCATGAACCAGCTGTTTCCAACCTATGCAAGCGAGGTCGGTTTCAATCCTATCGTAGGAAGCTTAATGGTCTCGGCAGCTTCACTCTCCGATATCTTCCTAAATCCCTTCGTGGGCAAAACATGCGACAAGCTTGGCGCTATTAAAGCAACGGTCGCATGGACAGGTGTCAGCATTCTTTCATTCCTGCTTCTTATCATTGGCGGAAGCAATGAGACCGTTTCCATCATTGCAGCTGGTGTAAACGATGTCATGTTCGCCATCGTTGGAACCGCAATGCCGATGCTTCTCCTCTCGCTCTTTGGATCACGCGATTTTGGAAGGATCTATTCGATCGTTTGCTCAGCGGGCTATGTCGTCGGTGCTTTTGGAATGCCGGTCATGATGAAGGTTTACGGCATGGCAGGGCCATTCCAGGGAGTATTTATCTTCTGCATTGCCTGCAACCTTATGATTGCTGCGTTTGCTATCGTTTCCGGCTTTCTCAATAAGGCTGCTGAAAAGTAATAAGCGCCGATTTGCATCGGCATAGATTGCCATGCAACAGGGGTCGACTCCAAGCCAGACTGGAGTCGACCCCTGTTTTCGTTTTAAAGGTTGCCCGCAGGCACCATGGGTGCCAACATGCGCTTCAGCTTGGCTGGTTTATTTGAACATAAGCTCGACTATTCCCGCCCAAACCGCTTTCTCATCAATATCCTCACCTTGAGCGACCGTATTGCTTGCTCCCTCCAGAACGGTATAAAGAATTTGTACGTAGAGCATTACGTCGGCGCTATCGGAAAACGCGCCAATCTCTACACCATGAAGAAGGATGTCTTTAAGCGCATCCATGGTTCGTTTGGTCGCCGTCGCTTGACGTTCCTGAACTGCAGGAATTCGATTTGCTTGAACGCTAACCTCGGCCAGCACGCGCCGGCGCTTTTCATCGCTTCGATAGCCACCTATAACTGAATTGCCGAGCTCGATAAGCGCGGCCTTGAACCCGTCCCTATCGACTATTAGCGAGTAGTCGCGCTGATAGTCAATGGTCGGAAACATGCTGTCCAAGAGCGTAGTGAAAATCTCCTCTTTTGAGGGAAAGTAGTAGTACACCGACGGCTTGGATATACCGACAAAGTCGCAAATCTTTCCGATAGACGCTTTGTCATAACCGACTTCTGCCACAAGATCGTACATTGCGTCCAATATTTTTTTTCTTGTGCTCACGCTGCATTTCTCCATTGCAAATCACTTCCGCACTACCAACATTATTAAGGATGGCAACGGGACATCAATTCGTGTCCAAACATGACCACTATATACGGCGAACGGTATGTATCAGTAGGCGAGCGGCAATTATTCAAAAATATCTACCGAACGGTAGGTATAGTAGTACTATAGCAGGTGAAACCCCGCTATTGTCGCGGCCGGACAGCATTGCGGGAAACCCGACGGAAGGACCAACCATGTACGAGAACTATCGTATGCCGGGCGAGTTCGAGAAGCGCTCCAACGTCTATGTGACATGGCTTCCCGATTACATCCGTGCAGAGGGCTACGATAACCGCCAGCCCTGCGTTGACGTGATCAAGGCTCTGCTCGAGTATGGCGACGTTACGGTCAACCTCAATTGCGGCACCCCCGGCTCCTATGAGGAGGCTTGCTCGCGCCTGAAGGAGGAGGGGGTTGATCTCGATCGCATCGAGATCACGCAGTTCGAAGACTCCAACTTCTATGTCCGCGACAACGGTCCCAGCATCATGGTCGACGACAAGGGCCATTCTTATATGGTCAACCCCGCTTGGACCTATTACGGCGTGTGGGACAAGAACTCCCCGGAGTGCCAGTCCGCACGTAAGGCAGCCGTTCACATGGCGGTTGCGCTCGGTTGCTTCGATATCGTCAATTCCGAAATGGTTTCGGAGGGCGGCGACCGCGAGTTTGACGGTCACGGCACTCTGATCGCCATCGAGGACACGGAATGCCGCAAGCGTAATCCCGAGTTCACGAAAGAGGAAGTAGAGGCCGAGTTATAAGCGCATCTACAACCTCAACAAGGTTGTCTGGCTTCCGCAGCCTATGCTCGAGGACGACGACTATCGACTGGGCATCCTCGACGAGAAGGAAGACGGAACTCCCGTCTTTGGCATGAGCTTTGCAGCTCACATTGATGAGATGTGTCGCTTTATCACTCCGAACAAGATTCTTCTTGCCGAGGTGTCCGATGAAGAGGCAGCCTCGAGCAAGGCTGGAGCAGAGTCTCGTCGCCGCATTGAGGCAGCCTACGAGATCCTGAGCAACGAAACGGACTGGGAGGGCAAGCCCTTCGAGATCGTTCGTATGCCCACCGCCGAGCCTATTGAAGTCGTTATCGCCCCTGGCGATGAAGATTACGAGCTCTATAAGGGCTTCATCGACGAAATGGGCGGCAAGTTTATGGATGGCACCCCCTGGCCCGAGGGCCCCGTCCACTTCTACGCCGCAGCGAGCTACTGCAACTTCCTGATTTGCAACGGCGTCGTTCTTGGCCAGCGTTATTACCACGAGGGCATGAGCGAGGTCGTGAAAGAGAAGGATGAGCAGGCCAAGGCAGTTCTTGAGAGCTGCTTCCCCGATCGCAAAGTCATCATGATTGATTCCCTCGCGCTTAACCTGTCCGGCGGCGGCGTGCACTGCTGGACTAAGGACGTGGCGGCCAGTCGTTAGTGAGCCTTAGAGCCTGCGCTCTTTGGCTTAGGCGCCACATGTACCGCTCCCCGAGGGATATCCGTGTTTTCCTCGGGGACACATTCAACAATAATTTTGATAATAATTCGAAAGGAAATAGGCATGAACAACAGCCTCCGCGGTCGCGACTACATCAACATCCATGATCTCTCCTCCGAGGATTTCCGCTATCTCATCGATCTTGCCTGGAACCTTAAGGCTCAGAAGAAGTCTGGTGTCGACCAGCGCTACTTCCCCGGCAAAAACGTTCTCGCCAACTTTGAGTGGGGCTCGACCCGTACTCGTTGCGCATTCGAGACCTCCTGCAATGATTTGGGCATGGGCTTCACTTATCTGACCAACTCCCACATGGGTGACTGCGAGACCGTCAAGGATGCCATGCGCGTCTTTAACGGCATGTACGATCTCATCGTCTACCGCGCACAGAAGGACGAGCAGTTCCTCTATGACGTCGCCGACCTGGTTGACATCCCGGTCATCAATGCCCTTACTCTCGGCGATCACCCGACTCAGATGCTCGCTGACGCTCTTACGATGGAAGAGCAATGGGGCGGTCTGCGTACGAGCCGCGGCAAGAAGATGGCTTTCGTTGGCAACTGCGCCGGCGCCCCAGTGTGGTATGGCCGTCTGTGCGCTATGCTCGACATGGACTTCCTCGCCATCGGCCCCGACGACCTCCGTCATCAGATGTGCAAGGAAATGATCGAAGAGGTGGAGGCCTGCTACGCCAAGTACGCTCCCAATAGGACCTTTACCATCACCTCTGACCTCGATGCCCTGGATGGCGTTGACGTTATCGTTACCGAGGAGTGGCGCTACATCAACCCCGAGTGCGGAGAAGAGGTTCTGGATCCCGACGACTACAACTCCTGGTTGGGCGATGCCGAGTCTCTGTACCCCTATCGCGTCACCAGCGAGCTGTGCAAGCGCACCAACAATCCCGACATCTTCTGCATGCATGAGCTTCCCTCTGTCCACAACGCGGATCACCGTGTTGGCAAGATGCTCCTCGACCAGTGCAAGAACGACCTTCATCGCGAGATCATCACAGAGGGTTTCGAGATTGCCGACGAGTGCTTTGAGGCCAACGCTTCGGTCATCTTCCGTGAGGCAGAGAACCGTCAGCACACCATCAAGGCCGTTATGTGTGCCCTTCTGGGTCTCTAGGAGCTGCGTCAATGGAAAATGCAAAGTTAAAGAGCAGCAAGGTTTACGCATGGGTTCTCGTAATCGCGCTCGGCCTTATGTCTGCCGGCACGACCGGATCCTATAGCGTCATCGCGGGCTCCTTCGTCGCGCCCGTGTGCGAGGAGTTCGGGTTTGACTATTCCATCTTCTCGTATTACTTCACCGCAACGCTCATTGGTCTTGCGGCAGCCCTTCCGTTTGTCGGAAAACTCATTCCCAAGGTCGTTGGCAAGGTTTGGCTCCCCGTTGTCGAGCTTATTTTGCTCGCTGCCGGCGCAGGCATGGCCTTCTACACCGAAGTCTGGATGTTCATCGCCGCTGGCGCCCTGATTGGCGTTTGCTTCGCCTTCACCACCGGCGTCGCTATGTCCGACGTTATTGACCAGTGGTTCAAAAAATCTGGTGGCCTGGCAATCGGTCTCGCTTGGGCAGTGAACTCGATTTACATGCTCATCATGAGTCCCGTCATCACCTCTGTCATCGAGGCCGCTGGCTGGAGAACTGGTTATCTGGTGCTCGCCGGTGTTTCCGCAGTGCTCATTCTCCCAGCTTCCATTCTGATCATCCGCTACAAGCCTCAGGACAAGGGCATGCTGCCCTATGGCTACGTCGAGGGCGAGACGGTCACCGAGACCGAGGAGACGACCGAGGATAGCACGCGTGGCGTTAGCTATGCGCGCGCCATTAAGTCGCCTGCCTTCTTCTTCTGCATCGGCTTCCTCTGTCTCGTTCAGCTCACTTGCTGCATGAACCAGCTCTTCCCGACGTATGCTTCCGAGGTTGGTTTTAGCCCCATGGTGGGCGGCTTCATGGTATCCGCTGCATCGCTCTTCGATCTGTTCCTCAATCCGATCGTCGGCACCACTTGCGATAGGTTCGGCAGCACGAAGGCCATTCTGGGCTGGCTCGCTGTCTCCATCCTCTCCTTTGTCATGCTCATGATGAGCAGCGGCAACTCGACGCTCAGCATCCTCGCAGCAGGCGTGAACGACGTAATGTACGTCATCGCTGGCACTGCCCTGACCGTTTTGGTTATGGATGTCTTTGGCTCCCGCGATTTCGGTCGCATCTTCGCGCTGATCTGCTCCGTGGGCTATATCGTCGGCGCCTTTGGCATGCCCGTTATGATGAAGGTTTATGAGCTTGTCGGCTCCTTCCAGGGCGTCTTCATCTTCTGCATCGCATGCAACGTTATTATCGGCCTGTTCTTGCTGCTGGCAAAAAAGACTGGTAAGAACCTCTCCTGGGACGAATAGTTCGATTCGTCTTAGACATACGCTGTAGGGCTTAACCTGCAGCCGCTTTGGGGCATCGACTAACATCGGTGCCCTTTTTCATCGAATGTGACAAAGGAGCAGCCACTTTGTCACATTGAGTGGCATGTAAATCGAGGTCTAATACTTTTCCGAGAAGTGAACGGCCATACTTGGGCCTCCGAAGCATCGACATTTTTAGACGTCAAACCCGCAGGATTTGGCTGGCAAAACCGCAGGAAATTGCATCTCGAAAGTGCAGATGCTTCGGGGCCCGTTTTCACTCGTTCACTTCTCGGGAAAAGTATTAGACCTCGTTGTATGGGGTGCGGCTGGAGGGTGGTCATCGTTCAGTAGCTACCTCTTCCTTGTGAATCGCCTGAAGCGCAAGGCATAATGCATGTGACAAAGGGACGGCCCCTTTGTTGCGTTGATATGAGAGAAGAGTAGATGATCCTTTCGCTGGCCCCTATGGAGGGGATTACCGGGCATGTGTTCCGTCGCGTGCATGCGGAGTGCTTCGGTGCGCTCGATTGCTATTACACGCCGTTTTTGCCGCCGCCGCGGGTGGGAAACCGCTTTGGCGGCAAGGCGTTTAAGGAGATCGATCCTGCCAATAACCAGGGGCTCAACGTGGTGCCTCAGCTGATGTCCAAGAACGCGGACGAGTTTGTGTGGGCGGCACAGGTGCTCGCCGACATGGGCTATCGCGAGGTCAATCTCAACTTGGGTTGCCCCTCGGGGACGGTTGTCGCCAAGGGCAAGGGCTCGGGTTTCTTGCGTAATCTCGACGAACTTGAGGTGTTCTTGAGTGACGTGTGTGAGCGCTCTCCGCTGCCGGTATCGGTCAAGACCAGGTTGGGGTTGGAGAGCGACGACGAATACGAGCGCGTACTCGATCTATATTGCCGCATGCCGCTGGCAGAGCTGATCGTGCATCCGCGCGTGCAGAAGGACCGTTATGCGGGCTCGCCGCGCAAAGAGTTTTATGGCGAGACGCTGGAGCGTGCGCCGTTCCCGGTTGCCTATAACGGCGATATTTTTGATCTTGAGGATATGGATGCGCTGGTGGAGGCCTATCCCGGCACGCGCCATGTGATGTTGGGGCGTGGCCTGCTCGCGAACCCCGCTCTGGCTCGCATGGTCAAGGGCGGCCCTGCTGCAACGGCTGCTGAGCTGCAGCGCTTCCACGACACGCTGTTTGCGGCATATGCAGAAGAGATTGGCGGCAATGCGGTCTTCCGCATGAAGGAGTGGTGGTTCTACGCCAAGTGCGTTTTCGCTGATCCCGCTACCGTCCACAAGATCGTACGCAAGACCAAAAAGGTCGACGAATACCGCGCTGCCGTCGAGCGCGTCTTTCGCGAACAGCCGCTTGCACCCACAGCTCGCTTCCACGGCTAACTAGTCATCGGGGGCGTTCTTTAACGACTGGTCATTTAAGGACGTCCCCAACGACTATGTAGCAAAAAGCTGTACACCAGCATCCAAAGATGTCGAAAAATGTCGACTTTGGATGCTGGCGTACATGTTTGGGTCCGACGGGGGAGCGGGCCTAGGCAATCAGTGCATCAAGTGTAATGAGCTCTCTGAGCCGCTCCGTGCGTGTTTGCCCATGGCGTTTGGCTTTTTCGTCAAACGCCTCAAGAATCGATTCGCCCACACGTGCTGATATAACGACGCTTGGCTCATCGGAGATCGACGGCCTTCCCAGCTTGATGGTGCGACCCTTCGGCCATTCATCTTTTTCGTATGCCTTCGCGGCTTTCTCCAACTCTCCGGGAGCAAACCCCATCATCTTTTCGAGCTGCTTAGCGTCCATAGCGCCTCCTATCGATCGGCATAATGTCGAGCACAGGTCAACGGATACTCTTTTTGTATACAGTTTTCTATTTAAAAATATAAACAGTTTATCAGGCTAATTAGCTTGTTTTGACCCGCGTGTTCGATAGGAAATGAGCATTGACGGCTTCGATACTCCTTTGCTTTTCAGCTTGGAATTTGGATGCCCATTGAACTTCCGGAGGGGAGCGCTTTATTAAGCTATCGAGATTCTGGGCAGGAGCTCTCACTGGTCTTCGATAATGGGACCAGCTTAATTCGCGACACAGTGTGTCGCGAATGGGAGTAGTCGTTAGGTGTCCTTCAATGGCTAATCATATAAGAACGTCCAAGTGCCGGATTTTGTCATTTAGTGTCGTTCTCAGCGACTATTCTGGAGGGTCGTGGTCAAAAAAGGGCAAATATGAGTACTGTTGCCATTATGGTTGCATTTATTTGCTATAAATTGTAGCTCCTGATGAGATTTGTTCCCATTAAGAGCTACTTTTATTGAACATATGAGGAGAAATAACGTCGTCTGCGGACGAGTGGAACGTTGAATAGTTCCTGAAGTGATCAAAATCGCTGCTACTAAACAGGTAGCAGTACTCATATTTGCCCTTTTTTGACCACAGCCCTCTCGGAAACCTTTCCAGAGGCGTCAAACAGCCATAATCCAAAGGTCTCCTCAAACAATTAGCCGGCCAAGAGCGTCCATGACTACCAAAAAGCTGTACGCCAGCATCCAAAGATGTCGAAAAATGTCGACTTTGGATGCTGGTGTACATGTTTGGGTCGTATGGGTTGGGGCCCTGGACGGACAGAGCGTGCGTACTAGAGCAGGTTTTCCTGCACCCATGCGATGATGTCGCTTGACTCGTAGAGCGGCTTGCCGTCGATGAACAAGCAGGGAACCTGGCGTTTTCCGCCGACGGCGATGAGTGCCTGCTCAGCATCGCCGTCGATCGAGATATTGCGCTCGGGGATGGTCACACCGTTATCGGCAAGGAATCGCTTGACCTTTATGCAATACGGGCAGCTGGTCATAACGTAGAGCACGAGCTCGTGATCAGTAGCCATGGGTCTCCAATCGGTTGAGGTTTCGATTGAAATACCCAAAGCCGCCGCGGTCTATGCACGCGCCAAAGACGACTCGACGGCCTGGACCAGAAACGCCGTAGCTCCGGTGCCGCAGGGCTTGTCGTAGTAGTCGATAAAGCGCTGGTCGGCAAGATAGCCGTGGGCGAGGCCCAGGTACGCTTCGTTCTGGGGTTCGCGTCCCCAGTTGAGACCAATCCAACGACGATGCATCGCGACAAGCTTGCGAGCCTCGCTTCCATTCGCATCGCCATCGCCCATGGCAATCGAGAGTTGGCCCAAAATAGCGCGTTCAAGTTCCTTCATGTCGTTCCATGTCTCGGGGTCCATGTCCAGCAGTGCTTCGTTTGCTGCGTCGATCGCCTCGTCGCCGTAGCGCTTCCGGGCTTCGGCGCCGTAGCGCTCCTCGTTTTCCTGCACGGTGCGCCAGCGCTCCAGTTGCGGCAGGACGGCGCCCATGAGCGAGACGGCTTCGTCAAGCGACATGCCGGTGTTTTGCGCCAGGCGCGGGGCACAGTCCTCGATCATCGCCTCCATGGTGGTGGCGTAGGTGTACTTGCCGTGGTCGTAGCACCACTTGCAGTAATGGTCGGTCGTGGCGCCCGTGGCATCGGTGCCGCAGTCGTCGGGCGTGAGTATCATGCCGCAGCTCTGACAATAGTGCTCGGGCATTTCGAGCAGGTGAGACAGGGGCTCGCCGGTTACGGCGGCAATGAGCTTCATCATGTCGATGCCCGGTGTGACCTCGCCGCGCTCCCAACGGCTGATGGCCTGGCGTGTGACGAAGAGCTTGGCGGCGAGCTGCTCCTGGGTAAGGTGATGGGCGCGACGGACGGCGATGAGCTTTTCTGCAAAGGCCATAGCGGCTCCTTTCTGCTGGTTGATGGCTTAAGCATACGCGGCAGCAGGTGCCCTTCCAAGCAACCGTTGGTTGCACGACGGAGGACCGCGGCGAAGAATTGCGCGCAACGCCCCACGCCTCCATGCCGTACAATGACCGGCATGGAACCTATCGCACACATACATACCGACCTGCCGCAGAAGTTCGGCATTCCGCGCAACAGCTTTTTGGCGCCTCATCTGCAGGGACGCATCGTCTTTGAGCCGGAATTTGCCTCCAACGCAGCGGTTGAGGGCCTGGACTCCTTCTCTCACCTATGGCTGTTGTGGCGCTTCGAAAACGGAACGCCCGGCGGCACGGCTAAGGACATAGCTGCCGATGCCAAGACGCAGGACAGGTCCGGCACCAATGCCAAGTGGTCGAAAACTGTGCGCCCGCCGCGTCTGGGCGGAGCCGAGCGCGTGGGCGTCTTTGCCACGCGCAGCCCGTTTCGCCCCAATCCCATCGGACTTACCTGCGTAAGGCTCGATCACGTTGAGCTCACCGCCGACGGCCCCATCATCCATGTGCTGGGGGCCGACCTCCGTGACGGCACGCCCATCTACGATATCAAGCCCTACATCCCGTTTGCGGACTGCCACCCGGATGCGACCGGCGGCTGGATTGAGGATGCTCCGTGGCAAGAGCTCGATGTTGAGTTTCCGCAAGCTCTGCAGGATATGGTCCCGCCCGCAAAGATTTCTGGCTTGGTCGAGGTTCTACGCCAAGATCCGCGCCGCGCGGGCAGCAAGCACGAGCCAAACCGCGTCTATCACCTGGCTTACGCCGGGCTCGACATATCGTTTTCGGTCGACGAAACCCAGCTAACCGTAATCGCCGTCAACGACGCGCAAGACTAAGCAGCCATTCGTCCGCACCCGTCAAATTAAGCGCCAAACTCCGCGCCAAAATCGCCCGTGCTGGTGGACAATAACGCCTACCAAAACAATCACTTTGCACGGGGGCTCAGCATGAAATACGACTTTAGCTCGCTTATCGACCGCCACGGCATGGACTCCATCGCCGTTGACTCCTGGGGCGAGATCCCCGGCATGGCTCCGAACGCACCCGACGAGGGCTTCGACCGCATTCCCATGTGGGTGGCCGACATGAATTTTGCCACGGTGCCCACGGTCCAGGAGCACATCATTCAGCGCGCTCAGCATCCCATGTTTGGCTACTTTAACCCGCGCCCCGAGTACTTCGACCGCATCATCGAATGGCAGAGCCGCCGTAATGGCGTCGAGGGCCTGGCACCTGAGCATATCGGCTACGAAAACGGCGTGCTGGGCGGCGTCGTGTCGACGTTGCGCGCGTATGTCCAGCCGGGCGATGCGGTGCTGGTCCACAGCCCCACCTACATTGGCTTTACCAAGTCTATCGAAGCCGCGGGCTATCGCATTGTCCACAGCCCGCTTAAACTCGACGACCAGGGCGTGTGGCGTATGGACTTTGAGGACATGGAGTGCAAACTCGCCCAAAACCACATCCATGCCGCGGTGTTCTGCTCGCCGCACAATCCCTGCGGCCGCGTATGGGAGCGCGACGAAATCGAGCGCGCCATGGACATCTATCGCCAGCACGATTGCGTGGTGATTTCGGACGAGATTTGGTCCGATATCATCCTGCCGGGGCACAAGCACATCCCGACGCAGTCGGTGAGCGAGGATGCCCGCATGCGCACGGTTGCCCTCTATGCGCCGAGCAAGACGTTTAACCTGGCGGGCCTTGTCGGCAGCTACCACATTGTCTACAACGAGACGCTGCGTGACCGCATCTGCGCCGTGTCCAACAAGACCCACTACAACGAGATGAATGTCCTCTCCATGCATGCGCTTATCGGTGCCTACCAGCCGCAGGGCTACGAGTGGGTGGACGAGCTCAACCAGGTGCTTGCCGGCAATATCGAGTACTTCTGCGATTACGTGGACGGGCATTTTGAGGGCGTGTCCTATTCGCGTCCGCAGGGCACGTACATGGTGTTTCTGGACTGCACCGAGTGGTGTCGCGAGCATGGCCGCGATATTCAGTGGCTGCTCGACGAGGGGGCGCGCGTGGGCGTGGGATATCAGGACGGCCGCCCGTTCCACGGGCCCTGCCACATTCGCGTGAATCTGGCGCTGCCGCTTTCGCGCGTAAAGGAAGCGTGCGACCGCCTGGACCGCTACGTTTTTAATGCACGGTAAGTGAGCACTGCATGCGGGGCCTTCTGCCAAGTCGGCTGGAAGGCCCCACACGGTAAAGCGTCTGTAACAATTGGGTGCTCGTGTGGTTTTGTTTGCTATTATCTTTAACCATTTCAGTCTGTAAACAGGATCGTATGGAGCTCGATGAAAAGATCCCGTCGCTCGGTTGCCATTTCGTTGTTTGTTGCGCTTGCAGTGGCGAGCGCTTTTGTCGTAGCGATAGCTGGCTGCTCCGGGTCGAATGACGAGGCATCGACGTCTGCATCAAAAGGCCTGGAGGCCTCGCAGGTCCAGGACGACAATCTTAAGACGCTCAACGTTGGCAGCGACCTCTATCCACCGTTTGTGTATACCGATGAGTACGGCGATATCGTTGGCCTGGACGTCGAGATATTAACCGAGGCTTTGGCCCGCATTGGTTACAAGCCAAAATACCAGATGATCGATTGAGAAAAGAAGAAAGAGCTGCTGGCGAGCGGCGAACTCGATTGCGTCATGGGCAGCTTTAGCATGACGGGTCGCGAAAACGAATATCGTTGGGCCGGCCCGTACCTTGCGAGCCGCCAGGTGGTCGCGGTCGATCCCCAGAGCGATATCTACACGCTTGCCGATCTTGAGGATAAGATCGTGGCGGTTCAGTCCACCACCAAGCCCGAGGGCATTTTGCTCAATTGCACAAATGAAAACGTTCCGCAGATCAAGGAGCTCTACAGCTTTTCGGACGGTTCATATCTGAACCCGGCGCTCGTCGAGGGCCTGGTCGACGCTGTCGCCGCGCATGAGTCCTCGCTGCTCACCTACGAAAAAGACTATGGTGTGACATATCGCATTTTGGATGAGCCGCTGCTAAAGGTTGGTTTGGGCACCGCTTTCGATATCAACGATACGCGCGGCATCGACGTCAAGCTCACTCATGCCTACCAAGAAATGCTTGCCGATGGCACCATGGAACGTCTGGTGTCAAAGTACTTTGATGACCCTTCGCCATTTTTGAATATGGAGGGCCTGTCATGATCGATGCGCCCGACCACGCCGCTCAGGAGCGGGGCAATCGTTCGACAGGGGCATGGCTCCTTGTCGCTCTGCTGGGGATAGCGCTCTCGGTAGTTGCCGGCATGATGAGCTACGGTTACACGACGGCCCAAGCCGAGCAGCGCTTTGCCGACGTTGTCGATTACGTGGCGACGCAGAGCCTTTCCTACGACGCGTTCAACAGCGCCTATGCGACCAAAAACCTGATTCGCGTTATGGAGATTGCCGGAGAGGCTGCTCGCGATATGGAGCGCGACGGTTCGGTGGATAACGCCATGCTGGAGCAATACGCCGACCAGTTCAACGTGAGCGCGCTGATTGTGACGGATGCATCGGGCAATTTGGTGTCCGAGTCCTCGACGGGCGATGTGGGCTACGAGTCGCTCGCTACGTATCTCAAAGAATCACCCGTGCTGGAGGTGGCAACTCATCCGCTTAAGTCCTATACCGCCCGCATCACGCTTGCGGATGATTCGGTTGCAGACATTGGTTGCGTGACCCGGCGGGATGGCGAGGGTATCGTTATCGCGGTAAGGCATCAGAGCGCGAAGGCGGTTGCAAGCAATACGCTCAAACTGCAGAGTTTGCTCGAAGGCTATGAAACCATCGATAGCGGCAATATCGTGATCGAAAGCGACGGCAAGGTCGTTGCGACCAATGCCGTTGAACCCACCGTATTGGGCGTGTTCGATCTGCCTGCGACGGACGTCTTCATTGTCGATGGTATTAAGGATCGATGCCTGGCTGGTAAGGTCAGATTGGTTAACGCCGACGGCGAGTGGTATTTGGGCACATTTGGAAAAGCGCACAAATTCTATGTGTACACCTATGCCTCGGCGCAGCGCTACTTTGAGGTTGTCGCGGCTGTTGCTGCCGGCGTGCTGGTGCTCTACGGCGGTGTTATAGCCGTTGTTGTGATGGTGCGCCGCCGCGCTGATCGTCGACGTTTGACGGACTTGCTGCAGCAGGAGCGCGACTATGGAGACAAGCTGGCAAAGGCGGCGCGTGAGGCCTCGTCTGCCAACTCGGCAAAGACGGAGTTTCTGCGTCGCATGAGCCACGATCTGCGCACGCCCATCAACGGCATTCGCGGCATGGTCGAGGTTGGCGATGCCAATGCGGACGATCTGCAAAAGCAGACCGAGTGCCGCTCAAAAATCTGGACGGCATCGGGACTGCTGCTCGACCTTGCCAACGAGGCACTCGATATGAGTCGCCTGGAGAGCGGGCAGGTCGACCTGGAGCTTGTTCCCACAAACTTGGTGACCCTCAACCACGAGGTACGCGATATTCTGGAGCGCCAGGCCGAGGAGCGTCTGGTGACAATTATCTGCGACCAGCAGACGCTTAATCATCCCTATGCGCGGGTGAGCGTGACGCACCTCAAGCGCCTGTTGCTCAATATTGCCGGTAATGCCGTCAAGTACAACCGCCAGGGCGGATATGTTCGCCTGGTGTGCCGCGAGGTGGAGCCAGCGGATGGCGTCCCCGTCTATGAATACACGATCGCCGACAACGGTATTGGCATGAGCGAGGAGTTCCAACAGCACCTCTACGAGCCGTTTTGCCGCGAGGAGCAGCAGGTGGAAGGCGCTTCATCGGGAACTGGCCTGGGCGCGCCTATCGCAAAACAGCTGGTGGAGCTTATGGGCGGAACCATGAGTTTTACGAGCGTCTTGGGGCAGGGGACGACGTTTACCATCCGCCTGCCGTTCGAGAAATGCAAACGCTCCGAGATTCCTCAGGCAGTTCGCGCGGATGCGGGCGATGGCGATGCGCTCCAGGGCTTGCGCGTTTTGCTCGTAGAGGATAACGATCTGAATGCCGAGATCGCGCAGTTTACACTCAGCCGCGCCGGCGCCGTCGTGACGCATGCTAAGGATGGTGAGTCTGCCGTCGAGATGTTTGCCGCGAGCGCGCCGCACGAGTACGACGTGGTGTTGATGGACATCATGATGCCCGGTATCGATGGCCTTGAGGCCACGCGTCGGATTCGAGCGCTCGATCGCGAGGATGCCGCGCTCACGCCGATTATCGCCGTGAGCGCCAACGCCTTTGCCGACGACCGTAGGCTTTCGCGCGAGGCGGGCATGAACGCGCACCTGAGCAAGCCTGTGAGCTCGCAGGAGCTCGTTGAGGCGCTTGCACACATAGCCGCCGACGCTTCATAAGCATATGGCTCGGTTCCAAGGTGGGTTGGAACCGAGCCATATTGCTCTTGATGAGGCCTGATGAGGGGCTTACTTTTCTTGAATCTGCTTGCCGCAGAGATGCTCAATCGTAATCTCGTAGAGTTGGACGCCCTTAATGTCCTTGGCGATTTCCTCTTCGACTTCCTCGGCAGAAGGGTAGTACTTAAGCGCGAGCTGGCGGACTTTATCCTCGATAAACGCGGGAGTGTCATTTGCCAGGCGACAGCGGCCAAAGACCACGGTACTCATAACGTACGGAGCCCAGTCGCCGTCCTGGTGCCACTCGTTGCCGTAAACGGTAAAGCAGACCTTGTCATCGCGCTTAAGTGCGTCGACCTTGTGGCCAGCCTTGGCGCCATGGAAATAAATCTTGTCGTGCTCGGCGTCAAAGAAGTAGTTGACGGGAATGGCGTACGGGTAGCCATCGTCGCCGTTGACGGCAAAGACGCCGCGCTTGCAGGTGGCGAGCAGTTTGCGCGCTTCCTCGTCGGTGATGGCGCGTTTCTTTCGACGTAAGGGCCTAAACATCGTTGGCTTCCTTTCTGGTCGTGCGTGGTTGCTGCAAAAAACTATAGCGAAACGGATCCGTTTTTCTTGATGCGGGCGAGTATGTTTTTGAGCTTGTTAAAGTCGATCGGTTTGGACAGATGAGCGTTCATGCCGGCAGCGTGTGCCGCCTTGGCGTCCTCGGCAAAGGCATTGGCGGTGAGCGCGATGATGGGGATATCGGCTGCATCGACCTTCTCGCTCAGACGAATCGCGCGGGTTGCCTCGTAGCCGTCCATGCCCGGCATCATAATGTCCATCAGGATCGCATCGAAGCTGCCGGCGGGATGCGACAGGTACAGATCGACGACTTCGTTGCCGTTGGCGGCGCGGGTGACCACGACGCCTTCGGATTCTAGCAGCGCCTGGGCAATCTCGGCATTCAATTCGTTGTCTTCGGCGAGCAGCACGTTCATGTTGGCGAGCGAGCAGTCGAGCGCTCTCTCGACCGTATTCGCCCGCGCCTGGGGGTTCTTGTCGATATCGAGCGGAATCTCCACGTAGAACGAGGTGCCCGCATGGAGCTCGCTGGTGACTTCGATGGTGCCGCCCATTAGTTCAATAAGCGACTTGACGATTGGCATGCCCATGCCGGTTCCTTGGAACTTGCTACGCGCATCGTTACCTTCTTGGGCAAACGGCTCATAGATATGTTTTAAGAATTTGGGAGTCATGCCAATGCCGGTATCCGAAACGCTAAAGCAAAAGAGCGCGCGCCCGTTATCGAGTGGCTTGGTCTTTGAGCTAAAGGTGACGGAGCCGCCGTGCTTGTTGTACTTAATGCTGTTGTCTAACAGGTTGATCATGATCTGTCGGATATGGGTGGGACTGCCGACCATGTATGGCCCCGTGGTGTATGGCAGACTATTGTCCTGCATGGTGATGCCGTTATCGGATGCGCGGAGCTTGCACAGAACCAGCGTATTGTCACAGAGCTCTTTGAGGTTAAAAGGCGCATGTTCCAGTGTTATCTTGCGGTCTTCGATTTTGCCCATCTCGAGGATGTCGTTAATCAGCGAGAGCAGGTGATTGGCGGCAACACGAGCCTTGGCGCGGCTTTCGCGGGCGACCTGGATATCGCCTTCCTTCAATTCCTCGATATCGATAAGGCCCAGGATGCCGTTGAGCGGCGTACGGATGTCGTGGCTCATGCGCGTGAGGAATGCCGTCTTAGCGGCGTTGGCGGCGTCGGCTTTTTCGCGCTCGGTTCGAGCGCGCACGAGCGCCCAGATGAGCAGGACGATGCTGACCGACAACATACCGATGAGGGTGGAGGCAACGGCGGTGCGGTTGCGATAAAGGAATTGAAGCGTGTTGGATTCCTGGGCCGTGTACGACGTAGAGGAGTAATTGCTTGCGGAGAGCGATTCTCCGGCATTGATGATGCCCTTGTTGATGATTCCCAGCAGCTCGGGCTTTCCGCGCGAAATCCAGCACGAGAGCTCGCAGGTGTCAGGGAGCTCGACCGTCTCGCAGCCCTCGAGATCATAACGATCGCCGAGGGTTTTTACGCGTGAACTGGGAGCGACGACGCAGCGCGCCGTTCCCCTCCTGAGGGCATCGAACGCTTCATCGTCGGATCGGTATTCGGTCACGGTCGCTGTGGGGAACAGACTTTCAAGTACGTTTCGGTTGATAAACGATGATTTGGTACAGGCGATGTTCTGAAGATCTTTGTTCAGGTTGCTTCCGCTGTGGATGGCGGTGAGGGATATGGTCCCCAACGATACCGACTGCACAACGCCTGATTGCTCGGCAAACCAGTAATCTCGGTATACCGGCAGCGCGACGTCTATGCTTCCCTTTGACAGGGCCTTTGACATCATCTTGTAGCTATCAAAGGCGACGGTTTTGACCGTAATGCCAAATTTATCGTGCAACGTCGTCGCAAGCGATGCGAGCGAGCCTTCCATTTTGCCGTCTTCGTCTTCGTTGCAGTAGGGGAGTTTGCCCGTAATGTAGCCGAGCGTGATGGTGTTGCCATTTGCTTTGAGCCAGGAACGTTCGGGGCCGTTGAGCGATGATGAACCGCCGTTTTGGGCCGAGTAGTTAGATTTGACTTCGTCGATATAGCGTGGGTTGACGCGGGCGATTGCCGACATGGCGGTATTGATGTCGTCCATCAGGTCGGGGCGGCTTTTGGGGACGGCAAAATAGTAGTCGCTCGAACCAATGTAGAACATGGGGGAGGCGCTGGGCGACGAGGTCGTGTCGTTCATGATGATGGCATCGACCTCGTTGTTTGCGAGCGCGTCAAAGAGGGCACCGCCAGTGTCGATTTCTTTATAGGTGCAGGTAATGCCTTCGTTGGCGAGCCACTGCTGGCCAACGAAGGTTTGCATAACGCCGGGGTTGCAGCCGATGGTAAGGCCTTGGAGTGCTTGGGGGTCACCCTTGGCCAGATCGTCGCGATCGGGCTTGGCATAGATGAAGTAGCGCTCGGTGCCCTCGGGGTTCGAGGAAAAGAGCAGCTTTTGGGCGCGTTCCTCGGAGTAGGAGATGTTGGGCATGAGGTCAATCTCGCCCGCCTCGAGCATGTCCATAAGCTCGGTGAAGGTGCCGGAGACGTATTCGTACCGCCAGCCGGGCGTGTAGTACGACAGGGTCTGGAGGTACTCGTAACCCCATCCTGAGAGACGCTCGCCGGGGGTGCCGTCCTGGAAGCCCTCGTTGTTGACGAGCCAACCAACGCGGACCGTCTTGGCCTGCTGATCGGAGTCGGCGGCAAAGACAGGGGCGGGCGCGACGGCGCTCAGTACGGCGAGCGCGGCAAGCGCGACGGCCAGGGTGCGATATATAACTGAACGAAGGACAGCGGCAGCTCTCACATGCAATCCTAACGAATTGAGACATTACCGCATAAGGATACCAACTCAGCCTGCTTAGTCAGCCGCCACACCGCTAAACGGTTCCGCCCGGCAGTTGGGGACAGTCCCTTTCTGCCGGCACAAAAGGAACGTCCCTAACTGTCGGTTGTGGGACAATACCGAGCGAACGTGATTGGGCGTCTGGGAAAAGGGGTCGCGATGAACAAGTTGAGGACGCTTGCCGATGTGCTGCGACAGGCTGGCTTTGCGCGCATCACGGGCCTGTTTCTTATCTTTTACTTGCTGTGCTCGACAGCTGTCTGGCTGTCCGAGCCCACGACCCTCACCTTTGGCGATGGACTTTGGTTTAGCTTTGAGACAGTCTCGACCATCGGCTTTGGCGACATTCCGGCCGAAACACCGGTTGCCCGCGCTATTACCGTCGTCTTGAGCGTTATCAGCATCTTCTACATCGCCATGCTCACGGGCGTGGCGGTGAACTACTGCAATACGCTCATCAAGATGCGCCAAAAGGACACCGTGGCGCGCTTTATGGACGATCTTGAGCATTTGGAAGAGCTCGATCGCGACGAGCTTGCCGATCTTTCGCGCCGCGTGCGCGAATATCGGCGTCGCCAACGCTAGAGCGGGCGCCGCGCGTCACGATGAGGGGGACAAATATGAACATCACCGTGTACCTGGGTGCCAACACTGGCAATGACCCGGCATTTCTGCCCGCGGTGCAGGAGCTGGGCAACTGGATTGGCGCCAATGGACACGCGCTCGTATACGGCGGGTCCAAATCGGGCCTGATGGGTGCGCTCGCTGATAGCGTGCTCGATGCTGGCGGACACGTGACGGGTGTGGAGCCGAGCTTTTTTATCGAGGCCGAGTTTCAGCACGACGGCATCGACGACCTTATCGTGACGAGTGATATGGCCGAGCGCAAGGCCAAGATGATCGAGCTCGGCGATGCGTTCATCGCATTTCCGGGCGGCACGGGCACGCTCGAGGAGATTGCCGAGGTTATGTCCGCGGTGTCGTTGGGGCACCTGAGCTCTCCGTGCATCCTGTATAACCTGGACGGTTACTACAACGACCTCAAGGCGTTGCTCGGGCACATGATTGATAAGGGGCTTTCGAGCCCGAGGCGCCAGCACGGCATCTACTTTGCCGACGATTTGCGCGAGATTGCCTCGATTATCAACGGATGAGTCTTGAGCTTGCCCCACTATGGCTCCCAATGGTGCCGTTCGCGGCGCAGACGGTTGGCTCGTTCGGGCAACGCTCGCTCTACAATAAAACGTATCTATGTCGACTTTGACCGCGGGAGGACCCGATGGATAACCTTGCCAAACCCACGAACCGAGCGCTGTTTTTGGTCAGCGTCGCCGTGACCGGTGCACTCGCGGGTGCCGCAGTCTGGCTGTTCTTTTTTGCGATGGAGCACGGTATCGACTATCTATGGACCGAGATTCCGCACGCGCTGGGCGTCGCTTCGCCCGAGCTTGCCAGCGGCCCGTTTGGCTTTCTGCCGTACCCGTTTTTTGTCTGCCTGCTGGGCGGCCTGTTAATCGGTCTGTACGAAAAGATGACAGGCACCAAGACCGATGACCTCAACCAGGTGATGGCTAAGGTTAAGCAAGACGGGCGCTACCCGTACGACAACCTGGGCAAGCTTTCGCTCGCGGCATTGCTGCCGCTGCTGTTTGGCGGAAGCATTGGACCGGAGGCCGGCCTGACCGGCGTTATCGCCGGTCTGTGCAGCTGGGTCGGCGACCGCATGCGTCGCTTTGGCGCCGAGTTTAGGGAGCTCACGTTGCTGGGCACCCAGGCTGCCCTGACGGCGCTCTTTACCGCGCCCGTCTTTGGCTTTGTGGCGCCGCTTGCCGGTAGCACCGACGGCCAGGGTGAAGACGCCGACGATGAGTCCGCGTCCGGCGAGATCACCATCAAGCTGCCCAAGACGCAAAAGACGGTGGTCTACGGTATTGCGATTGCCGGCGGTCTGGGCACCTACCTGCTGCTTGGACAGCTTGTGGGCGGCGGCATGGGCATGCCCAGGTTCGAGTCCGCCGAGGTGGGCAACCTAGAGCTTACCTGGCTCGTCCCTCTGTCGTTGATCGGCACCGTCTGCGGCTGGCTGTACTTTGTCTCTGAGCATGCAAGCGAGGCACTGTCCCATGCAATAGGGGAGCGTCCTGTCGTCAAGGCCATGCTGGCCGGTCTGGCACTCGCCATCTGTGGCACGGTCCTGCCCTATACCATGTTTGCCGGCGAGACCCAGGCCGACGTGCTCATGGAAACCTATCTGACCATCCCCGCCGGCGTGCTTATTTTGACCGGTCTGGTCAAGGCCATGCTGACGCCCGCCCTCATCAACCTTGGTTGGCGCGGCGGTCACTTCTTCCCGGTTATCTTCTCGGGCGTAAGCCTGGGCTATGGCCTTGCCATCCTCACCGGCGCAGATCCGGTCTTTTGCGTCGCCGTCTGCACGGCATCGACGATGGGCGCCGTCATGCGCCAACCCGTTATGGTCGTGGGCTTGTTGCTCATGTGCTTCCCGCTCAAAGGCATCGTCTGTATGATCATCGCCGCCGTCATCGCTGCCGGTATTCCACTGCCCAAGCCGCTGCGCAAGTAGTACAGTGGCGCACGCCGGGGACATGCCCTTTGCCACGGATTTGCGGGGAGGGGCGGCGATCGCGTCCTTCGCGGATTGAGACTCGTGTGGCTACAGATCGCGTACTCGATAAACCTTGGTGCTGACGGTGCAGCTGATTGCGCATAGTGCGAGCGCCAGTACGGCAATTCCTGCACACAGACAGCCAAGGACGGCAGGATCGGGATTCGCCCCGGCAATCGACATAAGCCAGTTGCTGATGGGGTTGGAGGAGCTCAGCGCTGCCATGGTAAGGCATCCGAGTAGGGCAAACAGGCCAACGGATAGGCGCAGTGCCTCCATGTGTCCAAATCGGAAGAACAGCGGCTGTGCCAAGAACACCATCATGAGGGAGATGAGCATCGATGCTGCCGAGGCGGTTGCGATTTCAAAGATCGTCTGGCATGTCGAAGGGATGCCCATGGGGTCGAAGAGCGGAAGGGCGAGGATGTTCAGAAGCGTAGCCGCGCATGCCATGACGATCGAGAAGACAACGATGCACAGGTAGCGTGCGCAAATAATGTCTTTGCGCGAGAAGGGCAACGTTGCTCGATAACGTTCCCAGCCGTTTTGGTTATCGTAGCCAGCTAGCGAGTTCATGATTATGATGGGCGACATTGCGCTGACCGCACAGGCGCCGGCGCTCATGCCGGAATCGCCGTCTGTCGCGTTGGCAAGGGTCAATACGACGAATATGAACAGGCCGACGCCCGCGATGCTCGGGGCGAGCGTGCGAACGATGGCGGTCTCGGACATAAAGGCGCGTTTCATTTCGAAGCCCCTTTCAGCGTGAGGCGTAGATAGTCGTCAATGGTTGCCCGATCGCAGGGAATCTCGGGGAAGGCCTCGAGCGTTTCGCGACGGTTGGGCACGAGCACGTCCACGCTATAGGCGTGGTGGACGGCACGGGCGCCTTCGACGCAAGCCATAAGCTCGGCGGCCTGTGCTTGGGTGCAGTGGGCGATGCCGGCGCGGTCGGTAATGTCCTCGCGCGGCAGGTCAAAAATAATCGAGCCATTATCGATGCAGATGACGCGGTCGGCGGTGCGATCGAGGTCGGACGTAATGTGGCTCGAGAGTAACACGCTGTGCTGGCCGTCGGCGACAAAGGCAAGCAGCTCATCAAGCAGTTCCTCGCGTGCCATGGGATCGAGGCCCGCGGTGGCTTCGTCCAAAACGAGCAGCTTGGCATTGTGGCTGAGTGCACAGGCAAGCTGCAGTTTCATGCCCATGCCGCGGGAGAGGTCCTTGACCTTTGTCTTGGGATCGAGGCCAAATTGGCTGATGAGGTCGGCGAAGGTGCCATGGCTCCAGGCGGGGTACGCCGGTCTTACGAGTGCCTCAACTTCGGTCACCTTGAGTGTGGAAGGGAAAGGACACGTGTCCAGCACGAGACCGACACAGGTGCGCAAGCAGCGCTGCGCTTCACCGGGTGCGTCGGCGCCACAGCGCTGCCCAAACAGGTGCACCTCGCCGGCATCGAGTTTGATAAGCCCAAGCGCGGCTCGAATCGTCGTTGTTTTGCCGGCACCGTTGGCACCCACAAAGCCGACAATCTGGCCGGGCTCCACAGCGAGCGTGACATCACGCAGCGAAAAACGGTCGCTCACACGGCGTGAGATGCCTTTGAGTTCTAGCAAGTTTTGCATGGTATAGCCTTTCTTGCAGATGGCTACTGCATGGTTTCGGGGGCTACCAGGTCGAGCATCTCGTGCAGTTTGTCGCGCGTGACACCCAGGGTTTCGGCTTGGCTTGCCGCTTTCGCAAGCAGATCTTCGATATGGCAGAGCTGGTTTTCGCGCAAGAGCTCTTGGTTGCCCTCGGCGACAAAACAGCCCTTGCCCTGCACGGTGCAGATAAACCCGAGCTGCTCCAGGTCGGCGTAGGCGCGCTTGGTGGTGATGACGCTCACGCCAAGATCGCTCGCGAGCGCACGGATGCTGGGGAGTTTGGCGCCCGCAGCGAGCGTGCCCGAAAGGATCTGAGCTTTGACCTGCGAGGCTATTTGCTCGTAGATGGGCTTATCGCTCGAATTGGATAGGATGATGTCCACAGCGGCTCCTTAGCTGATGGGCTACACGTGTATATAACCGGTAAGCACAGTATATATACACTATGCACAGTTATGCAAGAGGTAAATACGGATTGCCCGCTCGTTCGTTCATCTCAATCTGTAACATCTGGAACCGATTTGGACGGCTACCTGTTATAGATTGAGATTTTGCTGGCGGGCCCCACCTGGTTGTCTCAATCTGTAACAACTGGAGAAGTTTTTGGCTGCTATATGTTACAGATCGAGACATTGGCCACCCGTCTATCCTTATATCTCGATCTGTAACAGATGGACCCGTTTTAAGTGGCTAGATGCTACAGATTGAGATCTTTCTGGGACGCCCACCTGTTTGTCTAAATCTGTAACAGGTATAGGTTCAAAAACCGTCTAGATGTTACAGATCGAGACAAATTGCTGCGGAGTGCCGCCATCGATTGCTACTCAGGCCCCAACTGATGAATTTGTCCTGATAGGCGCCCTAGAGCGAGGTTTCGCGGCTACAATAATGCGGTTACAACGACGTAATGCACTCAATGCAAGAAAGGATCCGCATGGCAAGCCTGTCGGATGAAATCTCGTCGCGCCGCACATTCGCGATCATCAGCCACCCGGACGCCGGTAAGACCACACTTACCGAGAAGCTGCTGCTCTATACCGGCAGCATTCAGACCGCCGGCTCCGTCAAGGGTAAGAGCTCGGCCAAGCATGCCGTCTCGGACTGGATGGACATCGAGAAGGAGCGCGGTATTTCCGTTACCTCCTCGGTGCTGCAGTTCACCTACAACGGCGCCTGCGTCAACATCCTCGATACCCCCGGCCACCAGGACTTCTCGGAGGATACCTACCGTACCCTTATGGCCGCCGACGCCGCTGTCATGGTCATCGACGGCGCTAAGGGCGTCGAGGCCCAGACCAAGAAGCTCTTTAAGGTCTGCACGCTGCGTCACATTCCCATCTTCACCTTTGTGAACAAGCTCGACCACGAGGCTCGCGATCCGTTTGAGCTCATGGAAGAGATCGAGAATGTTCTGGGCATCAACACCTATCCCATGAACTGGCCGATCGGCAGCGGCCGCAATTTCCGCGGTGTGTTCGATCGTCAGACCCGTCGCGTTATCGCCTTTGAGGGCGACGGTCACGCCAACGCCACCAAGAAGGTCGCCGAGGTCGAGGCTGAGCTGGGCGACCCCTCCATGGACGAGCTTATTGGCGAAGAGAACCATAAGAACCTGATGGACGACATCGAGCTGCTCGATGGCGCCGGCGACGAGCTCGACTTGGATGCCGTGGCCTGCGGCAAGCTGAGCCCGGCGTTCTTTGGCTCGGCGCTCACCAACTTTGGCGTGGAGCCCTTCCTCAAGGAGTTCCTGCGTCTGGCCCCGACGCCGCGCGCCTATACCGATACGCTCACCGGCGAGCCGGTCGATCCCTGCCGCGACGACTTTAGCGGCTTTGTGTTTAAGATCCAGGCCAATATGGACAAGAACCACCGAGATCGCATCGCCTTTGTGCGCATTTGCTCGGGCAAGTTCGAGCGTGGCATGGATGCCTTCCACATGCAGGGCAACCGTAAACTCAAGCTGGCCACGGGCACCTCGATGATGGCCGATGACCGCGCGATTGTTGACGAGGCGTACGCGGGCGATATCGTGGGCCTGTTCGATCCGGGTATCTTTAGCATCGGCGACACCGTGTGCTCTGGCAAGCGCCACGTGCAGTATCCGCAGATCCCGACGTTTGCCCCCGAGATGTTCGCTCGCATTACGCAGGTCGATACGCTCAAGCGCAAGCAGTTCGTCAAGGGTATGGAGGAGCTTGCCCAGGAGGGTGCTATCCAGATCTTCCGCGAGTTGGGTGCCGGCATGGAAAGCGTCATTGTGGGCGTGGTCGGCGTGCTGCAGTTTGAGGTGCTCGAGCGCCGTCTCAAGGCCGAGTACCGTGTTGAGGTTCGCCGCCAGCCGCTGCCCTATACGGACATCCGCTGGATCCAGAACGACCCCGACACTATTGATATCCCGGGCCTTTCGCTCACGCGCGACACGCTGCGTGTCGAGGACATGCGCGGCGGTAAGCTGCTGCTGTTTACGAGCCCGTGGAACGTGGATTGGGCAACCGACCACAACCCCGACCTGATCCTGTCGGAGTTTGGCAACGTAGCCTTTTAACGTATCGGCGCGGTGGTCCTGCGGGGCTGCCGCGCCGTTTGCTTGCCTTATGCCGTGTGAGCGGCTATTATACCCACCGTCGTCTCAAGACCGGGGCGTCCGAGCAGTTCGGGTCCGATATCCTGCTCGTTAAACCTAAAACCAAAGGAGTACATAATGATCAAGAAGGTCATGGAGGACTACAAGGTCCTGTTGCGGAGCATTCCCGCGGCAACGGTTTCGCTGTTTTTCGTGAGCGTCATCATGATGAACCTGCTGGCCAACAAAGAGCTTATCAGCCTGCCGTATCTGGCACTCGATTGCGGCTTTGTGGTGAGCTGGGTTTCGTTTTTGTGCCAGGACATGATCTGCAAGCGCTTTGGCGCCAAGGCATCCATCAAAATCTCTATCCTCGCGCTGCTGGTCAACCTGGCCGTGAGCCTGTGCTTTTGGGCATGCTCGCTCACGCCCGGTATGTGGGGCGCCTACTACGACACCGGCATGATCGAGGTCAACACCGCCCTTAACGCCACCATCGGCGGCACCTGGTACGTGGTGCTGGGCTCTTCGCTGGCAATGCTCGTTTCTGCCGTGGTTAACTCCACGCTCAACCAGTCGCTCGGCCGCATGCTCAAAAAGAATAACTTTGCGAGCTTCGCCTTCCGCTCCTATGTGTCCACGGGTGTTGGCCAGTTTATCGACAACTTGGTCTTTGCCATTGTGGTGAGCCACACGTTCTTTGGTTGGACCTGGGTGCAGGTCCTTATGTGCTCGCTGACCGGCGCTGTTGCCGAGCTGCTGTGCGAGGTTTTCCTGAGCCCCGTGGGCTACAAGGTCGTGCGCGGCTGGGAGCGCGAGAATGTGGGCTCCGAGTACCTCGAGCGCCACGCAACCGCCTAAGGAGCAAGTATGCGGGTTTTGATCACGGGCGCTTCGGGCGGTATCGGAGCCGCATGCGTGCAGCGCTTTTTGGACGAGGGCCACGAGGTCGTGGGCTTTGATCTGCTGCCGGCGGTGATCGAACACGAGCGCTATCGCCATCTGATCGTTGATGTCCGCGAGCCTGACTCGTTTCCAGGCGACCTTGAGCCTCAGGTAATCGTGAACGTTGCCGGTACGCAGGATTCGGCCGACGACATTGCTGCCAACCTGTATGGCACCATCAACGTGACCGAGCGCTACGCCTTTGTGGGAGAGGGGCTTGCCGCCAAGCCGGCGCCGGCTATCAAATCCGTGGTCAATGTGGGGTCGGCGAGCGGGCATACGGGATCGGAGTTTCCCGCCTATGCTGCCAGCAAGGGCGGCGTTATCGCCTACACCAAGAACCTTGCAAACCGTCTGGCGCCGCAGGCCATCGCCAACAGTGTGGACCCGGGTGGCGTTATCACGCCGCTCAACCGTTGCGTGATGGAAGACGAGCACCTGTGGAACCAGATTATGGAGCTCACGCCGCTTAAACGCTGGGCTACCGCTCGAGAGATCGCTGAGTGGATCTACTTTGTGGGCGTGACCAACCGGTTTATGACCGGACAGAGTCTGTTGATCGATGGCGGCGAGGCCGGCCGCACCCAGTTTATCTGGCCCGAATAGGAAACGCGCCCGATGGAAAGCCGTCGGGCGCGTTTTTGATGTCTCGATTTTTAGCCGAGGCAAGTCCAGTTGACGGGGGTCGAGCCGTGTTGTTCGAGTAGCCGATTGGCGGCAGAGAAGGGGCGCGACCCCATAAAAGCGGGGAGTTCTGCCGTGGCACGGTTGGCCGAAAGCGGCGAGGGGTGCGTAGAGGCCAGGCAGAACTTGCCGGTTGCCTTGCCCGCGCCGGTAGCGGCGAGCTTGCCTTCGACCATCTGCTGGGCAAAGCGACCCCATGCCAAAAAGACGACCGGCTGGGGCAGCTGGCAGCAGCGTTCGATAACGTAGTCGGTGAGCGTGCTCCAGCCTAGTTTGGCGTGTGAGTTGGCGGCATGCTCGCGCACGGTGAGCGTAGTGTTGAGAAGCAGGACGCCCTGTTGTGCCCATGGGGTTAGGTCTCCCGTGGCGGGAATGGGGCAGCCCAGATCGGCTTTGAGCTCATTATAGATGTTGCGCAGGCTCGGCGGCAACTTGGTTTGCGTCGCGGGGACCGAGAACGACAGCCCCATGGCCTGGTTGGGTCCGTGATAGGGGTCCTGACCCAAGATGACAACTTTGACCTGGTCGGCCGGGGTGTAGGCGAGGGCATTGAGGATGTCGTCTTGTGCCGGGTAGATAGTCTGCTCGGCACGCAAAAGGGCGATGCGCTCGAGCAGCTGGTTCGTAGTGTCACGTACCGGCTGCGGCGCATTGCCCAACCAAGTTGCTATGTTGCGGTCGCGGGTTGCGGTGTCCATGGGGCTCCTTTATGGCAGATGCTCTGTTGGCATCTATTGTAAAGGCGCACCGGTTGCCTTTATGCCGCGGCTGCATGAAGAGCGGGGTCTACGAGGCGCGCTCGGGCGCTCCTGCCATACGAGCGCGTCCATGTGCGCGGAGGCGCGGAAGCTCGACGGTTGCCGCCATGACGCCGGTGAGGATGAGAGCTGCACCCAGGAAGGCGATGGGGCTCAGGACCTCGCCGACTAGGAAGAACGAGAAGACAGCGGAGCAGACCGGCTCGAGCGAGAAGGCAAAGCCGGTGGTCTCGGCGGGCACGTGGGGCTGCACGAGCGTCTGGGTGATAAAGCCGTAGGCAGAGCAGATGAGTGCGAGCGCGACGACAACGACGATCTCGCTGGGCGTGCTGGGAAGCGTGAAGCCGCCAAAGGTGAATGCCGCGACGCCCGAGAACAAACCGCCAAAGCCTAGCTGCCAAACGCCCAGAGCCAGCGGATCGACTTCTTCGACAAAGCGCTTGGCCACGATAATGTGGCTGGCATAGATAAAGGCCGAGAGCAGCATGATGATTGCGCCGGGATTCAGGCTGGTAAAGTCGGCGCCCGAGAGCAGCAGCATGCCGCAGGTGACGATAGCCGTGCCGATGAGCACCTTGCGCTCGGGGGCGCGACGCAGCAGAGCTGCGTTGGCAAACGGCACGATCACGACCGTCAGGCTCTGCAAAAAGCCGGCGGTGGAGGCAGAGGTGAGGCTGGAGCCCAGGCACATGCAGGTGAGCTCGGTTGCCATAATGGCGCCGATGATGGCGGCACGGACCATAAGGTCGCGGTTAATGCGCAACGCGTGCTTGTGGAAGAGCAGCAGGCAGACCACAAAGGCGATGATGCAGCGTAGCGCGACGATGCTCGTGGCGTTCATGCTGTCCATGCCGATCTTCATGAGGGGATACGAAAAGCCCCATGCGACGGGAACGGAAAATGAGAGCGCGATTGCTTTTTTGCGATCCATGGGACTCCTTTTGTTACAGAACGGTTACGCAAAAAGGATTCTGCTCCCAGATGTGGATGTAGTAAAGCGAATGTATCTTCAGTATGATTAAGAAATACTAATGTAGGCAGAAAAAGCCCCGGCAAAACGTTTTACGGCTGCATTGATGTGGAGGCACGATGGCATCGCGGTATCAGATTGTTTGTATGGTGGTCGATTGCGGCAGCCTGAAACGTGCGGCCAACGAGCTGGGCTATACGCAAAGTGCGGTGAGCCAGGCCGTCAAGGCGCTCGAGCGTGAGCTGGGTACCACGCTTATTGAGCGCGGTAAGCAGGGCGTGTCGCTTACGCGCGACGGCAAGCAGTATCTGCCGTACCTGCGCCAGATCGTGACCGCCGAGGCCGAGCTCGAGAGCAAGCGCCAGGAGCTGCTGGGGCTTTCGTCGACCGATATTCGCATTGCGACGTTTACCAACGTGAGTCGAACCGTGTTGCCGCGCGTGATTCGCGACTTTGGTGCGCTGCACCCGGGCGTGCACTTTACCCTCAAGCAGGGCGATTACACGCGCAACGCCCAGTGGGTGCACGATGGCGTGGTTGATTTTTGCTTTACGGCGCGCGGATTTACCGCGGGGCTCGAGAAGCGCGTGGTCTATCACGACGAGTTGGTGGCATTGTTGCCGGCCGCGCATCCGCTGACGGCAAAGGAAAAGGTGACACTCGCCGACCTGGCGTCCGAGCCGTTTGTGCTGCTGGATGAGGGCGAACAGAGCCTGGTGCTCGATGCATTTGCGGCGCATGGGCTGTCGCCGCATGTGACGAGCGAGGTCACCGACGACTACACCATCATGGCGATGGTGGAGGAGGGCCTAGGCGTGAGCATGCTCTACCGTCGTACTGTGGAGGGCATGCGAGCCGATATTCGTGTGCGGCCCATCGTGCATGCCCCCTCGCGCGACGTGGTGGCGGCCTGGCGCAGCTGGGACACCATGCCTATCGCCACGAGGCGCTTTATCGACTATATGAGCTCGCATATTGTCAATTAATGACTGGCGTGGCGTTGGGTGCGGTGTTTAGCGGGCTGTCGCTTTGGCTTGGGTGGCGCGATAGGTGCGTGCCGGGTGGCAGAGTAGCACCGCCACGACCATAAAGAACGCCGTGGTGCCCAGGCTGATGGGGTAGACCATCATGATGTTCGCAAAGGTGCGGAAGTGCGGGAACACGCAGAACACCCAATAGAAGCGGATGCCGCAGACGCAGATCATGGTGATGAGGGCGGGCGTGAGCGAGATACCAAAGCCGCGCAGGTAGCCGGACATGTTTTCGTAGAACATGCTAAAGGCGTACGCCGGGAAGATCGAGCACACGCGGATATAGCCGATCGAGACGATGTTGGGATCACTGTTGAACAGCGACAAGATCTCACGCCCCAGGCCGACAATAACGATAATTGTGGTGAGCGCGACGATACCGCCTTCGACCAGGCAGACCTTGAGCGTTTTGGTGCAGCGGTCGATCTGGCGGGCACCGTGGTTTTGTCCCACAAAGGTGGTGCAAGCCTGGCTAAAGCTGTTGAGCAGGTTATAGCACACGTACTCCAAGCTCATAGCGGCGCTCGATGCCGCCATGACCTCGGTGCCCAGGCTGTTGATGGCGGACTGGATGATGATGTTGGCGACGGCAAAGACGGCGCTTTGGATGCCGGCGGGCAGGCCGATCTTGACGATGCGCTTGAGGGCGACGGGGTCGATAGCCAAGTCACGCGGGGTGACGCGGACGACAGAGTCGGTCTTGAGCAGGCGGATAAAGAGCGTAGCGGCGCTGACGGTGTAGGCGATGGCGGTGGCGATGGCGACGCCCGCGACGCCCCAGTGAAGTACGGGGACAAAGATGAGGTCCAGGCCAATGTTGAGGACGGTGGACACGGCAAGCGCCTGCAGCGGCATGCGGGTGATGCCGACGGAGCGGAAGATCGCGGCCTCAAAGTTGTAGAGCAAAATCGAGGGCATGCTCAGCAAAAAGACGCGTAGATAGAGTGAGGCGAGCGGCATGGTCTCGGCGGGAACGTTGAGCGCGGCGAGCATGGGCTCGGCAAAGATCTCGCCCAGAGCGATGACGACAAAGCCCACGAGTGCCATTAAAATCGAGGTATGGACGGCGCGTTTGACCATGTTCTGATCGTTGCGGCCGATAGCGTTGGCGATGACCACGTTGGAGCCAAGCGACATGCCAATAAACAGGTTGAGCATAAGACTGGTAAGCGGAACATTGGAGCCGACCGCCGCCATGGCGAGGGTTCCCTGGTCGCTCGAGAAGTTACCGATAATGACCGTGGCGATGAGGTTCGACAGCTGCTCCAAGATGCTCGTGGCGGCCACGGGGAAGGCGAACAGGGGAATATTGCGCCACAGCGAGCCGGTGGTCATGTCAATGTGCTTAGATACGGTGTCAGCCATACGCTCTCAATCTCTAACATGCTCTTTCGTGCTTATTTGCGCAGATGATGATACTCCTAATGCAACCAGTCGGCACTTGGGGACGTTCCTTTTCTGTCGGCAGCTGGGGACACTCCTTATCTCTTCTAACTAGTCATTCAAGAACGTCCCCAATGACTAGGTGGGGAAGGCGTGAGACAATGGTGGGCGTTGTGTTGTTCGCGCTAAGGAGTTGCCATGTTGTTGTGTCCCGTTTGCCATGAACCGTTGGTGGACGATGAGCGTGGGGCCGCATGTGCGGGCGGACACCGGTTTGACCGTGCGCGCGAGGGTTATCTATATCTACTGCGCTCGTCCAAGAGCGGCGACTCCATGGGCGATCCCAAGTCGCAGGCACGCAGCCGTCGTGACTTTCTAAACCGTGGCTACTATGCGCCGTTGCGCGATGCAATGGTCGAGCTGGTGCGTGAGCGGGCGGCTGGGTGCGCTGCGTCTACGAACGGCCCCATGACGTTGCTCGATATTTGCTGCGGCGAGGGCTACTACACCAGCGCCATGGGCGCGGTGCCGGGCGTGGATGCTTACGGCTTTGACCTGGGCAAAGAGATGGTGCGCCTTGCCGCCAAGCGCGGCGATGCGACCTACTTCGTGGCCAACATGAAGGACATCCCCGTGGCCGATGGCGCCTTCGATATGGTGACCGAACTCTTTGCTCCCTTTAACGAGCGCGAGTTTGCCCGCGTGCTGGCGCCAGAGGGTTCACTCTATACCGTGGTACCGGGTGCTCGTCATCTCTTTGGGCTCAAAGAGGTGCTCTACGACACGCCGTACCTTAACGATGAGAAGCTGCCGAAGACCACCGAGCTCGAGTTAGTCGGAACGCAGCGGGTGTCTGCGCACATTACGCTCCAGACTCAGGCAGACATCGAGGCGGTGTTCCAGATGACGCCGTACTACTACCGCACGCGCCCTGCCGACAAAGAGCGCCTGGCAAACTTGGACACCCTTCAAACCGACATCGACTTCATCATCGCCGAGTACCGCCACAGCTAACAACCTGCCAAAAAGGGACAGGTTTATTTTGGTAGGTTTTATCTGGGCAAACGTAAAGGGCCGACCGCGGAGATGCGCGATCGGCCCTTTTTAGCTGCTTGATAGCAGGGGCTATGGGAGACAGGTGCCTACAGGCGGTCCTTGTTCTCGGCCTTAACGGCGTGTGCCTGCTGAACAAAGAACAGGTCGTACACCACGATGACAAAGGCGCCAAAGTTGATGGCGTCGCCGCCAAACGCGGGAAGCGTGAGCACCGCTTGGGCAAGCGTGGCGACCGCGGCAACAATACCGAGCTTAAACGCGCCGTCCACCTGCGAAGGCTTGTTGGCGCCCTTGATACCGGCGACGCCTGCGGCAAGGTCGACGAGACCCTTGGCGATAAGCACGACCGCTGCGAGCGTGGCGTACGAACCGTACGTGGAATCGAGACCGCCCGTGGCGATACCGACGCCGGCGGTGACGAGGCTGGCGATGCCCAAAACAAAGTAGATGAGAGCAAGGATTTTGAGAGTCTTGCGAGTGAAGCTCATGGCTGGTCCTTTCGATACGAGTACGCCAACTTGGCGCACCCAATGTACTGCACATATCGTGAAGCACATTGTAATTCAACGGGGCGATGCATGCGTTTGAAAGCGTCTCTTGCCCGCACGGTCCAACCTTTCAAAAAAGAAAGCTGGGCGTAAGTCAAATCGATGGCAGCGTATGCGCGGCGCTGCGATGATGGGTCCATGGTAAGAGCTGGTCTCAAGGAGGAGCCATGATGTACGGAGCAGGGCAAGTGCATGAGCCGCGGTCGTTGGGAAGGCGCATGGGTGATTCTGTGATCGCTGCCGTGTGCACGGGATTGATGGCGGTGCTTTGCATTGGGATGCTGTGGGCCATGTCGCATGTGGGACAATAGAGGACGGTTGGGTGCCGACATAAACGGCGCTCGCGTATTCGTTTTGCTTGTTAAGGAGTACCCATGGGCGTCGTCGATCCCTTTTCTGTTGCTCGGTCCGCGGGGCTTGAGCTAATCGGGAAGCCCGAGGGCCTCACGCTTACCGACGGCACGATGGAGCTGCGTGCCGATTTTGGCCGCATGCTTCCACGGCTCAAGCAGGGCCGTCTGCAGCAAGAACTGCTGGTAAAGGCTGCGCGCGCAAAAGGCATCGAGAGCCCATGGGCGATTGACGCCACGGCAGGCTTTGGCGAGGATTCGCTGCTGCTGGCGGCCGCGGGCTTTAGCGTCGATCTGTATGAGCAGGATTGCGTGATCGCGGCGCTCCTCAAGGATGCCTTGGATCGCGCGGCAGATGATCCGGCGCTTGCGACAGCCGTGGCGCGCATGCGCTTACATGCGGGCGAGGACAGCATTGCCGGCCTTCGCCATACAGCTGAGCTGATCGGGCAGGGCGAGCTCACCGCTCCTGACGTGGTGTATCTGGACCCCATGTTTCCCGGACGCACCAAGAGCGCGGCGGTTAAAAAGAAGTTCCAACTCTTGCATCATCTGGAGCAGCCGTGCGCCGATGAGGAGACGTTGGTCGAAGCTGCGCTTGCGGTTCACCCGCGCAAGGTGGTTATCAAGCGGCCGGTGAAGGGGCCACTGCTTGCCGGCGTTAAGCCGAGCTATCAACTTGCGGGCAAGGCCGTTCGCTACGATGTTTTGGTTCCGCCGCGCCCGTAGCTTGCGTGCGATGGTTGGCGCTCCGTCAGTGCCGTGCCGATGCGGAGTCTATTTCCAAGGATGCGACGTCAGATGCCAGCCGCCGCAGTACTCGCATTTGTAGCAGGCCAAACCACGTCGCCCGCGGTTTTCGCAGTCGGCCATAACGGCCTCGGCCTCGGCGCGCGTGTCGTAACGGTTTTTTCGCTCGCACGACTTGTAGCGCCAGGCCTCATCTCGCTCGGCGTCCAGGGCGTCGCGGCGCTCATCCTCGCGCGCAAACAGGTCGCTCATATCGCCGCCGGTGGCAGCGCCCAAAAACTCGCTTTTGGCCTTTGACCAGGCGGCTCGCTTTTTGCTCCCCATCTGCTTCGCGCCCTTCTCCAAACGTTGGTATCATTGCTCAATCAAAGTGATACCAATAAACGTGAGGTCGCCGCGTGATGATCAGAAAAACCCTCGATACCGACATTCCCGCCGTCATGGCTATCTATGACGCGGCCCGCGCCTTTATGCGTGCGCATGGCAACGCCACGCAGTGGCCCGAGGGCACGCCTTCTGCCGAGCAGCTGGCTGCCGATATCGCCGCCGGTGGCAGCTATGTGTGCGAAGTCGACGGCCGCGTGGTGGCGACGTTTGCCTTTTTACCGGGCCCGGACGAGTGCTATGACGTCATTGAGGACGGTCAATGGCGTAGCGACACTCCGTACGCCGTGCTGCACCGTGTGGCATCCGACGGCACCGTGCACGGTATCGCGGCTGCGATGTTTGCCTTTGCCAAAGAACGTGCCGATCACCTGCGCATCGACACGCATCAGGATAACCTGCCCATGCAGGGTGCGAGCATTAAGGCGGGGTTCGAGCGTGCCGGCGTCGTGCATGTATCGGACGGCACACCGCGCGTTGCGTTCGATTGGTTGCGCGAGGCATAAGATCGAGGGCGCGCATCAACAATTCGTGCGAACGAAAATGGCCCCGGGTGGGGCTATTTTCGTTCGCTGCGCTGTTTTGCAAGCCGGCTTTCGCAAGGCGCGAACCTACGAAAATCGCCGCGCGGCAACGCGGGGCGATGAGCTCGGTCGGGGGATAGGGCCCGCTTCGCCCGCCGGCACGCAAATTGTATCATCCAGTGTGGAACGAGGACGCCCGTTGCCGCGTGCGATGGGCTTGTAATAAGAGGAGAGCCATGTCGAAGCAAGCGGTCGTTGGAATCTTGGCGCATGTCGATGCCGGCAAGACCACGTTGGCCGAGGCCATGCTGTTCAACGCGGGTCGCATTCGCAAGCGCGGCCGCGTGGACGATGGCGATTCGCATCTGGATACAAACGCGATCGAGCGCGAGCGTGGCATCACGATTTTCTCGTCGCAGGCCGTGCTCGACCATGGCGATGCCCACGTCATGCTCGTGGATGCGCCGGGGCATGTCGATTTTTCTGCCGAGGCGGAGCGCACGCTGCGCGCACTCGACTACGCGATTTTGGTTGTAGGCGCCAACGACGGCGTGCAAGGACACACCGAAACCCTGTGGCGCCTGCTTGCGCGCTATGACATCCCGACGTTCATCTTCATCAACAAAATCGATTTGGAGAATCCCGGCCGCGATGTTTTGCTGGCACAACTTGGGCAGCGTCTTTCCGAAGGCTGCCTGGATGCCAACGAACTGCTGGCGGGCGGCGCCGTTCAGGAGGACGCTGCTGCGTTGGACGAGGCGGCGCTCGAGGAGTTTTTTGAAGCGGGTGAGCTTTCCGTCGCGACGCTGCCGCGCATGGTTGCCGAGCGCAAGCTCTTTCCCTGTTTTGCCGGCTCGGCGCTCAAGGACCAAGGCGTGGACGAGCTGTTGGATGGCATATGTGCGCTGATGCGTGAACAGGCGTGGCTCCCGGAGTTTGCCGCGCGCGTCTATCGTGTCAGCCGAGGGGATCGCGGCGAGCGCTTGGCTTGGGTTAAAGTGACCGGCGGCACGTTGCATGCCAAGCAGATGATTGACGGACGTTCCGGTGCCGAGGCATGGGAGCAGAAGGTCGATCAGGTACGCATCTATAACGGCGAAAAGTATGAGCTTGCCCAAGAAGTTGCCGCTGGCGGCATCTGCGCCGTGACGGGCCTTGCACACGTTCGCCCGGGTGATGCCCTGGGCGCGGAGCCCGCGGGCAATGCACCTGTCATTGCGCCAGTCCTCACCTATACGGTGCTTCCGGGCGAACACGATGTCCATACGGTGTTCCAGGCACTGGCCGAGCTTGCCGACGAAGATCCCATGCTCGGCGTAAGCTGGAATACGCATCTCGAGCAGATTCATTTGCAGTTGATGGGCGCCGTGCAACTCGAGGTCGTGCAGCGGGTGTTGGCCGATCGTTTTGGCCTTTCGGTTGCGTTTGAGTCTGGCGGCATTCTCTATAAGGAGACTATTTCGCAGCCAGTCGAGGGCGTGGGCCACTTTGAGCCGCTGCGCCACTATGCCGAGGTACATTTGCGCCTGGAGCCGTTGCCAGCGGGTTCGGGCGTGCAGTTTGGCACCGTGACCTCGACCGACGAGCTCGATCTTAACTGGCAGCGTTTGGCGCTCACCAACGCCATGGAGCGCGATCATCTGGGCGTGCTGACCGGCTCGCCCATCACCGATGTGCGCATTACGCTCACGGGCGGCCGCGCGCATGCCAAGCACACCGAGGGCGGCGACTTTCGCCAGGCCACGTACCGCGCGATTCGCCAGGGGCTCATGCAGGCGCGTGAGGCCGGCGCGGCAGTGCTGTTGGAGCCGTGGTATCGCTTTGAGCTCGAGGTGCCGGGGGAGTGCGTGGGCCGGGCGCTCTCGGATGCCACGCGCATGGGTGCCGAGTACGAGTCGCCGACGATGGCGGGAGACCGGGCGAAGCTTGTGGGTCGCGTGCCGGCTTCCGAGGTGCAGGATTACGCGCTGGAGGTGGCTGCCTACACGAGCGGTCGCGGGCATCTGTACCTGGAGTCCGCCGGCTATGCGGCTTGCCATGATGTCGAGCACGTAATCGAGACGGCCGCCTATGAGCCCGAGGCCGATCTGCCCAACACGCCCGACTCGGTCTTTTGCTCTCACGGCGCCGGTTACACGGTCAAATGGTACGACGTACCCGCCGCGGCGCACGTAAAGATCGATCCCGCCACCTTCCGCCCCTGGCGAGCAGCAGACGCCGAGTTTTTCGGCCACATGTGACAAAGGGACAGTTCCTTTGTCACATGCTATTGGTATAACTCGGTATAAGTTGGTATAACTATTACCAGGGTTTGCCAATCCGAGGAGGCCGACATGAATCCAAATCCCTTTAAGCCAACGGCAGGCAAGCGGCCTCCGATGCTCATTGGTCGCGAGTCGGTCATCGAAGATTTCGAGGAAGGGCTCGATAACGGCGCCGGAGCGCCGGGCAGGCTCATGCTCATTACGGGAAACCGCGGCTGCGGCAAGACAGTTCTCCTGCGGGAGCTGCAACGTCTGGCCAGCGAGCGCGGATGGGCGGTTGTCTCCGATTCCGCTTCGCTTGGCTTATGCGACCGCTTGGCCGACGCGCTTCGCTCGAATAAACCCGTTGTGACGTCAATGGAGTTCGGTCCGTCGTTTGGCCGGATGTCGGTCGAGGCGGCGCGAGCAAAGGGCGAGACGTTGCGAGGGCTGGTCAACGAGCGTCTCAAGAAGCTCAGTCCAGGCAAGGGCATACTGTTTGCGATTGACGAGGCGCAATCGGCGTCTATCGAGGAACTGGCGGCTCTTGCCGTTCTCTATCAGCAGGTGCTCGGAGACCAGGATGCTACGGGCTTGCCCGATAGCGACCAGCGCGGTCTTGCGCTGGTGTTCGCCGGCTTACCCAGTATGGTTGACGACCTGCTCGAAGAGCCGAGCGTGACGTTTTTGCGGCGTGCCCAGCAGCGTACGCTGGGGGCGATATCTTTGCCCAAGGTGCGCGATTCATATGTCCAGACGGTCAAAGACGCTGGTCTTTACGTTGACGCGGAGACAGCGGACCTTGCGGCGCGCAAGAGCATGGGGCATCCCTACATGGTTCAGCTGGTGGGCTATTACATGTGGCGGTCTGCTGTCCGGCGTGGCTCGCAGGTCATTGAAGAGCGCGATGTCGAGGATGGTCATGCGGATGCCGTCTCCGAGTTCTACGAAGCGGTTGACGCGCCCCTGTATTACGGGCTGCGCAGTCCGCAACGCCTCTTTATCGAGACTATGGCTGCTGATGAGGGTAAACCGACGCGCATGGCGGATATCATTGAGCGCTGTGATCGCACCCAGAGCTGGGCGAGTAAATATCGCGCAAGCCTGATTCGCGAGCGCGTCATCGAGGCTGCCGGATATGGCCTCGTCCGGTTTACCGTGCCCATGCTGGGCGAGTATATCCGCGACCGCATTTTATGGCACGAGTAGGGTGATAAAGGTGACGGAACAGAAGATGAGCCCGCAGGCTATCGAGGTGCGTGGCGCGCGCGTCCACAACCTCAAGGACATCGATATCGATATTCCGCTGGGAAAGCTCGTGGGTATTGCCGGCGTGTCGGGCTCGGGCAAGAGTTCGCTGGCGCTGGGGGTTCTTTATGCCGAGGGCTCGCGTCGCTACCTGGAGGCGCTAAGCACCTATACCCGCCGTCGTCTAACGCAGGCCGAACATGCCCAGGTGGACGAGGTGCTGCACGTGCCGGCGGCGCTCGCATTGCATCAGCGCCCCAGCGTGCCGGGCGTGCGTTCTACCTTTGGCACCATGACCGAGCTCAACAATAGCCTGCGTCTGCTCTTTAGCCGTTGCGCCCATCACGTATGCCCGCATTGCGGGGCGCGTTTGGAGCCGAGCCTTAACGTGGCCGCAGGCCTGTCGCTCACGTGTCCGACGTGCGGCCGCGAGTTCTACGCGCCGAGTGCCGAGGATTTGGCTTTCAATAGCGGTGGTGCGTGCCCTATCTGCGGCGGCACCGGTGTCATGCGCGAGGTGGACGAGGCGAGCCTGGTGCCCGACGAGTCAAAGACCATCAACGAGGGCGCAGTGCTTCCCTGGGGTACGCTTATGTGGGATCTGATGAAGCAGGTGGCCGGCGAGATGGGCGTGCGTACCGACGTGCCGTTTAACCAGCTCACGCCTCAAGAGCGCGACATCGTGTTCCACGGCCCGGCGGTTAAGAAGCACATTCTTTACGTTCCCAAAAACGGCGAGGGTGCCACGCCGCTCGACTTCACCTATTACAACGCCGTCTATACCGTCGAGAATGCGCTCGCCAAGGTCAAGGACGATAAGGGCTTAAAACGCGTTGCGCGCTTTTTGCGCGAGGGCCCATGCCGTGATTGCGACGGTACGCGTCTCTCCGAGGCTGCGCGCCAGCCCCAGGTGCGCGGTATCAATCTGTCACAGGCGGCGGCCATGACGCTTGGTGATGCGATTGAGTGGGTGCGCGGGGTGCCCGCATCCTTGCCGCCCGAGATGCGGCCCATGGCAGCGGATATCTGCGATTCGTTTTTGGGCACGGCTCGTCGTCTGGTCGACCTGGGTCTCGATTACCTTTCGCTCGATCGCGCCGGTGCCACGCTCTCCACGGGTGAGCGTCAGCGCGTGCAGCTCGCCCGCGTGGTGCGCAACCGATCGACGGGTGTGCTTTATGTACTGGACGAGCCCTCAATTGGCCTGCATCCTGCCAATGTCGACGGATTGGTGGGTGTGATGCGCGACCTAGTGGGCGACGGCAACACCGTGGTTGTTGTCGACCACGATACGCGCGTGTTGGCGGAGGCTGATTATCTGGTTGAGATGGGCCCCGTTGCCGGAGCAGGCGGCGGCAATGTGATCGCCGCTGGTACGGTTGACGAGGTCGAACAATCGCAGGGCAGCCGCATCGCACCGTTTTTGCGCGCAGACCCCAAGCGTTTGCGCCCGCAGGTGACTGACGAGGAAATGTTTGATCAGGGCCACATCCGCATGGCAACTAATGCCATCCATACCGTCAAGCCGCTCGAAGTCGATATTCCGCGCGGCCGTCTTGTCGCGGTGACGGGCGTTTCGGGTTCGGGCAAGACGACGTTGGTGCTCGAGACGCTCATTCCGGCGCTTAGAGCCCAGGCAGCTGGCGAGCGCCTGCCAAGCCATGTGCGCTGGGTCGACGCCGAGGGTATCGCACGCGCCAACCTGATTGACGCCACGCCTATCGGCGCCAACGTGCGCTCGACGGTGGCGACCTATGCCGACATCCATGATGAGCTGCGCCGCGCCTTCGCCCGTACGCCCGAGGCCAAGGCAGCCGGCTACAAGGCGGGTGCCTTTAGCTACAACACTGGCGCCTTGCGCTGCCCTACGTGCGATGGCACGGGCTCGATATCGCTCGACGTGCAGTTTCTGCCCGACGTCGAGATCGTCTGCCCGGCATGTCGTGGTTCGCGTTATGCAGACGCGGCTTCGCATATCCATCGCGAGGGCAAGGACGGGAGTCTGCTTACGTTGCCGCAGCTCATGGACATGAGCGTGGACGAGGCCATCGACGCCACACTGGGGCTCAAGAAAGTTCAGACGCGCTTGCAGACCTTGCACGACCTGGGATTGGGTTATCTCACGCTTGGTGAGCCCACGCCGGCGCTTTCGGGCGGCGAGGCGCAGCGCCTTAAGCTTGCGAGCGAGATGGGCCGCGTGCAGGACGATGCCGTATTCGTATTTGACGAGCCCACGATCGGACTACATCCGCTCGATGTTCAGGTGCTGTTGAACGTGTTTGACGGCCTTGTTGCCAAGGGCGCCACGGTTGTCGTGATCGAGCACGACCTCGATCTTATCCGTAACGCCGATTACGTGATCGACATGGGCCCGGGCGGTGGCGACGCGGGCGGGCAAATCGTCTGCGCCGGCACGCCGGGCGACATCGCGGCCTGCTCCAAGAGCATTACCGGCCGCTATCTATAGGCGATGCGACAAAGGGGCACCCCTTTGTCGCATTGACTTCTATTTCACGCATTGAGCTGCGAGATAGTCGCGGAAGAATGGCAATTCAAATGCGACGAGCCCTCGTCCTCGCTCCCCGATGATGCCGGCGTCTATCATGCGGCGTCGGTAGCGGGAGACCTGCTGCGGCGAACGCTTAAGGCGCTCGACAAGGTCAGCGGTGGTGGACTCTTCCTCGTCATCGAGCATGGCGATGAGGAATCGCTTGTCCTCTGCCGTGAGTTCCCGATAGGTTGCCGCGAGGATTCGGTCGTCCATCTCGTCGCGCGCGATTTTGATTCCCAGGTCAAAGTCGCGTGACGAGATTTCCTTCGAATCGCTTGTGAGGTCCCAGGCACGGTAGCCTACGAGTTGCAATAGGAAGGGAAAGCCAGAGATCGAGCGAACGGCTCGATCGATTCCCTCAGCATCTGCCAGGCGATCGTTTTCCTGGATTGTGCGAATCAAGGCCTCGCGCACGTCATAGTCGGCAATGCGGCCCAGATGATATTGTTGGGCGCGGCGAAGGAACGAGACCGTCTTGTGGTTCAGTAGCGTCGATACGTTGTTGGGAAGTCCCGCCATGAGCAGGGCGACGCGTTTCCCATCGGTCACAAAGTGCTGATACGTCGCTGCGAGCTGAATCATCTCGTTGAGTGTCGGGTCCACCTCGTCAACCGTGACGAGCAGACCGGTGCCCGCCTCGTTGAGCTGGTCGATGATGTCGCTCATGCGATAACGCCAGGTTGAGGCATCGTGAACGCGATTGACCTCGATGCTGCCGAGCGGTGCAATTCCGAGACCGGTGACTTCGAAGTGGCTGGACGAGTCGATGAGATGGGCTGCGGCGCGTTTCGCCCCGAACTCGATTTCCTCAAGCATTCCCGGGAGCGCGGTCGTCTTTACGGCTATCCAGCCGTGGGATTCCGCCCTTGTCGCGAGCGACGACATGAGAGCGGTTTTACCGGTTCCACGCGCGCCTGAGAAGATCGAGGTCAATTCTGGGCGCCTGCGCTGGCTCAAGAAGGCGCGGTCCAAATCCCGAATAATCTGTTGTCTGCCAGCGAGATGGGCAGGAACCTCGCCAAAACTGGGGGTAAATGGGTTCTCGAGATATTTCACAAGGCTCTCCTTTCACACCGTCGTTTAATTTCATTTTACTTTAGTTAATTCTGATTAAAAGTGACGGCTCGTTATCTAGAGCATTAATTAGGTGTGTGCCGTCGGCGTGGCGCTTGAATGTGACAAAGGGACAGCCCCTTTGTCACATTCCCGGAAAGCCTGTTTGGCGCAGCGCCTCGTAGAGGACGATGGCGGCGCTGTTGGAGAGGTTGAGTGCGCTGATACGATAGTCGTCCGGATTGACGAAGTTGCCGCAGATATCCTGCTGAAGGATGGCCTCGTGGCTGTCCTCGGTATGCCCGAGCGATTCCTCGTGAGCTTCCCAAGCTTCGGCGTTATCGAGTGAGTCGCAATCGCGCAGCATGGGGATGCGCTCGCAGCGCTCGGGCGCCGCGGCAAGCAGTGGCTCGGGAATGCCCGAGCTCTCGCTGCCAAAGACCAAATAGTCACCGTCGCGGTAGGTGCTTTGCGCATAGGTGCGGCGTGCCTTTTTGGTCAGCAGATGCAGGCGGCCATCGGCGGGGGAGAGGCCGTTGCGCGCAAGGAAATCCTCCCAGTCGGCATAGGTCGTCACGTCCAAGTTTTGCCAGTAGCCCAGGCCGGCGCGACGTACCGTCTTGTCGTCGAGCGAAAAGCCCAGTGGCTCCACCAGATGCAGACGGGCGCCGGCGACCACGCAGGTACGGCCGATATTGCCCGTATTGGCCGGAATCTCGGGCGCATACAGCACGATATTGAACATGAATCTCCTTGGCTCAGAACGAAAAACCACCACGAAGGGGACAGGCACCTTCGTGGTGGTTTGGCGGTTACGTAGGCGGAAAAATACCCGCTTGGATAAACCTAGGCGCGGTGCCAGTCGGTCAGGCAGGCATCGAGGGAGGCGATGAGCGCATCCTTGTCCATGTGACGGCCGATGATGCACAGGCTCGTCATGCGGTCGCCCGTCTCGTCGTCCCAAATCTGCATGATTTCGGGGTTCTCGTCGATGATCTTCTGCTTCTCGCCCTCGGGCGCCGAGTCGACAAACAGGCCGTTCTCCATCAGGCGCATCTGGTGGCCGGCCTGCTCAAACATGTAGCACATGTCCGGATCGCCAGTCTGCCACAGCGGACCTTTGACGCGGATGACCTCGTCGGGCCACTCCTGCTCAACAAAATCGGTGAACTTCTGCAGGTCAAACGGCTTGCGGCGCGAGTACACAAAGGTCTCGATGTCGTACTCGAGCACCTCGGGGTCGTCGTGCTCTTCGGGATGCTCCATGGCCTCGATCCAGGCGGCGGAGTTGTAGGCGCGCATAAAGTCGAAGCGGTCGGTATCGAGCAGCTCCTCCATGGGGACCTCGCCGTTTTGGGCCTCGACGATCACGGCGTCTTTCTGCAGGCTGCGCACGATGGCCTTGAGCTCGGCGATCTGCTCAGGGCTCACGGTATCGGTCTTGTTGAGGATCAGCGTGGAGCAAAACTCGATCTGCTGGATGAGCAGGCTCTCGATGTCGTCCTCGTCGATATCCTCAGCCAGCAGGTCGCGGCCGCCGTTGAACTCGTCGTACATGCGGGCGCAGTCGACCACGGCCACGATGTTGTCGAGCGCGAGCTTGGGCTCGCCGCCCACCTTGGCCTCGTCGCAGAAGCTCGAGATGGTGTAGGCGATGGGGATAGGCTCGCAAATGCCCGAAGCCTCGATGATGATGTAGTCGAACTTGCCCGAATCGGCGATGCCCTGCAGCTGGTTAGCAAGGTCGTCCGAAAGCGTGCAGCAGATGCAGCCGTTGGTGAGCGGGATGAGGTCGTCGGTCTCGGAAAGGCCGCCGTCGGCGATGAGGCTGGCGTCGACGTTGATCTCGCCGATATCGTTGACGATCACGGCGGCGCGGATGCCGCCGTCGTTAGCGAGGATGTGGTTGAGCAGCGTGGTCTTGCCGGCACCGAGGTATCCGGTAAGCATGATGATCTTCACGGGTTTGTTGGGCATGTGCCCTCCTTTGTTAGACATGGCTTACAGTTGAATCTTATGCCAAACGCCTGCTCTTATACCCACGCGCCGGCAAATAACACAAGCTACTCCCAGGCTCCCCATACATCGGGGCAATAACCGACGGTGGCCTTTTTGCCGTTGCGCACGATGGGCTCGGCTAGAACCTGCTGGTTCTCGAGCAGCTTGTCGAAGCGCTGACTGGGGGTAAGGTGCTGGATGAGCGCGAGCGTCTCCTCGTCCTTGGTTTTGGGATTGAGCAGCTTGTCGATGCCGCCGACCGCCTGCATCACGCTCGTGAGCTCGCCCTTGCTCATCTCCTTTTCCTTAAGGTCAATAAACTGCACCTTAATGCGGCGCTCCTTAAAAAAGCGCTGCGCCTTCTTGGTATCGAAGGACTTTTTGGTGCCAAAAATCTGCACGTTCATGTATTTGTTCCGCCGTTCTACCTGATGAAGTTGGTCGTTGCTCGATCTGCCTCGGGTGCGTTGATGCCGGCGGCCTGTCCTGCCTCGATACAGCGAAGGAGCCAGGCCATGTTTTTGCCGATGTTGCGCATGGTGGCAAGGCCCTCGGCGTCCCCATTGGCGTCGCCGGGCACGCGACCAAACACGTTGTTCCAGTACGTGGAGGCAACCACGGGCATCTGGTTGATGGTGAAGTACTTGTTGAGTACGTCGAAGGTCGTCGACGTGCCGCCGCGACGGGCGACGGCGATGGCAGCGCCCGGCTTGTGCGCAAAGGCCTTGCTGCCGGCATAGAAGGCGCGATCGAGGGCCGAAAGGATGCGGCCGCTGGGGTGCGCATAGTAGACAGGTGAGCCAAAAACAAAGCCATCTGCCTGCTCGGCGGCAGCGATGAGCTCGTTCACTACATCATCGTCAAAGGTGCAGCGACCGCCAAGCTTGCCGCACTGGCCGCAACCGATGCAATCGCGAATGGGCTTGGCGCCCAGCTGAAACACCTCGGTATCAATGCCTTCGGCATTGAGCTGCTCGGCGACCTCGGCGAGTGCGCGGGCGGTGTTGCCGTTTGCCTTGGGGCTGCCATTGACCAAAAGAACCTTCATCACAAACTCCCTCTGCTTTTGGTGACTTCTGCAGAGGATTATCGCACGATGGGGGAGGCGGCGCGGGCGCGGTGCTAATCCAGTTTGGTACCTGGCACCTGCACGGCTTTCCCGAGCAACGCTTTGAGCTCGTTCAAAATGGAAACGGGCTGTCGGTCAACGCTGTTCAGATGGAGCGTGGCCACGCGAATGGGCGGCTGATATTCAAGCGAGCCGATGAGCACGGGAGAACCCAGGAATCGTTCGATTTCGTTTGCGAGCTCGTCGATTGCCTCGGGGCCGAGCTCATCGAAAAGCGCCACGAACATTGGTCCCGTCGAGCGGAACAGGCGACCCTTGCCGCGCGAACAATCCATGAGGCAGGCGGCGCTTTCGGCGAGCACGCGGTCGCCTGCATCGAATCCAAAGCGGGCATTGACTTCGGCGATATCGTCGACCTTAATGGCAATAAAGCCTGCCTTGCGCGGCACGCGACGCATTTCGCCAATGGCGTTGACCAGGGCGTGAATATCGCCCAGGCCGGTCACGGAATCGGTCGTATCTGCCAAGCTTCGGTTGATGATAATGCCCACATACATGTTGGGCTCGGTATCGGTTCCATCCAAGCGGTAGCCCGTGCAGTCGCAAAGCACGTATTTTCCAGTGGCATCCATTACGCGATACTGCATGTAGTGGAAGTGCCACGTGCCGTTTATCACCATGTCGAGCTCGGCGCGTACGTTGTCGCGGTCCTCGGGATGAACGCGGGCAAGCCACATATCGACCGAGTTAAAAGGGTGCTGGGAGGGCAGGTCAAAATCGCGCACGGCGTTGACCGACCATTGCGATTCTCCCGTATCGAGGTTAAGGATGAACGGATAGCGCGTCTCGGAGCTCATGGAGATCGCTTGGAACACTCGGTCGTTGCAGGGAAGCTGATCGACGATTGGGCGTTGCGGCGCATCATTGTCTTTCGGTTGCTGCACACGATGCATAAGCTTATAGCGATACATCTTGCAATCGGCATCCATCGTCATCTGGCGACGCGTGTCGCCGGCAAGTGGATCGACGCGCGAGCAGCCAAAGCTAAAACTGCCGATCATGGGCGCCTTGCCGCCTGAGCTCGCCTCGATCAGCCCGGCACGTACCTGCTCCAAGCGCTGCTCGAGTTCAGCCTCGTTTGCGGAGGGCGAGATGAGCACAAACTCGTCTCCACCGATACGGAACAGCATCTCATCGTGCTCCATGGTTTCGGAGAGCGTGCGGCAGATGCTCAGAATATAGCGATTGCCTTCGGCGTGGCCAAACCTATCATTGCAATGCTTGAGATGGTCGATGTCAATATAGGCGCAGGTGAAGGGGTCGCCTTTGCGCCAGAGTTGCTCGACGTGACGGTCGAGTCCGCTGCGGTTGCCCAAGTTGGTGAGCGGATCGATATAGGCGTTGCGCTCAAGCAGCTGGCGCTCTTGTTGCAGGATAGCATGCGTCTTTTGCAGTTGCTCACCAACGGCGCGTAGCTCAGCAGGCAGCGCGGCAACATCGAGTTCGGCGGTCGAGATGCCATTCGCAAGTCGCTGAAGATAGGCAATAATCAATTGCTCACCCAGGCGATATGACTCGTTCATGATGGATAACCTCCTTGGGCGGAACAATGGTTTGTATCATATCCCCAATTCGGTTTGAATTGGGGATATAAGTTAGCTAATGGAGGCAAATTCCCCCTTCGGCGGTGGCGTTTTGCGCGCGAACGTATCAGTTGTTATTGCCACCATCGAGCAATGCCTCAAAATCCTTCGCCGGCATGGGGCGGTAGTAGAGGAAGCCCTGAGCGTAGCGGGCGCCCATTTGTCGTAGCATGTTCGCCTGCTCATTTGTCTCGACGCCTTCGACCTCGACGGGTAGATGGAGCGACTGCGCCATTTCGAGCATCGATGACACGATCTGCGTACTGCGGCCTTGATCGCGGTCGGTGGGTACAAAGGCGCGGTCGAGCTTGATGACGTCGACGTTGACGTTCTTGAGCATCGCGAGCGTGGACTGACCGGTGCCAAAATCGTCCATATAGGTCGAGAAGCCGCGGGTGTGCAGGTCGGCCGTCAGTTTGTCCACGGCCTCGGACTCTTCCGTATAAGCCGTCTCAGTGATCTCGATACGCATGAGCTCGGGCGGTAGGTTGTATTGGGCGGCAAGCGCCCCCATATGTTCGGCAACGTCGCAGGCAAGGATATCCACACGCGACACATTAAGCGAAACCGGAACCACACGAAGTCCTCGATCGATGCGCTTGCGCAGCCACGAGGCGACACTCTGCCAAATGTACTTGTCGAGCGTCACCACAAAGCCACTTTCTTCGAGTGCGGGGATAAACGTTGCGGGCGAAATGAGAGAGCCGTCCTTGTCAATCCAGCGGGTGAGTGCTTCGGCGCCAATAATCTTACCGGTTTCCATATCGACCTGGGGCTGCAAGTGGTAGGTAATACGACCATCTGAGAGCGCGTACTGGAATTCGGTCAGCGTGCGGTGGAACGCGACTTCGCGCTCGTACTCCGCGGGGCAGAAAATGGCAATGCGCTCCTTAAAGTCGTTTTTTGCGCGTCGATTGGTAAACATGGCCTTCGCCTGCGCATCGATGGTGATCTCCCCATTGGAGTCGATGGGGTAAACGCCCATGGACGGCCAAAAACCTACGCCGTCGTTGTGCTTGGCTACAGCCTCGCGCACGCGCGCATAGACTCGGTGAACGAAATCGTGCTCAAAGGGTATGAGCAGACAAAAGTCGTCTTGTCCCCAGTATCCCGCGACACCCATGTCGGCGTTCTCGATATCCTTGAGCACCGTGCCCACATCGGCAAGCATACGGTCGCCTTCGGCCTGTCCATACCATTCGTTAAATAGGCGCATGTGGCCCATGTCGACGGTGGCGATACACCAAGCGCCGTCGCGCCTTGCCTCGAGAAATGCGTTGGCGCGTCGCATAAACTCGCTGGGTCGATAGGGGCCCGTGAGCGGGTCGATACGTTCGGCGATGGCGCTTTTGCGCTCCGCCTCGGGTATGGGGAGGCTGTCGTTGGGAACAAGCCCGCCGGCCGTGCGAAGGCGACGCTCGAGTTCGCCTAAAACGGCGGTCGCTTGATGGGTTAAGTGCTCGTAGAAGGCTGGGACGACAAGACAGACGGGAGTAATGGTGTCGCCCGCGATTTGAACAGGAGCGAAAACGGCCTCTTTAAGGTGGCGGGTCAGTTGCTCGAATGCCCCGTGGTCCAAATCGTTGCTGAGCACGACGAACTGGACACTTCGTGAACGGAAGACGCGACTCCTACCGCGGGTGATCGACAGCATGCGGCCTGCGTATTCGGCGAGCATGTTGTCGACAGCCTCGGCCCCGTAGAGCTCGTTGAGCTTTGTCGTGCCACGAACGCGCACCGCTATAAGGCCCGTCTCGCAACGGTCGCAACGGCAGGCGTCGATGGCGTTGGCCAGCATGCGCTGCGTTCCGAGGCCTGTGGCGGCATCGACGGTTTCGGCAAGTGAGTGGTTGACGAGCTCGCCGACATAGAGCGAGGGGACATTTCCGTCGCCGTCGATACGAAACCCGCGAGCACGGCAAAGGACGTAGTCGCCGACGGCATTGCGCACACGATACTGCATGACGCGACGGTGCTTGGTGCCGTTATAGACTTGGTCGATGTCGTTGATGTAGGCCTCAAGGTCATCGGGATGGACGCGCGTTTTCCAGTAATCGCGGCAGTTGTCTATGTGCTCCGAGGGAAGGCCAAGATCGCGCAAGGCGCCTTGTGACCAAAGGGTGCGATGTTTGTCCAAGTTCTCGATAAAGAAATAGCGGCCCTCGTTGAGCATCGAAAAGGCGTCGAAAATACGATCGCTTATTTCGAAGTCGTCGGCGTGGACTTGCGTGATATTGCGTCGATCAAGGTGCATGGCATGACGTAGCTTGTAGTCGTACATGCGATGGTCGGCATCGAGCGTCATGCGATTGGGGGCTTCGCCCAGGGCGGGGTCGGCATGCGACACTCCATAGCTAAACGAGTGAGGCATCTCGGAATCGTTGTTTTTGAGCAGGACCGTTCGGCAGTGCTCAAGACGCTCGGCGAGGTCGTCCTCGGTCGCAACCGTAGATAGGATGGCAAACTCGTCGCCGCCTATGCGAAACGCCGCCTCGTCCACCTTCATATACAGCTTGAGATAGAGGCTTACCTGCAAGATATAGCGGTTGCCCTCGTCATGTCCAAAGATGTCGTTGCAGTGCTTAAGGTTATCGATGTCGATAAACGCCATGGTCACGGGCAGTTCCTGCTCCCAGATTTCCTCTAAGGAACGGGCAAAGCCGCCGCGGTTGCCAAGTCCGGTAAGCTGGTCGGTAAAGGCAGTCCTAATCAGATCATCCTGACGCTCGAGAAGGTCGCGAACGGTCTTTTCGAGCGTTTCGGTGTAATTGCTGACAGTATCCATGTCGTAAGCGGCTTTCTGAGGTCGGGCGAATTGCGTCGGGCGAGCTCGTTGTGCACACGCGTTGTTGTTCGGCGCTTTGCGTGTATCCAGGCCCCCGCCTCGCTGCGTTGTTGGGCTAATTTACCGGCTAATGTTCGCTGTTGATAACTACTGCGTAGTATAAACAACAGCACACAATTATATATGGGTGCACATGCTGTGGGCGGCCATTATTCGACAAACGGCAGCGCGACGATGCGATGTCCGATAAAAATGCGACTGAGACGATATATGTTGACGGGTATACTTGTCCCGGTTTTAAACGCAGGAACGGAGATGGTCGCATGGCACAGCCGGATACGACGCGCACGGTGGGACTCGCGCTCGAGGGAGGCGGCTACCGCGGTATGTATACGGCGGGCGTGCTCGACGTTTGGATGGAGCACGGTTTGACCTGCGACCATATGGTGGGTGTCTCGGCGGGCGCGGCGTTTGGCTACAACTTTAAATCGCGCCAGATCGGCCGCGCCATTCGCTACAACAAGGCCTATTGTGCCGACAAGCGCTATGCAGGCGTGGCCAGCTGGCTGCGAACCGGCGATATGTTCAATGCCGACTTTGCCTATCACGAGGTGCCCATCGAGCGCGATCCCATCGACCTGGAGACATATCGCACCTGCCCCATGCGGTTTACGTGCGTGTGTACCGATATCGAGACGGGCAAGGCCGTCTACCACGATCTGCCGTATGGCGACGAGAGGGATATCGAGTGGATCCGGGCGTCGTCGGCAATTCCCGTGGCGACGCGTCCTGTCGCCATTGAGGGCCGTAAGTACCTGGATGGCGGCGTGGCTGATTCTATTCCCAGTGCATGGCTGTTTGCGCAGGGGTATGACCGCAATATCGTGGTACTCACGCAGCCGGCGCGCTTTGTGAAGCAGCCCAACAGCGTGATGCCCATGCTACGTCGCGTGTTCCGTCACTATCCGGAGTTTGTCGCAGCGCTTGAGCATCGGCATGAGGTTTACAATGCCACGCTCGATGACCTGGCACGTCGCGAGGCTGCCGGCGAAATTTTTGTGGTGCGTCCGAGTGAATCGGTGAAGGTGCCGTCGCTGTGCCGCGAGCCCGATGAACTCGAACGCATCTACCAGATCGGTCGCCGCGATGCGGAGGCGACCTTGCCCACGCTGGAAGCGTATCTGGCGGGGTAAGGGTCGCATGCGGAAAGCGCGCCCCGGAATGGAGGTCCAAGCTGGGATGCGCTTTCCGTTGCTGAAGAATATGAGGCTGCGAATCGGCTGCTCGGCTTATGCCTATGCCCGCTGCCAGGTATCGACGAGCTCCTTGGCTGCGGCGTAGGGGTCGTCGGCACTGCAGACGGCGCTCACCACAAAGAAGCCATCGACGCCGGTGGCCTTGAGCTGCGGCAGGTCGGCCGTCTTGACGCCGCCGCCCACCACGATGGGCACGGGGCTTGCCGCGTGGAGTGCGGCCAGATCCTCAAAGCTTTTGGTGATGATGGAGCCATCGGCTGCGCGTCCGCAATCGCGTTTGGTCTCGGTCTCGTGGAGCGGGCCGATGCCCAGGTAGTCGACCAGGCTCATGTCGGCGGTCTTGACGTACTCGAGCATCTCCTCGCAGCGTGCCGAAAGGCCCACGATGGCATCGGGGCCCAGAAGCTTGCGGCAGACCTCGACGGGAATATCACTCTGGCCCACGTGCACGCCGTCGACAGCAATACCCTGCTCGCGCGCGGCGAGTACGCAGTCCAGGCGGTCGTCGATTAACAGGGCGACCTGACCGGTCTTGCCAGCCTGTGCGATTGCCTGCGCGGCGTCGCCGGTCAGTGCGATGATCTCGCGGGCGCTTGCCACCTTGGAGCGCACCTGGATGCAGGTAAAGCCTGCGTCGAGCGCCTGGGCCACCACATCGCCCACGGGACGTCCCAGCGTGTTTTCGGGGCCGAGTACTAGATAGGCCGAGATATCAAGGTTGTCGCGGATGCTCATCGTGCTTCCTCCTGCTTTTTGATCTGTGCTTCCATGCGCTCGAGTTTGCCGGTCATGGTGTCGGTAAATCCGGGTCGAATATCGGCTTTGAGCACGACTTCGGTGCGGATGCCCTTGCTCGCCAACACAAAGGTTGCGTCGCGCACGACCTGCATGACCTCGTCCCAGTCGCCCTCGATCTCGGTGAACATCGAGGTGGTGTGGTTGGGAAGGCCACTCTCGCGAATGACGCGCACGACCTCGGCGACCTCGGCGGACAGTTCATCGCCGGTGCCGCACGGGGCGATGGCCACGGCGACGAGTGTGTTCATGCCGGCATTGGTTGCGGGCTCGGACATGGCTTATGCCTCCTCGAGCTCGAGTTGGTTATCGGCAATATCCTGGGCGGTCGCGCGGTAGAGCTCGTCGATAAAGGCGACCTTAAAGCTTGCCGGGGCATCGGCGACAGCGGCGGCACGCGTGCCGGCAACGTTGTAGACGGCGGTGCCGCAGATGGCTGCCGTAAACGGATCGGCAGCGCAGGCGTACACAGCCAGCACGCCACCCTGCGAGCAGCCGCAGCCGGTGATCTTGGACATGAGCGGACTGCCGCCGTGGGACTTGGCCACCGTCGTGCCGTCGGTAATCAGGTCGACTTCGCCCGAGACCACTACGGCTCCGCCGGTGTAGCGGGCGAGCGCCACAGCGGCATCGCGGGCGGCGTCGACCGTGTCGGTGGTATCGACACCGCGCACGCGGCTCAGATCAGCTGCCTCGCCCTCAAGACCCCACAGGCCGGCGAGTGCGATGATCTCGGAGGCGTTGCCGCGCACGATGGCAGGCTTGTACTGCTTGAGCTCGTTTACCAGCTGGGTTCGCAGGCTACCGATGCCCAGGCCCACCGGATCGAGCACCCAGGGCTTGCCGGCGTCGTGTGCCGCCTTGGCCGCGCGGGGAATCGTCTGCTCGTAGATGGGGAAGAGCGTGCCCATGTTGAGATAGATGGCGCCGCCGCCGGCAACGAGCGCCTCGCCCTCGTCGGGCAGATAGACCATGGCGGCCGAACCGCCCACGGCGAGCTGAGCATTGGCGACAAAGTCGATCGTCACCGTGTTGGTGATGGAGCCGGCCATCGGATTGGTGGCGCGAATCTCCTCCACGGCCTTGACCACATTTTGCTTAAGCTGTTCCGAATCAATCACTGCACATGCCTCCTTGGCATAGAAAAGGGGCGCTGTGCATAGACAGCGCCCCTGTAAAGGCGGCATGCTCCCTACGCCAGCATTAACTGACAGGTTCAAAGGATTGGGCCCCATGCCCTCTCAGCCTTGTGGTTTGCACCGCCGGCACTCCCGCATCGAATCTGTTGTTCCCTATACTAGCGCACCTGCCAAAAAGGGACAGGTTTATTTTGGCAGGTCGTTACAATAGGTAGGACCGATACGAATGGGGGCCTTATGATTAAACTTGTGCTGACCGATATGGACGATACGCTGATTCCAGCCGGGCATGACGGCGCCAGCGACTACGCCATCGAGGGCATTCATGCCATGCAGGCGGCGGGTCTGCACTTTGGCCCGGTTTCGGGTCGCCAGCCGTCCGCGATGGGCTGGATGTTCCGCAATTGCGTCGAGTGCTTCTCGACCGGCGCGTTCTGCAACGGCCAGGTAATGTTTGTCGACGGTCAGGCGGTCGCTTCGCGCGCGACCGACAACGCCGCCCTTATGCGTTTGGCTGACTACTTGGAGCAGGAGACCGACGATACGTATCTGAAGGTCTACAGCCTGGGTGATGACTTTTGGAATAACGATGCCTACTGCGTGACGAGCGATCCCGAGCGCGTACGCCGCGCCATGGAGTCGGGCGGCAACGCGTGGCTCAAGGGCGAAGAGGCCCCGTGCCGTCCCGTCGTCGATGATGCGCCGGTGTTTAAGGCGAATATTTGGAGTGCCCGTTCACGTGAGGAGCTCGTGGAGCTACGCGAGCGCGTTGCCGCTGAGGTGCCGGAACTCTCGCTTGTGTTTCCCAACAATCGAGTGCGCCTGCTTGACATCCTTCCGGCCGGTTGGGACAAGGGCTGCGCTGCACTGGAGCTGGCGCGCGCTTTGGGCCTGACGACCGATGAGGTGGCCGTATTTGGCGATTCCGATAACGATCTGCCCATGATCGATGCCGTTCCCAACTCCGTTGCAGTCGCCAATGCCAACGAGGCCGTCACGGCTGCCGCGCGCTGGCATATCGGCGCTGCGGCAGACGATGCGGTTGCCGGGGCTCTGCATCAGATTGCCGCCTGCGCCGCGACGGGGGAGATGCCGCCGTTTATGCGTCAGATGGATGCGACGGGTTTCGACGTCACGAACGTCTAGGGAGAAAGCCATGAAGCTTCAGCAGCTCAGGTATGTCGTCAAAGTTGCCGAATGCGGCAGCATCACCGAGGCCTCGCGCCGGCTCTTTGTGTCGCAGCCTTCGATTACCGCATCAATCCGCGATCTCGAAAACGAGATGGGCGTGCACATCTTTGAGCGCACCAACAAGGGCGTCATTGTGTCCGAGGAAGGCGAGACCTTCTTGGGCTACGCGCGCCAGGTGCTCGACCAGGCCGACCTGCTCGAGGGCAAGTACAAGGGCGCGTCCGAGCAGGTGCCGCACTTTAGTGTGAGCTGTCAGCATTATTCCTTTGCCGTTAATGCGTTTGTCGATGTGATCCGTGAGTTCGATGCCGCGCGCTACGACTTTACCCTGCGCGAGGAGCAGACTCACGAGATTATCGAGGACGTCGCGCATATGAAGAGCGAACTGGGCATCCTGTACTTATCCGAGCACAATCGCGAGGTTATCGAGCGCATGCTGGCGGCCAACGAGCTCGTGTTCGAAGGACTATTCTGCGCCACGCCACACGTCTTTGTGTGTGCCGACCATCCGCTGGCGGGCCGCTCCAGCGTGACGCTCGAGGACCTGGAGGACTATCCCTTCCTGTCCTACGAGCAGGGCAGCTACAACTCGTTTTACTATTCCGAGGAACTGACCTCGACGTTTGAGCGCCGCAAGAATATCCGCGTGCGCGACCGTGCGACACTGTTCAACCTGGCCATGGGCCTCAACGGCTACACGGTGTGTTCGGGTGTGATCAGCCATGAGCTTAACGGTCCCGGCATCATCTCGATTCCGCTTGATGTAGACGAGTACATGGAGATTGGCATCATCACGCGCAAGAACACGACACTTACGCGCTACGGGCAGGCCTATATCGACGCGATTCGCCAGCATATCTAGGCTGCTGTGCTCCGCGCGGGTCAAATCTCTTTATGGCAGTCCAGACTGATATAGGAAACGTCTATATCAAACTGATATAAACGTATATTTTACGATGTCCATATGAGCGCTCATACTCTGTCCCAGTAAAGCAACCAATGCAAAGGGAGATATCTATGAGCACTTCAATTCAACCGAACGCGCCGTTTCGCGCCGATATCGTCGGCAGCTTTCTTCGTCCGCAGGCCGTAAAGGACGCCCGCGCTGCCTATGCGGCAGGCACGCTTGATGCCGAGGGGCTTAAGGCCGTCGAGGACGATGCCATTCGCGATTTGGTGGCAAAGCAGAAGGCCGCCGGTCTGCAGGTCATCACCGATGGCGAGTTTCGCCGCAGTTACTGGCACCTCGACTTTATGTGGGGGCTCAACGGCATTGAACGCCGTACCTCGCGTACGGGCTATATGTTCCACGACGAGGAGACCACGGCCGATACCGCCGTGGTAACCGGTCCCATTAGCGGCGAGAACCACCCATTCGTCGAGCACTTTAAGTTTGTCAAGGCGCTTGAGGGGGAGGGTCAGGTCGCACGTCAAACCATTCCGGCGCCGATCCAGACGTTCTCTGAGGTCACGCTCGATCGCTGCGACGGCCAGCAGGAGAGCCTGCGCGCTGTCTATAAGACCGATGAGGAGCTTGCCGACGCCATTGCAGCCGCTTATCGCACGGTGATCGCCGACCTGTACGCTGCAGGCTGCCGCAACATCCAGTTTGATGACTGCACCTGGGGCATCTATTGCGATACCGACTTTGTGTCCAAGACCGGAATGAGCCCGGTTGATCTGCAAAAGGTGAGTGAGCTGGGCGTGGCGCTCAACAACGCCGCCATCGAGGGCAAGCCCGACGACCTGGTCATTAACACGCACGTGTGCCGTGGTAACTACCACTCTACCTATGCCTTTGAGGGCGGTTACGATCCCATCGCGCCGTACCTGTTTGCGCATGAGAATGTCGATGCGTTCTATCTGGAGTTCGACACGCCGCGCGCCGGCGGTTTTGAGCCGCTCAAGTACGTTGCCCCGGGCAAGAAGGTCGTGCTGGGCTTGGTAACCACCAAGGCGGCAGAGCTCGAGAACGAGGATGCCATCGTCGAGCGTATCCGCGAAGCTGCAAAGTACGTGCCGCTCGAGAACCTGTATCTGTCGCCCCAGTGCGGCTTTGCCAGCTGCGAGATTGGCAACAAGCTGACCGAGGACGGACAATGGGCAAAGATCGCGCTGGTCAAGCGCGTTGCCGAGCGCGTTTGGCAATAGCGGTAACGTTCGCAGGTGACGGCGCGTGCGAGACATGGCGCATCGCGTACAATGGTTCGGATCGTATCGTTCGGGCAGGTAATCCGCTATGCCCGATCGCCCCTCCATTCGAAAGGACATCCATGTCCCAATCCTCGACGCCCGCTGTCGCCGATGCCATCTACGATGCGTCGTCGCTTGGCCGACCGCGCATGTTCCTGCTCGGCCTGCAGCATCTATTTGCCATGTTCGGCGCCACGGTGTTGGTGCCCGTGCTCACCGGCCTCTCGGTCTCGGCAACGCTGTTGTTTGCCGGCTTGGGCACGCTGCTGTTCCACTTCTTGTCGCGTGGCAAGGTGCCGGCATTTTTGGGCTCATCGTTTGCCTTTATTGCCGGTTATGCCGCAATCGCGCCCAACGGCGAGACCGAGCTTTTGCCCTACGCCTGCCTGGGCGTAGCTTGTGCCGGTCTGCTCTATCCGGTGCTGGCGGCGCTCTTCCGCGCGTTTGGCGCCAAGCGTGTCATGCGTTTCTTTCCGCCGGTGGTGACTGGCCCCATCGTCATTTCCATCGGCTTGATCCTGGCAAGTTCCGCTATTGCTAACTGCCAGACCAACTGGCTTGTGGCTGTCATTGGCGTTGCCGTTATCGTCATCTGCAACATCTGGGGCCGTGGCATGGTCAAGATCGTGCCGATTTTGCTGGGCGTTGTGGTGAGCTATGCCGTTGCGGCTGCGCTCGGCGAGGTTGATTTCTCGGGCGTTGCCGCCGCTCCGTGGGTCGGTCTGCCCATCGTGTGGGACAACACCGTGTTTGCACTCTTTGGGCCGCAGTTCGATAGCGGTCTTGCCACGACGGCCATCATCACCATCATGCCGCTGGCCTTCGCGACCATGATCGAGCATATCGGCGATATCTCTGCTATCGGTTCGACTTGCGAGCGCAACTACATTGCCGATCCCGGTCTGCATCGCACGCTGCTCGGCGACGGCCTTGCCACGATTCTGGCTTCGCTCTTTGGCGCTCCGGCCAACACTACGTATGGTGAGAACACCGGCGTGCTCGCCCTGACGCGCGTGTTCGACCCGCGCGTAATTCGAATTGCCGCGTGTTGCGCCATCGTGCTTTCGTTCTGCCCCAAGTTCGCGGCTGTCATTGCGGCCATGCCGGCGTGTGTGATCGGCGGTGTGTCGCTCGTGCTCTACGGCATGATCAGCGCTGTGGGCGTCCGCAACCTCATCGAGAACCAGGTCGATTTCCAGAACAACCGCAATGTGCTGGTGGCGGCTCTGGTGCTCGTGCTTTCGCTCGGCATTGCTTACAGCACCGCCAGTGCCATCGTGCTGGAGCTGGGCGGCGTGACCATTTCGCTGTCCGGCATTGCCGTGGGCTCACTGGTGGGCATTGTGCTCAACGCCATCCTGCCGGGTAACGACTTTGAGTTTGATGTCTCCGAGCTTGAGGAGGCTGCTGAGTAGCAGCTGCGTTCAGCTAAAACAAGATATGGTGCCCATGCGTATATGCGTGTGGGCACCATTTTTAATGTGTCAGTATCCAGTGGATGCCGCGGGCCATGCGTAAGTCGGTTTGGGCAAAGTGATTGCCGGGGTTGAGCTCCAGCGTTGTTGGAATGCCGCGCTCGACGAGCAACACTTCCATCGCGCGTGTGTCGTCGAGTACATGCCGCATCATGCGGTTGGGCGTCTTGGTTTCCTTTTTGCCGAGTGACAGGTAGACGGCTTGCGGGCTGCCGGCAAAAGGGGCCGTGCTGGCACGGTCGACAAAGTCGGGAAACCATAGCGACCCCGATGCGCTCGCGGCGCGGTCAAAGGCGTCGGTTTGCCAGAGGGACCAGAGTGCGAAGAGGCCCGCGAGCGAGTAACCGGCAATGCCGCGCCAGGTGGGCGGCTGAGGAAGCGACGACTCGACCTGGGGGATTATCTGATTCAGCAGCTCATCAAGAAAATCGGCAGCTTGGCCGCCGAAAGGCTCGGCATCGCGTACGGTCCCGTCGCATGCCCAGGGGCTCAGCTCGCGATTCCAATCGAGCCCGCCAATGGTGACGAGGGCGAATGGCGGACAGTCGAGCTCTCGGCAACACTTATAAACCTCGCTGCCGTCGCCCACGACCACAGGAAGGTAGATGACAGGCGCGCTTTCCGTATGATTCGAATAAACGGTTATCTGCTTTTGATGCGCTTCCATGACGGGCTTCTCTCAGTGTTGTGATATCGGCAGCCCCAATTGTCGCACGCCAGCGTATGCCGGTTGGGCTAGACCAAAGACAATCTCGTGCATCCCCTGCGGACGCATATGGAAAACGCCACCGCCGGAGGGGAGCTCGGCGGTGACGTTGTTAAACGGTGCTGGGGCTCGGGGCCTTCGCGGGAGCTGCCATGTGCGCAGAGGCGTCTAAGAACGCTTACGGCTCGCCATGGTGCCTGCGGCGATAGCGGCTGTTCCCGCAAGGACGGTTGCCACGATGGCCGCACCCGAGGTGTCGCCGGTTGCCGCGAGCACGCCGGTAGTCTTGGCTTTCGTGGTTGAAGCCGCAACGGCCTTGGTCGGCTTTGAGCCCTCAGGCTTGGGGTTCTGCTTGGACTCCGCGGGCTTGCTTTCTGCGGGCTTGGTCTCGTCGGGCTTGGGGTCTTCCGGCTTGGCTACCTCGGGAGGTGCGATGGTCGTACTTTTGGCGACTGCTTTGATATAGAGGGAGTCGACCGTGGCGTCGCCCGTGCCGATGGCTTGGCCTGCCTCGTAGATGCCGTCACGGAGCTTGCGATAGTCAATGACCTTGCCGCCTTCGGGCGTCTGGATGGCGGCGTTCTCAATTTTGATGGTGCCGATTGTCTTGCCGTCAGCGCTCATGGCACGGGCAAAGATTGCCGCTGTATCTCCTTCGGCCGTTACCTTGCTGCGGATGATCGAGATGACTGCGGGTGTGATGCCCTCGCTGGTCTGGGCGATGATGCCGATGTTCTCGCCTTGGGGTTCGCGCCTCGTCTCGCCATCTTGGTTTTCGCTGTAGGGGATGGGGCCGTCGCCGTTCTCGACATAGCGGGCTATGGCCTTGACAACGGAGTCGCTGATGTAGATGTGGCCGCCCTTCTCGTTGGGTCGATCGTTTCTGGTGGAGAATGCAGCCGAAACCTCGCCTTCCGCAAACGCGTCCACGGTGGAGCCGTTCTTGACGACGATGTCGTCCTGGTAGGTGAAGAGGGCGTTGGCGCCACCGTATCTGCCTTTACTTGCACGGACCGTCACGTTTGCATGATCGAGGGTGATGCCCTTGTGGGCATAGACGCCATATTCAACACCGTTTACGTTGAGGGAGGCGTTTGTGGCTGCGAGGCTGCCCTTGGCCTCGACGGCAGCGTCTTTCTCGGAGCTTGCCTTGACCTGGCCGCCGTCCGAGATGTTGATATTGCCGCCGCTCCAAAGGGCCTCACCATCGGCTGAGCTTGCCTCGACCGTCCCGCCACCCTTGATGGTGAGGTTCTTGTCGGCTCCAATACCCTTGTCCTTGGTAGCCCTGGCGGTGACGGCTCCGCTGTCGTCAATCGTGATATTGCCGTTTGCCCTGATGCCATCCGATGCACCCGTGGCGTTGACGTTGCCCGAACCTTTGATAGCGAGATTACCTCCGGCATTGATGGCATCAAACCCAGTGCTCGTGGCGTTGACGGATCCGGCTCCGTCGATGTTGATATTACCCGTGGAGAGGATAGCGTCCTCAGTAGATGTCACGCTGAGCGTGCCGCCCTCGTCGCCTTGGATATTGAGCTCGGCATTCTCGTTAGTGCCATGAGAAACGTTGATGCTTTCGATCCATTCGGCAGTGACGATGTTGGTTCCCGAGTAATTCACGTTGAGCTTGCCTGCGGCCTGGATCTCGCCGCCGTTATAGTTGTTGAGCTTCAAGTCGTCGGCGCCGTCCCACGACCAGGTACCGGCCTCGTCGCTCGCCGCGGTGTTGTACTTGTTGCCGCCGACCTTGACCCATTCCGCTGCGAGCGAGACGCTCGGCATGAGCAGCGAGCTCACCGTGAGCGCGCACACGGCGCCCGCGACGATGCGGCGCGTCACGCGGCGCCAGCTGCCGTGCGCGAGTCCTATGCGACGGCGAACGTCGGGTTCGGCAACATGGGTTCCGGCGGTAGTGTCATTGCGTTTGGGGGTCGTGAACAAGGCTGCCATGGTTGCTCCCGTTCTCATAGGGCCTATACGACTAGATTCAGCGTATCTGCTGGATGTTGCCGGCGGTAGTGCCGTTTGGAGGGCAAAATGGCCAAAATGGGGGAGAAATAGGCCGCACGCCGGCGCAGGGACCGGCGCTAAAAGAAAAGCGCGGGGCCGCATGGCGACTCCGCGCTTTATTGTTCAGCTTTTGCAGCCTTGCCCTTACGCTACGAAGAAGTAGACGAGGAAGGCAAGGGCCGCGATCCACCCGTCCCGTGCGAAAAAGTGTTTACGAGCGCTTGCGGCTCACCACGGCGCCCGCGGCGATGGCGGCTGTTCCCGCAAGGGCGGCTGCCACGATGGCTGCGCTCGAGGCGTCGCCGGTTGCTGCGAGTTTGCCGGCGATCTTGGCTCCCGTGGCTGCAACTGCAACGGTCTTGGTCGTCTTCGTGCCCTCGGACTTGGAACCCTCGGGCTTGGTCTCGCCTGGCTTCTCCTCGGGTTTGATCTCCTCGGGAGGCGCGATGACCGTGCTCTTGGTGACAGCTTCGTTATAGGGGGAGTCGATCACAGCGTCGCCCGTGCCGATGGTTTGACCCACCACGTAGAAGATGCCGTCATCGAGTTCTTCCTTGTTGCGATAGCCAATGATCTTGCCGCCTGTGGGCGTCTGGATGGGAGCGCCTTCGATCTCGATGGTGCCGATTGTCTCGCCGTCCGCGCTCACGGCAAGGGCGAAGATTGCCGCCGTGTCTCCCTCAGCTGTGACCTTACTGCGGACAATCGAGATGGTCGCGGGCGTGATGCCCTCCTTGGTCCGGGCAAAGATGCCGATGTTCACGCCCCTATGCTCGGGAATGACCGCGCCGCTTTGGTCGTTGCTGTAGTGATCGGGGCCGTCGCTACCGGACTCGACATAGCGGGCTATAGCCTTGACAACGGAGTCACTAATGTAGATGTGACCACCCGCTTCGTTGGGGTAGTAGTTTCTGGTGGAGATTGCGGTCGAGAACTGGCCTTCTGCGAACGCATCCACGATCGAGCCGTTCTTGATGACGATGTCGTCCTCGTCGGTGAAGAGGGCGCTGGCTTCATCGTTCCCTGCACTTGCACGGACCGTTACGGTTGCGCCATCGAACGTGATGCCCTTGTAGACATAGATGCCATACCCAACGCCACTTGCGTTGAGGGAAGCGTTCGTGACCGTGAGGCTGTTTTTACCGTCGATGGCGGCGTCTTCCTCGGAGCTTGCCTTGACCTGGCTGCCACCCGAGATCTCGATGTTGCCGTCGGCCCAAATCGCATTGTCTTTGATAGAGCTTGCCTCTACCTTGCCGCCGCCCTTTATGATGAGGTTCTCGTTAGCATCGATACCCTGATCCTCGGTGGCCTTGGCGGTGACGGTTCCGCTGTTGTCGATCGTGATGTTGCCGTCGGCCCTGATGCCATCCGAATCACCCGTGGCGTTAACGTTTCCCGAGCCCTTGATGGTGACATCGCCCCCGGCATCGATGGCATCGTGCTCGGTGCTCGTGGCGTTGACAGTGCCAGCGCCGTCGATGTTGATGCTGCCGACGGAAGTGATGGCGTCACGAGAAGATGACACGTTGAGCGTGCTGGACGCGTCGCCCTGAATATTAAGCTCGGCGTTCTCGTTCGCGCCATCCTTAACCTTGATGCCGCGGCCGTCGCCGTTAGTGACGGTGTTGTTGCCCTCGTAGCTCACGTTGAGCTTGCCCGCTGCCTCGATCGCGCCGCCGTTATAGCCGTTGAGCTTCATGTCGTCGGCGCCGTCCCAGGCCCAGGTGCCGGCCTCGTCGCCTGCTGCAGTGTTGTACTGAGTGCCGCCGACGTTGACCCACTCGGCCGCGAGCGAGACGCTCGGCATGAGCAGCGAGCTCACCGCAAGCGCGCATACGGCGCCTACAACGATGCGGCGCGTCACGCGGCGCCAGCTGCCGTGTGCGAGCAGCGTGCGACGGCGCACGTCGGGCTCGACAAAATGGGCTCCAGAGGTTTTGTCATTGCGCTTGGGGGTCGTGAACAAGGCGGCCATGGTTACTCCCATCCTCATAGGGCCTATGCGATTACGCCCAGCATATCTGCAGGATGTAGCCGGCGGTAGTGCCGTTTTGAGGGCAAAATGTCCAAAACTCGGGAAGCAATACATCGCGCGTCCGTGCGTTGCCTGGCTTTAAAAGAAAAGCGCGGAGCCGCTCGATGCGACTCCGCGCTTTGGTGTTCTGCTTTGGCAGCTTTGCCGCTACGCTACAAAGAAGTAGACGAGGAAGGCGAGGGCTGCGATCCACATGAGCGGCTTGATCTTGGAGGCCTCGCCCTTAAAGAGCGCGACGATCACGTAGGCGATAAAGCCCAGGCCAATGCCGGCAGAGATGGAGTAGGTGAAGGGCACGCCGGCGACAATCATGAACGCCGGGAAACCCTGCGACACGTCGGACCAGTCGATCTCGGAGGCCTCGCTCATCATGAGGTAGCCGACGTAGACCAGAGCACCGCAGGTGGCGGCGCTGGAAACGATGGTGACGATGGGGGAGAAGAACGCGGCGAGAATGAACAACACGCCGGTGGTGACGGAGGTGAGGCCCGTGCGGCCACCGTCGGCAGCGCCAGAGGTGGACTCGACGAAGGTGGTGATGGAGGAGACGCCCATGAAACCGCCCACAGCAGCGGCGGCGGAGTCGACGATCAGGATCTCCTTGATATTCTCGACGTTGCCGTCGTCGGTGAGGAACTCGCCCTGCTTGGCCACGGCCATCGCGGTGCCCATGGTGTCGAAGAAGTCGCTCATGAGCAGCGAGAACGAGATGACGAGGAGCGCGGGGTCGGTAAGGACCTTGACGATGGCAGGCACGCCGCCGGCGTCGGCGATGGGGCCACCGATGCTCGAGAAGTCGAGCGGGGCGATGATACCGGTCGGAGCCTGGGTCACACCTAGGGGGATACCGGCGATGACGGCGACGACGATGCCGATGAGCAGCGAGCCGGGGACGTTGCGGCAGGCGAGGGCGACTGTCACCAGGATGGAGATGATGCCGACGATGAAGGTGGGGGAGGTGATGTCGCCCAGACCGACGAGTGTACCGGCGCCAGCGGTGATAATGCCGGCATCGCACAGGCCAATCATGGCGATGAACAGGCCCAGACCCACCGAGATGGCGTGACGCAGGACAACCGGGATGGCGTCCATGATGGCCTCGCGCAGGCCACAAAGCACGAGCAGCAAGATGACGACGCCCTCAAGGAAGATGACGCTCATGGCCACGTGCCAGTCACCGCCGCAGACGGTGGTGGCGATTCCAGCGATCATCGCGTTGACGCCTAAGCCCGACGCGCAGGCGAGCGGGCGGTTGGCGAAGATGCCCATGCAGATGGTCATGATGCCGGCGCCCAGGCAGGTGGCGCAGGCGAGCGCCCCCGCATCGATGCCGGCGCCCGAGAGCACCGCGGGGTTGACGGCAATGATGTAGGCCATTGCCAGGAACGTTGTCAGTCCAGCGCGAAGTTCGGTCCCGATTGTGGACTTACGCTCGCTGACGTGAAATAGTTCGTCCATGCATACCCTTTCCTTGTTCGGCCCCGAGTTTAGGCCAATTGACACGAACTCACTTACTATATCGCCTTTACAACCTTGCTGTTCCTCACATGTTGATGTTCGGCGCTTTGTAGCGGACGGGCGGTATTTTCCGTATGAAAATGTGTGGGTACCGTATACTTAAGCGGTTACAACGACCCCTATGGAGGAACGTATGATTAAAGAGCTTTGCCACGACGAGGCTATCCTGTCCCAGCGTTGCGAGGTTGCGACCGTCGAGGACGAGTCGGTCGCACAGGACCTGATCGATACCATCAAGTCGCTCGACGATGCCGGCTGCCTTGCCGCTAACCAGATTGGCGTTACCAAGAAGGTTTGCGTCTACCTGGACGATGCCGGCGAGCCTCACGTACTCTACAACCCCCGTTTGGTGTTTGGCCTGGGCGCCAGCAAGATGGAGGAGAGCTGCCTGACGCACGAGGAGGTCACCAAGTCCACGCGCTATATCAAGTGCAAGGTTGCCTTTGACCAGATTGTCGACGGCAAGATGAAGGAGTGCCGCCGTGACTACGCGGGCTTTGAGGCACAGATGATCCAGCATATGATCGACCACTGCCAAGGTAAACTTGTCTAGGGTGACTACAGCACCGCACTTCGTCTCTTTTGGCCCGGGCATGACATTGTTGTCATGTCCGGGCTTTTGTGTTTAGCGCCTTTTTGTTTGGAGACAATGAACTTAGCAAGAACGTAAAGCTAGGAGGCGCCATGTGTACGAGTATCCGATTTACCGATAATTCTGGTCACATGTATCTGGGCCGCAACCTCGACTGGAGCTTTGACTACGGCCAACAGGTTCGCGTGATGCCGCGCGGGTTTCACATCCCGTATTCGTTTATCGACGACGCGACGGCGGTACACGCGGTGATCGGTATGTGCATCGATTACAAGAACTACCCTATGTTCTTCGATTGCGGCAACGATGCGGGCCTCGCCGTGGCGGGTCTCAATTTCCCGGGTTATGCCGAGTATGCCGAGGGGCCGGTTGATGGAAAGACCAATATCGCGGCCTATGAGTTTCCCCTGTGGGTGGCAGCGACGTTCTCGACGGTCGATGAGGTCGAGGCCGCGCTGCGCGACACGGTGATTGTCGCCAAATCTGCTGGAGAGGGGCTGGGCGTGTCGCTGCTCCATTGGATTATCGGCGACAGCCAGCGCAGCATCGTGGTCGAGATGATGGCTGACGGCCTGCATGTATACGACGATCCGGTCGACACCCTTGCCAACCAGCCGACCTTCCCGTGGCACATGGAAAACCTGCGCACCTATATCACCGCCACAAGCGATTTTCCGCAGACGGCGACATGGCGTGGCGCCGAGCTCAAGCCCTATGGCGCGGGTGCCGGCATGCGCGGTATTCCGGGTGACTGCTATTCACCGAGCCGTTTTGTAAAGGCGGCGTACCTCAATGCCAATTACCCGCAAAAGGAGAGCGAGACCGAAAACGTCGTCCGTATGTTCCGCTCGCTCGAAGGCGTGGTAATGATTGAGGGGGCGTCCAGGATGGGCGATGGCAAGTTCGAGAAGACTATCTACACCGGATGCTTTAGCGCGCGCACGGGCAATTATTACTACGCGATGTATGAGGATCCGTCGATTCGCTACGTGAGCCTGACAGATGCCGAGGGCGCGAGTCCCGATAGGCTCGTGGTTCCCGAGCCGCGTCGTTCGTAGCCGATAGCTTTACTGCAATGCAAAGCGGCCCTGCATCTCTCGCGAGGTGCAGGGCCGCTGTCGTTGATTTATGGCGTCGCTAGAAGTTGGCGTCGTTGAGTTGTTCGTTCTCGAGGCCGTCGAGCTGTTGCTGTTCGGGCGTATCGGCGACGCTCTCGAGCAACTCGGTGGGATCGACGTTCATGTCCTTACCGGCTTCGTTGCCGTTGACCAGGTCGTCCGAGAAGATATCGACTTCCATTTCCTCGGCCTCTTCGATCTGAACCTCGAGCGGCACCTGGGTGCGCACGAGCTTAACGGCCGGGCGCATGCGGGCAAACAGCGGCACGTACTCGATGATGATGGCCGAGTTCTCGAGACCGTACCAGCGTGCCGGGCTTCCGCAGGCGCGGCGGACGGCGTACTTGATGGCCATCACGCGGTGGTCATTGCGGTTGATGTCCGTTTCGGGGGCAAGCATCTTGCGCAGCATACAAAAGCGGAAGTCGCCCACGTTGCCGCGTGTCTCGTAGATGGAGTAGGTGTGATGTTGCGGCGGCAGCTCGCCCGATGCCATCAAGTCGCCGACGATCTGACGCAGATAAGCGTTGACGCGCTGGTTGACTTTAAAGCCCAGGTCCAGGCGAACGCGGAACAGGAAGTCCGTGCCAAAGGTCTCGACGGAATACTCGTGCGTATAGGGCTCATCGGTGACATACACGTTGATGAACCAGTATGCCTTGGCGCGCTTGGGATGCTTATCCAAGATGGAATAGAGCACATCGCGGTCGAGCGTGAGCGGGTCGGGGCTGTTGGTGAGGAACGCCAGGTTGTCGGCAAGCACGGGATAGGTCTCGTCGTTGCGCAGGCGGTCGAGCTGGTCAATGTACTTGGAGACGGGCAGCAGGATGGTCTGCGTGCGCTCGATGGCGGTGCCGCGGCGCCACACGTACATAAGGCCAAACAGCAGCGCGGCCAAGAAGATCATGACATAGCCGCCGTCAAAGAACATGGTGAGGCACGAGGCAAAGAAGCACAGCTCAATGGCGCCAAAGAGCAGTGCGAAGACGCAGGCACCCAGTTTGTGCTTGAGGATGCCGGCGATGTAGCTCGTCAAAAGCGTCGTGGTCATGAGCATGGTCACGGTGATGGCGAGGCCGTAGGCGCTCTCCATGCGCTCGGAGTTCTGGAACAGCAGCACGATGAAGATACAGCCGACCCACATGATGTTGTTGACGAGCGGAATATAGAGCTGGCCCTTGGTGTCGCTGGGGTAGTGGATGCGCAGGTGCGGCATGAGATTGAGACGGGTTGCCTCGGATACCAGCGAGAACGAGCCGGTGATGAGCGCCTGCGAGGCGATGATGGCCGCTACGGCCGAAAGCACGATGGCAAAGGGGCGCAGGGGCTCGGGAAGCATCATGTAGAACGGGTTGACGATATCCATCGCGAGCATCTGGGGGTTGGAGTTATTGGCGAGCAGCCAAGCTCCCTGACCCAGATAGTTGAGGATAAGGGCCGCCTTAACAAACGGCCAGGATGCATAGATGTTTGCCTTGCCCACGTGGCCCATGTCCGAGTAGAGCGCCTCGGCGCCGGTCGTCGACAGAAAGACGAAGCCGAGCACCATGATGCCCGAGTGGTTGATGGGCGAGAATAGGAACATGATGCCGCGAATGGGGTTGAGCGCGCGCAGGATGGACAGGTTGCCGAGCATGTTGAACAGGCCGGCGCCAGCCAGGAATAGGAACCATAGCGTCATAAGCGGGCCGAACAACTTGCCGATCGACGAGGTGCCGGCGCGCTGCATGGCAAACAGGCCGCAGATAATGATGATGGTGATGATGATGACGTTGGTCTGGCCGTCACCCAAAAGCGCATGGCCCCACTCGATAGTGCGCAAGCCCTCGATGGCCGTGGTAACCGTGACCGCAGGGGTGAGGATGCCGTCGGCGAGCAGCGCCGCGCCGCCGATCATGGCGGGGAGAATCAGCCACGGTGCCACCTTGCGCACCAGGCTAAACAGGGCAAAGATGCCGCCTTCGTTGTGGTTGTCGGCCTTCATGGCGATAACCACGTACTTGACCGTGGTCACGAGCGTCATGGTCCAGATGACGAGCGAAAGCGCGCCCAAGATCATGTCCTCGCTGACGGTGCCGATGCCGCCGTTGTTGGCGACGATTGATTTCATGGTGTACATGGGGCTCGTGCCGATGTCGCCATAGACGACGCCGAGCGTTACGAGCAACATGCCAGCGGAGAGGGGAATGGCTCCGTGCCCGCCTTGACCACGCTGGTCTTGGGGGCTTGCCTCCAGTTCGTTTTGTGCCACGTGGACTCCCTTGGACATCCGGTTATCTATCTAGGACAGATAACCTTTATGCCGTCTTTATACATACAAGAGCAGTTTGGCACATTGGTTAGCTTTAGACAATAATCCCCAGATGGGGATTATTCATATACGCAGGCAGCATTTCAAAGCGGGGGCTATTAAGCACGTGCTGCTTGAGCGATACCGGCTTTGGCGTTTGCGCGTTTGCCGGCGAGTTCGCAAAAGATCGCGCCGCCGATGATAAGCGCGGCGCCCATCAGACGGACCGGTGTTATGGCTTCGCCCAAAAGGACGGCCGAGAACACGACCGCCGAAAGCGGCTCGAGGTAGCCGACGACCGCGACGGTCTGGACGGGCAGCTTGGCGACAGCGCTAAAGTAGAGCAGGCAACCGATGCCGGTGTTGACGACGCCGAGCATGACGACGGCGCGCCAATCAATATTGGCGGCGACGCCGGCGGACAGGAATGAGGGGGCGCCCTGCGTGATGAGCGTGAGGACCAGCGCGGTCACAAAGGCTGCGCTCACCTGGAGCGCGGAGTTCTCAAGGCCTTCGATGTGTGGCGCACCCTTGCTGGCGATGACCATCAGCGCATAGCAAAATGCCGAGGCGATTCCGCAGGCGATACCAGCAATGGGCATATTGCCGCCTAGACCTTGCGCTGCAATGAGAAAAGCACCGCAAGCGACGGCGATAAAGCCGGCGATTTTGCCGCCGGTCAGCTTTTCGCCAAAGATGAGCGGGGAGAGCGCCATGACAATGATGGGGCCGCAGTAGTACAGCAGCGAGGATACGCCGACGCCGATCGTCTGGTAGGCGCGGAACAGAAAAATCCAGCTGGCGCCCAGCGCGGCTCCCGAGAGGAGGAGGGCTACGGCTTCGCGGGGGCGAGATGGCGCCTGCAGCTTATGGCGTTGGGTGATGACGAGGATGGTGACAAGCGAGAGTGCGCCCAAAAACGTGCGTAGTAGCACGATATCGGAGCTCGGCAGCGCGATGGCAGCGGCGATGATGCCGTTGGAGCCAAACAATAGCAATGCTGCTAAGTACGTAAGCAGTCCGTTGTTCATGCGCTGACATCCCCTCTATATCCGTGCATGTTCACTATGGGTGAACTGGCTATAGAAGAAAAGCGAATATAATGCATAGATAACATGACAAAAGCTCATGCATGGGTGGAGGGGTGCCGTGGAAACGAATGTTCAAAAGATGCAGGTGCTGCTGGAGACCGTGCGCGCCGGAAGCTTTACGCGCGCCGCCGAGCGGCTGAGCTATTCGCAGTCGGGCGTGAGCCGTATGGTGGCCGATCTTGAGGCCGACTGGGGCTTTAAAGTTCTCGATAGAAGCCGCGAGGGCGTAGTACTTTCTGCCGACGGGCGGCAAGTTATGCCGGCGGTCGAGGCGCTCTGTGAGGAATTCACTCGCTTGCAGCGACGGGTGGATGAGATGCGTGGGCTCATGCGCGGCAAAATCTGCATCGGTACGTTTTCGAGTGTGGCGACCCACGTGCTGCCGCCGGTGATTGCGCACTTTCGCGCCGATCACCCGGACGTCGATTACGAGTTGCTGATGGGTGATTACTCCGAGATTGAGCAATGGGTGGCGGAAGGCCGCTGCGACCTGGGCTTTATTCCGCGCGAACCACGCGGCGCCGGCATAGCGTCGCGGCCGTTGGTGCAAGACGAGCTGATGGCCGTGGTGCCAGCGGACTCCTCGCTTGCCACCGCGGAGGTCGTTTCCCTTGCCGATTTGGCCAACGAGCAGTTTATTCTGCTGGAACGCGGCACCGATGACGAGATTACGCCGCTGTTTCGTCGCGCGGGCCTGACGGTGCGTTCTAAGCTGTCGACCTGGGATGACTATGCGATTATGGCTATGGTCGAGGACGGCCTGGGCGTGAGCATTCTTCCGGCGCTCATCTTGCGCCGCTGCCAGTTCGATGTTGCCGTGCGCCCACTCGAGGGACATCCTCATCGGCAGATCAATGCGATATATCGCACGGCTGACGTTTCGCTTGCGGCGGCTCGTCTCCTTGAATATCTCTAAAGGCGCGTACCTGTTGTCCACTTTGGGACAATCCTCGGGGTTCGGTACATTTTCTTATGAAATTGAACTTTGGAATGAGGTGCCGCGTTATACTGCTGCCTAAATTGAACTCTGGTTCAATTCGTGTTCTATAAATTGAACTTTGCCAGCAAGGAGGTTCTAGTGGCCCAAGAGACGTTTAGCGATCGCCTGCGACAGACTATGTCCGATCGCGACGTTCGCCAGTCGGACGTAATCCGCGCATCGGAGATGCTCGGCAAAAAACTCGGCAAGAGTCAGATGAGCCAATATGTGAGCGGCAAGACGATTCCGCGGCGCGATGTGGCAGAGCTGCTCGCCCGCATTTTGGAGGTCGATGTTACCTGGCTGCTTGCCGGTGACGCCGATCAAGGCGAGGCATCATCGCCCCGTAACGTTTCCAAGCCCGAACCCCATCCCTCAGCTCAAATTCCAAGGAGCACCACCATGCGTACTTTTTCTAAATCCACCAAGCTCGATAATGTCCTGTATGACGTGCGCGGTCCCGTCGTCGACGAGGCTGCCCGCATGGAGGACGAGGGCGAGCGCATCCTCAAGCTCAATATCGGCAACCCGGCGCCCTTCGGTTTCCGCACGCCCGACGAGGTCATCAAGGACATGCGCCAGCAGCTGCCCGACTGCGAAGGCTATTCCAACTCGCGTGGCCTGTTCTCCGCGCGCAAGGCAATCATGCAGTACTCGCAGATCAAAGGCCTGCCCAACGTTCAGATGGAGCACATCTACACGGGCAACGGCGTGTCCGAGCTCATTCAACTTTCGATGAACGCGCTGCTCGACAACGGCGATGAGATCCTGATCCCCAGCCCCGACTACCCGCTCTGGACGGCGTGCGCGACCCTTGCCGGCGGCCATCCTGTGCACTACCTGTGCGACGAGCAGGCCGATTGGTATCCCGATCTGCAGGATATGGAGTCCAAGATCACGAGCGCGACCAAGGCCCTCGTCATCATCAACCCCAACAACCCCACGGGCTCCGTTTACCCGCGTGAGGTGCTCGAGGGCATCGTTGAGGTTGCGCGCAGGCACCAGCTCATGATTTTTGCAGACGAGATCTACGACCGCCTGTGCATGGACGGCTATGAGCACGTCTCGATTGCCTCGCTCGCTCCCGATCTGCCCTGTGTCACCTTTAGCGGCCTTTCCAAGTCGCACATGATCGCGGGCTATCGCATTGGCTGGATGGTGCTTTCGGGCAACCAGCGCTGCATGAGCGACTTCATCATGGGCATCAACATGCTCTCCAACATGCGCCTGTGCTCCAACGTGCCGGCCCAGTCAATCGTCCAGACGGCGCTCGGCGGCCATCAGTCGGTCAACGACTATATCCGTCCCGGCGGTCGTGTCTACGAGCAGCGCAACTTTGTGTATGAGGCGCTCAACAAGATCGACGGCATCTCGGTGGTCAAGCCGCGCGCGGCGTTCTACATCTTCCCCAAGATGGATGTTAAGAAGTTCAACATCACCGATGACGAGCAGTTCGCTCTCGACCTGCTGCACGAGAAGAAGATCCTGATCACGCGCGGCGGCGGCTTTAACTGGGCCGAGCCTGATCACTTCCGCATCGTGTACCTGCCGCGCATGGAAGTGCTTAAAGAGTCGCTCGAAGACCTCGCCGACTTCTTCGATCATTACCGCCAGAGCTAGTGGGATAGAAGCTCCGCACTATGAAAAGCTCCCTGCAGTTGTTTTGCTGCAGGGAGCTTTCTTGAATCGGCGGAACTATATAACAATTCCGTTGCAGTGGTCGATTTCGTGCTGGATGATCTCGGCGGTGTAGCCCGAGAAGTTTTTGATGCGGTGAACGAAGTTCTCGTCCAAATACTCAACCTTAATGCGGCGATAGCGGGTACAGGGACGCTCGCCGGTCAGCGAGAGGCATCCTTCGCTCGTCTGATAGGCATTGACCTGCTCAAGAATTTGAGGGTTGTACATCAGGAGTGTCCTGTTGCCGTCCTTTACGCAGATGATGCGTTTGCGCACGCCGATCATGTTGGCGGCGAGGCCCACGCACTCGCGCTCATGCTCGTGGAGTGTATCCAGGAGATCCTGCCCGGTTGCGGCATCGTCGGGTCCCGCGTCTTCGGAAGGCAGACGCAAAAAGAACTCGGATTTCATGATGGGCTTAATCATGGCGGGCTCCTCATGTCTTATGCTTTCGTGGACTTTTAATAATAGCGCGGAAGGAAAGCTGCGCGTCCGCGTTACAATCTTTTGACGTTGGACCATGTTGCCAGATTCGTCGTGTACGGCGTCTGGCGTAAGTCTAGGGCTCATTTTTCGCCCTGGACTGTTCCTCTGGGGCGATGCGACTGTCGTTCCAAGAGGAAGGAAATGCATGGGGAGCAAATCTCAGCAACAAGTTCAAGCAACGCCATCGGCCACTGCGGCGCTTCTCGTCGTTATGTATATTGCAGCCTTTGTTGCCGCGTTTAACGAAAACATCATTAACGTGGCGTTGCACGACATTATGGCAGCCTTTTCGGTGAGTGCCACCACGGCGCAGTGGCTCGTTTCGGGCTACATGATCGTGACGTCGATCTTTACGGCCATCATGGCCTTCCTGTCCGGCCGTTTCTCGACGCGCAAGCTGTTGTTTTTCGCATGCGGATGTATGGTCGCCGGCGAAGTCCTGTGTCTGATCGCTCCGTCGTTTAGCGTTTTGCTACCAAGTCGTATTTTGCAGGCTGCGGGATCGGGCATCTTGTTCCCGCTCATGATGAACGTGGTGCTGTCTTGCGCCCCGCGCGAGAAGCTCGGTCTGTATCTTAGCCTGGGCGGTGCCTGCATTACGCTAGGGCCGGCGTTTGGACCCGTAATCAGCGGTCTTATGTGCACGTTGTTCGGCTGGAGGGCGGTGTTCGTAGTGCCGCTGGTGGGCGGCATTGTGGTCGCTGCGGCGGGCGTTAAGCTTGTTCAGAATGTCGGAGAGCGCTCGAGCACCACGCTTGATATTCTGTCGGTTGTTTTGCTCGCCGCCGGCATTACGGCATTCGTGTATTCCGTAGGCGAGTTCTCGACCAATCCGATTGCCGGCATCGTGGCGCTTTTCGCCGCCATTGTGCTGCTCGGCCTGTTTGCGCCCCGTCAGCTCAAGCTCGAGCATCCGGTGCTTAACGTGCGTCCCATGGCGAGCGTTCGTTTTTGGCCCGCGTGCCTGCTTGTGGTGGTGTCGATGATGACGACGTTCTCGATGAGCGTTTTGTTGCCGCTCTATTTTGAGGGCGCATACGGCATGACCGCACTTATTGCGGGCTTGCTCATTTTGCCGGCGATTGCCTGCAACGCCGTGACCTCGATTGTGGGCGGACGCGTGATGGACGCCCGTGGCGCATGGCCGCTGCTGCCGGTCGGTTTTGCCCTGATTGCCGTGGGGCAGACTGCCATCTCGATGACGGCGGCAAGCATGAACATCGGCGTCGTCGTGGCGCTGACCGTTGTGGTGTATGCCGGAGTCGGTTTGGTGCTGAGCCCCTCGCAAACGGCCGGCTTGGAGACGCTACCCGCCGCTGAACATCCTCACGGAACGGCATTGCTTAACACGTGGAATATGATTGCCGCATCGTTTGGCCCGTCGCTGTTTATCGGTCTGCTCTCGAGTTCTGCTGCGACCGCCGGCGCCGCTGGCGCTGCGACAGACGTTGCCCAGGCGATTGGATTTGCAGCTGCCGTGCGTGTAGCGGCTGTAATTGCCGTGGTCGGGTTCGTGGCGTCGCTGGTGTACGCTCGTCGCGAGTCACACATGTCGCATTAATGTGTGCACATAGATTCTGCAGCTAGATTGGATGGCGACACCATAAACTAATGGACGTTTTGCCGAGAGGCATGAATGTTTAAAGCGCAAAGAGTGCGCGACGGGCCCCGCGAATGGGGCGATGATGCCCGAGAGGGCCAAGAAGGAGTCTCATGTCCGAGAACGAAGAGATCATGAACGAGACCGAGAACGAGACCATGGCTGCCGAGGTCGAGGCAGTCGAGACCGTGGAGACCGAAGCTGCCGAGGTTGAGGCTGCTGACGAGGTTTCCGCCGAGGAGGAGGCCGAGGTTGTCGAGGCCGCCGTTGATTACGATGACGAAGAGCTGATGGACAAGATGCAGAAGGCCGCCCGCCTGCTGCGTAGCCGTCGCTTTGCTATTTCCAAGGAGGAGGAGGCCAAGGCCGAGCGCATGGCGAACATCGAGCGCGCCATCAAGCTTCTTGACCTCAAGCCCAAGATGGAGCAGAAGGAAATGTCCGACTTGCTGGGCATGCGCCTTCGTGAGCTCGATGGCCTGATGGCTGAGGCCGAGGCTGCCGATCTGGTCGGCCGCATCGACGACGCCGAGGGCGATATGCGCAAGATTGTTGTCTTCGCCGCCGAGGATGCCGCTGAGGGCCTGGTCGAGCTTGCCAACAAGAAGGAGAAGCTCCTGCCCGAGCTTTCTTACGAGGAGGCCACCGAGCTGATGGCCGCTCTCGATAAGGTTATCGCTCCGCTCGTCGCCATGGGCCTGGACGAGGATCGCGGTCCTCGCGGCGGCCGTGACGACCGTGGTGGCCGTGGCGGCGACCGTGGCGGTCGCGGCGGCTTTGGCGATCGTGGTGGCCGTGGCGGCGACCGCGGCGGTCGCGGTGGCGATCGTGGCGGCCGTGGCGGTTTTGGTGACCGTGGCGGCGACCGTGGCGGTCGCGGTGGCAACCGTGGTGGCTATGGCGATCGCGGTGGCAACCGTGGCGGCTTCGGCGGCAACCGTGGTAACGACCGTGGCGGTCGCGGTGGCGATCGTGGCGGCCGCAACGGCGGCGGCTTCCGCGGCAACCGTTTTTAGTTACGGCGTTTTACCAAACGCCGTAACGGGCCGACGCTGCGCGGGCCGCATTTGGACAATCTGACGTTCAACTTCAAGGGCGCGACCAGAAGGTCAGCGCCCTTTCGTTTCACGTCACCTTGCCTCAAATGCGACCCGCTCGCTGTCCGTCCTCTGCCTGCGGCGTTGTCTTGCTCCGGATGCGGCAGTTAGGGACGTTCCTTTTCTGCCGGCAGCTTGGGACACTCCTTGTAGTCATTGGGGACGTTCTTAAATGACTAGTCGTTGGGGACGTTCTTGTTTGACTAGTCATTCAAGAACGTCCCCAACGACTACATAGCATGAGAGTGGATAATCTCCCAGTTTGGGCTCGCATTCAGGCTCAAAGTGGGAGATTATCCACTCTCGTTTCTGTTCTGCCTACATTTGTAGGAACAGTTCGTGGAGGCGGGTGTCTTCGTCGAGTTCGGGGTGGAAGGTTACGCCGAGCTGGTTGCCCTGGCGCGCGGCGACGATACGGCCGTCGACTTTCGCTAAGGCCTTTGCGTCGCCGTGGACCTCGACGATGCGGGGCGCGCGGATAAACGTCAGCGGCACTTCACCGTCGATGCCAGCTACCTGCCCCTTGGTTCGAAAACTGCCGAGCTGCCTGCCGTAGGCATTGCGCTCAACGAGCACATCCATGGTTGCCAGGCGCGGCGTGCCCTTATCGTCATGGGCGGCAAGGTCGTGAGCCAGCAGAATCAGGCCGGCGCAGGTGCCCAGGACGGGCATGCCTTCAACAATGCGGGTGCGAAGCTCCTCGAGCATGCCCAACTCATCTAGCAGCTTCCCTTGAACGGTAGACTCGCCGCCGGGAAGTACCAGACGGTCAAAGTCCTGCTTTAAATCAGCCGCCTGCCTCAGCTCAATACAGCGCGCGCCCAGCTCGGATAGTCTTGCCTCGTGCTCGGCAAATGCGCCTTGGACCGCCAGCACGGCGACCGTTTGGTCTGCATAATCGCTCATGTGCGATCCTTTCTGCTGGACTAGCGCCCGCGCTCTTCCATGATAATCTCGATCTCGTCGGCGTTGATGCCCACCATGGCCTCGCCCAGGTCCTCTGAAAGCTCGGCAATGAGCTTGGCATCGGTGAAGTTTGCCACGGCCTTGACGATGGCGGCTGCGCGCTTGGCGGGGTCGCCGCTCTTAAAGATGCCCGAGCCGACAAACACGCCTTCGGCGCCCAGCTGCATCATTAGCGCGGCGTCGGCGGGGGTCGCTACGCCGCCGGCGGCAAAGTTCACGACGGGAAGCTTACCCGTGGCATGGACCTCGCGCACCAGCTCGACCGGAACCTGCAGTTGCTTGGCTGCCTCAAAGAGCTCGTCGTCGCGCAGGGCAACAACGTCGCGGATCTGCTTTTGGATTTTGCGCATGTGACGCACGGCCTGAACGACGTCGCCCGTACCCGGCTCACCCTTGGTGCGAATCATCGTGGCGCCTTCGGCAACACGGCGCAGCGCCTCGCCCAGATCACGGGCGCCGCAGACAAACGGCACGTCAAACTGGGTCTTGTCGATATGATAGACGTCGTCGGCGGGGGAGAGAACCTCGGACTCATCGATGTAGTCGATCTCGATGGCCTGAAGGACCTGCGCCTCGACGATGTGACCGATGCGGCACTTGGCCATAACAGGGATGGAGACGGCCTCTTGGATGCCCTTGATCATCTTGGGGTCGCTCATGCGCGAGACGCCGCCTGCGGCGCGGATGTCGGCCGGAATGCGCTCGAGTGCCATGACGGCGCAGGCGCCCGCCTCCTCGGCGATGCGTGCCTGCTCGGGCGTGGTAACGTCCATGATGACGCCGCCCTTGAGCATCTGCGCGAGCTCGCGATTGAGTTTGACGCGGTCGGCCTTGCTGTTCTGTTCTGCCATGGTTGCTCCCTTGGTTGGCATGTGCATTGCTTGACGGAACATCCTATCGGGGAGCTGGGTATGACAAAATACTCAGTTTTCGAGATAATTACAAGGTCAGACTAATACCAGATTGAATGACTTAATAAGGTCAGGTGATAGGCTCATGCTTGACTACAATTTGGAAAAACGCGGCGAAGCATCGCTCTATGAGTATGTTTACCAGCAAATTCGAGATGATATCGTAGCTGGACGTATTGCGGCGGGGGAGCATTTGCCGTCTAAGCGCGCCTTTGCCAGTCATCTGGGAATCAGTGTTATTACCATCGAGAATGCATATAGCCAGTTACTCGCTGAGGGCTATATTTGCTCAATACCACGTCGTGGCTACTACGCTTGCGAGCTTCCGGATGCACCGGTTTTGGCTTCGGCTGCGGAGGGCATCGACCGAGATGCCGTCTCTGTGGGCCCCAGCGTGCATGATGTCAACGGACAGGTCGAGCGATTCGATGCGCTTTCTCCTTCTGCTTTGGAGGCGGCGCGGCTTTGGCAAAGCGCGCTACGGGCGACGCTGGCATCCGAAGACGAGCGCGAAATCTTTTCGCCCGCACCGGCGCAGGGCACTGCTCGGCTGCGACGCGCAATTGCTCACCATCTGCACGGGACAAGGGGTATGAATGTCGACCCCAACAACATCGTTATCGGTGCGGGCGCCCAGCTGCTCGATACCATGTTGGTTCAGTTGCTTGGCGCGGACAAGGTGTATGCGGTTGAGGATCCGGGCTATTTGCGTCTGACGCGTATCTATCAGGCTATGGGCTGCAAAGTTCGTCATATCCCGTTGGATGATGAGGGCGTGGACTTGAGCACTCTGCAGAAAAGCGGGACCGATGTCCTTCACCTGATGCCGTCCCATCAGTATCCGACCGGTCTTGTGACGAGCATTGCGCGTCGCTATGCGCTTCTGAGCTGGGCCGCCGAGCGACCAGGTCGGTATCTCATCGAAGATGACTTTGATTGTGAGTTTCGCCTTGCCGGGAAGCCGATTCCCGCGCTCGCGTCGATCGATGCCGCCCAGTCGGTTATATACACCAACACGTTTTCGAAGAGCCTTTCATCGGCGTTGCGTTTGGCGTACATGGTGTTGCCCGATGAGTTAATGGAGCGGTTTAGGCGCAACCTTGGTTTCTACGCCTCGTCGGTGAGCTCTGTTGATCAGGTCGCTTTGGCGCGTTTGCTGGAATCGGGTGATTACGAGCGACATGTGAACCGCGTGCGCGTTCGTGCTCGCGAGGCGCGTGATGGCCTGATGGCGCTTGTGCGGAAGGTATTTCCGGCAGGAGAGGTCTCGATCGAGCATGCAGACGCGGGCCTTTACAGTATCGTGGCTGCGGAGCGTGGAACGGGCAGAAGCACTTTTGCACGGGCCCTCACGCGCTCGAGCATCCCTTTTATCGATATCGGTGACTGTTTTTGGTGTGCCGATGGCGCATCTGTCCCTGAAAACTCAACTCAAATTCTTGTTCAGTATGACGATCTGAGTCCAAAAGTGCTAACTAGCTTGGAATTGCAGCTAATGGGGGGTGTTCCTATAGTTTTGTCAACTGGGAAATGCTCTTCGTGCGACCGAATCGCGGCATGCTGACGCCAAGCCATTAGGCCGGTGGGCTTCAGTCTGCTCGGTGCGTTTCGGCTAGGCTGCGTAAGGCACCCTGTCTCGCATGACCGCGTAGATGACCTTCAGTCTCTTTCGCGCCAGCGCCTTGAGCGCCTTGCCGTGCGACATGCCCCGCTCTCGGCACCTGGTGTAGTAGTCGCCCCATCTCCCCTCTGTCCGGGTGAGGCAGTTACATGAGAATATGAGCAGGTTCTTCAGCCTCTTGTTGCCTTGGCGCGATGCCGTCACCGAGGAGATCGAGGTTCCCGACTGGCGGTTGCGCGGCGCCAGGCCGCAGTACGACGCGAGCCTGTCGTGACTGGGGAAGTCTTCGATGTCGATGGAGATCGCAAGCTCGGAAGCGGTTTTGGGCCCGATGCCCGGCACCGTCAGGAGGCATCGGTAGGTATCGTCGCCCTCGAGCAGGGCGGAGATCTCCGCCGTGATCGCCTCGATCTCCGCCGAGTTCTCGGATATCCTGCGCGCGAGCAGTTTCACCGCCCGGTCCTCGGCGGCGACGACCGACGCATCCGGCCTTGTCGAGGAGGTTGTCGAGCGGACGAGGGCCTCGATCTTACCGCGCGCCGCCCCACGCGTGAGCGCCGCCGCCCTGCGGGGCCCGGCGTCGGCTACCGACCAGGCCCCGCCGAGGGATGCCATGAGCCTCAGCTGGGGCCCGTCGGACAGGTCGACCAGTGCCTCGAAGGCGGGGCACGATTCCAGCAGGATGCTGCGCAGCCGGTTCTTATTCCTAGTGTTCTCGCAGGTCAGGAAGTTCCTCTGGGCGGCCAGCGCCCTCGCCGCCGCAATCGTCGGACCTGGGTCTCCGACCGGCAGGAGCGCGTCGGGGATGCCAAGCGCCGTCTTCGCGATGACCATCGCGTCTCGCTCGTCGGTCTTGGCGTCGCCGGCGAAGAGCCTGGCGGCCCCGTGCGCCGCGAGTCCCGGCAGGTACGCCGCCGACATCCCGGCCGCCCTGGCGCGGGCGAGCGCGAGGGCGCCTATGTTGCGCGACTGGTCGACGACCACGAGCGCATCGGGGAAGCGGCCGAACAGCGAGTCCAGGTCGTCCTCCCTGTTCGCGACGGGGGTGCTCAACAGCACCTCGCCGTCTCGAGTCGCGACGCATGCCCAGTGGGACGATTTCCCGACATCGAGCCCGATGACGGCTTCCGACATTCTAATTGGTGCCACGGTGGTATCCTCCAATCGGTAGGCCGATCGGAACCCCTCCCCGCGACACCCACATTACCTGGCCGTGGCGCTTGCGCCCGGCAGTTTCCTATCAGTCGTCCGGAGCGGCGAGCGCCCCCGGTGGCAACACCCCCCGGGCCCTCTACGGGGCAGGGGCAGACGGCCATCCGGAGGCGCCCGATCGGCGGCCCCTCGGGGCTTGCCCGTATCGTAGGCAATGCGCCGAATGCTCGCCATCGAAATTTATCGATGACCTATTTCAGACTGTAATGGGGCACTCTGCAACCTAAGTGAGTAGACTTTTAGCACTTTGGCGACCAGGCAGTTTTGTAACAAGCTATCTACCTGCGGTTTTGAAAAGCAGGATGACCGGCCTGCTCGGGATGTTCAAAAAAGTCTACTCACTTGCCGCGCAAAGCTTCTACATGAGAAAAAAATGAGGTTTTCAACAGGGTTTCGTCCAGCTCTTGGCAAACTTTTGGCCAGTTGGGGAGGGCTGTTGAAAACTTGGCAGTCCGTTCGGCGCCATTTTTGGTGCGTTCGCGCCAATGCGTGACTGACTGGGTTGAAATTCGTGTTTTCCTGTGCCTATGAAGGATCTACTTTGTGACATATCGGCTTTTAGGTACTGGCGTTTGCCTCCTCAAGTCCGCGCTTTGTGTCCGCCGCTTCCACGACCGGAAGAAGACCGGCAGCGATATGATCTCGCCCGCAACCCGACGGCTGCGGTCGCGCTCGGTTTTCCGTTGTATACATTGGTTCGGACGAGAAACAAACGGACTTGTCCTGCCAGCATTAGGCAGCGGCTGTTTCTTGGTGAGTTCCCCAGGGAATCCGTGCTGGAAACGGAGCATGGGTTTTTGGTTACATCTCCTCTACTGACGACATTCATCATGTCGCGGCATCTGACGGATCTTCAGCTTCTTTTGGTATTGGCGGAGATGTGTGGCTTGTTTGCGGTGTGTGCCCTGCCGGCGGCACTTGAGGCGGAGCTTTCGCGTGCAATTGATTCGGGCGCGATTTCGACAACGTTCGGTTGGGTGCGCTGTCCGTCCGAGGGCGGCACCGCCTCAAATTTATGGCGTCGAGACGCTTTGGTTTTGGGCGGAGATCTTGACCGCTTTTGTTCAGATGTTTGCGGGGTGCGTTACGGCAATAGATTTATGGCGGTATCGCAACTCGTTCCATTGGGTGCCGCGTCGCCTTTTGAGGTCGAGGCGTATTTGCTACTTGCACTGCCGCGATCCCTGGGAGGCGAAGGTTTTTGCGGCATAGAGCTTAATGTTGAAGTGACGTTAAGCACAAGTGCTCGAGCGATTGTGGGAAAGTCCCGTGTATATATCGACCTACTTCTTTCTTCACCGGACGGTAAGCGACAGGTGGCCATTGAATGTCAGGGAAAGGCCTCGCACGGACGCGCAGGGGATGGCTTGCGTGACGCAGACCGCATGACGGCGCTTCAGGCCATGGGCTACGATGTGCTTCTCCTGACACACAGACAGATATCCGATGAGGATAGATTCCGCGCGATTGTTAAGGCCGTATGCAGGATGTTTGATGCTGAATATCGTGATAAAAGCTCGGATGAGCAAAGGGCTGAGGCATTACTCCGGTCTGAACTATTCGTTGACTGGACAAAACTGGGAGTAATCGACGAAAAGATGCCCGTTAGACACAAAACAGCTCGATCGTGGACGGCTGCGGAACTAAGTGAGTAGACTTTTGGCTTGATGGCGGCCAGGCCGTTTTCGCAACAAGCCATTTACCTGCGACTTTATAAAGCAATATGGATGGTCTGCTCGGCAAGTTCCAAAAAGTCTACTCACTTGGTTTTTGACGAGAAGCCGATGCCGAAGGCGGTCCTATTTCAGGGCGTTTACGAGTTCTCGAGACACGAAAAAAGGCCCGAACCATGCAGTCCGGGCCTTATCGAGCTAGAGGCTATCTCTCAGGCGGCTGGCTTAGCCAAAGTAGCGCTTCAGCAGACCCTCAAAGGCCTTGCCGTGACGGGCCTCATCGCGAGCCATCTCGTGGACAGTGTCGTGGATGGCATCGAGGTTGGCAGCCTTGGCACGCTTGGCGAGATCAGTCTTACCGGCGGTGGCGCCATTCTCGGCCTCAACGCGCATCTCGAGGTTCTTCTTGGTGGAGTCGGTCACGACCTCGCCCAGGAGCTCGGCGAACTTGGCGGCGTGCTCGGCCTCCTCATGAGCTGCCTTCTCGTAATAAAGACCAACCTCGGGATAACCCTCGCGATGAGCGACGCGGGCCATGGCCAGATACATACCGACCTCGGAGCACTCGCCCTCAAAGTTGGCGCGCAGGTCGGCGACGATGTCCTCGGGCACGCCCTCCTTGGCAACGCCCACGACGTGCTCGGCAGCCCAGGTAAAGCCGCCCTCATCCTGCTTCAGGAAGCGGGAACCGGGAACGCCGCACTGGGGGCACTTGAAGTCCTCGGGCAGCTGGTCGCCGTCGTACTCTTCAACATAACCGCAAACGGGGCAAACAAATTTCATGATTCGATCCCTTCGATCGATGGCGATGGTGCGCTCGTCCGGTCCCGTAAGGGCCCTCTCCGGACGTGCGTCTTGACGAGTTCTATTATCCATAAATGAGACTGAAAGTGAAGCCTATTAGGAATGATTTTTAATAAAACAATTTTGAGATATGAAGATGTTGATTGATTAACGATTGGCAGGCCGTCTTTGACCGTCGTTGAGTACAATCGGTCGAGCAAATGTTGACCAATCAACAAATGAGGGAGCCTCCTTTATGCATCTAGCCCGCCGCGTCTGGTGCCGAACGTATCAAACGGTTTTTCGCATCGCATTGCCGGTGCTGCCCTATACCGAGCCACGCATTCTGGAGCACGCTGAGGATGTGCCCACAGTGCTTCAAAAGCATTCGATACGGCGGGTTCTTATCGTGACAGACCCTGGTATTGCCCGTCTGGGGCTCACGGCGCCGCTCGAGACAGTGCTCGCGTCCAAGGGAATTGGCGTTGCGGTCTATGCCAAAACATCAGCGAACCCCACGGTCTCAAACGTGGAAGAAGCGGCGTCCCTGTATCGAGAGCGCGCCTGCCAGGCCATTATCGGCTTTGGTGGCGGTTCGGCCATGGACTGTGCCAAGGGCGTGGGAGCACGTATCGCGCAGCCAAACAAGCCCATCAACAAGATGCGCGGCCTGCTGCGGATTCATCGTCGCCTGCCGCTGCTTATCGCCGTTCCCACTACCGCCGGTACGGGAAGCGAAGTTACACTCGCAGCGGTAATTACCGATGACGAGACGCACTATAAATACCCCATTAACGACTTTGTGCTTATCCCGCGCTTTGCGGTGCACGACCCCGAGTTTACGCGCGGTCTGCCCGCCTCCATTACGGGGCAGACGGGCATGGACGCCCTGACGCATGCCGTCGAGGCGTTTATCGGCCGTAGCACCACGCCCTACACGCGCAAGATGGCGCGACAGGCGGTTCAGCTCATCCACGGCAATTTGCTCGAGGCCTATGAACATGGCGACGACATGCGCGCACGTCGCAATATGCTTTCGGCGGCGTATAAGGCGGGTGTTGCCTTTACGCGCTCCTATGTTGGATACGTTCATGCCATCGCACACAGCCTGGGCGGGCGTTACGGGATTCCGCACGGCTTGGCCAACGCTATCATCCTGCCGCACATGCTTCGCGCCTATGGCGAAGCTGCTGCTCCTAAGCTCGCCGATCTCGCCCGCATGGCCGGCATCGCGCCGGTTAACGCGCAGGACAGCCTGGCGGCCGAGGCCTTTATCGATTGGGTCGACCGCATGAACGCCGCCTTGGGCATTCCCAAATATGTGACGGGCATTCGCCGCTCCGACATTCCGCAGATGACGGCACATGCCGATGCCGAGGCCAATCCGCTGTACCCCGTTCCGCTTTTAATGGACCGCTTGGAGCTCGAGCGTATGTACGAGGTCGTCGCGGGTGGTATGTTTGAGGACGAGAACTAGGAGGGTGCCATGAACACCGAGGAAATTGCGCGCATCGTCGGCGATCAGCGCGCCTACTTTAAGACCCACACCACGTTTGATGTCGATGCTCGACGTCGTGCGCTCGTGAGTTTACGCGATGCGGTACGGGCCCACGAGGCCGATATTGCCCATGCGCTCAAGACCGATTTGGGAAAGTCGCATGATGAGGCCTATATGTGCGAGATCGGCACCTCGCTTTCCGAGATTCGTCATCAGATCTCGCATGTGGCTCGATGGAGTCGTCCGCGCCCGCGTCCGTGTGACCTCGCCAACGCCGTGAGTGTGTGCAAAACGCAAGCCGTGCCCTATGGTGTTACGCTCATCATGGCGCCCTGGAACTACCCGTTTTTGCTGACGCTCGAGCCGCTCGCCGGCGCCCTTGCCGCGGGCAACACCGTGGTCATCAAGCCGAGTGCCTATGCTCCGGCATCGAGCGCGGTGCTCAAGCAAATCTGTGAAGAGGCATTTGATCCGCGCCTGGTGGCGGTTGTCGAGGGCGGCCGCGCCGAAAACGAAGCTCTGCTCGACGAGTGCTGGGACAAGATCTTCTTTACCGGTAGTGTTTTGGTCGGCAAGCTCGTCATGGAGCGCGCAAGTAAAAACCTTACGCCCGTGACGCTTGAGCTGGGCGGAAAGAGTCCCTGCATCGTGGATGCGACGGCAAACTTGAAGGTTGCGGCACGGCGTATCGCCTTTGGTAAATGGCTCAACGTGGGGCAGACCTGCGTGGCGCCCGACTACCTGCTGGTCGATGCGCGCGTGCATGACGAGCTGCTGGACCTTATCAAGGAGGAGGTCCGCCGTATGTTTGGCGAGCATCCGCTCGATAACGAGGATTACGGACATATCGTCAACGCCAAGCATTTTGCGCGCGTGCGTGGGCTGATCGACCCCGACAAGGTTGTGTTGGGAGGCACGGCGCGCGAGTCGTCGCTCAAGATTGAGCCGACGATCCTAGACGGCGTGACCCCCGATGACGCCGTGATGCAGGAGGAGATTTTCGGCCCCATCTTGCCGGTGCTGACGTTTGAGAGCCTAGACGAGGCCGAGACGTTTATTACGGATCGTCCGACGCCGCTGGCCCTGTATATCTTTAGCCAGGACCGCGCGGCTCAGCAGCGCTTTGTGCGCTACGTGCCCTTTGGCGGCGGCTGCGTTAACGACACCATCATGCATTTGGCTACGAGCCATATGGGCTTTGGCGGCATGGGCGCGAGCGGCATGGGACAGTACCATGGCCGCGAGAGCTTCGATACGTTTAGCCACAAGAAGAGCATTGTGAACAAGGCAACGTGGCTGGACGTGCCATTCCGCTATGCTCCTTACGCAAGCTGGAAGCACAAGTTCGTGCGCATGTTTGTGCATTAGAAAAGGGCGCAGGTAATACGAACAAGTGTTCCTATTACCTGCATTTTGCGTTAGACTACTGTTATGGAGCACGGATGGGCCAACTCCCTTTAGAAGGGATTTGGTATGAACGTAAGCGATGTTATTTCGTTATTAGCGTTGTTGATTGCGGCTATCGAACTCGGTCTGTTTATCGGCCGAATGAAATAGCCGCCCCCGCGTAAGCGAAGACGGCCACTTCTCACGATGAAAACGTGTATCGGAGTTGGCAAGACCCGCGGCAACGGGTGCCATCCGTGTTCCTATCTTATCTGCAAGCGTTCTGTCGCGCAAGCGTTGAGGCAAACGATTGAAGGACGCAGACAGGATGTATTTGTGTCCGCACGGGACCGTAGACTTCTCAATAAGGTTACACACCGGTTTATCCGGCTGTTAGAGGAGCTGCTATGTACGAGCCTTCGCGTGTTCTTCTGTCATTTCACATTGCAGGATTTCAGTATGCCGATGGCGCCTTGGTCCTGGGCGATCTTAAAGCGGGCGATAAGCTGACGCTGTGTGCCGAGCGCGATAATCCCCATGACCCCGAGGCAGTTGCGATCTACTATGGCAAGACCAAACTTGGCTACGTTCCGGGAAACGAGGTCGGCCCACTGTCCTTGATGATGTATTACGGCCACGAGGACGTATTTGAGGCCCGCGTGCAACAGGTTGCTCCCGAGCGCAGCCCGTGGCACCAGGTGCGCGTTGGCCTCTATGTGGTGGATGCTCGCTAGTCGGCAAGGGAGGCGGCCATGTTTGATGACGATGACCTGTTCGATCTGACAGACGATCCGTTTGAGTGGGATACGCTACTCGATGACGATGAGTTGGAGCAGGATCGTAAGAAGCGGCAGGGCAAGAACGCCCAGGGTGACGCTTCGAAAAAGCAAGACAAGCGCCGCCGCGGACTGTTCGGCGGGCTCTTTGGCTAACCGCCGCATCGCTGTGTCTGTATACTTAGCACGAGTTGGATGCATTGCGAAATGAGGGCATAGACGATGATGTGGTTTACCGCCGACCTGCACCTGGGCGATACGAATATCTTGCACGACATGGATCGACCGTTTGATTCGGTCGAGGAGATGAACCGCAAGGTCATCGATGCCATCAATGAGTGCGTGGCTGCGGACGACCGCCTCTATATCCTGGGAGACTTTACGTATCGCTTGCCCCTGGCGGAGGCGGTGCGCCTGCGCGAGCGTATCGAATGCCAGAACGTGACGCTCATCCGCGGTAACCATGACGGCGACTGGGAAGATTCCGACGTACCGCAGATTTGGGAAGACGTGCGCGATTACCTGGAGATTGCTCCCGGCTATGCCAAGGGCCATCGCCTGGTGTTGAGCCACTACCCCATGCTTAGCTGGAATGGCAAGGCGCGTGGCGCCATCATGCTACACGGGCATATTCACAGCAGAGGAGACCGTACCAACGCGCGCAACCGCGATCGCGAGCGCCCTATCTTTCGCTACGATGTCGGTCTCGATGCCAACGAGTACAAGCCCGTAAGCCGCGATCAGTTTCTTAGCTTCTTTGGGTTATAGGGCGCCAGAACCACCACAAAGGGGACAGGCACCTTTGTGGTGGTTCTGGCGCCGTTGCCATTATGGCGGCGGCGCCTTTTTTGTCCGTGCGGTGCGGTAGAGTGTAGGCGGTTGAAATTTGCGTCCATCGAGGAGCTGCTATGAACGAGATCAAGTGCCCGCATTGCGGCGAAGTGTTTAAGGTCGATGCGTCTGGCTATGCGGATATCGTCAAGCAAGTACGCGATGCCGAGTTTTCGCGCGACCTGGATGAGCGTGTGAAGGCAGTCCAGCGCGAGGGCGAGCAGGCGCTGGAGCTTGAGCGTTCGCGTTCGGCGTCTGCCCTGCAGGAGGCGGAGTCTCAACGCGACGCTCAGCTTGTCGAGCAGAAGAACGCTGCGGCGCAGGAGTTGGCACAAGAGGTTGCCAAGCGCGATGTCGAGCTTGCCGAGCTGCGCGCCAAGCTCGAGGGCGCTGCCGCAGAGCGCGAGAGTGCAAGCCAGCGCGCGGCGGTTGAGGCCCGCGCCGATGCTCAAAAGGAGAATGCCGAGCTGCAGCGCGAGATCGACAACTTGCGTGCGCAGCTGGGGCGCAAGGATGACGAAGCCAAACTCGCCGAGGCGGCGGCACGCAATGCTGCTCAAAACGACCTGTCCGCACGCGACGCTCAGATTGCCGAGCTGCAGGCCAGGCTCGCCGCGGCGGACAAGGCCCAGGAGATGGCGCTTGCCGCTGCCGCGGCAGAGTCGCAGCGTGAGCTCGATGCCGCTCGCAGCGAGGCCGAGCGCGCGCTTGCTGACTACCGCGCGACGGTACGGGAGAAGTTTTCCGCCGCAAAGGCTCAGTTCGAGCAAGAGGCCGAGGGCCTGCGTGTCCAGCTGCGCGAGCAGGAACTGATGGCAAAAATGAACCTGTCAGAGGCGGTCGCCGCGGCGGAACGAGAGCGCGATGAGGCACGTGCCAAGCTGACGAGCGAGCTGGCGGTGCGCGATTCTCGCGAGGAGCAAGCCAAGGCAGCACACGAGCTCGAGCTTGCGCAGGCCAAGCGCGCGAGCGATGACCTGATTCGCTACAAGGATGAAGAGATTGAGCGTCTTAAGGACATGAAGGTCCGCCTGTCTACCAAGATGGTGGGCGAGTCGCTCGAGCAGCACTGCGAGACCGAGTTTAACCGTCTGCGCATGACGGCGTTTCCCAACGCGTACTTCGAGAAAGATAACGATGCGTCCGAGGGTACCAAGGGCGACTTTATCTTCCGCGAGTGCGACGCGAGCGGCAACGAGGTCATTTCGATTATGTTCGAGATGAAAAACGAGAACGACGAGACCGCGACCAAACACAAGAACGAGGACTTCTTTAAGAAGCTCGATCACGATCGTCGCCAGAAAGGCTGCGAGTATGCGGTGCTCTGCACGCTGCTCGAGCCCGAGAGCGAGCTCTATAACGCAGGTATCGTCGACGTGAGTTACCGCTATGAGAAGATGTACGTGATTCGTCCGCAGTTCTTTATTCCCATGATTACACTTCTTCGTAACGCCGCCATGGGTTCGCTGCGCTATAAGCAGGAGCTGGCGGAGTACAAACAGCAGAATATCGACGTCACGAACTTCGAAGCCAAGATGGAAAAGTTCAAGAACGATTTCGGCCGCAACTACGAGATCGCGAGCCGCAAGTTCCAAACGGCGATCGATGAGATCGACAAGACGATTAGCCATCTGCAGAAAACCAAGGAGGCGTTGCTGTCCTCCGAGAACAATCTGCGCCTAGCCAACAAGAAGGCCGACGATCTTACCATTCGCAAGCTCACGTGGGGCAACAAGACCATGAAGGCGGCGTTTGACGAGGCACGCGGGACTGCGACAGAGACAAACGATGAGCCAGCCGAGGCAGATTCGTATGAGGTCGAGGATGCCGAGTAAGGCATAGCATATAGTGCAAAAGCGGGGCCGCTGGCGATGTTGCCAGCGGCCCCGCTTCGTTTCGTTCCATTGTGCCCGGCTAGTCCTCGAGCAGGTCCTCGATAAAGCCGACGCGGTAGTTTTTGAAGATGACCTCGCCGCCGTCTTGCGTGGCATCCAGGTCGACATCGCCCATGATGCCAAAGTCGTGGTCGCCATCCTCGTCGGCAAAAATCTGGTGCACGTGCCACACGTGCGCGGTCTTCTCGTCGGACTCGTCGATGGAAAACATCGCGGCGCTGCGGGCATCTCCGTCGGTGAGGATTTCCTCGTGCTGCTCGTGGTAAGCGTCGAGTGCTTTTTGCCAGCGGATATCGCTCATGCCCCAGTCGTCGTCGAGCTCGCCCAAGTCGCGAACGTGCTCGCGGGCGGCAAGGGTCACGCGGCGGAAGAGTGCGTTGCGCACCAACAGCGTGCAGCCGCGGCGGTCCGCCACGACCTCGTCGATGCCCTGCGGCGGCGCAGCATCGAGGGCTGCCGGGTTGCCGGCGTTTTCCCACTCGTCCACCAGGCTCGAGTCCACCGAGCGCACCACAAAGCCCAGCCACGAGATAATGTCGCGCAGGCGCTCGTCGCGCTTCTCGATGGGCACGGTACGGTCGAGTGAACGGTAGGCCTCTGCCAGGTAGCGAAGCAAAATGCCCTCGGAGCGGGCGATGCCGAGCTTTTGGATATAGCCCTTAAAGTCGCTCGCGCTCTCCAACATGTCGCGCAGGACACTCTTGGGTGAGAGCTGGTAGTCGTTGGCCCAGGGTACTTCTTGGCAGTACTTGTCGAAGGCGGCATCGAGCAAGTCCTCGAGCGGCTTTTCGTAGGTGACATCCTGGATGCGCTCCAGGCGTTCCTCATAATCGACGCCGTCAGCCTTCATTTCGGCCATCGCGCGGTCGCGCGCGGCGCGCTCCTGTGCGCGCAATACCTGCTTGGGGTCCTCGAGCGTTGCCTCGACCATCGAGATCAGATCCATGGTATAGGTCTCACTCTCGGGATCGAGCAGCTCCAATGCGGCAAGTAAGAACGGCGAGAGCGGCTGATCGAGCGCGAAGTCCTCGGGCAGATCGACCGTCAGTGCATAGTCGATGTCTGGTGCGGCGTCAGTCGGGGCCTCGGGTGCGGGCGGCACCTCGGTGCGCACGACGACGCCGGAATCGATGAGCGTGGCAAAGATTTCGTCGGCGCGAACCTCGAGCTTGGCCTTTTCCTCGGGAGTCTGCAGGCTCGTCTCGATGAGGTCGTGTACGCGGGCTCGGGCATCGCCGCCTTGCTCGACCACACTAATCACCATGGAGTGCGTGATGCGCAGGCGCGGCTTGAGCGTCTCGGGCTGCGTCTCGATCAGGCGCTCAAAGGTCTGCTTGTTCCAGGTGACAAAGCCCTCGGGGGCCTTTTTCTTTTTAATCTTACGGAGTTTTTTGGGGTCGTCGCCCGCCTTGGCCATGAGCTTGGCATTCTCGATCTCGTGCTCGGGTGCCTCGGCAATCACCATGCCCTCGGTATCGAAGCCCGAGCGGCCGGCGCGACCGGCAATCTGATGGAACTCGCGGGCGCGCAGGCGACGCATTTTGTAGCCGTCGAACTTGGTGAGCGCGGTGAGGACCACGGTGTGGATGGGCACGTTGATGCCGACACCGAGCGTGTCGGTGCCGCAGATGACGGGCAGCAACCCCTGCTGCGCCAGGCGTTCAACCAGCAAGCGATAGCGCGGCAGCATACCGGCGTGGTGCACACCGACGCCGCAGCCAAGCAGGCGCTTGAGAATCTTGCCAAAAGCCGTCGAGAAACTCGTGCCTTTGGCAGCTTCCTTAATGGCCTCGCGCTGCTCCTTGCTGGCGATGCCAAAATTGGCGAGGGATTGCGCCGTCGCAAGGGCGGCATCCTGGCTAAAGTGCACGATATAGAGCGGGGCCTCGCCGCGGCGCATGGCGAGCTCGACCGTGCCCTCGAGCGAGGTCGTCACATAGTCGTAGCTCAGCGGCACGGGACGCGGGGCATCGACAACCAAGTCGCAAGCAGCGCCGGTGTGCTCCTCGAGAGAGGCGGCGATGGCAGTGACATCGCCGAGCGTGGCGCTCATGAGCATAAACTGCGTGTGGGGCAGGGTGAGCAGCGGCACCTGCCAAGCCCAACCGCGATCGGGGTCGGCAAAGTAGTGGAACTCATCCATGGCGACGCAGCCAACATCGGCATCTTCGCCCTCGCGCAGTGCATCGTTGGCAAGGATCTCTGCCGTGCAGCAGATGACGGGCGCTTTGGTGTTGATATGCGTATCGCCGGTGATCATACCGACGTTATCGCGGCCGAGTACCTGTACCAGGTCGAAGAACTTTTCGCTGACCAGGGCCTTGATAGGGGCCGTGTAATAGCAACGTTTGCCCTGCGCCATGCCCATAAAGAGCATGCCCAGCGCGACGAGCGATTTGCCCGATCCGGTCGGTGTGCCCAAAATGACGTGATCGCCGGCGGCCAGGTCCATGAGGGCCTCTTCTTGGTGATCCCACAGCTCAATGCCACGCTCGCTCGTCCATTCAAAGAAGCGTTCGAAGGCCTGATCGGGCGTGAGCCACGGTTCGGGCTCACTGCCGTCCTCGGGCTCCCACCAGGTGGGGGAGAGCGCGCCGAGCGAGCCGAACTCGGCTTCGGTTCCCGTGCCGCCCGAGAATGAGCTGGCGGCCCCGGCGCCGGAGACGCTGCCGGCGGCGGTATCTGTCGTGGTCTGTGCCATGTGTTTGCTTTCTCTCGCGATTGTCCGCCAACTATTATGGCGTAGCGTCGGCGCGAGGTGCCAGCGCGCGAGAAAATGCAGGAAATGGGCGTTCTGTCCGGCCGTTTGGTGCGGTTGCCAGCTAAGTGAGTAGACTTTTTGCGATGTCGCGAGCACATGGCTTTTGCGCAAGGGCTCTATCTGCGGCTTTAGTTTTCGTTACGCGGGTTGTGCTTGGCTATTGCAAAAAAGTCTACTCACTTAGGCTTGAGGGTCGTTCGTCGGCGCCTATTCGCGCTTGTTTGCCGACGCCGCGACCATCAGAAGCCCCTAGGACTCTTACGGCAGGCGCTTCTTGCCTTTGCGGGCGCGGTTTCTAAAGTTCTCGACGGCCTCTTCCATGCCCAGAGGTACATAGGTGAGCGCATCGAGGTTTTCGGGCAGGTAGCAGGCAAGGCTTTGCTCCTGCGCGTGGCCCGCCGCAAGCTGTTCATCGCTAGGCTGCGCGCCGGGTGTGGCGCAAATGCCATAGACGACGGCACCCATCTCGCGCGTGCGGTGTTCATATTCGGTCTCGGGATGGTCGGGATGGTCGCGGCGGACGTCGTCACTTACCCAAAGCGTGTCGTAGCCGGCCGCGGCAAACTGCCCCAGGGCGTAGTCGCGCAGAGGCTTGCTGTCGGTTCGCAGTGTGACGGTGGCGCCGACTGCAAAGAGCGGGCGGTAGAGCATCAGATGGTCGACATGGACGAGTCGTTTTTTGGCGTACTTGGCCTTGGGCTGCGGCGTGGGAAAGTTGATGGTGATGGCATCGAGCTCGCCTGCGGCAAATAGCTGCGGCAGCGATGCGGCGCCTCGGGGCAGGACGAGTGCGTTGGGCAACTCCTGCTCACAGATCTTCTGAGCGGCATAGGCAATGCAGATGGGCTCCTGATCCATGCCGATGAAGAGCGTTTCGGGCTCACGGCGAGCGCGCTCAACTAGATAGGTGCCTTTGCCGCAGCCTAGATCCAGGTGCAGGCGGGCGAAGGGCTTACCGCCAGCTGGCGCGCAAGCCTCGCGCCAATCTTCGGCATAGGCCTCGGGGTTCGTCTCAATCGCATCGGCGTAGCGCTCCAGGCGCTCCTCGAGCACAAAGTTCTTAGGCGTGCGAACGTGGACGGCTCCCATGAGGCTCCTTGGTCATAAGTATGGAACGCATGGCTGCGCGTTCCGACGATGGGTTGAATAAGGGCGGGCATAGTTTGCCCGAAGGATGCGGTGCGGCTCGACGGCGAGTCGTCGGTGCCTACAGGCGCTTGAGGATCACGTAGCGGTTGAGCTCGCCGCTGCGACCGTCGGCGTGGAAACGCTCAAGTTCGCGCACGGGGACCTCGCCGCTCTTGTAGAACGTACGGACGCCGCGCACCAGGTCGGTGATCTGCTGATCGTCAAAGTGATGGCAATAGCGGTAGGCGTGGCGGTCGTTTTGCCAGCCAATGAGGTGGTCGCCGGCTTCAAACTGCGCGGAATCGTAACCCTCAAACGGCGGGGTGAGCTCGGCGCGGGCTTCGGCTCGAACGGCCTTGCGCGCCATGCGCTCGTCGTTCATAAACTCCCAAAAGCTGATGGCGATGATGCCGCCCGGGCGCGTCTGGCGCACCAAGGCGTCGAGCACGCGTACGCGGTACTCGCACGACGGCACGTGGTGCATAAAGCCAAAGCAGACCGAGATGTCGGCGAGCGGGGCGTCGAAAAGCACGTCGGGTGTTTCGGCGGGGTTGAGCTTCATGAGGGCGTCGAGCACGTCGAGTTCCTGGAAGTGCAGGTTGGGAATGCGCAGCGCGTGGCCATGCGCATCGATGGCCAGGTCTTGGCACGAGTCGACACCATAGAACTCAAACGGACAGCTGGCATCTGCCGAGGGGTTTGCGCCGTCGACGCCCTTGGCGGCAAGTGCGCCGCCGGCGGCAAAGTTCTCGAATCGCATATTGCCGCAGGCAAGATCGAAGACGCGGACGGGATGCTCGATCGTGGCGGCGTTGAGCTGCCCGAGCGCGATGTCCATGGTGCGCACCCAGCCGGGCCACGGGGCCTGGCGCGTATCGGAAAAGGAAGCGGAGTGCTCGCGATAGAACGTATTGTTGAGCTGGATGAGCGATGAGGCGAAATCGCGGTTCACGGCGTGGAACTCCCTCCGTTGGCGGTGCGGAATAAACAGTACGACCATACTACCGTTAACGCCGCAACGGGGACAACCGAGCCGTGGGTCATTGCTTTGTTTGGACACATTTCCGCAGCTCATATGTGCCCGCAACCGCCGGTTGTCAAAAATCTCACTAGAATAGGTGGCATGCTTTTGGCGGTGGCGGATAGATTTTTAACTGTGCAAGGCGCCTTAAGAACAAAAACGGTCCGGCGGCACGGCTGGCATCACATAGGAGGAACCATGAATGTAGAAACTGCGCAGCGGCTCGCCGACCTTCGCCGCAGCAAAGGCTTTAGCCAAGAAGGGCTGGCGCGAAAGCTGGGGCTGTCGCGCCAGGCGGTCAGCAAATGGGAGCGCGCGGAGAGCTCGCCCGATACCGAGAACCTGATCTCGCTCGCCAAGCTTTATGGTGTGAGTCTGGACGAGCTGCTCAATCCGAGCGACGAGATCGAGGACGATATCGAGTTTGAGAACGAGGATCGCGCCCGCCAGCGCGAGGCCGAGGCGGCAGAGCGCGCTCGCACCCATGAGGCGGCGGTGCGCGCCACCGAAGCGGCAACGCAGGCGAGTGATGCCGCGGCTAAGGCGGCACAGGCGGCAAGCTGGAGTGCACAGGCCGCCAACGCTGCTACGGCGCAGGCGACGAGTGGCCACGCAGTTGGCTCGACTCCGGTGAAGGGCCCCTTCCAGTCGTTCCCGTATTGGGCCGTGTGCTGGCTGCTGTTCTTTTTGCTGATGTTCCTGGTTGGTGCCAGCCCTTTTCCCGCACTGATCTTCTTTACGATTCCCATCTATCACTGGGTGGCGCGTGCGCTCGATGGCGATTGGGCGCGCGGGGATATCCAGGTTGGTCCGGCGCCGGTGGCGGTCAAGGCCCAGGGGAAGGATACTTCTGCGGAACCTGATGCTGACGTGGCTATCGCAGCCACCGCTGAGCCGTGTGCCAAAGAGGGTGACGAATGATGAAGTTTTCGCATGAATCCAGACTGCGTCTGGGCGTTGGCATCGGAGCGTTTGTGCTCATCATCGGGCTTGTTTTTGGCATTTCACGGACTTTGATTCATTATGATGGCCCGTGGGATCTCGACGATGTCGTATCCGGCTTGTCTGGTATGGACGATGCGGTTGACGAGGACAATCTCTTGGACGACGGCAGCTATTCCGCTCGGCCTCAGCAACTTTCGAGCGAAACGTTTGATGCCGACGCGTTCACATCGCTTGACCTGGATGTGACGTCGGGCACGGTCGAGGTCAAACACGTCTCCGGCGGGCCGGTACGCGTAATTGAAAGCGGTCGCGTGGCAACGGGGACCGTTGCCTTCGATGCGGCAACCCAGAACCTGGCCGAAATCAAGGGCTCTACGCTCAAGATTCGCCAGTTCGATTGCGATGACGAGCGCGCCATTGACCGCACGGTTACCGTCGAACTGCCGCGCGAAGTTGCCGATAACCTGGTCGGCATTACGGCGAAGGTGGGATCGGGTGATCTGACGGTCGCGGGCATTGCGTGCCATGACCTCAACCTGACTTTGGACTCGGGAGATGTTGAGTTTACTGGCACCGTGACCGATACCCTGAATGCCGAGGTCGGTTCGGGCGATGTGACGTTCGAGCTCTATCAGGCCCCCGCGAAGTCGATGAACGTGAGTGTGGGCTCGGGCGACGTGGAGATAGCGGTTCCGAACTCAACGGGCTTTAAGGCGAGCCTAACTGTGGGCAGCGGTGACTTCGAGAGCGATTTCCTTCCGCTTGGCTACGACGGCGAGACCATATTGAATCATGAATTCGACAACGGTGATAAGTCTGCCACGTATCGTTTTAAGGTCGGTTCGGGCGACATGTCGTTTGATCCGGAGTGACGACAGCGGGCTAAGTCCGCAAACTTAGATGCTTAGATGCGCTGTTTGATGAAGGCGTCGGGGCCGCGGTCGGCTTCGGCGCCTTTGCCTTTACAATGGGGACATGGAACAGATTATCTTGAACATACTCGACGCTCTGCGTCGCGGTGAGACCGTGGACGACAAAGCGCTCGTCAAATTGATACATGCCGAGGCGCGCCGCGAGGGTGCCGACAAACGCGATTTGGCCAAGCGCCGCCTGCTGCCGTTTTACCAGCGGGTTAAACGTGAGGAGCCGGCTCGGTGGGCTGCGTGGAATGTCGATTCCGATCTGGAACGTCAACTGCTGCAGGTGCTGCGTATGAAGCCGCGCCGCACGGCTTCGGGCGTGGCGACCATTACCGTCATCACCAAGCCCTGGCCGTGCTCGGGCGATTGCCTGTTTTGCCCCAACGACCTGCGCATGCCCAAGAGCTATCTGCACGCCGAGCCGGCATGCGCCCGTGCGGAGCAAAATTGCTTTGACCCGTATCTGCAGGTAAGCGCTCGTCTGACCGCGCTTTCGCAGATGGGGCATGCGACCGACAAGATAGAGCTCATTGTGCTCGGTGGCACCTGGAGCGACTATCCGGAAGGCTATCAGACATGGTTTATGTCAGAGCTTTTCCGTGCGCTCAATGACGATGCCGTCGCCGGCGTGGCTGCCAACCCCATGTTGGCGCGTCCGGGCATCAGCCGTGCCGAGGCAGGGCGTCTACTCGATGACGCTCCTGCCGATGCCTTGCCGCCAGTGGTAACAGAACGCCGTGAGCGCTATCGGGCTGCCGGTATTGCGACCGACGAGGCCGAGCTTGCGAGCGGTGTTGCCGACGAGCAGGGGCGTGTGGATGCTGCCGTGGGTGGCTATAACCGCGCGGTGCGTCGTCTGTACGGTCCCGGTACGCCGTGGGGCGAGGTCGCCGAGTGGCAGACGACCACGATGGAGGAGCTTGAACGTCAGCAGCGCATCAACGAGACGGCGAAGCATCGCGTGGTGGGGCTCGTTATCGAGACGCGCCCCGATGCCGTGACGCCACAGGCGCTCACGCTCATTCGTCGCCTGGGCTGCACCAAGATTCAGATGGGCATCCAAAGCCTTGACCAGCACCTGCTCGATATCAACGAGCGTCGCATTTCGGTGGCGCAGATCGAGCGGGCGTTTTCGCTTGCGCGTCTGTTTGGCTTTAAGATCCACGCGCATTTTATGCTCAACTTGCTGGGCGCCACACCCGAGGGGGACAAGCGCGACTACGAACGCTTTATGACCGAAGGGGCCTTTATGCCCGACGAGGTCAAGGTCTACCCGTGCGCGCTCATCGAGGGCTCGCGTCTGGTGGGCTGCTATGAGCGTGGCGAGTGGCGTCCCTATACCGAGGAAGAGCTGCTCGATGTGTTGGCCAACGACATCGTGGTGACGCCGGCGTTCTGCCGTATCAGTCGCATGATCCGCGACTTTAGCTCCGACGACATCATGGTGGGCAACAAGAAGCCCAACCTGCGTCAGCTCGTTGAGAACCGCCTGGCTGCTCGGGCTGACGGTGCGACGGTGCGCGAGATCCGTTACCGCGAGATCAGCACGGCGGGTGCCGACTTGGATGAGCTATCTCTTGATGAGGAAGTGGCGTACGAGACGCCGGTGACTTACGAGCGCTTTTTGCAGTGGGTGACGCCGCAGGGCAAGATCGCGGGCTTTTTGCGCCTGTCGCTGCCCGACCATTCGTTTGTTGCCGCGCATGCGGACGAGTTGCCGACGACGCCGGACGAGGCGATGATTCGTGAGGTGCACGTGTATGGCATGGCGGCACGCGTGGGGGATCAAGGTCAGGCGGCTCAGCATCACGGTCTGGGGCGTCTGCTCGTGGAGCGTGCGTGTGAGATTGCCCGGGATGCGGGTTATGCACGTATCAACGTGATTAGCGCGATTGGCACACGCGAGTACTATCGCCATCTTGGATTTTATGACCATGGCCTTTATCTGCAAAAGGAGCTCTAGATGAACAAGCCGAGTGTTTCTGCCGGCGTCGTTGCCGGCGTTGCTCTGGGAGCCGCGGCGCTTGGTGCGGCCGCTGTCGCTGTTCGTGCTGCCTGTCTGCAGGTTGCGCGAACCCGCAATGGGTTGGCGCGCGTGAAACGCGTGCACGATGAGGGCGGCGATGAGATTCGCGTGCTCGTGCAGGGCGGCGTCTACCAAAGCGCAAGCCATGTTGGCGATCGTTGGGCAGAGCCCGTCTTTGCGTATTATCGTGCATTTGACGATGTGTTTGAGGCCGAGGACGCAATGCGTGACGCTTATGGTCACGGTATCGACCGTACGCTTATGCTGGGCGGCGGTGGGTTTGCCTATCCCAAGTTCGCGCTGATGTCGCACGAGAGCTTGCGCATGGACGTCATTGAGTACGATGCCGAGATTACGCGCCTGGCGCGCCGTTGGTTTTACCTGGACGAGCTGGAGCGCGCGGTGGGCGACCGCTTGCGGGTGATTACCGCTGAGGCTCGCTCGTATCTGGGCGTGACGAGTGTGGGCCATCGTCGCTACGACGTGGTCGTGAGCGATTGCTTTGGCGGTGCCGAGCCCGTACGCGAGCTGGCGACGGTTGAGGCGTTGCGTTTGGTGCGGGGCAGCCTAAATGTCGGTGGCGTCTACGTTGCCAATATCGTGAGTGCAAACGAGGGGAGCGATGTGGCGTTCCTGCGCGACTGTGCCGCCACGGCGCTTGAGGTGTTCGACCATGCTTGGGTGGTCCCATGTGGCGATGCGGAGTTCGGCGGCGAGGAGAACTACCTGCTTATCGCCAGCGACGGCGACTACGCCTTTGCCGAAGCTGTGCCCTTCGACACCGACTTCCTCGGCACCGTCCTTCACGACAAGTAAGTCTCTCCGTCCCAAAAAGACTGGTCTTAGGCGTGGTCGCGCCAGCTGAGGACGCGCTGCTTCATGCCCTCGATGTCGAGCACGCCTTCGGCGAAGCCTTTGCGCACGAGCTCCTCGGGAACGTACTCGTCGTAGCGATCAAAATAAGGTACCTCGCCGGGATAGACGAGCTCGATGGGGTCGAAGTCCTTTTCGGCCTCGGCTGCGAGCACCTCAAAGAACGTCTCCTCGTCGGCCTTCATCTTAAACTGCATAAAGTATGGACGCGACGGATCGAGCCCGCGAAGGCCCAGCTCCGCGGCACACTTAATCTTGAGCATACGTTCGAGCGCCAGAAAGGCGTAGCTGCCCAACCAGGGGAAGAGCACCCAGGTGTCGCCACCCAGGTTGATGAGCGGTTTGGTCCCCGCACCCGAAATCTCGGCGGTATGACGAGCCTGTGCAAGGCGTGCCCGCGCGTTACCCATAAGGTACGGATATGCCGCGTGCTCAGTGAGCGCTTGGCGCATGCGCTCGAGTACATGCGTGTTAATGTCGCCGGGGCAGTCGCCAAAGTATGCCGGCACACGACCTTTGACTTGCGTGGCAAAGACGGTGTGTCGCTTCCAGTCCACTTCCTCGACTATCCAGCAGTGCCCGGCTATGGCGATGCGCTCACCGGGCGGTGGCGGATTGACGATCGTGCCCAACTCGGCCGACTCGCTGCGAACGGTGAACTCCTCGTTTTCCTGGAACACAGCGTAGAACTTAAAGTTGTTAATGATGCGCTCGCCCGCGAGACCCACGATGAGCCCACCGCCCTCGGTGACCTGGATGTGGTCGATCTTGATGAGGTGGCGCAGCAGTACGCGATAGTCATCGGCCGAGACGCGGTGGAAATAGCTGAGCGTGAGCACGCGCTGAGCAAGCTCGGCCGGCGTGAGCTCGCCGGTGCTGGCGAGCGTCGACATGGTCTGGTGGTAGAGCAGGCTGTAGGGGAGTCGATCGAGCTCGGGCGGCTCGACCCACTTTTCCTCGCGATAGAGTTGTACGAGTGCGATGCCCTGCAGGAGCTTCCAGGGTATCGTTTCGGGCATCATCGTGCGCGGCTCGGGTTCTTCCTCGCGCATGACAAACCACATCTCGGGCGGAAGGTCGCGACGGCCTGTGCGCCCCATGCGCTGCAAAAAGGAGCTGACGGTAAACGGCGCGTCAATCTGGAACGCGCGCTCCAGGCGACCGATATCAATGCCGAGCTCCAGCGTGGAGGTGGTGACGGTCGTCTGCGCCTGCTCTTCGTCGCGCATGAGCTCCTCGGCCGTCTCGCGCAGCGATGCCGAAAGGTTGCCGTGATGGATTAGAAAGCGGTCTGGCTCGTGCTGGCTCTCGCAGTAGCTGCGCAACATGGAGCACACGGCCTCTGCCTCCTCGCGCGAGTTGGCAAAGACCAGGCACTTGCGGCCGCGGGTATGCTCAAAGATGTAGCCCATGCCGGGGTCGGCGTTGTCGGGTGCGGTGTCGGTGGGGTTGAGCAGTGCCTGTTCGGTTGCCTGCGGGATGTCGACTTCGCCCTCGGGGGCTGAGGAAGTGCGACGGTCCTTGGGGGCAGCCTTGCCCCGTGCCTGCTCGCGACGTTGGCGGCGCTCCTCTTGCGTGAGTTGTCCGCTGTGACGCATGTCTTGGGCACCGGCCGGCAGTGCCGCGGATGCCGCCTCGATGCGCTCGCATGCGAGCACTTCGGCTTCCTGCGGACCTGTGCCCATGAATCCCCGCTGCTGTGCCTGGGGGCCCGAGTTGTAGAAGTGCTCCATGGAGATGCGCCATACGCGGCGCGGTTCTTCAAAGCGGGGGATAACACAGTTGCGCCCCGTTCCCTGTGAGAGAAAGGCACCCGTGCGTTCCGGGTCCCCGATGGTGGCCGAAAGACCGATGCGCCGGGGCCGTACGCCCGCCATGCGCGAAAGACGCTCGATAAGGCAGAGTGTCTGCCCGCCACGGTCGCCGCGCATGAGCGAGTGGACCTCATCGATGACCACGTAGCGTAGGTCGCAAAACATGCGCGGGATCGCCATGTGCTTATGGATTAAGAGCGCCTCGAGTGACTCGGGCGTAATCTGCAAGATGCCGCTCGGCTTTTTGATGAGCTTAGCCTTGTGCGACTGCGAGACATCGCCGTGCCAGTGCCAGACGGGGATGTCGGCTTCTTCGCATAGGTCATTGAGACGGACGAACTGATCATTGATGAGCGCTTTGAGGGGGCCAATGTAGAGGGCACCAACGCTTGCGGGCGGGTTCTCCCAAAACTCGGTCAGGATGGGAAAGAAGGCCGCTTCGGTTTTGCCGGAAGCCGTGGATGCCGTCAGGAGCACATTATCTTGCGTGTTAAAGATGGCATCAGCTGCTGCAACCTGGATGGAGCGCAGGCTCTCCCAGTCGTGGGAGTAAATGAAGTCTTGGATAAACGGGGCGTAGCGGTCAAAGGCGTTCACGGGGCCTCCCTTCAAAAGCGAATCTCTCAACGCGGTGGGCAGTGGCTTGCTGCATTGCTGCTTCAACGTTTGCCCAGATAAAACCTGCCAAAATAAACCTGACCTTTTTGGCAGGTTAGATGGTGAACTCGGCGAAGTTGCGGTCGTCGCCTGCGGTGCCGGTGTCGTCTGTTGCGGCTGTCGGCGCCAGCGCGTCGCCACCGACGCTTTGCAGCAACTCGGCCACGTTAGCATCGGGGTTTTGACACAGGATATCGAGCAGTTCGATAAAGTCGCGGATGACTTCGCGGGGCGTCAGATGCGTGTCGGCCCCCACGCGGCCAAACTCAATTTTGAGGAAGTCCACCAAGTCGTTCTCGGTAAGCGTGGGCGTCCAGCCAAAGTAGCCGGCATGGATCTGCATGAGCTTTTCGATGAGCACCAGCAGCTCCTCGTAGGTGAGCGGCTGCAGGCGGATGATGGGCGCGAGCATGTCTTTGAGATCATCGCGCGCAAAACGGCCCTGAGCGAGACGGCTCCGAAGGGCCTCGTAGGAGAACACGCCGCGGCGGCGGTCTTCGATGGAGGTTGGCGTGCCGCCCATGATCATGCCCAGGTACTGCGCCTTGCCCTGGAGCGTGTCGTTGTACATGGTCAGGATCTTCTCGTAGTTATATTGGCGCGTGATCGCGTTGGGAATCTTATACAGATTCACGAGCTCGTCGATGAGCACCAGCATGCCCTTGTATCCGCTGCAGACCAAAAAGCGTGCAATGAGCTTAACGTAGTCGTACCAATCGTCATCGCTGATGATGGTCGAGGAGTCCAGCTCGGCGCGCGCCTCGCTCTTGGTGCGGTACTCGCCGCGGATCCATTTGGTCACGCGGCTCATAGCTTCTTCGTCGCCCTCGGATACGGCCGCGCGGTAGCGGCGGAGCATGCGGGCGAAGTCGAAGCCGTGGACCATTTCCTCGAGCGGGGCCAGTTGGGCATTAACGGCAGACTCGTCGGCGTCGGCACACGAGGCGACCCAGCGATCCAGGATAAGGTTGAGCGCGCCGCCCTCGGGGCGCGTCTTGGTCGATATGTTGCGGATGAGCTCGCGATAGGTGGCGAGGCCCTGGCCCTGGCCACCCTGTAGGCGGCGCTCAGGGGAAAGGTCGGCATCGGCGACCACAAAACCTTCGCCCATGGCATGCGTTCGGATGGTCTGGAGCAAAAAGCTCTTGCCGGCGCCGTAACGACCAACTAGGAAACGGAAGCTTGCGCCGCCATCGGCGATGAGGCTCAGGTCGGTGAGCAGAGCACGGATCTCGACCTCTCGCCCCACGGTGATATAGGGAAGGCCAATGCGCGGGACAACGCCGCCCTTGAGCGAGTTTAGGATAACGGCAGCGACGCGTTTGGGTACGCGGGGCGCTGCGGATGTGGTATCACTCATGGTCTAGGTATCCTCTCACGTCTGCTTCGTAATCCTCGATAATCTGCGGCCCTGCCGCGCTAAATTCAATTACGGTGTCGCCCACCAGGTCAAAGAGCGCCTCGTTGATGGTATCGACGAGCATGTCCTCGCTCTGGCCCGAGTGCGCCACTGCCGATGTCGCTTGCGCTGCGTTTTGCTCGAGCAGTGCGCGAAGGAAGGCATCTGCGGCGGGCGCGAGTTTGTTCGCAGCTTCGATGGGCGCGGGCGTTACGGGTGCGGGCGCAGACACGAGGAGCGGTGCCACGACGTCAAACTCTTCGGTGGAGACGGTCGGCTCGTCGGGTTTGTCTTGCTGTATGGTCATCTCGCCAGGTTCGGCAGTCATGTCGGGCGCAGACTCGGTGTTCGGTTGCTCGATAAGCGTCGCCTCGACTTCCACAGGCGCGCTGTCCTCGCGCTCTTCGTCGATTAAAAGCGCTTCGCGCGTTTGCGCGGCGGCGCTTCGAATGTGCCCCAGCTGACTCAGATCGATATCGATCTTGACGGGCTGGTGTGCGGCGTCCCACGAAAGCCATGCCACAATCTCGTCATCGATAATCTTAGCCAGATATTTGGGGACCTTCTCTTCCTTAAGGGGATGGCCGGGATCCAGTGCCAAGCGCAGACGCTGATCACAAGCGCGCATTATCTCACCGAGCTTGCTACTTTTTTGTCTGCTGCCGTGGATGCGCATACATTCCCAAAAGCCATTTTGGCAGCGGTAGATGTGAATGGGGTCCAGGCGATATTCGCAGTCCTCGTGGCGCTCGGGCGCAAAGAACACGGCCGAGGCAAACATGGTGTAGGGCATGGCCGTCTCCTCCCCAAACAAGCTCGCTACGATGTCGGTCTTTCGGTGCGTGTCATAGTAGCGCGCCATACGGACATACACGGCGCATGCCACGTGGCGCAGGTCGCGATGGTGGGAACGGTCGAGCCGTGAGTTATTCAGGTTGTACGTCGAGAGTGCGTCGATGGCAGCCATGAGCCGCTCCTCATGCGCCTCATCGGGCGGAAGGGGAAGCGTGGGCTCGGAGGTCTTGCGACGTTTGGGGGGCAGGTCCGACGGCGCCGGCGCGGGTACAAGGTCTCGTGCTGCGCGGCGCAGCTCGATGAGGGCGTTGTCGAATGCGACGGTTTTAGAGTCGCGAAGCAGCTTGGGGTCGAGCTCATGGAACACGGCATAGTCCTGCAGCCACACGCGTGCGAACCGGTCGATGCCGGGTTCAAAGGCGCGATAGGCATCCCAAAATGCTTTGATCTTGTCATAGCCGTCACGCGGATTGTCGATGCCAATGCCACAGATCAATTCGTAAAGATACAGAAAAGCAAACGAGGTCGATGTCTCCTCGATATTGCCGCGGCGCACTTGGGCACGCCAGGTAAAGTAGCCGCGCAACTGTCGATCGCTCATGGCATTGTAGGTGGGAAAGTACGACTTAAAGGTGCCGTTGTAGGGGCAGTCGTCCTCAAAGTCGGCCATCAGCAGGCCTTGGCGGTAAAAGAGCTCCGCCTCCGATAGCCAACGTCCCGCGCCGCCTTTGGGATCCTCTTGCCAGCGTGATATCTCGCGCATCTTGCGGTATTGGTCGGGAAGGAAGTTCTGCATCTGACGACCGGTTTTGAGAATCGGCTCGTCTGCGTAGACTTCATGTGAGAAGCGGGCAGACTGATGGGTCCGGGCCTCGGCCATAATGCGCTCGATGAGCATCTTGATGTCCTGGTCGGCCACCGCTTCTCCTCTCGAACGCAGCTACGGTGACCTCATATCATAGCACAGCATCAAACAGATGTTCGAGATACCGCTGTGTTGATAGATTTAGAACAGGAGGGCGTAGATGACGGCGATGACGACGGAGGGAAGCATATTGGCCGTGCGGAAGGTCTGAGGACGGATGAGGTTGACGCCGACGCAGAAGATGAGCATGGAGCCTACGAGCGAAAGGCTGTTGAGGGCCGCTGTGGTCATGATGGGCGAGAGCGCGCCGGCAAACAACGTGATCGTCCCCTGGAACACGGCTACGGGCAGGGCCGAGAAGATGCAGCCGCGTCCGAGCGACGCCGTCATGGTGCAGACGATGACGCAGTCCAGCGCTCCCTTGAGGGCGAGCGTGGACCAGTCGCCGAGCAGGCCGTCTTGGATTGATCCCACGATAGCCATGGCACCGATGCAGACGGTGAGTGAAGTCGAGACAAAAGCGTTGGTGAACTCGTTATCGCCCTCACTGCCAGTCTTGCGCTTGAGCCATTCGCCAAGGTTCTCGATGACGGCTTCCAAGTTGACGGCCTCGCCGATGAGCGAGCCGAGGGCGAACGAGACAATGAGCATGGTGGTACCAGTGGTCGCCAGCGCCTCCCCATCGATAAGGAGCATCTTTTGCATGGTGCCGCCAAGGCCGATAAACAGGACGCACAGCCCCGATGCTTTCATGAGCGTGTCTTGGATGCGCGGTGTAATGAAGCGGCCGCCCGCTAATCCCAAAAGACCGCCCGCAACTAAAAGCACAACGTTGATGATTGTTCCCAAGCCCGGCATGAGCCCTCCTGTATTGATGCCAACGTGGCAATCGTAGCAGAACGAAATGCGAGGCACATCGCGACTCATCTAATACGTTATATAAGTGGTGTTAGGAATGATGCGCAGTATTTAAGCCTCAGGTGGTTGTCGGGACATAGGGATAGTAGTCAAAGCGCAGCGTCATAAGCCGCTGTGGGGATTCAATAGCCGCGGCAATGATATTGGCATCGCGGGCACGATCAAACCCTTCGAGTTCGATCTGATACGAGACGTCTTGCATAATGTCCAGACGTCGCCAGGCTAGGAGTGTGTCACCATCGAATTCCAAGGTCTTGCCTCCGTCTGGAGCAACGGCGTATAGACGCAGCTTGGCGGTGGTTGCAGGGTCGACAACCGTGACCTTTTTAATTTCGTTTCGAGTATTCTTGGCGCCCAACAAGGTGAGCAGTGTTGGGGCCACGACCTCGCCCGATGGCAAAAAGACGACTTCGATGGATTCAGGAAATGCGATGATAGCCGACTTGCGGACGGGCTGGTTGGCGGCGGCAACTTCGATGTTCGCAGCGTCGATGACCTCTGTGTGGTCGAGCGCGGCAAGCACGCAGCAGTTACCTTCATCGATCTCTTGAGGATCAGCAAGCCCCAGGCTGTCCGCGAGCTCGGGATTGTTTGGATCGGTAGCGGGCTCATTCGGTGCTTCGAAAGAAGCTGGGACGCCGTTTGTCGGCGACGGCGTGTCGCCCGCACCTGCTTCTTTGACCGCGCTCTCCTCTTGTATGGTTGTGTTGATGGGTTCGTCGTTTGAGGGGAGCGTCTTGGCGTCAAGCGCGGAGGGGAGAATTCCGATGGCTCCGGATCCGTTCCACTCCATTTCGAGAAGCGCCGGGTCGGCAAGAATGCATTGCCTGCTTTGCGCGTGGGCATCGATTTCAATAGGGCCTGCCTCTATCCCTCGTGTAAGGCTGAGTGATCCGGCTGGCTTCTCGAAATGAGCGTCTGTGTCTTTGGTGCTGACGGCGTAGAACAGCAGGGACGCTTCTCCCGCCGCGATGGCATCGGCGCCGGCTTTGGTCAGCCGCAACGATGCCGTGAATGAGAGGGTGGGCTGCACATCGTCTGCATTCGCGGCGGCGCAGCCCAGGCATATACCGCCTCCTTTCTCGAAAAGCGCACCGTCGAAGGCGACCTTCGCTCCGTTCGCCGAGTCATCGACCGAAGCGATGTCGATGCGCAGCTCTAAATTGCAAGGATCGCCATCCGCATCGAGCACAACCGAGCGCCACGTGCAGACGGCGCACCCCGCCTGGGAGACGTTTGCCTTGTTCGAACGATTGATATCCACGACTATCGAGTCGTCCGTGTTACGACGAAGGCATCCCGAGGTTGAGATTGCGGCCTGTGCGATCGAAAAACGCTTGCACGCAATGGCGCTCGACGGATTTGGTGCGGAGCTTAGGGCTGCTGGTAAGGAGTCTGCCATGACGGGAGTCGCGCAAGCGGCGACAGGCGTTCCGGTTGCGAGCGCGCCGCAGAGTGCGACGACGGGCAAAAGGTTCTTCGATGCCATGGGGTCTCCTTAGCTAATTTAGTGCGGTCTGTCCGTGTTTTGTTTCTGGCTGCGTTTGATGTGCAGACCGAGGCCGGCGGTTCCCGCGCCTGCTGCTGTGGCGCCTGCTGCCAAGAGCCATCGTCTGTCGCCTGTCTGCGCCAACGGTTCCTCGCGGTCGCCGCGGTCGAGCTCCGAGAGGTCGACCGTCACTTGCGTGGCGGCCTGAGCCTGTTCTTGCTGGGCAAAGGCCATGGCTGGCCCAAACGCTAGGATGCTGACGGCGGCGGCCAGGGCGACGGCCTTATGCCGTGTGCGCACCGGGCTCGACCGTCCAGGTGATCGTTGCAACCTGATCGCCTTCGCCGGTTACGCGGAAGATGTCGCGCGTGACGCGGGCGACGTTTCCGCTTGTCTTGAGCTTAATTTTGTCCGTGCCGCCGGCAATGCCCTGGTAGCCCATGTCGAAGGCTGCGTTCTTGGAAAGATCGAGGCCCGTCCCTTGCATTGCGGCGCTGGCGTTCTGGAGTGCGCCGTCGGGGCCGACCTTAAAGTCGATGGAGTTCTGTGCGGTTCCGGCCTTGGCGTCGGCGGCAATGGTCCAGGTGTTCATGGCGTCGATCTTCATGTTGGTGACATGGATGCCGTAGGCCGAATGATTGTCGATGGTGGTCGCGTCTTCAGAGGGGCCCTGAAGTGTGCCGTCGGCCTTGGCGACGAAGGGAATAACCGTCGGAACTTTGAACTCAACGTTGTCGATCTCGGTCTTGACCATTACCTTCGTGGTTCCAACACGCCCGGCTGCCATAGCTGGCGTCGGGGCGGCGCCCATTGCGAGCGCGAGCGCGAGCCCTGCACCCACGACGAGCGCTCTGGCTCCGTTCATATTCCTGGTGATGTCCATGGTCGTTCCTTTCTATTCGCCGCGGGCCGTCCCCGCGATGATTGGACGAATGCTGGTGAATCGCGTGCGGTGCCGCGTCGACCGGAAAGCTAGTTCTCGGCTTGCTCAACCCGTACCTTGACGCGTGTCGGGTTGCCGTGGCTGTCATAGGTCTTGGCCTCAAGCGCCTGGATCTCGATGTACGCCTCACCTTCCTCGATGTCGCCGGCGGGGCATGTCTCGACCGTTTTGCCGGTCTCGACCACATCGGATTCGTATATGGTCTCGTCGTTTTGGATGACGCGGAATCGCTGGGGAAATTTATTGTCTTGGACGTTTTGCACGTTGACGCGCAGCTTGCCGTCCTCCTGCAGCTGAGCGACCGGCGCGACCGAAATCGTCATCATGTTGTCGCGGACGATGGCGTCGAGCTCATCTTGGATTTCCTGACGCGTTTTACCCTCTGCCGTCGTGACTGAGGCGCCCGCTTCGGGCACGGGCTGCGACTGCCAGGCGTATAGCCCTACGGCGACAAGGGCGCAGACGATAGCCAGGCAGACAACGACGAGTTTCTTGCGACGCCCCAGTCCTGCAAGGCGGGGCGGCTTCTTCGCACTCATGCGGCGTCCTTGGTGGTATAGACACGTGCGAACGTGGACGGGTCCGCTCCAAAGAGCATGTGAAGCATCAGGCGGCGCGAGTAGATGAGCTCGTCAAAGTCGTGAGGGAGCTCGATGTTGTGGATACGCGCGATGTGGTGGGCGAGCGCCGAGAACGACTCGGGGTCGCAGATAACATCGGTGGTGACGTGGTAGACCGCCGTATCGGGGAACGCCTCTTCGTCGAAAGGCAGGAGATAGGGATCGTCGTCGACCTCGATGGCGACGCCGTACTGGGGCCAGTAATATGCCATGGGAACCTCCCTGCTTCTGGGACCAAAACTTCTATCGGTTTTGGCTGTCGACGCCGACCGTATCAGCCGCTACTTGACCAATTTCTGACCAAATGCTTGACGGATTGACATCTCCGCAGGTAAAAGTCAGTAAAAAATACTCCAACTTTTTTCGAGCGACATTTACGCGATCGGCGACGGCGGGGCGATATGTGTCAAAAGCATCGTCTGCCGAGGAAGCCTTGCCGTTCGCCGAATTGCACGAACGTAAAAATCGCCAATTATGGAGACGGTCTCGAACACGTCGACGAAACGATGCGGTAACATCTCCCTGCAAACACTGTAGTTAGCTAAAGGGGGAGTTCGCGTGTCTGCAACCATCAAACCCTTCACCGACGAGTTCGAAGAGTATGGCCGCGATGAATCTCGCGCATCGGGCGAAGCGTCGAGCATCTCGTTTCCGACAACGGAAGACGAGGTCCGTGCCATTTTGGAAACGCTCCATGCCGAGCGTGTTCCGGTAACGGTTCAGGGCGCCCGAACTGGCCTTGCCGCCGGTGCCGTGCCCCACGGTGGGCATATCCTCAATACTTCCCGTATGAATCGCTACTTGGGCCTTCGCCGCGATGAACAAGGCCAATTTCTGCTGCGCGTGGAGCCGGGCGTTGTGCTCTCGGAGCTGCGTAAGCAGCTGAGCAAGAAGGTACTGCCGACCGCTGGTTGGGACCAGGCGTCGCTTGAGGCCTACGAGGAGTTCCAAGAGTCCCCCGAGCAGTTCTTTCCCACCGATCCCACCGAGGCATCTGCCTGTCTGGGCGGCATGGCGGCATGCAACGCCTCCGGCGCCCGCAGCTACGCTTACGGTCCCATGCGCCCGCATATCACGGGACTCCACGTCGCGCTGGCTGATGGCGATTTGCTTGAGCTTCAGCGCGGCGAGGCTTTTGCCCAGGGCCGCCACCTGTCGCTCGTGACGGCAGAGGGTCATACATTCGAGCTTGATCTTCCTGACTACACCATGCCCAAGACCAAAAATGCCTCGGGGTATTTTGTTGCGGACGATATGGACGCCATCGATCTTTTTATCGGTGCGTGCGGCACGCTCGGCGTCATTACCGAGCTCGAGATCGCCCTGCAGGCGGCACCTTCGGTCGTATGGGGTGTGAGTTGCTTTTTCGATAGCGAAGACAAGGCCGTGTCCTTTACCGATTCCGTGCGTCCCGTGCTGTCCCATGCCGCCGCTATTGAGTATTTCGATGCTGGCGCCCTGGATATCCTGCGTCGCCAGCGCGAGCAGTCGACAGCGTTTGCCTCACTGCCGGCGCTCGACGACGAGGCAAAGGTCTGTGTCTACGTGGAGCTCGACTGCGATGACGAGGCGCAGGCGACCGAGGAGCTGTACCACCTGGGATGGGTGCTGGAGCTTGCGGGCGGTCGCGACGATGCGACATGGGTCGCCCGCACCGAAGTCGATCGCGAGTGCCAGCGGTTCTTCCGCCACGCGGTCCCCGAGAGTGTCAATATGCTCATTGACGAGCGTCGCCGCATCGACCCCACCATTACCAAGCTGGGATCGGATATGTCGGTGCCCAATGCACGCCTTGCCGATGTCATGGCCCTCTATCGCCGCACGCTGGCCGAAAGTGGGCTTGAATCTGCTGCCTGGGGACACATCGGGAACAACCATCTGCATGTGAACATCCTGCCGCGCGATGCGCAGGATTATCGCCGCGGCGGAGAACTCTTTGCCCAGTGGGCTTCCGAGGTCACGGCCATGGGCGGCGCCGTCTCCGCAGAACACGGCGTCGGCAAGATCAAGGCGGGCTTCTTGGAGACGATGTACGGCCACGAGGCCATGGTCGAGTCGGCGCGTCTCAAACTCCAGCTCGATCCTGCCGGCCAGCTGGGTCGCGGCAACCTGTTTACGGAGAAGCTCTTGGATGAACTCGTCCAGAAAGGGGGCGCGTGAAGATGAGTGATTTCCATATGGTGGTATGCGTCAAGGCGGTGCCCGGAAGCACCGAGGTCAAGATGGACCCCAAGACCAATACTATCGTGCGTGATGGCAAGCAGGCGGTCATTAATCCCTTCGATGCAAGTGCCCTCGAATGTGCGCTAGCGCTGAAGGACGACTTTATCGGCTTTGGCATGGACGTGCGTGTGACGGTGGTGTCGATGGGCATCCCCGCGACCGAATCGCTGCTGCGCGACTGCATCGCCCGCGGTGCCGACGACGCGCTGCTGCTGACCGACCGAGCCTTTGCAGGTGCCGATACCCTAGCCACCACCTATGCCCTCAAATGCGGCATCGAGGCACTCGATGAGGACTTTGACCTGCTCATCTGCGGCAAGATGGCAGTGGACGGCGATACGGCCCAGATCGGCCCCGAGCTGGCCGGCGCCTTTGGGATCCCCTGCGTGACCGACGTGAGCTGTGTGCAGAGCGCGGGATTTACGACGTGTGGCTCGCTGGCGCTCGTCCACGGCTGCGATGCCGGCGAGGAGACGGTGTGCCTGGAGATGCCGTGTGCGATGACGACCGCCAAGGAGATTGGCCAGCTGCGCATGCCGAGTATTGCCGGTATTCGCGCGGCCGAGGATGCAGACGTGCGCGTGGCCAGCGCTGCCGACGTAAACGCCGATCCTTCGCGTTGCGGCCTTGCCGGATCACCGACGCAGGTCGTGCGCTCGTTTATGCCCGACCGTGACCAAACGTGCGAGGCCGTTGAGGGAACGGCGTCCGAGCAGGCGGTAAAACTTGCCAAGATTATCGAGGGGATGGCATAGATGAGCGGGCTGATTATCGATAGCGAAGCCTGCATCGGCTGTGGTCGCTGCGTTCGCGCCTGCGCCTCGGGCGGCATTGTGGTGGAGGGCGAGCGCCCCAATCGCTGTGCCCGCGTAACCGACGGCTGTATCCTGTGTGGCGGGTGCGTCGACGCCTGCCCCGTCAACGCCATCTCGATCGAGCGCGACGAGGCCGCCGGTGCGGTAGACCTTGACGCATATCGAGACATTTGGGTCTTCGTGCAGACTGACGAGCACGACGCCGTGGCTCCTGTGGCCTACGAGCTCATGGGCAAGGGGCGCGAGCTTGCCGATGCCCGCGGCTGCCGTCTGGTGGCACTGGTCGGCATGAGCCCCGAGGGCTCGCTCGGGGACCTCGAACACCTGGTTTGTGCCGGCGCGGACGAGGTCCTAGTGTGTCGCGACGAGCGCCTGCGCCAGAACGATGCGGAGGTCTACGCCCGGCTGATCTGCGATTTGGTGGCCGAGCGCAAGCCCGAAGCAATTCTGTACGGCGCGACCGCGTTTGGCCGCGAGCTGGCGCCTGGCGTTGCCGTGCGCCTGCAGACGGGCCTCACGGCTGACTGCACCGTGCTTTCGATGGATACGGAGACGGGCTTGCTGCAGCAGACGCGCCCGGCGTTTGGTGGCAACTTGATGGCCACCATCATTTGCCCCAACCACCGTCCGCAGATGGCAACGGTGCGCCCCGGTATCTTTAAGGCGCCCGAGTTTGACTATAGCCGCTCCAGCACGATCACCCAGGTGATGCTTGCGGAAGACGTTAAGGCCCGTGTCGAGATCTCGATTCCCGCCGAGGAGTGGGGGCAGCAGGCATCGATTGCCGATGCCGAGCGTCTGGTCGTGGTGGGCCGCGGCATCGGCTCCAAGAAGAATCTGCCCCTGATACGAAAGCTCGCCGCTGCCCTGGGTGCCGAGCTTGGTTGCACGCGTCCCATTGTGGAGGCAGGCTGGTTGGAGTATCGCCACCAAATTGGCCAGACGGGTGTATCGGCCTCGCCCAAGCTCCTCGTGAGCATCGGTGTCTCGGGTGCTATCCAGCATCTCGCCGGCATCGGTGGGGCGGAGTGCATTGTCGCCATCAACGAGGACCCGGATGCCCCCATTTTCGGCGCTGCGCAGTACAAAGTTGTCGGTGACGCTGTCGAGGTCGTTGAGGAGTTCCTAGCTCAGCTTGAGCGCTAGGCGCGCGCCAGCCAGGTGCGCATCTCGTTCTTTAGGCGCTCCCAGGTCGCTTGCGTGGTGGGGTCGCTAAAAGGCCGTGCAATGCCAAAGGGCGCGTTGAGCAGGCGGTAGATATCGCCCTGCTCGCGCGCCAGCGCGCGGCTTACCGGATAGACGAGCTCAAACATAAAGCAGATAAGCCCCACCAAGAAGTCGGCGGGCTCATCGCGCTCATCGCGCGTGACGCAGCGGTGCTCGTCAAAGGCGGCCAGCGTCGGTGCCGAGAAGTGGCTGGCGAGAAATGCGTCCTCATCCACCTTAAGGATGGTCTCGACGGTGCTGTCGGCGATGGTGCGCATAATGTCGATCTTGTCACCATCGCGCACGATATCGCAGAAGCTCCACGTGCGCTCGTCGAGCTGTGCGGGTAGACGGAAATCGCTGTGATAGGCAATGCTTGCTCGGATGAGCTCATCTTCTGCCGGGTCATCGATAAAGTCGCGGATGCTCGTTACGGCGGGTGCATCGGCGGGATTCTCGCCAAAGAGGACCTCGATGCCCAGCGCCGCATGGCTCATGCTCTCGGCGTCCTTAAAGGTGTCCCAGCGTCGCAGCTGCTCAAAGCGGCCCATATCGTGTAGCAGGCCGCAAAGCCATGCCAGGTCAATATCTTCTGACGACCAGCCCTGCTCGCGCGCTACGGCATCGCATGCCCCGGCCACGTGGTACGTATGCTCGATTTTGAGCGCGATGCGTGGGTTGGTGGCGTCGTAGGCATCGGTGTAGCTTTTGAAGGCCGCGCGCGCCCGGTCTCGATCGATAGCTGTCATAATGACTTCCTAAAAAGTTGTGTCTTTCGATCCGGTGGCAATTGTAGGTGAACTCGGTTGCTGCCGGATGATGATTCTGCCGTATCGCTACATGCGGCTCGGAGACCTTGTCAGGATGAGAAGCGTATGGTGCTCAAAATCGTTAGAACCGTCTGGCCGGTGATGCTTACCTATGTTGCAATAGGCGCGCCGTGCGGAATGATCATGGGGCAGACGGGAATGGAGCCCTGGATGGTCTTTGCTCTGAGCAGCACGTTTGTGACGGGCAGCGGGCAGTTTATGATCTGCAACCTGTGGCTGGCGGGTGTGCCTGCAGCATCGATCGTCGCGAGCGTCGCCGCAATCTCCTCGCGCTTTGCGCTTTACTCGGCATCGATCGCACCGCATCTGAGGGGTGCCTCGAAGCGTCAGACGCTGGCTGTTGCCGCGACACTTACCGAGGAGGCATATGGCATTTCGCTTGCCAAGTTGGTTGAAGGGGAGGATTGGGGCCCGCGTGAGTCCTTCGTGCTCAACGTGATCCTTATCGCAACATGGGGCGTTTCGTGTACGACGGGCGCCATCGTCGGCGCCGTTGTCGATGTTCCCACCGCCATTGCGGCCTTTGTCTGCACCTCACTCTTTATCTGCCTGCTCTTTTCGCAGCGGCTGTCGCGCGGCAACGTTGTCGCGGCGGTTTCGGGCGCGGTGTCCGTCGCCGTATGCAAGTTCTTGGGCCTCACGAATATTGCCGTGCCGGCAAGCGTCGTGGTCGGCATTGCCATTACACTGGCGTGCGATGCTGTATTTGACGGAAGAGGTGCCCGCGATGCCCGTTAACGAGTTCTTGGTTCTGTGGCTGTCGTCGTGGGCTGCTATCGCGTTCTTTCGCATCGCGCCGGCGTTCGCCTTGCGCGGGCGGACCCTGTCGCCCCGCATTACCGAGGCCCTGGGCTATATCCCGCCCGCTGCCTTTGCCGCGCTGGTCGCCAACGACTTGGTGAGCCCCGGCGCGTTCGACGCGGGACTCTGGCCTGCCTTGGTTCCCTGGATTGCGGCCGTCGGCGTCGTGGTCGTGGCGGTCAAGACAAAATCGATGCTGTGGTGCTGCGTCTCGGGCATCGTACTCTATATTGTCTTGAGCCTTATATAGGGGTGGCGTCGCGGGCGCCGAATCTCGTTCCATCCCAACTTGTCGGATTTTTCACCGAGCTGGTCTATTTCTTCTGGTACCATGGTCAAACTTTACTGTAGCAAAGCGTGACGTGGGCTTTTGTACCCCGTCAGCGGAAATGGGGGTTTCATGGCACAGGAAGCGACCGCCAACGAGCAAAAGAAATTCAAGGTACCGCGCATCCCGGGCGACATCATGATCTATCCGATGATCGTCGGCCTTTTGCTCAATACCTTCTGCCCGCAGGTCTTTGAGGTCGGCGGCTTCTTTACGGCTGCCTGCCGCGGCGGCTCCAACACCATCGTTGCCGCGATCCTGCTGTTTGTGGGCGCCGGCATCAGCTTTAAGTCCACGCCGGGCGCCATCAAGACCGGCATCGTCGTGCTGATTCCTAAGCTTGTAGTGGCAGCCGCGCTGGGTCTGGGCGTCGCGTACTTCTTTAACGATAACTTTTTAGGCCTGAGCTCGGTTTCCATCATCGGCGGCATTACGTTTTGCAACATGGCGCTCTATACGGGCATCATGGGCGAGTTCGGCGATGAGTCCGAGCAGGGCGCCGTCGGTATCCTGTTCTTTACGGCCGGCCCCGCCGTCACGATGATCATCCTCGGTGTCTCGGGTCTCGCCAACATCCCCGTCGGCACTATCATCGGATCCATCCTGCCGCTTGTTATCGGCATGGTCCTGGGCAACTTGTTCCCGTTTATCAAGAACCTGCTGGTCCCCGGCGCCAATCCCGCGATCGCTGTCATCGGTTTTCAGCTCGGTGCGTCCATGAGCCTTTCGAGCTTTATCACCGGCGGTATTTCCGGCATCTTGCTGGGCCTTGTCACGCTGTTTGTCGTCGGTCCCATCACCTTTGCGTTCGAGCGCCTGTGCGGTGGTAACGGCAAGGCTGCCGTGGCTTGCTCCACCATCGCCGGCACGGCTATGACCACGCCGGTTGCTCTCGCCGAGGTCGCGCCGCGCTATGCCGAGCTTGCGCCCACCGCGTATGCGCAGATCGCCACCGCCGTCATCATCACGGCAATCATGGCCCCGATTCTGACCGGCTGGATCGATAAGAAGTTCTGCCACGGCAAAGAGGATCTGTCGCCTGCCGGTGTCGAGGCCATCGAAGAGGCTGTCGCGACCGACATCGATGGCGAGTAGCAATCGATACCCATCAATGATTCCGGCGTGCAGCTCGCGCCGTTTGAGCGCCCGAACGAGAGCTGTCTTGCAGTGACGTTCGGGCGCTCTGCTATTATTCCCCTTACCCCTGTGGAGTAGGGGGTGTTTGTTGCCCAGATTCGAATTGGGCGATTCTGGCCACTTGGATATTGAAGGGAGGGCGTCTAGTGGTAAAGGCACTCAAGATCGAGATATTCCTGCTGTGCATGATTATTCTTATCGGACTTGCCGTACGAAGCCGTCGCTCCCTGTTCTCGAGCACCCAGCAGCTTTTGTTTAGCATGCTGGGCTACACGTCTGCTGCCTACATTTTCTTCGATATGATCTGGACGCTCTCGGACGGCGTGAGCACTCCTGTAGGCATCACGGCCAACTGGATTTCCAACGCGGTTTCGTTTTCGCTCTTTGCCATCGCGTGTCTCATTTGGTTTATCTATTCCGAGACGATGCAGGGCTCTCGCCTTGTGACCTCGCGCTATAGGGTGGTGCTTGTAACGTTGCCTACGGCTCTGGTGGTCGTGCTGGCTTTTACCAGTTACTGGACGCACGCCTTGTTCTATATCGATTCGCAGGGCGTGTATCGTCGCGGCTTTGCCTATATGATCCAGCCCATTGTCAGCTACTGTTACGTTATACATACGTCCCTGCATGCGTTTGTGCAATCTCGCAGGGTCGAGAGCCTGCAGACGAAGGCTATCTATCGAACCTTGGCATTTTTCGCCATTCCGGCCCTGGTGGGCGGTACCTTTCAGATCGTATACTCGGTGCCTGGCCTTTGTGTCGGCATAATGATTAGCATGTTGCTGCTCTATATCATCTGCCAGGAGCAACTGATCTCGACTGACCCGTTGACTGGACTCAACAACCGCAACCGTTTTGAGACCTATATGCTGTCGCTCTTTTCAAATGTGGATCAGGCCGAAGATGTATATCTGCTTATGATGGACGCTGACGGCTTTAAGCAGATTAACGATCGCTATGGACATGTGGAGGGTGATCATGCTCTTCAGGTCTTATCTGCTGCGCTCAAAAAGGTCTGCACGGCGTCTGGCGGCTTTATCGCACGTTATGGCGGCGATGAGTTCGTAGTCCTTCAAAAGGCGGCAGCGGAACAGGACATCATACGTCTGTGCGCGGCAATCAACGACGAGCTCGCGCGCGCCGAGGTGCCGTATCTGTTGCGGATGTCCATCGGCTACGCACGGGTCGGTGACGGCGTCGATACCTGGCAAGACTTGCTTCGCGCTGCCGACGCGGAGCTCTACCGCGTCAAGGCCGAGAAAAAGAAGGCCGGCGTCCAGATACGCTAGGAAAAGGGGCACACGACCGCATGGATGGTCGTGCGCCCCTATTGCGTTGGCGGGATTAGTAGCGGCTGTCGAAGATACGCCTCGGTTTTTTCTTGGAACGAGGCAGTTCGCTAGGCTTTTTTGGGTTTGTTGACGATGATGATGCCGCCGCAGACCAACAACAGGGCAACGATGACGGTAACGGGGCTCGTGCCCGCGCCTTCGCCGAGCAGCAGCGCGCTCAGCAGCACACCAAAGACGGGGTTCATAAACCCAAAGACCGAGACGCGGCTGACGGGGTTGACGGCAAGCAGGCGCGACCACAGCGAGTAGGCGACCGCGGAGATAAGCGCCATGTAGATGATGAGCGCGATGGCGGGGGCAATCGCCGTGGGGGAGAGCGCGCCACCCATCAAAAAGCCGATGGCGGTGAGGACAAGGCCGCCGACCAAGAACTGCCACCCGGCAAGCAAGACGCCGTCGTGCTCGCGCGAGAAGATGCCAATCAGGCAGGTCGAAAGGGCACCCGCGACGGTGGAGGCTAGGATAAAGCCCTCGCCATCGAGCCTGAAGCCAAAGGTGCCATCCGCGCCCGAAAGGTTGACGAGCGCGACGCCGGCAAAGCCCAGTGCACAGCCAAGCACCTTGGCCGTATTGAGCTTCTCGGTGCGAAACGCCAGGGCGGCAAAGAGGATGGCTAGGAAGTTGGCGCTGGCCTCGATGATGGAGCTCGACATGGCGCTGGCGCGCGAGAGGCCCAGATAGAAAAAGAAGTACTGACCGATGGTCTGAAAGAGCGACAAGATAAAGATGGGTTTGATGTCGCGCGCTTGCGGTATGAGGGGGCGGCGTTGGGCCGCGCTCATCCCAACGATAACCAGGGCGCCGGCAAGCGTAAAGCGTAGACCTGCAAAGAGCAGCTGCGAAGCGCTATCGTGCGCTGGGATACCAAAGAGTGCGTAGCCGATCTTGATGCAGGGGAAAGCCGACCCCCAGAGCGCACAGCAAACAAGACAGCCCAGGATAAGTCCGGGCAGGGTGGCGAGATACGGCTTGCGGCTTTCCATGATGTCCTTCCTGCATGCGCGAAGCAAAAAAGAACCCGCCACCGGGTGTGCCGGTGGCGGGTGTTGTTACCCGAGGGGATTGTACCCGATGGGAAAGGTTTAGGCGAAGTAGGCTACGCCGCTCTCGAAGATCGGCATGAACTTATCGCCGGGGACATGCTCGGGCACGTTGCGGTACAGGTTGTCGCCGCGACGCTCGGCATGGCCCATCTTGCCCAGGACACGGCCGTCGGGGCTCGTGATACCCTCGATGGCGAGTGCGGAGCCGTTGGGGTTGACGGAAAGATCCATGCTGGGCTTGCCGTCCTCGCCCACGTACTGCGTGGCGACCTGGCCGTTGGCGATAAGCTGGGCGAGTACCTCGTCGTTGGCGACAAAGCGGCCCTCGCCGTGGCTGATGGCGACGGTGTAGGGGTCGTCCAGGCTACACTGCGACAGCCACGGGGACAGGTTGGACGAGATGCGGGTGCGAACCAGACGGCTCTGATGGCGACCGATAGTGTTGAACGTCAGCGTGGGCGCATCGGGCGTGGCGTCGACGATGTCACCGTAGGGCACCAGGCCGAGCTTGATCAGGGCCTGGAAGCCGTTGCAGATGCCCAGCATCAGGCCATCGCGGGCCTTGAGCAGGTCGCGGACTGCCTCGGTGACTTCGGGAGCGCGGAAGAACGCCGTGATGAACTTGGCGGAGCCGTCGGGCTCGTCGCCGCCCGAGAAGCCGCCGGGGATCATGACAATCTGGCTTGCACGGATGCGGCGGGCAAGCTCGTGGGTGCTCTCGGCGACGGCCTCGGGCGTGAGGTTGTTGATCACGAAGGTGTCGGCCTCGGCGCCGGCGGCGCGGAAGGCACGGGCGCTATCGTACTCGCAGTTGTTGCCGGGGAACACGGGGATAACCACGCGCGGGCGGGCGATCTTGGCGCCGCCGTACACGTGGATGTCCTTGGCGCGGAAGTCGATGGTCTCGACCTCGGGGGTCTCGTCGGCGCTGCGGTAGGCAAAGACGCCCTCGATGCCGCTCTCCCAGGCCTCCTGAAGCTCGGAGAGCTCGATGACTTCGGAGCCGGTGTCGATGACATAGCCCTCGACGGTGGTGCCCAGGGGCTCGACGACAACGCCGTCGGCGACCTCGGGCAGCTCGGCATCCTCGGCGAGCTCGACGATAAAGCTGCCGTAGAGCGGGGTGAAGAGGCTCTCCACGTCTACATCCTCGGCAAGCTCGATACCGATCTGGTTACCGACGCACATCTTAAAGAGGCTCTCGGCGCCGCAGCCGTAGCCGGGCGTGGAGATGGCCAGGGCGTTGCCGTTGGCGGTGAGCGCCTCGACGGCGTCAAACGCGGCGAGCAGCTGCTGGGCGTCGGGACGGTAGTCCTCGCCATAGGTAGCGGGGGCGATGCGGACGACGCGGTGCGTGAGGCCCTTGAACTCGGGCGAGACGGCGCGGGCGGCCTTGCCCACGGCGACAGCGAAGCTGATCAGGGTCGGCGGAACGTTGAGCTCGCCGGTCTCGTCCTCAAACGAGCCGCTCATGGAATCCTTGCCACCGATGGCGCCGGCACCCAGGTCGACTTGGGCCATGAGGGCGCCCAAGACGGCTGCCGTGGGCTTGCCCCAGCGCTCGGCCTCGGTGCGCAGACGCTCGAAGTACTCCTGGAAGGAGAGATAGGCGCGCTTGTGCTCAAAGCCGGCGGCAACGAGCTTGGCAATGGACTCGACCACGGACAGGTAGGCGCCCGCAAACTGGTCGGCCTCCATCAGATAGGGGTTGAAGCCCCATGCCATGGCACTCGCCGTGGTGGTCTCGCCGTCCACGGGGAACTTGGCGACCATGGCCGAGCTGGGGGTGAGCTGCGTCTTGCCGCCAAAGGGCATGAGCACGGTCGCGGCGCCGATGGTGGAGTCGAAGCGCTCGGAAAGGCCCTTGTTGGAAGCGACGTTGAGGTCGGTGACAAGCGAGGTCATGCGCTCGGCAAGCGTGGTGCCGGCCCAGCTGGGCTGCCACACGCTGCGGGCGCATACGTGGGCGATCTGGTGCTTGGGCGCGCCGTTGGAGTTGAGGAACTCGCGGGATAGGTCGACGATGGCGACACCGTTCCAGGCCATGCGCATGCGCGGCTCGGCGGTAACCTCGGCGATAACGGTCGCCTCGAGGTTCTCCTCGGCGGCGTAGCCCATGAACTCCTCGACGTCACCGTCGGCGACGGCGCAGGCCATACGCTCCTGGGACTCGGAGATAGCGAGCTCGGTGCCGTCCAGGCCGTCGTACTTCTTGGTCACGGTATCAAGGTCGACATACAGGCCGTCGGCAAGCTCGCCCACGGCGACCGAGACGCCGCCGGCGCCAAAGTCGTTGCAGCGCTTGATCAGACGGCAGGCGTCGCCGCGGCGGAACAGACGCTGCAGCTTGCGCTCGACCGGGGCGTTGCCCTTCTGGACCTCGGCACCCGAGGTCTCGATGGACTCGGTGTTCTGGGTCTTGGAGGAGCCGGTGGCGCCACCGATGCCATCGCGGCCGGTGCGGCCGCCCAGCAGGATGATCTTGTCGGTGGGGGCGGGGCACTCGCGACGAACGTGGTTTGCCGGGGTAGCGCCCACGACGGCGCCGACCTCCATGCGCTTGGCCACGTAGCCGGGGTGATAGAGCTCGTTGACCTGGCCAGTGGCAAGTCCGATCTGGTTGCCGTAGCTGGAGTAGCCGGCGGCGGCGGTGGTTACGAGCTTGCGCTGCGGCAGCTTGCCCTCGAGCGTCTCGGACACGGGGACGGTGGGATCGCCGGCGCCGGTGACGCGCATGGCCTGGTACACGTAGCTGCGGCCCGACAGCGGGTCGCGGATGGCACCGCCCACGCAGGTGGCGGCACCGCCGAAGGGCTCGATCTCGGTCGGGTGGTTGTGGGTCTCGTTCTTAAACAGGAACAGCCAGTCCTGGTCCTCGCCATCGACATCGACCTTCACCTTGACGGTGCAGGCGTTGATCTCCTCGGACTCGTCAACATCGGTCATGACGCCGGTCTTCTTGAGGTACTTGGCGCCGATGGTGCCCATGTCCATGAGGCAGACGGGCTTGGCGTCGCGGCCGAGTTCGTGGCGCATCTCCATGTAGCGGTCGAAGGCTTGCTGCACCACGGCGTCGTCGATCGTCACGTCGTCCAGGACGGTGCCGAAGGTGGTGTGGCGGCAGTGATCGGACCAGTAGGTGTCGATCACACGGATTTCGGTGATGGTGGGGTCGCGGTCCTCATCGCGGAAGTACTGCTGGCAGAAGGCGATGTCTGCCTCGTCCATGGCAAGGCCGCGCTCGGAAATAAAGGCGGCAAGGCCGGTCTCGTCGAGCTCGCGGAAACCGTCGAGCACCTCGACGGGCTGGGGCTCGGGGGTCTCCATGTACAGCGTCTCGGGCAGGTCGAGCGAGGCGATGCGCGCCTCGACGGGGTTCACCACGTAGTGCTTGATGGCATCGATGGCGGCCTCGTCCAGAGTGCCCGAGATCATATAGACCTTGGCGGAGCGCACGGCGGGGCGCTCGCCCTGGCTGATGAGCTGCACGCACTCGCTGGCGGAGTCGGCGCGCTGGTCAAACTGGCCAGGCAGGAATTCGACGGCAAAGACGGCGCCACCGCTTGCGGGGAGCTCGTCGTAGGTCACATCGACCTGGGGCTCGCTAAAGACGGTCGGCACGCAGGAGCGGAAAAGCTCCTCGTCGATGCCCTCGACGTCGTAGCGGTTGATGATCCTCAGGGCCTCGATGCCCTTGATGCCGAGAATTTCGGTCAGCTCGCCCTTGAGCTGCTGAGCCTCGACGTCGAACCCGGGTTTCTTCTCCACGTAGATACGAGAGACCATTGGTTCCTGCCTTCCTGATCGGTTGGGCGTACGGTACGGTATGCGGCAGCGGTCGGTTTGCGGGGCAAGCCTCGCGGTCGCCTTGAGCCACATGTTTGTAAACCTCACTATGATACGACAGCTCGAGGCGCGTTGAGGACGGCGAGGGTGCTACAGTGATGCGCAATCAAGAGAAAGGCATCACATGGCATTCGTTTCGCTCGCCATCATCGCACTCGTGGCCTTTGCGAGTCCTTTTATCGCCTCGGCGATTCCTGGAAAACCCGTTCCCGAGACGGTCTTTTTGCTCGTGCTCGGCGCGGTGCTGGGACCCCATATGCTCGGCGTCATCCATGTAGATGCCGAGGTCTCGCTTGTGTCCGAGCTCGGTCTGGCCTTTTTGTTCCTGCTTGCCGGCTTTGAGATCGACCCCAAGAGCATCACGGGCGTCGAGGGGCGCTACGGCTTGGCGACGTGGGTCGTCACGTTTGGTATCGCCTGGCTTGCCGTGCGCTTTACCCCGTGGTTCTCGGTCAGTCATTTCGACGGTATCGCCGTGACGCTTGCCCTCACTTCTACGGCGCTCGGCACGCTCGTGCCCATCATGCGTGAGCGTTCACTTGTCGGAACGCGCGTGGGCGACTCGATTCTCGCGTATGGCACCTGGGGCGAGCTCGGCCCCGTGCTTGCCATGTCGGTGCTGCTGTCTGCCCGTACCGGCATCCAAACGCTCGTGATTCTTGGCCTGTTTGCGGTGGTCTGCGTGTTGCTTGCCGTGGTCCCAAGCCGCTCCAAGCGCGTCGGCAGCCGCTTCTTTGCGTTTGTCGAGGAACGTGCCGATACCACGTCGCAGACCTTCGTGCGCCTGACGGTGCTCATCCTGGTCACACTCGTGGCGTTCTCGGCTGTCTTTGATCTCGACATCGTGTTGGGTTCTTTTGCCGCCGGCTTTGTCCTGCGCTACATCATCCCCGAGGGCAACCATACGCTCGAGACCAAGCTCGACGGCCTGGCCTACGGTTTTTTGATTCCGGTGTTCTTTACCGTATCGGGCGCAAAGATCGATCTGACGGCCGTGGCGTCGCGCCCGGGTCTGCTCCTGGGCTTTATCGTGGCGTTGTTGATTATTCGTGCCGTGCCCATTCTTATTTCTATGAGCATTTGCCCTGCGACGCGCGATGTGTCGGCGTATGGTCGCATTACCGTGGCCCTGTACTGCACCACGGCGCTGCCGATCATCGTTGCCGTGACAAGCGTTGCCGTCAACGCGGGCGCGCTGTCGCAAGACATCGCGTCGGTTATGGTTGCCGCCGGCGCCATCACGGTGTTCTTGATGCCATTGCTCGCGCAGCTCTTCTACCGCGTGGTGGATGCTGCGCCGGTCGCCGCCGTGGCAGAAGTTGCCGAGCATCCATCCGATGCGCTCGACATCCTGCGCGCTCATCACGATTTGGCGAGTCTGCTCGCACGAGAGCACGAGCTGCTGACTTCGCATGGCCATGGTCGCGTATTCGAGGGCCTGCCTACGCTCGATACGATTGCCGAGCGTCTTTCCGCCGAGGCGGCGAGCGGCCACATCGATGCCCGCATCGTGGACGCGGCGCACCTGCTTGCCGATAAGACTTATGGTGATGAGATCGACACGTCCGAGCTGACTCCGCATGAGCGTCGCCGCCTGGAGCGCGCCAAGCTCGCCGTGCGCGAATACCGCCGCCGCATGCTGGAGCTCTATGCACGCGATGAGGCCCAGGACGACGACGGCAGGTAGCCAACGCCGCCGCGGAAAATGCGTCCCGGAATTGGCGTCCAGAGTGGGACGTGCTTTCCGCGAGAGGCCCGTTGCGGAAAGCGTGTCCCAGAATCCGCGCCCAGAATGGGACATAGTTTCCGAAAAAGGCCCTGAGGGAAGCTTCGCCCCGTTCTGAGCTGAAATACCGGGACGCAGCTTCCCCTGCAAACAGAAGAAGGCGCGCTGCCTGTGGTTGATGCAGGCAGCGCGCCTTTTGCGTTGAGCTTCGTTGAGGTTCGAAGTAGTGGACTAGTTGGCCATGACGCCTTCGGTCCATGCCTCGACGTCCTCGATGCGCAGGACGTTGGCGACCTCGGCCACGCAGTCGACGCTGGCAAGCTCGGCGGCGGCAGCCTGGACGTCCTTCTCGAGCGCGCGGTGCGTCAGGAAGATGACCGAGCAAGTATCGCTGGCGCCCGACTTGCCGTCCTCGACCTGGTTGATGAGCGAGATCGAGATGTTGTGCTTGGCAAAGATGTCGACCGTCTCGGACAGGGCACCCACGCGGTCGGCGACCTTCAGGCGCACATAGTACTTAGTCTGGAGCTCGTCCATGGGCTTAAAGGCGAGGTTGTGACCATAGGGCTCAATCTCGGGCAGCGGAGCCACGCCGCGGCTGATCTGCTCGGAGAGCGACAGGATATCGCCCACGACGGCGCTCGCGGTGGGGAAGGAGCCTGCGCCGGCACCGTAGAACATGGTTTCGCCCACGGCGTCACCCACCACGTAGACGGCGTTCATGGCGCCGTTGACCTTGGCGAGCATATGGTCTGCCGGGATGAGCGTGGGATGCACGCGGACGTCGACGCCGGCGTCGGTGTTGCGTGCGATCCCCAGCAGCTTGATGGTGTAGCCGAGCTCGCGGGCCTGGGCAATGTCCTCGGCGCCGATGGTACGGATACCCTGCTGGTAGACATCGTCGGTGGTCACGCGGGTGCCAAAGCCGATGGAAGCGAGGATTGCCGTCTTGCTGGCGGCGTCGAAGCCGTCGACGTCGGCGGACGGGTCGGCCTCGGCATAGCCCTTTGCCTGGGCGTCGGCGAGCACGTCAGCGTAATCGGCGCCCTCGGCGTCCATGCGCGACAGGATGTAGTTGGTGGTGCCGTTGAGAATGCCAGCGATGGTCAGGATCTTGTTGCCCACCAGGTCGTGCTCGAGCGTGCTGACAATGGGGATGCCACCGCCGCAGCTGGCCTCGCACTTAATCTGCACGCCGCACGCGCGCGCCTTCTCGGCGAGCGTCTCGACATGACGGCCCAGCAGGGCCTTGTTGGCAGAGACGACATGCTTGCCGTTCTCGAAGGCAGTGGTGAAGATCTCGGTTGCGGGGTGCTCGCCGCCGATGAGCTCGACGACGATGTCGACGGCGGGGTCGGTGACGACATCGTGCCAGTCGCTCGTAAAGGCCTCACGCTCAATACCGGCTGCCTCGGCCTGCTCCCAGGCAAGCGCGCAGGCGCGGGTCAGCTTAAGGTCGATGCCGTAGGCTGCCAGGTACTCATCGTGGTGGCTCTTGATCAGACGGGCCACGCCGCCGCCGACGGTTCCCAGACCGATGAGGCCGACGTTCACGGTGCGCAGGGGTTCGCTCATAGATAGCTCCTTCGTGCATCTTATGGATGGATTAACCGCTTAAAGGTTGAGTGCATTCTAGCGTGAACCGAGGGCGCGTGCTCGCCAGGCAACAGGAGTCGCACAAAACGGCACCCCCGAAACGCTGCGGAAACATTGGAAACATGCTCGCTACAAACGAACTTCCGTAACAAACTGTCAACGTTTGCACCATAAGGTTTGCCCTGTACCGCAAGACGGCCGCACCGCGGCCAGCGAAAAGGGGGACACCATGTTTAGCATCAACAACGTACTTAACCGCAGGAGTTTCCTTGTCGGAGCCACGCTTATTTTTGCCCCGATCTATTACACCCCAGCGTCCGTTTTGCTCAAGAACGCCAAGGACATGAGCTACGACATGACACTAATGGGTGCCGACGGCATGGACAGCCTATGTGATCCAGGACGGCAAGTACATCGCTTCCTAAGTGCGCATAAAGCACGACCGGTGAGGCTGTTTTATTCAAGGCAGGTATGCCTGTAACAGAACGGAAACATTACTTTCACACAATAAAGTGGCATTACTGCATAAAGTAATAGAAATACGCAGAATTATGGATAAATGAACAAATCCAAAGAAAAGTTGAAATAATCGCCACTTTCCTTAACTAAAGCGTCTAGTATTTTGCGAACGCCGAACACGGCGAAGGATGGCCTGTCGGGTAACCGAAACCCGACGAGATTTGAGAGGAGAGCCGCATGTCGAGCCTCACCGGTAAGTCATTGAACCCTGTTATGAATCGCAGGAGCGTTATCGCGAGCGCAGCAGGTCTGGGGGCGATGTCCATTCTAGCTGGTTGCTCCTCCAACGGCGGCGACAGCGGTTCCGCTTCGAGCGACGCTTCGTTTAAGATCGGTACCATCGGCCCGCTGACCGGCGCCAACGCGTCCTACGGCAAGTCCGTTACCCAGGGTGTCGAGCTTGGCTGCAAGGATTTCTCGACCAAGGAGCTGCCGCTTGCCAGCAAGGCCGAGGATGACCAGGCCGACGGCGAGAAGGCCGTCAACGCCTTCAACACCCTGCTCGACTGGGGCATGCAGGCCCTCGTCGGCCCGACCACCACGGGTGCGTCGGTTGCCGTTGCCGCCGAGTGCGGTAACGACCCCAAGACGTTCATGATCACCCCGTCCGCGTCCTCCGAGGACGTCACCGACGGCAAGGATTGCGTCTTCCAGGTTTGCTTCACCGACCCCAACCAGGGTGTCAACGCTGCCAAGTTCCTGGCGCAGAAGTATGCGGACGAGAAGTTCGTGCTGTTCTACAACTCCGGCGACGCCTATTCTTCGGGCATCGCAGATTCCTTTAAGGCCCAGGCCGCTGAGTCCAAGCTCGAGATTGTTGACGAGGAGACCTTTAAGGACGACTCCGCCACGAGCTTTACGAACCAGCTGACCAAGGCCAAGCAGGCCGGCGCCACCATGATCTTTGCGCCGATCTACTACACGCCGGCGTCCGTCCTGCTCAAGAACGCCAAGGACATGGGCTACGACGTCAAGATGATGGGCTGCGACGGCATGGACGGCATCCTGGGCGTTGAGGGCTTCGATACCTCTCTTGCCGAGGGCCTGCTGCTCATGACCCCGTTCTCCGCCGACGACGAGAAGAACGCCGACTTCGTCAACGCTTACAAGGATAAGTACGGCGATACCCCCGACCAGTTTGCCGCCGACGCCTACGACGGCGTGCACGCGGTGGCCGAGGCCGTCAAGGAGGCCGGTCTTGGTGTCGACGCCGACCCGACCGAGGTCGCCGAGAAGCTGTCCAAGGCTATGCTCAAGATTACCGTTGACGGCCTGACTGGCAAGCTCACCTGGAACGACAAGGGCCAGGTCCAGAAGGAGCCCACGGCGTACGTCATCACCGACGGCAAGTACGTACAGGCCTAATTGGCCGCCTTACATAGAGCGGTTTTGATCCCAAGCAGGGGAGGTTTTGGCCTTCCCTGCTTGCTTGGTATCTAGGGACAGTGTAACGTCCCTGTTTCATACATTAACTGGAAACCTATTCGAAAGGGGGATGTGGAACATGACGGTCTTTATCCAATACCTGGTCAACGGCCTGTCCATGGGCAGCGTCTATGCCATCATCGCGTTGGGCTACACCATGGTCTACGGTATCGCCAAGATGCTCAACTTCGCTCACGGCGATGTCATCATGGTCGGTGCCTATGTCTCGTTCTGCGCCACGTCGTATCTCGGCCTCCCGGGCTGGGCATCTGTAGTTCTCTCTTGTGTGGTCTGCACGGTCCTCGGTGTTCTCATTGAGGGTCTGGCCTATAAGCCGCTGCGCCAAGCAGGCCCGCTGGCCGTTCTGATCACGGCCATCGGCGTGTCTTACTTCCTGCAGAACGCCGCGCAGCTTCTGTGGGGCGCCACGCCCAAGAACTTCACTTCGCTCGTCGCCTTCCCGGTGCCGGAGTTCTTGGCCAAGTTCAACGTGAGCGCCGTCTCGCTCGTCACCATCGTCGCCTGCTTGGTTATCATGGCCGGTTTGATGTTCTTTACAGGTAAGACCAAGATGGGCAAGGCCATGCGCGCCGTGTCCGAGGACAAGGCCGCCGCTCAGCTCATGGGCATCAACGTCAACCGCACCATCTCGATGACGTTCGCCATCGGCTCCGCCCTTGCCGCCATCGCCGGTGTGCTCCTGTGCTCCTACTCGCCGGTCCTGCAGCCCACCACGGGCGCCATGCCTGGCATCAAGGCCTTCGACGCTGCCGTTTTCGGCGGCATCGGCTCCATCCCCGGTGCCTTTGTCGGCGGCATTCTCATCGGCATTATCGAGGCGATGGCGCAGGCTTACATTTCCACGAGCCTTGCCAACTCCATCGTCTTTGGTGTTTTGATTATCGTCCTGCTCGTCAAGCCTGCCGGCCTCTTGGGCAAGTACGTCCCCGAGAAGGTGTAGGTGAGCGTTATGAAGTTTCTTAAAGACAAGCAGACGCGTCACGACTTTGTTACGTACGCCATGTGCCTTGTGGCGTTCGCCATCGTGTTCTTTATGCAGTCTAACCACATGATTCCGCGCATGATCGCCGGTCAGCTGGTTCCCATTACGGCCTACATCGTCATGGCTATCTCCCTTAACCTCGTCGTCGGCATCGCGGGCGACTTGTCGCTGGGCCATGCGGGCTTTATGAGTGTCGGTGCCTACACGGGCATCGTCACCGCCGTCGCGCTGGAGAGCGCCGTTCCCTCCGATCCGGTGCGCCTTATCATCAGTATCGTGGTCGGCGCCATCGCTGCCGCTATCCTGGGCTTCTTGATCGGCATCCCGGTCCTTCGCCTGAGCGGCGATTACCTGGCTATCGTGACGCTGGCCTTTGGCGAGATTATCAAGGAGATCGTCACTTGCCTTATCGTGGGTGTCGACTCGCGCGGCCTGCACGTGATCTTTAACATCACGGGCAACTCTACGATCGACGACTTGCACCTGCTCGAGGACGGCACCGCCATCATCAAGGGCGCCCAGGGCGCCTCGGGCGTGTCGACGTACTCGACCTTCCTCGCCGGTGCCATCCTGGTCATGGTCGCACTCGTGATCGTGCTCAACCTGGTTCGCAGCCGTACCGGCCGTGCCATTATGGCCGTGCGCGACAACAAGATTGCAGCCGAGTCCGTGGGCATCTCCGTCACCCAGTACCGCATGATCGCGTTCGTGGTTTCCGCTGCCCTCGCCGGTGCTGCCGGAGCCCTCTTCGGCGGTAACTTCTCGCAGCTCTCCGCCACCAAGTTTGACTTCAACACGTCCATCCTTATCCTGGTGTTCGTAGTCCTGGGCGGCCTGGGCAATATGCGCGGCTCCGTTATCGCGGCGGCGTTGCTCACGGTACTTCCCGAGCTGCTCCGTCAGTTCTCGGACTACCGCATGCTCATCTACGCTATCGTGCTGATCCTGGTCATGATCTTTACCAACAACCCGCAGCTCAAGGCGTTCTTCGGTCGCGTCAAGGACCGCTTTGCTTCCAAGAAGGAGGTGGCAGCCGATGCCCAGTAAGTTTGAGTTCAACAAGGGCAAGATGGTCCCGTATCCTTCTGGCGCCATCGTTCCCGACCGCGACTTGGGCCAGCGACCGGCGCTCGAGTGCATCCACCTGGGCATTGAATTCGGCGGCCTTAAGGCGGTCGACGACTTTAGCCTGACTATCGGCAAGACCGAGATTGCCGGTCTGATCGGTCCCAACGGCGCCGGTAAGACCACGGTTTTCAACCTGCTCACCAAGGTGTATCAGCCCACACACGGCACCATCCTGCTCGATGGTGAGGACACCTCGGGCAAGTCGGTCTATCAGGTCAACCGCATGGGTATCGCCCGTACATTCCAGAACATTCGCCTGTTCAACACCATGACGGTGGAGGATAACGTTAAGGTCGGCCTGCACAACCAGGAGCGTTATTCCGGCTTTGAGGGCGTGCTGCGCCTGCCGACGTATTGGAAGCACGAGAAGGCCGCGCACGAGCGCGCCATGGAGCTGCTGTCCATCTTTGATATGGAGCATCTGGCAAACGAGCAGGCCGGATCGCTGCCTTACGGCGCTCAGCGTCGTCTGGAGATCGTCCGCGCGCTTGCCACCAACCCCAAGCTACTGCTGCTCGACGAGCCTGCCGCCGGCATGAACCCGTCCGAGACCGCAGAGCTCATGGAGAACATCGTCAAGATTCGCGACACCTTTGGCATTGCCATCATGCTTATCGAGCATGATATGTCGCTCGTTATGAACATCTGCGAGGGCATCTGCGTGCTCAACTTTGGTAAGGTCATCGCCAAGGGCACGGCAGAGGAAATCCAGAACAACGACGCCGTTATCGAGGCATATCTGGGCAAGCAGGATAGGGGGGAGAACTAAATGGCAGAGCCGATGCTTTCCGTCTACAACATCAACGTCTGGTACGGCGCTATCCACGCCATCAAGGACATCTCCTTTAACGTTAACGAGGGCGAGATCGTGGCCTTGATTGGTGCCAACGGTGCCGGCAAGTCCACAACGCTCAAGACCGTCTCGGGCCTGCTGCGCTCCAAGACCGGCTCCATCAAGTTTATGGGCGAGGACATTACCCATACGCCCGCTGATAAGCTGGTTGGTAAGGGCCTGGCTCAGGTTCCCGAGGGTCGTCGCGCCTTTTTGCAGATGACGGTTGAGGAAAACCTGGAGATGGGTGCCTATACGCAGTCCAAGTCCACGGTGGCTCCGGGCCTGGAGCGCGTCTACGAGCAGTTCCCGCGCCTGAAGGAACGTCGTCGCCAGGTCGCCGGTACCCTTTCAGGCGGTGAGCAGCAGATGCTCGTTATGGGGCGCGCCCTTATGAGTAACCCCAAACTGCTTATGCTCGACGAACCTTCCATGGGTCTGGCACCGATTCTGATCGAACAGATCTTCCAGATTGTCGAGGACCTGCACAAGGCCGGCACCACGGTGCTTCTGGTTGAGCAAAACGCGCAGATGGCGCTTTCCATCGCCACGCGCGGCTACGTGCTCGAGACCGGCAAGATCACCATGACCGGCACCGGTCAAGAGCTCCTGCACGACGACAACGTCCGCAAAGCCTACCTCGGAGGCTAACCCACCTAACAAAAGGGGCGCTGACTATCTCAGTCAGCGCCCCTTTTTAAGTTGCGGTGAAATAGGGACTGAATACGGGCTCCAGAGGCCAAAAGAGTCCCTATTCCACCGCAACTTCATGGGGATGTGTGACAATGCCCGTCGGAAAACATCTGCTGTCTTTGGGGGTCTATCTATGCTGTACGAGTTTTGTGCCGAGAACTTTGAGCGGGTGCCGGCGGCTATCGATGCCGGTGCAAGGCGTATCGAGCTGTGCGACAACCTTGCCGTTGGTGGCACCACGCCTTCGGCCGGCGTTATCAGCGCTACGACCAACTATGCCCACGAGCACGATGCACGGGTGATGTGCATGATTCGCCCGCGTGGCGGCGACTTTCACTACAACCAGGACGAGTTGCGTATGATGGAGATGGACCTGGGCCTTGCCGTGAGCGCCGGCGTTGACGGCTTGGCATTTGGCTGCTGCAAGCCCTGCGCTGGCGGATGGGCACTCGACGAGCTTACGTTGGGCGCCCTCGTGATGGCCGCGGGCTGCGCGACCGAGGAATGCGAGCGTGAACCCATCGACATCACCTTCCACATGGCGTTTGATCAGCTCTCGCCCGAGGCTCAGCTCGACGCGATTGACATACTCGCCGACTGCGGCATCACACGCATCCTGACGCATGGTGGCGCTGCCGGTACGCCGATCGAGGACAACTTCGAAAACCTGGCCCGCTTGATCGAGTATGCGGGCGACCGCTTGACCATCCTTCCCGGCGGCGGCATTTCCACGGTCAACCGCGATACCGTGGCGGCGGCACTGGGCGTCTCCGAGCTCCATGGCACCAAGATTGTGCCGCTGGAGGTGTAGCCCGTGGCACTTGTATTCGATGTCCAGCAGGCGAGCGGTAATCCCGACGATAATCGTCGCCCTGGCACCGCGTGCCCCTTTTGCGACACGGAGGGACTTGCCGACATCATCCAGCGCGATGGTGACTGCATCTGGCTCGAGAATAAGTTCAAGACCTTGCGGGCCACACGTCAGACCGTATTGATCGAGTCTGCCAATCACGACGCCGACCTGGTGACCTATGAACCGGATGAGCTGCATCATGTGATGCGGTTTGCCCTGGGCTGTTGGCAGCAGATGATCGATTCCCAACAGTACCGCAGTGTGCTCATGTACAAGAACAAAGGCCCGCTTTCGGGCGGCAGCCTCGTCCATCCACACATGCAGATTGTGGGCCTGGAACAGGAGGACGGCTATGCGGCGCTGACCTCAGCCAACTTTGAAGGCATCAGTGTCTGGCAACAGGGGAGAATCTCGGTCGACATCTCAACCGAACCGATCATGGGGTTCTTTGAGGTCAACGTTTCAGCCCCGCAGGGAATCGCCGCCAGCGATGACACGAGAGACCAAGCCGAGACGGACCTCTTCGCCGACGCAATTCAGGTAGCTCTGCGCTATATCTTGCACGAGCACCATGGCGGTCGTGCAGAGTCGTACAACCTGTTCTTCTATCACCTGGGCGGTCGGACCATTGCCAAGGCGCTGCCACGTTGGGTGGTTTCGCCCTACTTTGTCGGCTATCGTTTGGCCCAGGTCAATGCTGAGACAACGCTCGATATCGATGCTGAGCGCCTGCGTGCGCATCTGGAAACGCTCGTATAGCAAGACTAACACCCGCGTAATGCGGACAGTCTAGCGTGCCATGGCGTCGCGGCCGGCCTCGACGCGCTTGCGCTGGGCGGCGCGCTCCTCGCCGGTCAGACGCTCAAAGAAGTGCCCGATAAGCGAGGCGAGCACCTGCTGAAACAACGTTCCACACATGACGGGAAACACAACTTCGCCCGGAAAGTATTGCGTGGCGATGACGGCGCCCGAAGAGATATTGCGCATGCCGCAGGTAAAGCACATGGTGGTCGTTTCGCTATATGGCAGATGCAGCGCGCGGGCGACCAGAATGCCCACGACAAAACCGCTGATGGCGAACACCAGAATAAAGAGGGCGACTTCCAGGCGCACCGCGTTCATGTGTAGCACGTACTCGCTCATGGCGGTGGAGTTGGACGCGATGACGCCCATCATCATAAATTTGCAGGCGGGCGAGAGCGCGGGGGAGAGTTTCTCGTGTCCCCAGCCGTGCGTGAGCTCGTTGATCACGATGCCGAGCACGGCGGGGATGGCAATCATAAAGGCCATGTTCTGCATCATGCTCGGAACATCGATTGCGACGGTGGCGCCCAACAGGAGCTTGAGCGTGAGCGGAATCGTCACGGGCGATATAACCGAGGACGTCAGGATGATGGTGAGCGCGAGCGGGCCGTTGCCGCCGAACATGCTGATCCACATAAAAGCGGTGACTGCCACGGGCACACTGTATTCGAGCACGATGCCGCAGACAAGGTTGGGGTTGGAACCAAAGAACAACGATCCCATGGCATAGGCCGCGATGGGAATAAGCGCCGCCGAGACCAACAACGCCAGAATCAGGTGCAGCGGACGGTGGAACACCTCGGCTACCTGGTGAAAGGTGTTGCTGAGCGCACCTTGGAACGTCATAAAGGCAAACAAGGTGGGAACGATGGGCTTGAGAACGCCGATCTGTTGAGGAAAGAGCACGCCGAGCGCCACGCAAATCGGAACGATGATTTGCATGTGCCCCGCGAGAAACTTGCCCAGTCCAACCCATTGCTTCATATGCTCTTGTGACTCCCTTTGCTCGTGAATCCGTTTTGACTGGATATGCTAGACGCTCACATGTGTCCGTGCGTCAGAAACGCTCGATTATTTCGAGGGTATTACCGGCATCGTTTACCGAAACCGCGGCGTGCTGCGGCGATTTGCGTCCGCGCCGCACGGTATAATAAATCCGTTCAACAGATCTGCCTGCCGAAGCGGGCATACACAGAGGACTCATCGCTATGAACCGTGAGAGGTATCGCGGCGACCTGCCCCTATCGGGGGTGGGTGCCTATGTCATCGCTTAAGACGACGCATCGCTGGGCGGTCGCTCAGCAAAACCCCGAGCTCGAAAAGGAGCTTTCGGCTGGTCTGGGCATTCCCGGGCTGGTGGCGCGCATTATGGTCGCGCACGGCATTGGCTCCATCAAAGAGGGCCAATTGTTTTTGACGCCTTCGCTCGATCGCGACTGGGCCGACCCACTCATTATCCCGGGCATGTCGGTCGTCGCCGACCGCGTCGAGCGTGCTATTCGCAACCACGAGCACATTGCAGTCTTTGGCGATTTTGACGTTGACGGTATTACGTCGACCTGCCTGTTGACCGAGGCGCTGCGCACGTTTGGCGCCGATGTCACGCCGTTTATTCCGCATCGCTTTGATGAGGGCTACGGTCTTTCGCGCGCGGCGCTCGACCGCGTTAACGAGCTCGCTCGCCCCCAGCTGATCGTAACCGTCGATAACGGCATTGCCGCCAAGGAAGAGGTTTCCTATCTGGAGAGCCTGGGGATCGATTTGGTGGTCACGGACCATCACGAGCCCTCCGACCAGGTGCCGCAGGGTGTGCCCCTGACTGACCCCAAGCTCGAGGACGAGGGCCCCTCGCGTGAGCTTGCCGGTGCTGGTGTGGCGCTCAAGCTGGTGCAAGTCCTGGGTGAGCGCCTGGGCAAGCCGTCGTATTGGCGTTCGCTAATCGAGGTCGCGGCGCTGGGCACCGTGTCCGACATGATGCCGCTCACGCCCGAGAACCGCGCGCTGGTTGCCGAGGGCATCCAGCAGATGCGCGTAACCGCTCGCCCCGGCTATATCGCGCTTGCCGCGCTCGCCAAGGCGGACCTTTCGAGCATTACGGCGGATGGCCTGTCATTCTCGCTCATTCCCCGCTTAAACGCTGCCGGTCGCATGGCCGATCCCAAGCTGGCGCTCGACCTGCTGCTTGCCCGCGATCCCATCGAAGCAAGCGCACTGGCGGCTGAGCTCGAGGAAATCAACCGCCAGCGCCGTGAGATCGAGGCGGAGCTCACGCGCGATGCCATGGCAAAGGTCGAGGAGACCTATGACGGCGGACGCGCGCTCGTCGTGGGCGGCGAAGGCTGGCACGAGGGCGTCAAGGGCATCGTGGCAAGCCGTCTGACCAACCGCTACCACGTGCCGGCGCTGCTGTTCTCGATCGAGGACGGTATCGCGCGCGGCTCTGGTCGCTCGGTGGGCAAAGTTAACCTGTTTGACGCCATCGAGCGCTGTTCCGACCTGATGATTCGTCGCGGCGGACATGCCGGTGCGGTGGGTGTGACTATCGAGGCATCCAAGCTCGACGAGTTCCGCCGTCGCCTTTCGGCCGTGTTGTCCGAGCTTCCCGCCGAGGACTTTGAGGACACCGACGAGGTTGCCGCCACGGTCGACCTTTCCGAATTGAATATCGAGACCATCGAGCAGATTTCCCGCCTTGAGCCGTTTGGCCAGGGTAATAAGGTGCCGCTGCTGGCTGCCGAGGGCGTGACGATGTGTGATCGCGCCGTGGTGGGTAAGACCGGCGAGCACATGCGCTTTGTGGCGACCGATGGCGCCGCGAGTGTGCCGGCCATTATGTTCCGCGTGCCGCAAATCGATAAGCTCATCAACTGCGATAGCGCTGTCGACTTGGTGTTCGAGGCCGTTGCCGAGCATTGGCAGGGTCGTGTGAAGCCCAAGCTCATGGTCAAGGATGTTCTGGTCCGCGATACCACGCTGCCCAGCGTCGACGATCCGGCATGCGAGCTTCGTCGTGGCGTGCAGCCGGCGGATTCCGGCCTGCGCTTGGAGTCGCGCAAGCGCGAGACGCTCGCCCAGCTTTCCTATACCGAGCTCACGCGCTCGCTTATCCATAGCTTTATCGGATCGAACCAGCCGCACCGCGCGCAGGTTGAGGCGCTCGACGCCTTGGCCGATCACCAGAGTGTCTTGGCGGTTATGGGAACGGGCCGCGGCAAGTCGCTCATCTTCCATGTGCATGCCGCGCGTGAGGCGGTGCTTCGCGGACGTGCGAGCATCTTTGTCTATCCGCTGCGTGCGCTTGTTGCCGACCAGGCCTATCACCTCTCGTCGACGATGGCATCGCTTGGCATTGGCGTTGGCGTGCTGACCGGCGAGACCGTGGAGGCCGCACGCGATGACGTGTTCGCCGGCCTAGCTTCGGGCCGCACCGGTATCGTGCTCACGACGCCCGAGTTCCTATCTATCCACCGTGACCGCTTCGCGCGTTCGGGCCGCATCGGCTTTGTCGTTATCGATGAGGCGCATCATGCCGGTCTTGCCAAGGGCGGCGACCGCAGCGCCTATCTCGACATGCCCGATATCCTCAAAGCCCTGGGCGACCCGGTCGTTATGGCTGCGACGGCCACCGCGACGGCTCCGGTCGTGGCCGAGCTTGCCCGCATGCTGCCGATCACTCGCACGGTGGTCGACGAGACGGTGCGCGAGAACCTGCAGCTCGAGGACGACCGTGATCTTGCAAGTCGCGAGAACCGTTTGGTGTCGATTGTGGCGACGGGGGAAAAGACCGTCATCTACGTCAATTCGCGCGACCAGTCCGTGGCGCTCGCCAAGACGTTGCGCAAGCGTGTGCCCGATTGCGCAACCCATATCGCGTTCTATAACGCGGGGCTTGCGCGTTCCGATCGCCGTCGCGTGGAGGAAGCTTTCCGAGACGGCAGCCTCAGCTGCATCGTCTCGACATCTGCCTTTGGCGAGGGCGTCAACCTGCCCGATATCCGCCATGTCGTGCTCTATCACATGCCGTTTGGCGGCATTGAGTTTAACCAGATGAGCGGCCGCGCCGGTCGCGATGGCCAGCCCGCCGTGATCCATCTGCTCTATTCGTCGCGCGACGCCCGCATTAACGAGCGCCTGCTCGACTGCTATGCGCCCGAGCGCGACGAGCTCGTCACGCTCTATCGCGCACTGCAGACCATGTGGCGCTCCAACCGCGGCAAAACCGGGGACGATTCCTTTAGCGCGAGCGATATCGACATCGCGCAGATGTGCCTTGCCATCGATGCTCGCACGCCGGTCGACGAGCGTTCGGTGGAAAGCGGCCTGGGAATCTTCGAAGAGCTTGGTTTTTGTCGCGTTTCGGGGTTTGACGACACCCGTCGCATCGCGATGGCCGAAAACCCCGGCCGCGTGCAATTGAGTAGGTCAATTCGCTATTTGGAGGGCTTGCGCTCGCGCATGGAGTTTTCGGCTTTCCGGAGCTGGGCGCTCGATTCGTGCGCTTCTGATATGCTAGCCAAAGTTAACCGCCCGATCGTACCGCGGGCCTAGGGGAAGGGGACCTCGATGGATGCCGCAGCCCGTACCGCCCATGATTCCACCCTCCAGCCGTTTTCGGAGATGGAGCACTATAAGCATGCCGATGAGCTGCCGCCCGAGATTATGGCGGACAGCTACGACAAGCTGGAGCGCCTGTGCTTCAAATATATGAATGAGGACGACTTTTCTAAGGTTGAGCAGGCCTACTGCTTTGCCGCCGAGAAGCACTGCAACCAAAAGCGCCGCTCGGGCGAGATGTACATTAACCATCCCGTCGAGGTTGCCATCATTTTGGCCGATCTCAAGATGGACTGCGATGTGGTGTGTGCCGCGCTACTGCACGATACCGTCGAGGATACCGAGACCTCGCTCACCGATGTTTCCGGCCTGTTTGGCGATACGGTGGCCGAGCTCGTCGATGGCGTGACCAAGCTCACCAACATCGAAGTCGACAGCATGGACGAGAAGCAGGCGCTCACGCTGCGCAAGATGTTCCTCGCCATGTCCAAGGACATTCGCGTCATCATCGTTAAACTTGCCGACCGTCTGCACAACATGCGAACGCTGGCAGCCCTGCACGAGGATCGTCGCCTGTTTAAGGCTCGCGAGACCATGGACGTGTACGCGCCCTTGGCCGACCGTCTGGGCATGAGCTCTATTAAGTGGGAGCTCGAGGACCTGTCTTTCTTCTACCTGGAGCCCGATGCCTACCAGCGCATCGCGCGCATGGTGGCTGAGTCGCGCGAGGTCCGCGAGCGCTACCTTGCCGAGACCATCAAGACGCTTACCGATGAGCTCAACCGCATTGGTCTGGAGGACTTCCAGATCAACGGCCGCTCCAAGCACTATTGGTCCATCTACCAAAAGATGAAGCGCAAGGGCAAGGAGTTCTCCGAGATCTACGACCTGGTGGCGCTGCGCGTTATTACCCATTCGGTGCGCGATTGCTACTCCACGCTCGGTGCGGTGCATACGCTGTGGCACCCCATGCCTGGTCGCTTTAAAGACTATATCGCCATGCCCAAGGTCAATAACTACCAGTCGCTCCACACGACGGTCATCGGCCCTACGGCTCGTCCGCTCGAGATTCAGATTCGAACCTACGAGATGCATGAGCAGGCCGAGTACGGCATTGCCGCCCACTGGCTATATAAGAAGTCGGGCGGATCGTCTGCTTCCAAGACCAATGACGCTCAACGTTTGGACGACCAGATCAACTGGCTCAAGCATTCGCTCGATTGGGCGGCTTCCGACGAGATCACCGATGCCAAGGAATACCTGCACTCGCTGAAGGTCGATCTGTTCGATCAGGAGATCTTCGTCTTTACGCCCAAGGGCGAGGTCATGGCGCTTCGTGCCGGCTCTACACCGCTCGACTTTGCCTACGCCGTTCACACCGAGGTGGGAAACCATTGCGTCGGCGCCAAAATCAACGGTGCGGTGGCTCCGCTCACGCACGAGATTAAGACGGGTGACCGTGTCGAGATCCTGACGAACAAGAGTTCCAAGCCGTCGCGTGATTGGCTCAAGATCGTTAAGACACCTTCCGCCAAGTCAAAGATCCGCCGCTATTTTGCCGCTGCGACCAAGGACGACGACGCTGCCGCCGGCCGCGATATGCTGGCCAAGGACCTGCGTAAGCGTGGCTATGGCATTTCTACGCCGCGTTCGACGCGTGCGCTCAACGCCGTGGCGGAGCAGTTTAACTTCAAGCAGCTCGAGGACCTGTTTGCCGCCGTCGGCGCCGGCAAGGTTGCCCCGCGCGCTGTGGGCAATAAGGTCGAGCAAATCTTGGACCCCAAGCCCGAGGAACAGCTCACCAAGGCCGAGGCTATCGCCGAGGTCGTGAAACAGCCTGCTCGCGGCTCCAACCGCAAGCCGCAAAAGCGCGGCAAGAGCGCCAGTAACGGCATTATCGTCAAGGGCGAGAGCAACAGCGGCCTGCTAGTCCGTCTAGCGCATTGCTGCAATCCGGTGACGGGCGACGATATCGTCGGCTTCATCACGCGTGGCCGAGGTGTCTCGGTGCATCGCGCCAACTGCCCCAACGTCAAGGGCCTCATGGAGCACCCCGAGCGCATGATTGACGTAGAGTGGGATGGTGCTGCCGACACTCTCTTCCAGGTCGAGATCGTGGTCGAGTGCCTGGACCGCATGGGCCTGCTCAAGGACGTCACCATTGCCATTGGCGATGCAGGCGGCAATATCCTTTCCGCCGCCACCTCGACCAACCGCGAGGGTATTGCGACCCTGCGCTTTATGGTCGAGATTTCGGATGCGAGCGGCCTGGATCCGCTGCTGGCTTCCATCAGCAGCGTCGACTCGGTCTACGACGCTCGCCGTCTTATGCCCGGCGAGGGCGGAGCGCAACTCAAGCGCCGTGTGTAGGTGCGAGAGCCTCTCAGCATCATAGATATTGGTTACGTTCGAGGCATCGTTTGGTGCCTCGAACGTATTTTAGAAGGAGGGTATGCGCATGGACGATATGACTTTGGACCTGACACCCCGAGGCGCGGCTTCGATTGAGGCGCTCGTCAACGGCCCGATTCAGACTAACAGCTACGCCGTGATTTCGAATGACGAGTGCTTAATCGTCGATCCGGCGTGGGAGGGCGAGCGTCTTGTGGAGCATATCCGCACCGCGCATCCCGAGGTGCGCGTACTCGGCTCTGTCTGCACGCACGGTCATGCCGACCATGTTGGCGGGATTGCCGGGGTTCGAGCTGTCGTTGGCGACAGCGCACTATATGAGTTGTGCGCTAAGGACGTGACGGTACCTCGCGCAAATATCGAGGAGCAGCGCGCCATGTGGGGTATCGAGACACCCGATCCGGGTGAGCCGACGCGTTTACTTGCCGAGGGCGATACAATCGAGGTGGGCGACGTCTGCCTGCAGGTGATCGAGACGCCGGGGCATACGCCGGGCGGCATCGTCCTGTTCGCCGCGACCGAGCAGGGGAACATCGCCTTTGTGGGCGACACACTTTTCCCGGGCAGCCACGGTCGTACCGATCTTTCCGGCGGTGACGAGGCGGCGATTATGCGCTCGCTCTCCAAACTTGCCAAGATGCTTCCGCCCGATACCGTTTGCTTGACGGGCCATGGCGATTCGACCACGATGGCGCGCGAACTTATGCAGAACCCGTTTATGCAGATGTAGGCTCGAAGCTGTCTTCCGAACCACGAAGACCGCTCAATCGTCAAGCTATTTTCCCCAGTGGGTCGATTCTGTGGGGCAAACGGTCAAAATTTGTCCAATCGGATGGTATTCGTGAACAAACGAACGTTTATGCTCGGGTATGTCGTGGTAAAATCTCAGGCGTTATCGGAGCAACCTTACAGGAGGTTTCTTTTATGCTCGTCAACGCAGCAGACATGCTCAAGAAGGCCGAGGCCGGCAAGTACGGTCTCGGTGCCTTCAACACCAACAACCTCGAGTGGACCCTGGCTATTCTCCAGGCCGCCGAGGAGGCCAAGTCTCCGCTGATCCTTCAGTGCACCGCTGGTGCCGCTAAGTGGATGGGCGGTTTCAAGGTCTGCGCCGACATGGTCAAGGCTGCCGTCGAGGCCACGGGCGTTACCGTTCCCGTCGCCCTTCACCTCGATCACGGTTCTTACGAGGACTGCTTCAAGTGCATCGAGGCCGGCTTCACGTCCATCATGTATGACGGCTCTCACGAGGAGACCTTCCAGCTTAACCTCGATCGCACCAAGGAGCTCGTTGAGCTTGCCCACTCCAAGGGCATGTCCATCGAGGCCGAGGTCGGCGGCATCGGCGGCACCGAGGACGGCGTGACCTCCAGCGGCGAGCTCGCTGATCCTGCTGAGTGCAAGCAGATTGCTGACCTGGGCGTCGACTTCCTCGCCTGCGGTATCGGCAACATCCACGGCGTGTACCCTGCCGACTGGGCTGGCCTTTCCTTCGAGCGCCTGGGCGAGATCAAGGCCCAGACCGGCGACCTGCCCCTCGTCCTGCACGGTGGCACCGGCATCCCCGAGGATCAGATCAAGAAGGCCATTTCCCTGGGCATCTCCAAGATTAACGTCAACACCGATCTGCAGCTCGTCTTCGCCAAGGGCGTCCGCGAGTACATCGAGGCTGGCAAGGATCAGCAGGGCAAGGGCTTCGACCCCCGCAAGCTCCTCAAGCCTGGTCGCGACAACATTGTTGCTCGCACCAAGGAGCTCATGGAGGAGTTTGGCTCCGTCAACAAGGCGTAAGCGTCGCTAAACTTCCCGCCGGAAGCCCCGTCTCCCTACACTGTTTCCTTTGCGCTCACCTGGCTTTGCCAGAAGTCACGCCAAGGAAACAGTTCCGGGGGACGGGGCTTCCTTTGTTTAACGCCGCAGGGTTACGAGGCTGAATTAAGATGGCTACTGGCTTCGCCAGAAGTCGCGCGACGGAATCGGCTCCGGGGAAACGGGGCCTCCTTTGTTAACTCGCTACAGGGTTACTGGGCTGAATTCATTTTTAGAGGTACCGTTTATCGGTGTTGAGGGTTCCTTTATTGGGGCTTTCTTTTTTATCTCGCTACAATGGGCTTCAAGAGTTCTAATGACTTGGAGTTTGGTATGGCTGTTATTAATGTGCTGCCTTCGGATGGGAAGGTCATTGACGAGGGTCCTGTTGGTTGCTCTGTTGATGTTTGCTGTGATGATTTCCGTCATCTCGATATTGGACTGCCGCCCGAGATTCTTCGTCTCAAGGATGCCGGATATTTGACGCAGGCTGTTGCGGCTTGTGATCGTCTTTTGGGGCAGAATCCCGATCCCTCGCTTGCTGCCTGCGTTCGTGCCGAGCGGTATCGCATGCTTGAGACGCCGCTTCATTTTTCGGTGTCGCGCGATCGGGCTATTGCGATGATTCGCGAGGAGTGGCCTGAGTTTACCGAGGAGCAGTTTGACGATCTGATTGACCGTAAGCGTATTGACTGGCGCTTTATCGATGGCGAGCTGTTCGTTCTCGACAACTTCCTCGATTCGCTTCGCGTATATCCCAAAGAGGTTCCCGGCATGCGTCCCGATCCTACGGACGGAATTGCACTGCGCAACGAGATGCTCAAGGAGATGGAGTCGCAAAACGGATTGACTCGCGTTATTACGCTTAAGGCGTCCTTGTCTGTCCCCGGCGCTCTAGAGGGGGAGACCGTTCGCGCTTGGCTTCCCGTAGCCGCCACCTGCCGCCAACAGTCTCAGGTCGAGATTCTCGACATGACGCCGGAGGGTGCTGTTGCTCCCGCGAACGCTTCGGCGCGTACCGCCTCGTGGTCTTCTTCGAGTGAGCGCTCATTCTCGGTGACTTATCGTTATCACATCGATGCTGCTTATTGTGATGTCTACGGTGGCACACTTCCGGTTCATCCGCGTATGGACGCGCCTCTGCCCGAGGATATTTCCGAGGACCGTTCGCACATTGCATTCACGCCGTATCTGCAGCAGCTGACGGCCGGTGTTGTTGGCGGACTCGAGGATCCGCTCGATCGCGCCCGTGCTATCTATGATTACCTGACGCAGTATATCGACTATCGCTATCAGCCGCCGTACTTGCTTTTGGGATCTATTGCCGATGACTGCGCGCATTCGCTCCGCGGCGATTGCGGCGTTATGTCGCTCACGTTTATCACCATGTGCCGTATTGCCGGTGTGCCCGCCCGTTGGCAGAGCGGCCTGTATGTTGCGCCCGATTCGGTGGGGTCGCACGACTGGGCAGAGTTCTATACGCCGCAGACCGGTTGGCTCAACGCCGACCTGTCATTTGGATCTTCTGCTCGCAGGATGGGGGAGGAGTGGCGCCGCCGTCACTACTTTGGCAATCTCGACCCGTGGCGTATGGTGGCTAACAATCGATTCCAGGCAGAGTTTGAGACCTCTTTCGACGGCATGCGCGAGGACCCTTACGATAACCAGATGGGTGAGGCTTCGGTCGACGGTCGCGGATGCCGTCAGCGCGAGATGCTCCGCACGGTCGAACTCATCGAAATGCTCGAAGTTCCATTTTCGGACTAATCGGTAGAAAGCTGTGATAAACTAACTCACGCATTGCGTGCCCGAGTGGCGGAATTGGCAGACGCAGTGGACTCAAAATCCACCGTTGGCAACAACGTGCGAGTTCGAGTCTCGCCTCGGGCACCATACATGCAAGTGAACGTTCAAGGGGGTTGCGGCCCCCTTTTTCGTGCCGGACTCGCGTGAGCGCGCGAAGCGTTAAGCAAACAGGCCTGCGGCCTGTTTGTAGCGGAGCGTGGCGAGGGCGCCACGCGCCCGAAGCCTGGGGCTTCGCGAAGCGAAGGCCCTTCGAGTCTCGCCTCGGGCACCATACATGCAAGCGAGCGTTCAAGGGGGTCAAGGCCCCTTTTTCGTGTACGTAATGTGATAACGCGCTGTACGTGTTATTATTCGCAAGGCGTTGTTCCCGCAATGCCCTAAAGAGGAACCCGAGGGTTCCCACCTTTTGGCGCCAATGAGCAGCTGACTGGTCATACAACTTAGATTCCCTTCCTCAAATCGAGGAAGTCTATGTGTACGACCTGGTTGCTGAGAAGCGCCGGGTTATTTTTTTATGAATGGAGGTAGGGAAAATAGCTAAGTCTGATGACACCCGCATCAACGACGAGATCACTGCATCTTCGTGCCGTTTGATTGGCGTCGATGGCTCTCAGCTCGGCCTGTTCGCCATCCGCGATGCCCAGCGCGTCGCCGACGATCAGGGTCTCGACCTGGTCGAGATCGCTCCCAACGCGGAGCCGCCGGTCTGCAAGGTCATGGACTACGGTAAGTTCAAGTACCAGCAGGCCATGAAGGCCAAGGCTGCTCGTAAGAACCAGTCCAAGGTCGAGGTCAAGGAAATGAAGTTCCGACCCAAGATCGACGTTGGCGACTACGAGACCAAGAAGGGCCACGTTCTGCGTTTCCTCAAGAAGGGCGCGCGCGTTAAGATCACCATCATGTTCCGCGGCCGTGAGATGGCTCACCCGGAGCAGGGCCTTAACGTTCTCGAGCGTCTCGCCGAGGATCTCAAGCCTTACGCTACGGTCGAGTCTAAGCCTAAGATGGAAGGCCGTAACATGCTTATGCTGCTCGCCCCGATTAAGGGCGCCTTCGATGAGGATAAAGCGGCAAGCGATACCAAGTAACTAGTGTTCTGTAACCGATTAAGGAGTATTTCATGCCTAAGATGAAGTCCCACAGCGGCACCAAGAAGCGTTTCCGCAAGACTGGCACCGGCAAGCTTATGCGCGCCAAGGCTTTCAAGAGCCACATCCTGAGCAAGAAGTCCACCAAGCGTAAGCGTGGCTTCCGTCAGGAGACCGAGATCGCCGCTGCCGACCGCAAGGTCATCAAGTCGCGTCTCGCCTAAGTTCGCGTTCCCGTTTTTCGTTTTACCGTCTAGGAGTTGATAGAACATGGCACGTATTAAGCGCGCTGTTGCCGCCAAGAAGAAGCGCCGTACCGTTATGCACCGTGCGAAGGGTTACTACGGTGCCGCTTCGCGTACTTACAAGCATGCTAAAGAGCAGGTCCAGCACTCTCTGCAGTATCAGTATCGTGATCGCCGCAACAAGAAGCGCGAGATCCGTTCTCTCTGGATCACTCGTATCAACGCTGCTGCTCGTCTGAACGACATCTCTTACTCTCAGTTCATGCACGGCCTGAAGGTTGCCGGCATCGAGCTCGACCGCAAGGTCCTGGCTCAGATGGCTTACGAGGACATCGAGTCCTTCAACGAGCTGGCTACCATCGCCAAGAAGGCTCTCGAGGCCTAATAGATTCTCTTGAATCGCTAGGGGAGTGTCGCGTTGTGCGCGGCGCTCCCTCTTTTTATCTGAAGCGCGGTTTACATTGCTAAAAGCGCGGGTAGATAAACACTTACAGGTGACCGATCTCTATATATTCCTGAACCAAAGGGTCATCATCTGATACGTGCAGTATTTCTGCACCTGCCTTTCTAGGACTTATATAGGAAGCAATATATTGTGTAGGACTTGTGAAGAGTGGAATTGACGTCCCACAGGACTTCGCGGTCTGGCAATATATCTCCTTGCCGCGCGGCCCGGTCGGACCGGGAACCAGCGCAGGCGTGCACCTTGAGAACCGGATACTGCGAGGATGGACACACCAGTTGTGTCGCATCCGGGCAGACATCGAACCATTTGAAATGGTCTAACTTGGATTTGTTTTTCGCAAGGCCGCCGAGAGGCGGCCCCGAGAAATTCCTTTTCCTATCTAATAGAACCATATGAATCGAACGGAACCGATCAGCGATGACTGAGAGGACCGGACGGGCTCGAAGCCCATACATTTTGGACGGAGAGTTCGATCCTGGCTCAGGATGAACGCTGGCGGCGCGCCTAACACATGCAAGTCGAACGGCACCCCTCTCCGGAGGGAAGCGAGTGGCGAACGGCTGAGTAACACGTGGAGAACCTGCCCCCTCCCCCGGGATAGCCGCCCGAAAGGACGGGTAATACCGGATACCCCCGGGCGCCGCATGGCGCCCGGGCTAAAGCCCCGACGGGAGGGGATGGCTCCGCGGCCCATCAGGTAGACGGCGGGGTGACGGCCCACCGTGCCGACAACGGGTAGCCGGGTTGAGAGACCGACCGGCCAGATTGGGACTGAGACACGGCCCAGACTCCTACGGGAGGCAGCAGTGGGGAATCTTGCGCAATGGGGGGAACCCTGACGCAGCGACGCCGCGTGCGGGACGGAGGCCTTCGGGTCGTAAACCGCTTTCAGCAGGGAAGAGTCAAGACTGTACCTGCAGAAGAAGCCCCGGCTAACTACGTGCCAGCAGCCGCGGTAATACGTAGGGGGCGAGCGTTATCCGGATTCATTGGGCGTAAAGCGCGCGTAGGCGGCCCGGCAGGCCGGGGGTCGAAGCGGGGGGCTCAACCCCCCGAAGCCCCCGGAACCTCCGCGGCTTGGGTCCGGTAGGGGAGGGTGGAACACCCGGTGTAGCGGTGGAATGCGCAGATATCGGGTGGAACACCGGTGGCGAAGGCGGCCCTCTGGGCCGAGACCGACGCTGAGGCGCGAAAGCTGGGGGAGCGAACAGGATTAGATACCCTGGTAGTCCCAGCCGTAAACGATGGACGCTAGGTGTGGGGGGACGATCCCCCCGTGCCGCAGCCAACGCATTAAGCGTCCCGCCTGGGGAGTACGGCCGCAAGGCTAAAACTCAAAGGAATTGACGGGGGCCCGCACAAGCAGCGGAGCATGTGGCTTAATTCGAAGCAACGCGAAGAACCTTACCAGGGCTTGACATATGGGTGAAGCGGGGGAGACCCCGTGGCCGAGAGGAGCCCATACAGGTGGTGCATGGCTGTCGTCAGCTCGTGTCGTGAGATGTTGGGTTAAGTCCCGCAACGAGCGCAACCCCCGCCGCGTGTTGCCATCGGGTGATGCCGGGAACCCACGCGGGACCGCCGCCGTCAAGGCGGAGGAGGGCGGGGACGACGTCAAGTCATCATGCCCCTTATGCCCTGGGCTGCACACGTGCTACAATGGCCGGTACAGAGGGATGCCACCCCGCGAGGGGGAGCGGATCCCGGAAAGCCGGCCCCAGTTCGGATTGGGGGCTGCAACCCGCCCCCATGAAGTCGGAGTTGCTAGTAATCGCGGATCAGCATGCCGCGGTGAATGCGTTCCCGGGCCTTGTACACACCGCCCGTCACACCACCCGAGTCGTCTGCACCCGAAGTCGCCGGCCCAACCGTCAAGGGGGGAGGCGCCGAAGGTGTGGAGGGTGAGGGGGGTGAAGTCGTAACAAGGTAGCCGTACCGGAAGGTGCGGCTGGATCACCTCCTTTCTAGGGAGATACATTCTTAGAGAGACAAACTTTAACTCGAATAGAGGGCAGGAGCCCGTCCGGTAGATGTCCCGCCACGGATGATTCCCCGCAGCACCCGGTCCCCGGGGTCGCACCCGCGTACCTTGAGAGCCGCATAGCGATAGGAGAGAGATGGAAGATCAATTTCTTCCAGACTCGATTCTTTTCTGCGATTTATCAGACAGAATGATAGCAATCATTCATCCGATCCAAACAAGAAGAATTCACTTATATATGAGTGAGGAGCATCTGATCGCGAGCACAGTTCAACTACTGTGCCGCGGTATGAGATACCCGAATTGCGACATACGAGCGCTATTCATGATATCGATTAATTAATTTTAGCGACACGTGGATATCCCGCGGGCCCGATGCGGTCCCGCAAGATACCACGGGCGCACGGCGGATGCCTTGGCACAGGGAGCCGATGAAGGACGCGGCAAGCTGCGATAATCCCCGGCGAGGAGCACACATCCTTCGACCCGGGGGTCTCCGAATGGGCGAACCCATGCACAGCGGTGTGCATATCCCCCCGCTGAACACATAGGCGGGGGGAGGACAACCCGGGGAACTGAAACATCTAAGTACCCGGAGGAGAGGAAATCAATCTCGAGACTCCCCGAGTAGCGGCGAGCGAAAGGGGACCGATGGCCAAACCGTCGAGCGGGCATACCCGGCAGGGGTTCCGCCGACGGGGTTGCAGGGCCGCGCATCCGGGGGCTGCCGCCCCCGGGCGCAGGTCCGGCTGGGGAGCGGAACGGCATGGGAGGGCCGGCCGCAGCGGGTGACAGCCCCGTACGCGAACCCAGACCGGACGGCGCGACGCGGTCCCTGAGTAGGGCCGGGCACGTGAAACCCGGTCCGAACCTGGGTGGACCACCATCCAAGCCTGAGTACTACCCTGTGACCGATAGCGCACCAGTACCGTGAGGGAAAGGTGAAAAGCACCCCGGGAGGGGAGTGAAACAGTACCTGAAACCGTGCGCCCACGAGCAGTCGGAGCAACTTTCAGTTGTGACGGCGTGCCTTTTGTAGAATGAGCCAGCGAGTCGCTGGCGCGGGGCGAGGTTAACCGAAAGGGAGCCGGAGCGAAAGCGAGCCTTAACAGGGCGACTTGAGTCCCGCGCCGCGGACGCGAAGCCGGGTGAGCTATCCGTGGGCAGGCTGAAGCGGGGGTAAGACCCCGTGGAGGGCCGAACGCACGTCGGTTGAAAACGGCGGCGATGACCTGCGGATAGGGGTGAAAGGCCAATCAAACCCGGAGATATCTCGTTCTCCCCGAAATAGCTTTAGGGCTAGCGTCGCGCGTTCACCGCCGGAGGTAGAGCACCGGATGGACGAGGGGGCTTCGCCGCCTACCGAATCCAACCGAACTCCGAATGCCGGCGGCCCAGAGCGCGGCAGTCAGAGCATGTGGGCTAAGCTGTGTGCTCGAGAGGGAAACAGCCCGGACCGCCCGCTAAGGTCCCCAAGTTCCAGCCGAGTGGCAAAGGATGTGCGTCCGCCCAGACAACCAGGATGTTGGCTTAGAAGCAGCCATCCATTCAAAGAGTGCGTAACAGCTCACTGGTCGAGTGGACATGCGCCGACAATACACGGGGCTAAGCTGGACACCGAAGCGGCGGGATTTTAATTCATTAGAATCGGTAGGGGAGCTTCCCATGGGCGGAGAAGCCGGAGGGCGACCGACGGTGGAGCGCATGGGAGTGAGAATGCTGGCATGAGTAGCGAGAGACGAGAGAGTAACTCGTCCGCCGTGAACCCGAGGTTTCCTGGGCAAGGCTAATCCTCCCAGGGTCAGTCGGGGGCTAAGGCGAGGCCGGTAGGCGTAGCCGACGCGCAGCAGGCAGACATTCCTGCACCGCGCACGCGGCGCTACGACCGACGGGGCGACGGATGGGGGTGGCTCGGCGGGGTTCTGGACGTCCCCGTGATGGAGCGCGGCCCGCGGACCAGGGAAATCCGGTCCGCATCGAGGGCGAGGCTCCGGACGAAGCGACTGAGCGAAGCGAGTGAGCCCGAGGTCCCTAGAAAAACCCCTAGGCAGGCGCGTGCGCGCCCGTACCGCAAACCGACACAGGTGGGTGGGTAGAACATACCGAGGCGATCGGGTCAACCATGGTCAAGGAACTCGGCACAATGGCCCCGTAACTTCGGGAGAAGGGGTGCCCGCGCGTACGTGAACCGGCTCGCCCGGGGAGCGGAGGCGGGCCGCAGTGGAGAGGCCCAAGCGACTGTTTACCAAAAACACAGGACTCTGCAGAAGCCGCAAGGCGACGTATAGGGTCTGACGCCTGCCCGGTGCCGGAAGGTCACGCGGAGGAGTTAGCCGATTCGGCGAAGCCCCGAAGCCAAGCCCCGGTAAACGGCGGCCGTAACTATAACGGTCCTAAGGTAGCGAAATTCCTTGTCGGGTAAGTTCCGACCTGCACGAAAGGCGCAACGACTTGGGCGCTGTCTCGACCATGGACCCGGTGAAATTGCACTGGTCGTGAAGATGCGACTTACCCGCGGAAGGACGGAAAGACCCCGTGAACCTTCACTGCAGCTTGGCATTGGCCGCTGGTCCCGCGTGTAGAGGATAGGCAGGAGGCACAGATCCGGAGGCGCCAGCCCCCGGGGAGCCGCCCTTGGAATACTGCCCTCGCGCGACCGGCGTCCTAACCCGAGGCCGTCAACCGGCTCGGGGACCGTGCCAGGCGGGCAGTTTGACTGGGGCGGTCGCCTCCTAAAGGGTAACGGAGGCGCGCGAAGGTCCGCTCGGGACGGTCGGCAACCGTCCTTTTGAATGCAAGAGTACAAGCGGGCTTGACTGCGAGGCCCACAAGCCGAGCAGGTGCGAAAGCAGGCTCTAGTGATCCGGCGGCCCCGAGTGGGTGGGCCGTCGCTCAACGGATAAAAGGTACTCCGGGGATAACAGGCTGATCTTGCCCAAGAGTCCACATCGACGGCAAGGTTTGGCACCTCGATGTCGGCTCATCGCATCCTGGGGCTGGAGCAGGTCCCAAGGGTACGGCTGTTCGCCGTTTAAAGCGGTACGCGAGCTGGGTTCAGAACGTCGTGAGACAGTTCGGTCCCTATCCTCCGTGGGCGCAGGAGAATCGATGGAGGCTGCCCCCAGTACGAGAGGACCGGGGTGGACGCACCTCCGGTGAACCGGTTGTCGACCAACGGCACGGCCGGGTAGCCGCGTGCGGCGCGGATAACCGCTGAAGGCATCTAAGCGGGAAGCCGTTCCAGGGATTAGTTCTCCTTCCGGTAAGGGCCCAGGTAGACTACCTGGTCGATAGACGGCAGGTGCAAGGGCGGCGACGTCCTCAGCCGAGCCGCACTAATCGCCCGAGCTCTTCCGGAACCGCACCTCGCGGCCCGCGGGACTTAGCGCTTGCGCGGTCCGGGCACGAGGATGCCCCCGAGTCATCTTTCCTATGCGCCATGCGGCCCCCAGGGCACGTGTAAGGTGAGACCCAGGACACCGTAACGGTGGGCGCCGCCCACCGGTCAGCGGCCAGAGCATGGGGGGCACGCCCGGTCCCGTTCCGAACCCGGAAGCTAAGCCCCATCGCGCCGAGAGTACTGCGGGGTCAGCCCGTGGGAGGCCAGGGCGCCGCTGACCGGTGGACGGCACCGAGCCGTCATCGAACTTGGAAGGGGGAGGCCTCGCGGCCTTCCCCTTTTTGCGTTGTATACACGTTGTGCTTTGGGACCTACCTCCCCCGTCCGCGCTCTTACTCTTTGGCTGTATTTTGAGTCCTTCTTTTGTATTTGCGCGATAATAACTCCCATTGGCGTTAGGGAGGACTTGATGTTTACCGTTTTTGTCTTGGGCAATATTGCTTCGGGTAAGTCGACTGCCTGCCGCTATCTCGAATCTCATGGCGCCATGCTTATCGATCTGGATGAGCTTGCCAAATCGCTGTATGTTCCAGGCTCCGATATCGTCAATGCCCTCGCCGAAGAATTCGGTTGGGACATTCTGGACGGGGAGGGCGGCATTCGCCGCAATGTCCTCGCTGCTCGAGCTTTCGCTTCTCCTGATTCGGTCGCACGGCTCAATGGCATCGTGCACCCCGTTCTCATTGAACAGCTTTCGCTTAGGATTCTCGATCCGATTTGTTGTACGGTTTCATCTCCCCGTTATCCCTTTGCGGTGGTCGAGGTTTCTGCTCCGACTGGTTTTGAGGATGCGTTTGGCTTGGCTGATGAAATTCTGGTTATCAGCGCCCCTTTGTCAGTTCGTCGCGAGCGCGCTATTCAACGTGGCATGGAGCCATCTGATTTCGATGCCCGTTCTGCTTGCCAGCCCGATGAGTCTGCGCTGTGCAATCTCGCTACAACGGTGATTGATAATGCCGCAGGCGATAATTCGCTCTTTGAGCAGCTTGACTCATGGCTTGCATGCCACGGGTTTATAGATACTCCGGATAAGGAGGAGGCCGATGACTAAGGCACGTTTCTTTACGTGGTATCGCGTGGCGCCACTTGCCGTTGTGTTCGTCTTCGGCCTTATTTCGCTCGTCTACTCGTGTGCCCCTGCCGCTTTCTTTAAGCCGCTGTATCCGATTGACTACGAGGCGTATGTAAAGCAATCCAGTATTTCGCATAATCTGGATCCGTATCTGGTGTGCGCTGTCATTAAGTCGGAATCGAATTGGGACCCAGAGGCCGAGTCGAATCAGGGTGCTCAGGGATTGATGCAACTGATGCCCGAGACTGCCCGGGATATGATCGCCAAGGGCCTTGTCGACGGAGGGGAGTATTCGGCCGACAATCTTAACGATCCGGCTACGAATATCGAGTTTGGCTGCGCATACCTCTCGTATCTTCTCGCCTATTTCAACGGGTCGACGGATAGTGCCATCGCCGCCTATAACGCCGGCATGGGCAATGTCGACGGATGGGCGCAGCAGAACACGTCACTCCATAATGCGATTACCTTCCCTGAAACTCAGGCTTATCTGATTCGCGTCAATAATGCCTGGGTTCGATATAAGACTCTCTATCCCGATCGGTTCGTATAGGACTAAGCCCACCGCCTGCGTATACTGCAGATGTATGAGTTAGGAGTATCCATGGCGGAATTTGAAGTAGAACGCGTTGGTGGTGAACTTAAGCGCTTTGGCGTTGAGGGCGCTGATGTGCCGTTTAAGGTCGTGTCTCCATACGAGCCCGCTGGTTCCCAGCCTAAGGCCATTGAGTCACTTGTGCGGGGCGTGAGGGACGGAGACCGCTATCAGGTTTTGCTGGGCGTGACTGGTTCGGGCAAGACCTTCACGATGGCAAAGACTATTGAGGCCCTGGGAAAGCCGACGCTGGTCATGGCCCCCAATAAAACGCTCGCTGCTCAGCTTGCGAGCGAGCTCAAAGAGTTCTTTCCCAACAACGCTGTGGTCTACTTCGTCTCGTACTACGACTACTATCAGCCCGAGGCGTATGTGCCGCAAAGCGATACATATATCGAGAAAGACTCCTCGATTAACGAAGAGGTCGAGATGCTGCGCCATCAGGCGACCGCGTCACTGCTCTCTCGACGCGATGTGATCGTTGTCGCATCGGTCTCGTGTATCTATGGCATTGGCTCTCCTGAGGACTATGCGGGTCTGGCTCCAAACGTCGACAAGAAGGTGCCGCTCGAGCGCGATGACTTTATCCATGCACTTATCGACATTCAATATGATCGCAATGACTATGACCTGGCACGCGGCACGTTCCGCGTGCGCGGCGATGTTGTCGACGTGTATCCGCCTTATGCCGAGCATCCGTTGCGGTTTGAGTTCTTTGGCGACGAGGTCGAGCTGATTGCCGAGATCGATGAGGTCACCGGTGAGATGCTTCGTGAGTACGAGGCCATCCCCGTATGGCCGGCATCGCACTACGTGACCGAGAAGCCGAAGGTCAAGGCGGCTCTGAAATCGATCAGCGAAGAGTGCGAGAAGCGCGTGGCGGAGCTCAAGGCGACCGACAAGTTGCTCGAGGCGCAGCGTCTGCAGCAGCGCACCGATTATGATCTTGAGATGCTCGAGACGATGGGCTTTTGCAACGGCATCGAGAACTACTCGCGTCATCTGGACGGTCGCAAGCCGGGTGAGCCGCCGTTTACCCTAATCGATTACTTTCCCAAGGATATGCTCTGCATCATCGATGAGAGCCATGTGACGGTGCCGCAGATTCGCGGCATGCACGAAGGTGACCGCTCGCGTAAGGTGACGCTGGTGGAACACGGTTTTCGCCTGCCCTCGGCGCTCGATAACCGCCCGCTTCGTTTCGATGAGTTTGAGGCAAGGATACCCCAGTTTATCTATGTTTCGGCCACGCCGGGCGACTACGAGCTGCGGGTGAGCCAAAACGACGTGGAGCAGATTATTCGTCCGACCGGCCTGCTCGACCCCAAGATTGACGTGCGTCCAGTTCGCGGCCAGATTGACGATCTTGAGGACGAGATTCGCGAGCGCGTTGCCCGCAAGGAGCGCGTGCTGGTGACCACGTTGACCAAGCGCATGGCCGAGGACCTGACCGACCATCTGCTCGACGCGGGCATTAAGGTCAATTACATGCACTCTGATACGGCGACAATGGACCGTGTCGAGATCCTGCGAACGCTGCGCGAGGGCAAGATCGATGTTCTCGTTGGCATCAACCTGCTTCGCGAGGGCTTGGATCTCCCCGAGGTCTCACTGGTGGCAATTCTCGATGCCGATAAGGAAGGCTTCTTGCGCAACCGCCGTTCGCTGATTCAGACGATTGGCCGTGCGGCCCGTAACGCCGATGGCGAAGTCATCATGTATGCAGACGTTGTGACCGATTCGATGAAAGAGGCCATCGAGGAGACGCAGCGCCGTCGCGAGATTCAGATGGCATATAACGAAGAACATGGCATTGTGCCCAAGACAGTGCGCAAGGCCATCAACGACATCTCAAGTTTTATTGCCGAGGCCGAAAAAACTGTGGGCTCCAAGGGACGCTCGAAGGGCGACTCTCTTGGCCATGGCGCATTCTATACGCCCGATGAGTCGGGCGAGGGCGGTGTGCCGGAAACGGTGGCGCCTGAGCAGACACTTGCGGAGCAGTTGGAAGAACTGCCGCATGACGAGCTTGCGCGGATCGTCGAAACCATGGAAGAGGATATGCGTAACGCTTCTGCCGCTATGGACTTTGAGGAGGCGGCGCGCCTGCGCGATGCTGTCGTTCAGATTCGGGCGATGCTCGAGGGTGCGTCTGAGGACGAGACGATCGAGCGCTTACGTTCGCAGGCCCGCAAGGGTTCCACGTTCGCATCGGGCAGAAAACGCCAGGGTGCACGGTTTAAGAAATAGCGAACAGGCCCGAGTTCCCTGTGGAGCTCGGGCCTGTGTCTTTTGCGCGCTGGAATTCGTGCGTTAGAGGTCTGCGATCAGGGCTTCAGCACAACGGATGCCGTCGGTGGCCGCGCTCATGATGCCGCCGGCATATCCAGCTCCCTCACCGCAAGGGTAGAGGCCCGGGGTCGACACGGCATGGCACGTTCGGTCTCGAGTGACAGTGACCGGTGAGCTCGAACGAGTCTCCACGCCGGTAAGAACGGCATCGGGGCGGTCGTAGCCTCGTAGCTTTTTTCCGAGTAGGGGAAGTCCCAGGCGGAGCGACTCGACGATATGCTGCGGTAGGGCTTCGTCAATTGCCGTCCAGGTCACACCGAGCGGATAGGTGGGCTTTACCTTTCCGGGCGCCTTGCTGGCGCGTCCTGCGAGGAAATCTCCGACGAGTTGTGCCGGTGCGTTCCAGTTGGAACCGCCCAGGCGATAGGCGGCCGCCTCGCAGGCACGCTGGAGCTCGATGCCGGCGAGCGGGTCATCGTTGGGAAGGTCCTCAGGCGTGACGTTAACGAGCAGGGCGGCATTTGCGTTGCGTCCGTCGCGGGCATTGAGACTGGCCCCGTTGACGCACAGATGGCACGGTTCTGAAGAGGCGGCAACAACCTGTCCGCCGGGGCACATGCAAAACGAGAACACGCTGCGGCCGTTGGGAAGATGGGCAACAAGTTTGTAGGGGGCCGCCCCGAGCGCTGGATGTCCCGCCGAGGCTCCATATTGGGATCTGTCGATGTCGCGTTGCGGATGCTCGATGCGAACGCCCATGGCAAAGGTCTTTTGTGCGAGGGCCACGTTGTGGTCCTTAAGGAGCTCAAAAATATCGCGAGCAGAATGCCCGCAGGCGAGGATGAGGTGCTTTGTCTCGATTGGCTCGTAAGCGGCGTCTTGGGGCGATTGGACATCAATACCGGTGATGGCGCCAGACGCGTCGATGCGAATGTCGACGAGCTTCGTTCGATAACGGACGACACCTCCGAGCTGCTCGATGCGCTGGGATATAGCGGTGACAACCTTGGGAAGGATGTCGGAGCCAATGTGCGGCTTGGCATCCCACAGAATATCGCGGGGCGCACCCGCCTCGACGAAGGTTTCGAGGATAAGGCGATGGGCGGGATTTTTTGTTCCCGTATTGAGCTTGCCGTCCGAGAAGGTCCCCGCGCCGCCCAGACCAAACTGAATATTGCTCTCGGGGTCGAGGATGCGCTCCTTTAGAAAGAGGTCGATCGCCTGCGAGCGGCGAAATGCCGGGTCGCCGCGCTCGATAAGCAAGGGCTTAAGACCTGCTTTGGCGAGCGTGAGCGCAGCGAAAAGGCCGGCGCATCCGGCGCCGACAACGACAGGGCGTTCTTGAGGTGCGTCGGAGACGGGGGAGGGGAATGAAGGCTCATCGTCTTCTATCGCACGTACGCGCGAGCGGTCACGCTCGGCAACGCTGTCGACCGCTTCTCGCTCGAGGTGGGGACTAGTCAGCTCAACACGAAAGCTAAGGATAAAATGGACGTCTCGTTTTTTGCGAGCGTCGATTGACTTGCGGTGGAGTTCGATGGACTTGATCTCGGAGTCCTTGCAACGTAGGATGCACTTGGCGACTCGCTTGCCAACAATGAGGCAGGAATTTTCATCGCCGGCTTCATCGAGCGACGCGTTGACTTGGGTGATTTCGATCATCGAGGTCTCCTTAGAGGCAAGAAAGAGGCCGTCCGGTATCCCAGACGGCCCGAATGCGTTTTTGATTATAGACTGCGCGGCTACAGGCTGCTTGCAGCGCGAATGCCCGAGAGCCAGGCCCACGCAAGGTTAAAGCCTCCGCAATCGGCGTCGATGTCGAGCGCTTCGCCGCAGACGTAAAGCGGGGCGTCGACAACGCAGCGCACGCGTAGACTGGGTGTTGAGATGCTCTCGACAGATACGCCACCACGCGTGACCTGCGCCGAGCGCTCCTCGGCTGTTCCCTCGACGAGCAACTTAAAGTGCTTGAGGATCGAGACCAGGTGGATGACATCGTTGGAGCCTGGATGGCACTGCTCGAACGCTGTACAGACGACGCGGGAGAGTTGCGGGGCGATCATGCCGTCGAGCCAACGGGGATCGCGGGGCGAAAAGCCGCCGAGCAGCTTAACGCGCCGGTTGAGCATATCGAGCAGCTCGTCTTTAGAGAGGTCGGGGAAAACGTCGAGCAGGATCGTATCGCCGCGCTGGATACGACGGGAGAGGTTGAAGACAGCGACGCCCGAGATGCCGAAGGTTCGAAACAGGACTTCACCGTCTTCGTGCCAGAGCTCATTATGGTTACGGGTGAGCGTCAAGCGGGCACGGACGCGCAGACCATCCAACGTCTTGAGTGCCGCCCGATCGCCAACGACCGTTGCCGATACAGGGCAGAGGATGGGGCGCAGCGAAGTGAGGGGGAGGCGAAACGTATCGGCGATACCGGTGGGGTTGCCGCCCGTGGCGATAATTACGGCATGTGCCTGCAGGGCCTCGTTCTTGCGAGGGACATCGGCGAGTGCCTTCCGAAGCGAGCGGAGCTCCGATTTTCGGTCGTCGTGCTTTTTTGCCTTGAGCGCCCGCGCTGGACGGTCTATTTGGAGTGTCCAGCCTTCGGAAGCCTTGTGCGCCGAGGCAACGTTGGCTCCGCAGATTAAGGTGATACCTAGGCGGTTGCAAACGTTGAGAAGCGCGTCGCGCACCGATTCGGCGCGAAGGGAGCGCGGGTACAGCCGGCCTTCCTCGGAGGTTGTCATGATGCCCAGCGAGGAGAAGAAACCCATAAGCTCTTGTTCGGGCTGGGTCCTCATGACAGATTCGACGAATGCGGGGTGGTTATACCGCTGAGGATCAATCGATTCGTTGGAGAGGTTGCAACGGCCGTTACCGGTCGCAAGGAGCTTAAGGCCGCAGGCGACATCGCACTCAACGATGCAGACGCTTTTGCCAGCACGTGCGGCCGTAATGGCGGCGGCGAGGCCTGAAGCCCCGCCGCCGATTACCAGGACGTCATAGAAGGCGCTCGTGTTCACTTAGGCCTCGTCGGTCTCGTGCGGGGTAATGGCCTCGACGGCAGAGACTGCCTTGGGCAACATGCCATCGGGCAGCGCGGTCTCGACCTCGCCCTTATCGCAGGCCTCGGCGAGTGACGGATTGATGGGAAGCGTGCCCAAGATGTCGAGGTTATAGCGTTCTGCGACCTCGGGGAGCTTGCTCTTGCCAAAGACCTCGATCTTCTTGCCGCAGTCGGGGCACTCAATATAGCTCATGTTTTCGACGATGCCCAGAATGGGGACGTTCATCTTCTCGGCCATGTTGACCGCCTTGGCGACGATCATCGAGACCAGATCCTGCGGGCTCGTGACGATGACGATGCCGTCGACGGGCAGTGACTGGAAGACGGTGAGAGCGACGTCGCCTGTTCCCGGAGGCATGTCGACCAGCAGGTAGTCGATGGGGCCCCATGAGGTCTCGCTCCAGAACTGCCTAATGGCGCCTGCGATGACCGGACCGCGCCAAAGGACGGGGTCGGTCTCGTTTTGGAGCAGAAGGTTGGAGCTCATGACCTTGACGCCGTGCTCGGAGATTTCAGGCAGCATGAGGTTGCCAAGGGCATGGACGTGGCGTCCGCTCATACCGAACATCTTGGGGATAGAGGGACCGGTGATGTCGGCATCGAGGACGCCGACCTTGTGGCCGTGACGGGCAAGCTCGGTGGCGATGGCACCGGTGACAAACGACTTGCCGACACCGCCCTTGCCGGAAAGCACGGCGATGACGCGTTTGACCTCGGACAGCGTATTCTCCTCAAATTGCGACGGCGACGTTTGTCCGCCGGCGGCCTGTGCGTGCTCGCAACCCATGTATGACTCCTTTGTATATGTTGGGGCCGGGGCCCCGTGATGTGACACGAGCGTCATTGTACCCTCGTTTGCGAGCGGGAGTCATTTACGATGCATTTGGGCCGAGCGTGCTTGCAATACGATGGGTCCAAGCGAATGGGCGGGCTTACTGAACTTTGCTGGCGAACTCGAGGTATTGCATGCGCCGCAGCTTGTCGATCGTCGAGGCGTATGGGCTGTCTTCAGATTCCAAGTCGTAGCGCAGCCCGTCGGCACCAAGGTAGCCGGCGACATTGATGGTGGGCACATCTGACCTTGTTGCAAGCAGGGCCTTTTGATAGTCGGTGAGCGGGGCGCCGATCTTATTAAGGGTAATGGCTGCAACCTCGTTTGCCCCGACGGTGTCGTAGACGTTGAGCTCGGTATTGCCGGCGATTTCATAGTTAGCCCAGACAAAATATGTCGACTGATAGATACGGAAAGCGTGGCTTGCCGTATCTTCCTGAGGGTACAGCTCGTCGTTGAGAGTCGTTGCGGCGCTCGGCTGATGGTCGCCAAAAAAGACAAGGACAACCGGTCTGCCGATATTGCGGAGCTCGTTGATAAAGTACTCGAGGTCCCGGTCGGATGCGTTGATGCAGGTGAGATAGGTGTTGAGCGCGCTATTGGCGCCCTCGCTGGCTCCCTCGACCCAATAGTTTGTCAGCTCCTCGGCGGGAACGGTGCCATAGTCGTAGCCGCCGTGATTTTGCATCGTGACGTCAAAGATGAACTGCGGGGCTTCGTCGGTTCTAAGCAGGTCGAGTATCTTGTCGTAGGTGGCGTAGTCGCATACGCCGGCATGGTAACAGGGCGCACCTTCGAAATCGCCGATTGAAAGAAAGTCTCCAAAGCCCAGCTGCTGATAGATTTTATCTCGATGGTAGTTGACGGGGTTTTGCGGGTGCATAGCGGTAGCGGTATACCCAAGCTCCTTAAGGTCCTTTGCCAGGCTGTTGACGCCATTCATCTGATATAGCTGATAGGGGATTTTGCCTAATCCGACAAAGGCCGTTGTCGCTCCGGTCAAAAATTCGAATTCGGAGTTCGCCGTTCCGCCACCGGCGACCGAAGCGAGCATGGTGCCGCGAACAAGTGTGTCGGGAAGCGAGTTGTAGAATGCGGGGCCGGTGTACCCGGCCGCCTGGAGCTGCTCAAAGCACGAAAGGTCGCTAAAACTCTCATTCATGACGACAACAATCGTCGGCTTGATTTCATTGAACTGGGCAACGGCCGCCGCGCGCTGCTCGCTCGATCCATACGTGCTGTCGTAGGTGGCGGCGAGCTTCTGCTCGATGCTCTGCGCCTCATCGGGCGTATAGTCTTCGGGCTTCTCAATGGGCAACTCGTTGACCATTTCGGTGAACGAAGTGATAAAACCCTGAGACGCATACGTGGTGATGGGCTGCCAACGGTCAAATCCAAAATTCAGCGCCTGCTCCAAGTCGATGCTGGAAAAGCCCGAGAGCCCCATAACGGTCACTAGCAGAAAAGCGCAGAGGTTAGCGGCGATTGCGGGGAAGACATGGGTGGGCGTACGGAGCTTTCTCGGTCGGATAAGCGAAAGAAGCCCTAGGGAAATCTCCAGCAGGGCTAGAGAGGTTACGATTCCGGCGGTAAAGGTAAACTCGTATCCCTCGCTCACTTCCATTGCGGTGCCAAGGGCCAAGATATCGCTTGGCAGGATGGCCTCGCCTTTAAACGTTATGACGAAGTGCTCGGCAATGCCAAGGATGCAACAGGCGACGGGCACGAGGGCCATGACGCCTCCATGACGCTGTCCCAGCAAATAAAGGGAGAGCAGAACCGTCGCGAGCAGCCCGACGGAAAACCCGAATGAGTTGGCGGGAATGCGATAGAACGTTTCGTTACAGGCAATTTCGAGTGAAACGAACGAGAGCGCTGAAACAGCGGCGATGACAAGGATGTCACGGCAAATACAGGCAACCGTTCCCGTCGCAAGATCGGTTTGGTCGATAAGTCCCGAAACCAAGGGCTCGACAAGAAGTATGACGGCGGCAGCACCGAGCGCCGAATAAGAAAGGACCCATAGGGAATTGTCCTCATTTACGAGCAATTGATTCGTAATCCATGCAGCTACCATGCCGAGCGGGATGAGGAGCGTCGCGCACCAAAAGACGCGGGCAATGGGCGGCTTTTCATTGTGTTTGATTGAAAAATATACACGCACCACGACGATGGCCACGATAAGGACGGCGATGAATATGGGCAGATTGGCCATGTCGCTCGAAGTGATTTCAAGGGGGATATCTTCGGTCATGGACGTTCCTCTGTTACGGCAAATTAAGTTCAGTATTAGATTACTGTAACCTTTCCACGGCATTTCGAGAAACAAAGCGCCCGATACGCAAAGCTAAAGGTCTGCGAATCTTGTATTACGAACATCTGTGCGCGTCGAGTGCGCTAAACTCATCGACAGTATGATTCGATGCAATAGGAGGCAAGGAGCTTCCATGTCTGATTCTTCTATCGTTATTCGCGGCGCTCGTGAGCACAACCTCCGTGATATCGATGTTTCCATTCCGCGTGACCAACTCGTGGTCATTACCGGTCTTTCTGGCTCGGGCAAGAGTTCGCTGGCATTTGACACTATCTATGCCGAGGGCCAGCGTCGATACGTCGAGAGTCTTTCGAGCTATGCGCGCCAGTTCTTGGGCCAGATGGACAAACCCGACTTGGATTCAATCGACGGCCTTTCGCCGGCGGTGTCGATCGACCAAAAGACGACGTCTAAAAACCCTCGCTCGACGGTTGGCACCGTAACCGAGATTTATGACTATCTGCGCCTGCTGTTCGCCCGTGTGGGCACCCCGCACTGTCCCGAATGCGGCCGCGTCATTGAGCGCCAGACGACCGACCAGGTTGCCGACAAGGTCTTGGCGGCGGGGGAGGGCCGCCGCGCGTTTGTGCTGGCACCGGTGGTGCGCGGGCGAAAAGGCGAGTACACCAAACTGTTTGAGGACCTTCGCGCCGAGGGCTTTAGCCGCGTGCGTGTCGACGGTGAAGTGCGCTCGCTCGACGATCCGATCGATCTGGACAAGAAGTTCAAGCACGATATCGAGGTCGTGGTCGATCGCATCGTGATCCGTGAGAACTCTCTTGGCCGTATCGCCGAGTCTGTTGAGCAGGCGACCGCGCTGGCTCACGGCAATGTAAACGTGTACATGCTGCCCGATCGTGATGCTCCCGAGGGGACCGAGGGCGAGCTTCTGGAGTATTCGTTGGCCTTGGCGTGCCCGGAGCATGGACACTCCATTGACGATCTTCAGCCGCGTGATTTTTCGTTTAACGCTCCCTATGGCGCATGTCCTGAGTGCGACGGCCTGGGCTTTAAGAAAACCGTTGATGCCGAGGCGCTGATCGAGGACCCCTCGAAGTCCATTGCCGACGGAGTCTTTGGTAGCCTGTTTGGCAATTCGAACTACTATCCGCAGATTTTTGCTGCGGTCTGCAAACACTTTAAGGTGAGCGCCGATACGCCGTGGGAGGACTTGCCCCCTCGCGTGCGTCGTGCATTCTTGGATGGCCTGGGCGATACGAAGATCTCGGTCGACTACCAAAAGCTCGACGGACGTCGCAGCCAGTGGGATACCAAGTTTTCGGGCGTTCGCAACATCCTGTACGAACGCTATACCGAGACGACGAACGAGAACACCAAGGCGCGCCTGGAGAAGTACATTCGCGAGGAGCCGTGCTCGACCTGCCACGGCGCTCGTTTGCGCCCTGAGATGCTCGCCGTCACCGTGGGCGGCAAGTCCATTTACGAAGTTTGTTGCCTGTCGTGCCGTGAATCGCTCGAGTTTTTTGAGGGCCTGGAACTCACCGAGCGCCAACAGTTTATCGGCGGCCGTATCGTCAAGGAAATTCTGGAGCGCCTGCGTTTTCTGGTCGATGTTGGACTCGACTATCTGACACTCGATCGCGCCTCGGCGACGCTTTCCGGTGGCGAGGCACAGCGTATTCGCTTGGCAACGCAGATCGGCGCGGGTCTCATGGGCGTGCTCTATATTCTGGACGAGCCCTCGATCGGTCTTCATCAGCGTGACAACGAGCGCCTGATCAAGACGCTCGAGCGCCTGCGCGATATCGGCAATACCGTTATCGTCGTCGAACACGACGAGGATACAATCCGTGCCGCCGACTACGTGATCGACATGGGGCCCGGCGCCGGTGTCAACGGCGGGCACGTAGTCGCGGCGGGAACGCCTGCTGATATCATGGCGTGTCCTGAGTCGATGACGGGCGCTTATCTGACCGGCAAACGAATGATTCGGGTGCCTGATGAACGGCGCAAGCCCGGTCGCGGCTGCCTTAAAATTACGGGCGCTCGAGCCAACAACCTCAAAAACGTTACTGCCAAGATCGAGTTTGGTACGCTTACGGTTGTTACCGGCGTGTCGGGATCAGGCAAGAGCTCCCTGGTTACCGACACCATTGCGCCTGCCCTTACGAATGCTATTCACCGTTCGACGCGCCCCGTGGGTCCGTATAAGAAAATCGAGGGCATCGAGTGTATCGATAAGGTTATCGATATCGACCAGTCGCCGATTGGCCGCACGCCGCGTTCCAACCCTGCTACCTATATCGGCCTGTGGGATGATCTTCGCGCGCTGTTTGCGAGTACGCCGGAGTCGAAGGCGCGCGGCTACTCGCCGGGTCGTTTCTCCTTTAATGTGAGTGGCGGGCGCTGCGAGGCGTGCAAGGGCGACGGGCAGATCAAGATCGAGATGCACTTCCTTCCCGATATCTATGTTCCCTGCGAAGTTTGCGGCGGTAAACGCTACAACCGCGAGACACTCGAGGTCACCTACCGTGGCAAGACCATCTCGGACGTGCTCGACATGAGCGTCACCGAGGCGCTGGCCTTCTTTGGGAGTATCCCGCAGATTAAGCGTAAGCTCCAGACGCTGTACGATGTAGGCTTAGGCTACGTGAGCCTGGGCCAGCCCGCCACGACGCTCTCGGGCGGCGAGGCGCAGCGTGTGAAGCTCGCCAAGGAGCTTCATCGACGCCAGACGGGCAAGACGTTCTATATTTTGGACGAGCCGACGACCGGGCTTCATTTTGAGGACGTCCGCCAGCTGCTCGATGTGCTGCAGCGCTTGGTCGATGCGGGCAACACGGTGCTGGTGATTGAGCACAACCTTGATGTCATCAAGGTTGCCGACCGCCTGATCGATATGGGTCCCGAGGGCGGTAACGGCGGCGGAACCGTCGTGGTTTCGGGTACACCGGAGCAGGTTGCGGACTGTCCGCAGAGTTATACGGGCAAGTTTTTGGCGCCGTTGCTCAGGCGTGACCGGGAGCGCCAGGCTCAACTTGATGCTCAATAAATAGGCGATTCAGTTTATGGGCGCCATCGACTCCTCGTGATTCGATGGCGCTTGCTGTGTCGAAGTGACGTATGCAGCCGAATTGGACATATACTTAATCTTTGCGTCCGAATGCGAGGGAAAGGATATGTCATGGCAAAGGCTGTAAAGACGGCAAAAACCAATGCGATGCGCGAGCTGGAAAGTGCCGGCATTTCCTATGTTCTACATATGTACGAAGACGATGGTGATGAGTCGGTGGGCCTGGGGGTCGCGATTTCGGAGCAGCTTGGCGAGGAGCCCGGTCAAGGATTTAAGACTTTGGTCTGCGTGACACCGTCCAACGACTATGTCGTGTGCTGCATCCCTGTTGCCGACGAGCTCGATCTAAAGTCCGCCGCGCGTGCCGCGGGGGAGAAGTCCTTGGCCATGATGCATGTGAAGGATTTGCTTGCGGCGACTGGCTACGTTCGCGGCGGCTGCAGCCCGGTCGGTATGAAAAAACGCTACCGGACGCTCATTGATGAGACATGTGTCCTTTGGGATACCATTTTTATTTCGGGAGGCAAGCGCGGTTATCAGCTCGAGCTTGCACCCGATGATTTAATTGCATTTTGCGGGGCTACGGTTGCCGCGATTACGAGAGAGGACTGAGCGATGCCGCAGGAAGAATTGAAGCGCGGAGCTCATTTTGCAAGAGAATCTGCGCCTCAGACACCCTCGTCCGAAGCTCCTTCGTCGCGAGATGACACTGACGACATGGGCTCGTCGGACTACTCCACGGTTGGTCGTTCCGCCGGGCTTATGACCATCCTGACCATCGTGTCTCGCGTCACCGGTTTTATCCGCACGTGGGCAATGGCGGCCGCTATCGGCATGTCGCTACTCTCGTCCTCCTATCAGGTCGCCAACAACCTGCCCAATATGCTCTACGAACTCGTGATGGGCGGCATGCTCGTGACGGCGTTTTTGCCCGTGTACATGGGCGTGAGGCGTGAGCAGGGTCGCGAGGCCTCGAACGAGTACGTGGGCAACCTGCTCGGCATTCTGCTTTTGGTGCTGGGTGGCATTTCGTTGCTGGGGACCGTGTTCGCCCCGGGCTTTATCTGGACGCAATCGTTCCTTTCGGGTGACGGCGGCAGCATGGATACCGCTGCGTTCATGTTCCGTTTCTTTGCCATCCAGATTCTGTTTTATGGTTTGGGCTCGGTGTTCTCGGGCGTTCTCAACGCACACCGCGACTACTTCTGGTCGACGTTTGCCCCGGTCCTCAACAATGTGATCGTCATTGCGAGCTTTATGGGTTTTGCGCCCGTGTCCGCACAGTTTGGCGAACGTGCCGGCATCATCTTGATTGCGGCCGGTACGACCCTCGGTGTCTTTGTTCAGATGGCATGTCAGATCCCCGCGCTTGGCAAGCACGGCGTGCATCCCCATATCCATATCGACTTTAAGGACCCCGCACTGCGCCAGACGATTGCGCTCGGTATCCCGACGCTGCTCGCCACGGTGTGCATGTTTGTCTCGACTTCTATCACCAACGCTGCCGCGCTGGTGGTCCAGCCCGAGACTGGTCCTTCCGTCATCGCCTATGCGCGCCTGTGGTACACGCTGCCCTACGCGCTGATTGCCGCCTCGCTTTCGACGGCGCTCTATACCGAGCTCTCTCACGACGCACAGGAGAAGGATTACGACAGCGTTCGCACGGGCATTTCGCGTGGCGTCGCCCAGATGCTGTTCTTCCTGATTCCGTTCGCGCTGTACCTGATTGTCTTCGCACGTCCGCTCAACATGATCTACTGTGCTGGCAAGTTCGATGAATCCGGCGTGACGCTGGTGTCCGAGTACCTTGTCTACCTGGCGCTCTCGCTGCCGCTCTACGGCGTGGTCGTGTTGATGCAGAAGAGCTTCTCTGCCTTGCTCGACATGAAGCCCTATAGCCGCTATTGCCTGTATTCCGCCATCGGCCAGGCCGGCTCGGTTCTGCTGTTTGGCGTTGTGCTGGGCTTCGGTATGCCGGCAATCGCGCTTTCGTATGTCGTCGACTACGTGATCTTGGTCGGTTGCTCGCTGTGGTGGCTGCGTCGTCGTCTGCGTGGCCTTCAGGTCAAATCTATCCTGCATGGCGGTTTCTTTGGCCTTTTGTTCGGCGGCCTGGGTGCTGCCGCAGGCGCCGGCGTCATGTGGGCGCTTGAACACTTTGTCGGGGCACTTGGCGGCTCGATTCTGATTACTCTTGGCTACGTTTGCGTTGCGGGTGTCGTCTCGCTTGCTGTTACCTTTGGCCTTGCCGTTGTCCTTAAGATGCCCGAGGTCTCGGCGCTGCTTCGTCGCAAGTAGGTGCGTGTGGCCGGTCACGACAACATTCCAACACTCGCCGAGCAGGTTTCGCGCGTTCCCACGCAGCCCGGATGCTACCTTTGGAAAGATGCCAAGGGCGATGTCATCTACGTTGGCAAGGCGAAAAACCTGCGTTCCCGTATGCGCCAGTACGTGACGCTGCAGGATGAGCGCCAAAAAATACCGCTCATGATGCAATTGGTTGCGAGCTTTGACTACATCGTTGTCGAAACCGAGCATGAGGCGCTTGTACTCGAGCGCAACCTGATCGGCCAGTACCATCCGTACTTTAACGTCGACCTCAAGGATGACAAGAGCTACCCCTTTATCGCCATTACAAAGGGCGACCTGTATCCCGCTATCAAATACACGCGTGAGCGTCATAAGCCGGGAACGCGCTATTTTGGACCCTATACCGATAGCCGTGCGGCACGTGAGACGATAGATACGCTGCGCAAGGTTATCCCCATCTGCTCTGCATCCTGTGCGGAGTGGCGTCGTTGTCGCCGTATCATCGAGTCCCACAAGGGCGAGGAAGACATCGTCAATATGATTTGCGCACAAAACGGGCGTCCCTGCTTCGACTACCATGTCGGGCGCGGGCCGGGTGCGTGTGTCGGCGCGATTTCCCCTGCAGACTATGCCAAGAACGTCAAGCGTGTCGAGCGCTTTTTGTCGGGCCATCGCAAGGATGTCGTCGACGAGCTGACTTCCGAGATGGCGGATGCCGCCGAGGCACTCGATTTTGAGCGCGCGGCACGCGTCAAGCGTCGTTTGGAGGTCATCAGGGGTCTGGACGACCGTCAGCAAGTCGTTTTTCCCTCCAGTGTCGATATCGATGTCATCGGTTTCTATCGCGAGGAGACCATCTCTGCCGCTTGCGTCTTTGTCGTGCGTGAGGGCCGAACAGTTCGCACCTGCGAGTTCATTCTCGACAAGGGTCTTGATGTTGACGAGGAAGAGCTCCAGTCGGGCTTTCTTAAGCGCTATTACGACGAGACGGCTGATATTCCAGCTGAGATAAACCTCTCTGTCGAGCTTGAGGATGCGGAGGCGCTGGGGGAGTGGCTTGCAGGCAAGCGCGAGCGTTCCTGCCATCTCCATAGGCCGCAGCGTGGCGAAAAGCACCGTTTGCTCGATATGGCATCCAAAAATGCGCGCCATGCCCTCATGCGCTACATGATGCGAACGGGGTACGCTGACAACCGCACCAATCAAGCGCTCCTGGAGCTCGAAAGCGCGCTGGCGCTGCCGGCGCCGCCGATGCGTATCGAGTGCTTCGATATCTCGACGCTGCATGGAACCTTTACGGTCGCCTCGATGGTGGTGTTTACCAACGGACGCGCCGACAAGAGCCAGTACCGTCGTTTTAAAATTCAGGCCGAATTGGACGAGGCAAACGACTTCGTGTCGATGTCCGAGGTTTTGGGACGACGCTATGCTCCCGAGCGCATGGTCGACGAGCGCTTTGGCTCGCGCCCCGATTTGCTCGTTGTCGATGGCGGTAAGCCGCAATTGACCGCTGCGATCAAGCAACTTGAGGCTCTTGGGCTCGATATACCGGTTTGTGGCTTGGCGAAGGCCGATGAGGAAGTTTTCGTGCCTTGGGACGAGACTCCCGTCGTGCTGCCGACCGGGTCTGCTTCGCTCTATCTAATTAAACAGGTTCGCGATGAGTCCCACCGATTTGCCATCACGTTCCACCGTGAGTTGCGCGATAAAGCCATGACGGTTTCGGTACTCGATGACGTTCCGGGCGTGGGACCCACCAGAAAACGTGCCCTTATGCGCCATTTTGGCTCGATGAAGCGTTTGCGCGCGGCGAGCGAGCAAGAGATCGCGGAAGTTCGCGGCATACCTGCCGATGTTGCCAAGGCGGTCCACGAGGCGCTCGTTGCATGGAATGCCGAGCGCGCCGAGGCGGCGGCTGGCCATTCCGATAGCTAAACACGAGCCTAAACAACTGATATACATGATTGCGCGATTTTCAACCATTTATTTCGCCATGATTGCCTGCTGGTTTCGGGTTTTATTAACGCTAAAACGTTTGACTAACCCAAGCGAAAACCCTGCTATCCTGCGGGTTGACGAAGACTGATATCTCACCTCGCCGATACATACTGTCTGGCGAATCATTTGTCAATGAATTCGGTGAACGGTAGTAAATACCGTTCAAGCGTATGTATGTATCGGTCGCCGAGCGCGGCACCTCAGTTGGGTTCGTCGGTAGGTAAGGTATATATCGTCCGCAAGTTGCGCGGGGGCACGTCTAGGTGCTCCCGAGTAAGATTCTCTATTGATAGGAGAAGACATGGCCATCATCAACAAGGGTATGTCCAGGCGTTCGTTCCTCGGCCTCACCGGCAGCGTCGCTGCTGTCGCCGGCCTTGGTCTCACTGGCTGCGGTGGCAGCTCTAGCGACGAGGGTTCCGCTTCCGGCTCCACCGATTCCGCCAACCGTGGCGGCGGCGTGATCACCGCTGGTTCCGCTTACGCTCCGTCCAGCTTCGATCCCGCCAGCACCGGCTCCGCTGTGGGCCTGGGTGCTAACTGGCACGTCGTCGAGGGCCTCTACGGCATCGATTACCACGACTACAGCACCTTCAACGAGCTCGCCACCGACGATCCCAAGTCTGTGGACGACACCACTTTCGAGGTCACCATCCGCAAGGGCGCCAAGTTCTCCGATGGCACCGAGGTCACCGCTGACGATGTCGTTGCCTCCTACACCGCTTGCGCCGCTTCCGCTACCTATGCTCCGTTCTTCCAGCCCTTCGAGTCCATCGAGGCCAAGGACGCCAGCACCGTGACGGTCAAGACTAAGGTCCCCAACTTCTCCCTGCTCAAGGATCGTCTGGCCATCGTCCGCGTTACCCCGGCCACCCAGACCGAGGAGGATCGCGCCAAGCAGCCGATCGGTTCCGGCCCCTGGATGTACGACTCTATCTCCGATACCGAGATCACCTTGGTTCCCAACCCCGAGTACAACGGTGAGTATGCTGCCGAGGATAAGAAGATCCAGTACAGCATCCTGACCGACCCCACCGCTCGCGTTACCGCTCAGCAGGAGGGCTCCACGCTCGTTATGGAGCTCGTTACCGCTGACGCCGTCGACCAGCTCGAGAGCGCCGGCTGCAAGATCGATAACGTTCAGGGTTTCGGCACCCGCTTCATCATGTTCAACGTCGCCAAGGAGCCTTGGAACAACGTCAAGGTCCGTCAGGCTGTCATGTATGCGCTCGACACCGAGAAGATGGTCAGCAACACCTTCGCCGGCCTTGCCACCGCTGCCAGCTGCTACCTGCCCAAGAGCTTCACCAACTATCATGAGGCTTCCACGGTGTACAAGACCGACGCCAAGAAGGCTAAGAAGCTCATCGAGGAGTCTGGCATCACCCCGGGTGCCATCACCCTGCGCACCACCGACAACGAGCAGATTAAGGGCATGGCCGCCCAGGTCAAGAACGACCTCGACGCTCTCGGCTTCGATGTGACCATCCAGACCGATACCTCGCCGGCCACTTACGCTGCCATCGACGGCGGCGAGGCCTACGATATCCTCCTTGCCCCTGGCGATCCTTCCTGCTTCGGCGCCGACCCCGACCTGCTGCTCAACTGGTGGTACGGCGACAACGTCTGGATGCAGACCCGTTGCCCGTGGAAGGAGTCCGCTGAGTGGCAGAAGCTCCACGGCCTCATGGACGAGGCTCTTGCCGCCGAGGGCGACGAGCAGCAGAAGAAGTGGAACGAGTGCTTCGACATCATTGCCGACAACGCCGTTCTGTACCCCGTTGTCCACGTCAAGACCGTCTCCGCTTCCTGGGACGATCCGTCCACTGCACCCAACGGCGAGGCCCTCGATGGCTTCAAGGGCATCGGCACGACGAGCATGTCCTTCAGGGGCGTTGCGACCGTCAAGGCGTAAGACTCGCTTGAGTCTGTATGCAGGATGTCGGTCGTTGGGACCGTATCCTCATAGTTGAAACAAAGACCCGGGCGGCAACGATGTCGCTCGGGTCTTGTAATGAGTATCCGTACTCATATACCAGTTGGTCCTACCGACAAAAGAAAGGGGAGAGAACGTGAACAACTTGCTACGTTTGATTGGAAGGCGTCTTGTGGCGCTGCCGATCATGGCATTGGGCGTCACCGTCCTGGTGTTCTTCCTTATGTCGTTCTCCAAGACCGACCCCGCCTACACGGCGTTGGGTGACGGTGCCTCGCCCGAGGCGGTTGCCGAGTACCATGAGAAGTATGGTCTGGACGACCCCTGGCCCGTGCGCTACGTGCGCTATATGGGCGATCTGATCCATGGCGACATGGGCACCTATGGTGCTGCTCGCAACTCCGTTGCCAAGCGCATCTCCACGGCCCTGCCCGTCACGATGCAGCTGACCTTTATCGGTCTTGCTATCGGTGCGGTCGTTTCGTTTTTGCTCGGCGTCATCGCGGCACTGTATCGCGACAAATGGCCGGACCAAGTGATCCGCGTCTTTTCCATCGCCGGCTTGGCAACCCCGTCGTTCTGGCTTGCCGTTCTGTTGATCCTGCTGTTCTCTTCCTACCTTAAGGTGCTCCCGGCATCGGGTGCTCTGCCTCACTTCACCACGAATCCGGTTGGCTATCTGGGACGTATGATCATGCCCGCTATCGCCTTGGCATTTCCGCTGACGGGCCAGATGACTCGTATCGTGCGTACCGCCATGGTCGAGGAGCTCGACAAGGATTATGTCCGTATGGCTCGCGGCGCCGGCGTTCCCGAGAAGGTCGTCGTCGGCATCAACGTTCTTCGCAATGCGCTGATCACCCCGGTCACCACCCTCGGTCTTAAGATCGGTTACCTCATGGGCGGCGCCGTCGTCATCGAGGTTATCTTCAACCTCCCCGGCATGGGCACCGCGATTCTGCAGGGCGTTCAGGGCAACGAGGCGAACCTGGTTCAGGGCGTCGTCATCGTCGTTGCTCTTGCCTTCATCATCATCAACATCGTGGTTGACATGCTCTACCTGCTCATCAACCCGCGCATCAGGACGGTGTAGATTATGGTAAAGATTCGAGAGAAGCAAACCGAGCAGCTCGAGAAGGCTGCCTCCAAGGGGCTCAAGCTCGGTGGCTGGAAGAAGATGACGCTGTCTTCTAAGATTGCAGCCGTCGTGCTGGTGCTGGTCGCCCTGACTGCGATTCTGGCGCCCCTTCTTGCCCCCTATAGCCCGGTCGAGATCTTTACGGCTCGCCAGGCTCCCGGCAACGGATTTATCTTCGGTACCGACGATAAGGGTCGCGACATTCTGTCGCGTATGCTCTACGGTGGTCGTTACTCGCTGATTATCGGCTTTGGCGCCACTGCCATGGCTCTGGTCTGCGGCTCGGTCGTGGGCGCCCTTGCAGCGGTTTCGCGCAAGGCCGTCTCCGAGACGATCATGCGTATCTTGGACATCATCATGTCCATCCCGGGCATCGCCCTCGCGGCCGTCTTCGTCTCCATCCTGGGCAACTCCGTGCCGTCGATCATCTTCGCCATCGGCTTTATGTACACTCCGCAGATTGCCCGTATCGTGCGCGCCAATATCGTGTCCGAGTACGGCGAGGACTATGTCCGCGCGGTCATCGTTTCCGGCGCCAAGGCTCCGTGGATTTTGATCAAGCATGTTCTGCGTAACTGCATCGCCCCGATCATGGTCTTCACCGTTACCCTGGTCGCCGACGCCATCATCTTCGAGGCCTCGCTGACCTTCATCGGCGCTGGTATCCAGGAGCCCACCGCTACCTGGGGTAACATCCTCGCCGACGCCCGCGGCGGCGTGCTCGCCGGCCGTTGGTGGCAGGCGCTGTTCCCGGGCCTGGCCATCATGATCACCTGCCTGGCGCTCAACATCCTCTCCGAGGGCATTACCGACGCCATGGCCGCTGCTCCCTCCGCTGCCCTGGATCCTACCGATTCCTCCAAGCGTCGCGAGGCCGACCTGCTGGTCTCCGACCCCGTTCGCGCCTACAAGGAGCAGGCCCAGTCCCTCTCCGCTCGCCTTGGCGCCCTGCGCGATGTCGAGCTCAAGCGTGACGATCGCCACGTGCCCGACGAGTCCGTTGAGCCGATTCTCTCGGTCCGTGACTTCTGCATCCAGTTTGAGCATCACGGTGATATCAACGTCGTCGACCATGTCAACTTTGACGTTCGTCCTGGTCAGACCATGGGCCTGGTGGGCGAGTCCGGTTGCGGTAAGTCCATCACCACGCTGGCCATCATGGGCCTGACCGACGATGACGAGCATCTTTCCGGCGAGGTTCTCTGGGAGGGCCGTGACCTGCTCAAGATGAGCAAGAAGGAGTGGTTCGGCCTGCGCGGTACCGATATCGCCATGGTCTATCAGGACGCCCTGTCCTCGCTTAATCCCTCCATGCTCATCTCTGCCCAGATGAAGCAGCTCACCAAGCGCGGCGGAACCCGCAGCGCCGAGGAGCTCCTGGAGCTCGTCGGCCTCGATCCCAAGCGCACGCTCGAGAGCTATCCGCACGAGCTTTCCGGCGGCCAGCGTCAGCGCGTCCTGATCGCTATGGCCCTTACCCGCGACCCCAAGCTGGTCATCTGCGACGAGCCCACGACCGCTCTGGACGTTACCGTCCAGAAGCAGGTCATCAAGCTGCTCAACGATCTTCAGGCCAAGCTCGGCTTTGCCATGATCTTCGTTTCGCATGACCTGGCTCTGGTCGCCGAGGTTGCCCATAACATCACGGTTATGTACGCTGGCCAGGTTATCGAGCAGGCACCCACCAAGGAGCTGCTCACCAACCCGATCCACGAGTACACCCGCGGTCTTCTGGGTTCCGTTCTGTCCATCGAGAGTGGTTCGGGTCGCCTGCACCAGGTGCCCGGCGCCGTTCCGAGCCCGCGCGATTTCCCCAAGGGCGATCGCTTCGCGCCCCGCTCGAGCCATCCGCGTATTGGCCTGGACACCCGTCCGGTCTTCAAGCGCGTGCCCGGCACCGAGCACTTCTATTCCGAGCTCCCCGACGAGGTGCTCAAGGCAAATGGTTTGACCCCTCACGCGGAGGTGATGTAGATGAGCGAGACCGCAGTCAACGGCGTCGAGCCGATCATCTTCCTTGATGACGTCCACGTCACCTTTAGGACCCGTACCGGCTCGATTCTGCACCCCAACCTGGTTCACGCCGTCCAGGGTGTAACGATTAAGCTCATGCCCGGTCAGACGATCGGCATCGTCGGCGAGTCCGGTTGCGGTAAGTCCACCACCGCCAACGTCATGTGCGGCCTGCAGGCCCCTACGAGCGGCAAAGTCTACTTTAAGGGCAAGGACGTTACCAAACGTACCGCCGAGGACCGTCGCCACATGGGTCGCGTCATCTCGGTCGTGTTCCAGAACCCGGCCACGGCGCTCAACCCCCGCATGGTCGTTCGCGAGCAGCTGCTCGACCCCATGCGCGTCCACAACCTGGGTACCGAGGCCGAGCAGGAGAAGCGCGTCAAGGAGCTCCTGGAGCTCACCGGTCTGCCCAGCTCCGCCGCCGAGGTTCTTCCCGGTCAGCTTTCGGGCGGCCAGCGTCAGCGCGTCGCAATTGCCCGTGCCCTGTCGCTGAACCCCGATGCCATCATCGCCGACGAGCCCACCTCGGCTCTGGACGTTTCGGTCCGCGCGCAGATTCTGAACCTGTTGACCGACCTTAAGAAGGAGCTCGGCCTGGCCATGGTGTTCATCAGCCATGACATCCAGACGGTCCGCTATATCTCTGACGACATCATCGTTATGAATGGCGGCAAGATCGTCGAGCAGGGCGAGGCCAAGCAGGTCTTCCAGCATCCCCAGGACCCCTACACCAAGATGCTGCTCGGCGCTGCGCCGTCGCTGCTGCATCCCAAGCTCGGCGAGTAGCCTCGCTTTCCCTCCCGTGCGCCCGGTTCCCTTGCCGGGCGCACCTCCGTTGCGATTTCGAAAGGTTGGGTTCACGAGCCATGCCAAGTGCTCAGGAGCTACAACATCAATTTGATGAATATCGAGGCGCCATGCCCCGTCCATCAGATTTCGATCTCTTTTGGAAGGATCGCATGGCCGAGGCCGACGCCGTCGGGCTTGACTATGCGATCGAGACGGCATCGGTCGCCGATGCCGCGACCTGCCAGCTTTTCGACCTCTGGTATACCGGCATGTGTGGCGCTCGCCTGCATGCCAAGTACCTTAAACCCGTCTCGGACGAGCCCGTGCCATTGGTACTTCAGTTCCATGGGTATCCGGGTGCAAGCCGCAGCTGGTTTGAGCAGGCGTCGTTTGCGGGCATGGGCATGGCACTCATCGCCCTCGACTGCCCCGGCCAAGGAGGTCCCTCCGAGGACATTGGTGGATTTGAGGGCACAACGGTTGCCGGTCATATCGTCGCCGGTATCGACGGCGACCCGGCCAACCTCTACTATGTCCGCTTGCACCAAGATATTCGCATCCTGTGCCGCATCGTTCGCGAGCTCGAGGGCATCGATCTTGCGCGTGTGTTTGTGAACGGCGCGTCGCAGGGCGGCGGTTTGGGCATTGCGACCTGTGCACTTAACAGCGAGCTTATCAATCGTGCCGCCATCCTCTATCCCTTCCTGTCAGATTTCCGCCTGGTCTGGGATTTGGATGCCGACGACATTGCCTACGAGGGCCTGCGCTATTGGTCTCGCTGGTTTGACGAGGACTCGACTCGTATTGACGAAGCCTATGCCAAGCTGGCGTACTTCGATTCCAAGAACTTTGCCCCTATGGTCAAATGCCCCGTGCTGTTTGGCACTGGCACAGCCGATATCGTCTGTCCGCCAGCGACGCAGTTTGCAGTCTATAACAGCCTGACCTGCGAAAAGCGTCATGAGTTCTTTGAAGGCTTTGGCCACGAGGAGATTCAGGATTTTGACGATTTGATCATTCCGTTTTTCTGCAAGGGAGGGGAGGCTCATGTCTAAGTGCGAGAGCAATGTTGACGAGCTGATTGTCCCCGGGCTCGTGGGAATTCCTGGAACGGTTTCGTCAAAGCTCGTAGAATATCGGGACTGGCGCGGTGATGTCCAAGCAGATGTTTCTGATTTAGAGACATGCGCTTCGAATCTTGAGATTCAAGGCCTGGCCATTACGGCGATTGACTTTGTTAACCCCTGCGCCCGTTATTCGGAGGTCTCCTTTGAGCTCGGTGACGATGCGATTCACGCTCGTTTGATCGAGCCTGTCGGTCGTGCCCGAGTATCTGAGCGCGTGCCGCTTTGCCTGATGTTCCACGACATCGATCGGCCTGTGCGCGGCTGGCATCACATGACGAGATTTTCCGCCATGGGGTATGCCGTCCTCGCGCTGGATGACGATGTTGCTGGTGCGGACGACCTGCAGCGGGGGATTTCTTCGCCCGCTTTTGTCGAGCGCGTCCGTTGGGGTTGCGCGCTGGCGAAGGTGGCGCGCAATCTTGATGGCATGGACCCTGACCGCATCTTTGCATGGGGCGAGGGCCTTGGCGGCGGTGTCGCGCTGGCGGTTTCTGCTCTGGACGAGCGGGGCCTCGCCTGCACGGCGGTTGCCAATCCGCTTCCTGGCGGCCTCGAGGCGTTGTCGTCTCAGGTGCGCGGATCGGTGCTCATGGGCACATCGCTTATGGATACCGTGAGCGACCCCAAGGGTCAGTTTGCCGTATTCAACGGTCTTGAGTGTGACCGGAGGCATATCATCTATGCCAAATACGCTCACGAGCGCATCAATGCGTTCGAAAACGAAGTCGTCGACTTCTTTAACCAAACGTTCTACTCGTGTTCTTTGGCCTAGACGGCCTGAACACTGCCAACAAGAGTGGGTGGCACAGGGTCGCCCGCCAGACAACTAAGGAGATTCTTGTGGCAACTCAGAAATTCACCGGCGTTATCCCTCCCGTCGTTGTTCCCGATACCGAAGATCACCAGCTCGACGTTGCCTCCTTTGAGCGCAGCATTAACCGCATGATCGATGCCGGCGTCGATGGCCTGTTCTTCCTGGGCTCCTCGGGCGAGGTCGTCTTCTCCACCGACGAGCGTCGTCGCCAGATTATCGCCGAGGCCGTTCGTATCGTCGACCACCGTGTGCCCGTTCTGGTCGGCATCATCGATACCGAGACCGAGCGCATGATCGAGCACGGCAAGGTCGCTCAGGAGCTGGGCGCCGATGCCCTCGTCGCCACCTGCCCGTTCTATGCCCTGCAGGGCATGACCGAGGTTGAGGAGCACTTCCGCATCCTGCATGAGGAGCTCGACCTGCCCATCTTTGCCTATGACATTCCCGTCTGCGTTCACACCAAGCTCCCCTGGAAGCTCCTTGCCAAGCTCGGCGCCGAGGGCGTTCTGGCCGGCGTCAAGGATTCCTCGGGTGATGACATCTCGTTCCGCTACCTCGTTCAGGAGAACGAGAAGAACGGCCATCCGATGAGCATTCTCACCGGTCACGAGGTTGTTGTCGACGGCGCCTACCTCGGTGGCGCCGACGGTTCCGTCCCGGGTCTCGCCAACGTTGAGCCCGAGGGTTACGTGCGTCAGTGGAAGGCCGCTCAGGCTGGTGACTGGGCTACCGTCAAGGCCGAGCAGGATCGCCTCAATGAGATTTCGCACATTTGGGATGTCACCTCGGGCGTCCAGGGCTATGCCGGTGGCGTCGGCGCCTTCAAGACCGCTATGAACCTCATGGGCATCTTCGACAGCCCGACCATGCCGCGCCCGGTGAAGGCCATGACCGGCGAGAACGTCGAGGCGATTAAGAAGGTCCTTCAGGACAACGGTCTCCTGTAAAGCTTCCCCAGGCACCCGATCTTGGGGCTCAAGTGGTCGGGCGTGACCCATTAGGTCAACGCCCGACCACTTTCACCCCAACCTCGGGCACCTGGGAAACCTTTACTAAGTTGCGGCGATAACACCGCCTTCATTTCCTGTAGTTGTTTTTTATCTCCTAAGGAGAGCGACATGGAGAACAAGTACGTCTGCTCTGTCGATATCGGCGGAACTAAGATCGCGACTGCCATCATGGAGTACCCGGCTGACGGCAGCGTGCCCCATCCCGTATTTGAGGCCGAGGTTCCCACCGAGGCCCAGGAGGGCGGCGAGGCCGTCTTCCAGCGTATCGAGGCGTCCATCAAGGCTGCTCTCGAGGCGAATCCCGATGTCGAGGTCCTTGGCGTCGGTATCGGTGCTGCCGGCGTCGTCGATCCCAAGACGGGCGCCATCGCGTATGCCAACGAGATCATGCCCGGCTGGTCCGGCGTCCAGTTGGGGCCGCGTCTGCGCGAGGACCTCGGTCTTCCCGTTGCCGTTGTAGGCGACGTGCAGGCTCATGCTCTGGGCGAGGCCCACTGGGGCGTCGGCAAGGGCAAGTTCTCCGTCTTGTGTCTTGGCATCGGTACGGGCATCGGCGGCGCATATGTCGAGAACGGCCGCGTGATGCAGGGCTTCCATGGTGCTGCCGGTCATATGGGCCACATCGAGTGCTCGGCTGCCGCCGGCATTCCCTGCGCCTGCGGGCGTTCCGGCCATCTGGAGTCGGTTGCTTCGGGCACTTCCATTGGTCGTATGTACGATGAGCGCTTTGGTCGCGTCGACCCCAGCCGTCCTTCGGTCGGTCGCGATGTGAACGACCTGTGCCGTGCGGGCGACGCAAAGGCGACCGAGGTCATCCATGACGCCGGCTTTGCGCTGGGTGCCAGCTTGGGCTCGCTCGCTAACATCCTGGACCCTGAGGTCATCGTGCTTTCGGGTGGCGTGATTCACCAAGGTCCCGATTGGCGTTCGCAGACGTGGAAGGATTCGGTGCACGAGGGCTATGCCAGCCAAGCGCTCGATCCGCTTCAGGACACGCCGATCCTCATCGGTTCTCTGGAGGGCGATGCTCCGCTCATCGGTGCCGCCGAACACCTTCTTGCTTCGTTGAAGTAAACATAACTACCAAGTGTGCCTTCTGAGGTGCCGCAGATTGACGTGAAAGAGGAGCGAAGCGTACTTCGGTACGCGAGCGACGGTTTGAACGTCAAGGTGCGGCGTCTCAGAAGGCTGTTTTGAGAAAGGTTGAGTCGAACATGACCGTTGATCCTTTGATCCAGTCCCTGAAGGGCAAGCTCGTCGTGAGCGTTCAGGCGTATATGGGCGAGCCGCTTCGTACGCCCGAGACCATGGCTCAAATGTCTCGCGCTTGCGAGCTTGGCGGCGCCGCCGCCATTCGCTGCCAGGGCCTTGCCGACATTGCCGCCATTAAGGGTCGCTGTGAGGTTCCCGTCATCGGCCTGTGGAAGGATGGGCACGAGGGCGTTTACATCACGCCGACGCTGCGCCACGCTCGCGCCTGCGTTGCTGCGGGTGCCGATATCGTGGCGATCGACGCCACCGATCGTCCGCGTCCCGATGGCAAGACCGTCGAAGATACTTTCCGTCCGCTGCACGAGGAGGGCGTGCTCCTGATGGCCGACTGTGCCACCATCGAGGATATTCGTCGTGCTGTCGACATGGGCTTCGACCTGGTGTCCACCACGCTGTCTCATGGTGTTGCCGCCATCGACTGCACCATGGCCGATGGCCCCGATCTGCCGCTCCTGCGTCAGGCGACCGAGGAATTCCCCGGCCTTCCCATCATTTGCGAGGGTCGCGTGCATACGCCCGAGGAGGCTCGCGCCGCGATCGATGCTGGCGCCTGGGCTGTTGTCGTCGGCACCGCCATCACGCACCCCACGAGTATTACGAGTTGGTTCAAGGCTGCGCTTGAGGCGTAAGACAGGCCTCGTATCCGCTCGGGGCGGTATACTCAATATAGGCAATTGACCGCGCGGGATCCGGGTGCTGGGTCCCGCGCTTGTTTTCGGGAGGCAACACATGCAAAAGGGAGATGCCATGGATGCGGCGGAGCGCTCGGAGCGCATCCCCGATATCGTCATCATCACCGGAATGTCCGGATCAGGCCGCACACAGGCCATGCACGTGTTCGAGGACATGGGCTATTTTTGCATCGATAACCTGCCTCCGCGTCTCATCGCCCAGCTTGCCGAGCTCGTCGGCATCAATACGGGCGTGGGCAGGCATCTCGCCGTCACCTGCGATTTGCGTAGCCAGGGACTGTTTGACGAGTTGCTCGATGCGGTCGCCGCTCTCGAAGAGCGCGAGATGAGCTGCGACATCGTGTTCCTGGAGGCTTCTGACGAGGTGCTGATTCGTCGCTACAGCGAAAATCGCCGCCGTCATCCCATTGCCAAGCCGGGGGAGACTACGGCCGATGCCATTCAGCGCGAGCGCCTTCAGCTGCAGGGCGTGCGCGACCGAGCCGATATGATTATCGACACGAGCCGTCTGCGCACCTCTGCGCTGCGCAACAAGCTGCGTATGGCATTTTCCGAGCTGTCCGACCAGCAGCTTATGGATGTCCACGTGTTCTCGTTTGGCTTTAAGCACGGCATGCCCGTCGAAGCGGATATTATGATCGACGTCCGCTTCCTGCCCAATCCGTTCTACGATCCCGAGATGCGCACGATGACCGGTCTCGATAAAAAGGTCTCCGATTTTGTTCTGGACCATCCCAAGACGCAGGAGTTTTGGAAGGCTTGGACACAGCTGCTCGATACGGTCATGCCCGGTTATATCGCGGAGGGTAAGCCGCAGCTTTCTATCGCCATCGGCTGCACGGGCGGCCAGCACCGCAGCGTTGCCATTGCCGAGGCCACGGCCCGTTACCTGGAAGGCGCTCAGTATCATGTGAGCATCTCCCACCGCGACCTGTCGCGCGCCAACACGAAGGCATAGGCCTGCATGTCGTTTACCGCTGAGGTGCGCGACGAGCTTGCGCGCTGCGAACCCGAATGTGAATACTGCGACTTGTCGACGCTTGCCGCCCTCACGCGCGTGAGCGGTACGCTCTCGCTTACCGGCTCTGGGCGGTATCGTTTGACGGTTGCGACTGAGACGGGAGCCGTCGCGCGCACGATGATCACGCTGACGCATCGTATCCTTAAGCTCAAAACGGAGTTCACCGTCCGTAAATCTGTATTGCATAAGGTTCGAAACTACCTCATCACCTTGCCTGATCAGCCAGACCTGGATAAGGCCTTGGTTCTGCTGGGTATCCTCGAACGTAGGGGAGGACTTGTCGCCGGCGTACCCCGACATATCGTTGCCCGTCCTTGCTGTAGACTTGCCTATATCCGCGGCGCGCTCATCGCGGGCGGCTTCGTGGCCGATCCACGCGGCGATTTTCATTTGGAGATTGCTGTGCAGGGCGAGCAATATGCCAAGGGGCTTTGCGATCTGTTGGAGCAGATTGGGGTCCATGCTCGTGTTAATGCACGGCGGGGGTCATATGCCGTGTACATTAAGAGCGCCGAGGAAATCGAGCATCTATTAAAGCTGATTGGTGCCAAGCGCAGCGTTGCCGAGATTGAGGAGGCGCGCGCGGTCAAGTTGGTTAAGAACGATGTGAACCGTCGCGTGAATGCCGAGCTCGCCAACCAAACCAGAAGCGCCGGTGCTGCCCAACATCAGCTTGCGCTTATCGACGAGCTCGAGCAGCGTGGCCTTCGCGATGCGCTTCCGGATGCCTTGGCGGTCTTTTGCGACCTGCGCGAGCGCTATCCTGATCTGTCGCTGCGTGATTTGGGGGAGATGGCTGACCCTCCCTTGTCGAAGTCAGCCCTCTACCATCGTGTTTTACGGCTTGAAAAGCTCATTGAAGCAAACAGGTAGTTTGAAGTAACGACTTATATACGGATTTAGCTGCTATTTTAGTCTTTAAAACGTTTTAACGTAAATTTGCTTTTCAATTTCGAGCATTCTCGTGAAATTCAAGTCAAAAAAAAGGTATATTAGGCGAGTGGTTAGTTTGTGGGCCTCAACGGCGGGCGCTGTAGCTCGCGGGGGCCTTACGAAAGGAGACACAATGGCAGTAAAGGTTGCTATTAACGGCTTCGGTCGCATCGGTCGTCTGGCTTTCCGTCAGATGTTCGGTCATGAGGGCTCCGAGATCGTCGCTATCAACGACCTCACCTCTCCCGATATGCTCGCTTACCTGCTGAAGTACGACTCCACGCAGGGCAACTACGCTCGCGATCACGAGGTCGTTGCTGGCGAGGATTCCATCACCGTTGACGGCAAGGAGATCAAGATCTACAAGGAGGCCGACGCCAACAACCTGCCTTGGGGCGACCTCGACGTCGACGTCGTTCTCGAGTGCACCGGCTTCTACACCAGCAAGGCTAAGGCTCAGGCCCACATCAACGCTGGCGCCAAGAAGGTCGTCATCTCCGCTCCGGCCGGCAGCGATCTGCCCACCATCGTGTACAACGTCAACCATGAGACGCTGACCGCTGAGGACAACATCATCTCCGCTGCTTCCTGCACCACCAACTGCCTCGCCCCGATGGCCAAGGGTCTGAACGACTTCGCTCCCATCGTGTCCGGCATCATGACCACCATCCATGCCTTCACCGGCGACCAGATGCCGCTCGACGGCCCGCAGCGCAAGGGCAACTTCCGTCGCTCCCGCGCCTGCTCCGAGAACATCGTCCCGAACACCACGGGCGCTGCCAAGGCCATCGGCCTGGTTCTCCCCGAGCTCAACGGCAAGCTCATCGGTGCCGCCCAGCGCGTCCCGACGCCGACCGGCTCGCTGACCAACCTCTACGCCGTCGTTGACAAGAAGGTCACCGTCGACGAGGTCAACGCTGCCATGAAGGCCTACGCCGAGACCATCCCCGAGACCTTCGCCTACAACGAGGACCAGATCGTCTCCCGCGACATCGTCGGCGAGACCCACGGCTCCATCTTCGACGCCACTCAGACCATGTGCTCTGACCTCGGCAACGGCCAGACCCTCGTTCAGGTCACCTCTTGGTACGACAACGAGAACTCCTACACCTCTCAGATGGTCCGCACCATCAAGTACTTCGAGAAGTTCGTTGCTTAATTTAGCTTTTAGCGAATAGCTCGTTGAGCGTCTAAAGAAGGGCGCGGCCTTATAGGGCTTACACCCTAGGGTCGCGCCCTTTTTATAAGAAATCGTCTGCCGTAATGGGAGGCAGACACGTACGAAAGGTAGAAGCAAACATGGCCTTTACCAAGAAGACCGTCCGCGACATCGATGTCGACGGCAAGCGCGTTCTCGTCCGCGTTGACTTTAACGTGCCTATCAAGGATGGCGTCGTTGGCGACACCACCCGCATCAAGGCTGCCCTGCCCACCATCAACTATCTCGTTGAGCACAACGCTCGCGTCATCCTCATGAGCCACCTCGGCCGTCCCGAGGGCACCGGCTTCCAGCCCGAGTTGTCCCTCGAGCCCGTCGCCAAGAAACTCGCTGAGCTCTCTGGTCTCGACGTTGCCTTTGTCGCCGACACCTACGGCGAGAAGGCTGCTGAGGCTGTCGCCGCCGTCGAGCCGGGCAAGGTCCTCGTTCTCGAGAACGTCCGTTTTGACAAGCGTGAGAAGAAGAACGATCCCGAGATCGCCAAGAAGCTCGCTTCCTATGGCGACGTCTTCGTTCTCGATGCCTTCGGCACCGCTCACCGCGCCCAGGGTTCCGTCGTGGGCCCCGCCGCTTACCTGCCTGCCGTCGCTGGCTTCCTGCTCGAGAAGGAGGTCGACACGCTGACCGGCATCTTCGCCGAGCCCGAGCGTCCCTTCGTCGCCATCGTCGGCGGTTCCAAGGTTTCCTCCAAGATCGGTGTTCTCGATCACCTCATCGACTCCGCTGACACCCTGATTATCGGTGGCGGCATGGCCTACACCTTCTTCCTGGCTCAGGGCCTGACCGTTGGTCAGTCCCTCAAGGAAGAGGACTGGGTCGAGCGCGCCGGCGAGATGCTCAAGAAGGCCGAGGAGAAGGGTGTCAAGATCCTACTCCCCATCGACAACCGTGTTGCCGATCACTTTGGCGAGGACGCTGTCCCCGAGGTTGTTGCTTCCGACGCTATCCCCGACGATCGTGAGGGTATGGACATCGGTCCCAAGACCGAGGAGCTCTATGCCGAGGCTGTCAAGGGCGCCAAGACCGTGTTCTGGAACGGCCCCATGGGCGTCTTCGAGTTTGACAACTTTGCTCACGGCACCCAGGCTATCGCCGAGGCTCTCGCCGAGGCTCTCGCCGAGGCTGACTGCACCTCGATCATCGGCGGTGGTGACTCTGTCGCAGCTGTCAACAAGTTCAACCTGGCCGACAAGATGAGCTGGATCTCCACCGGTGGTGGCGCTTCCATGGAGCTCGTCGAGGGTAAGGCCCTGCCCGGAGTGGAGGCGCTTCTCGATGCCTAATCGCACCCTTCTTATCGCTGGTAACTGGAAGATGAACAACGACGTCGCCGAGGCCGCCAAGCTCGCCGACGAGCTGGCTCAGGCTCTGCCCGAGGTTCCGGCTGGCGTCGAGGTGCTCGTCTGCCCTCCGACCATCGACATCACCACGGTTCATGACCGCATTCAGGCTGCCCCCATCGCCCTCGGTGCACAGAACGTGTACTGGGAGGCCAAGGGTGCCTTCACGGGTGAGTCCTCTTGCGACATGCTCAAGTCCGCTGGCTGCACCTACTGCATCATCGGTCACTCCGAGCGTCGCGACTACTTCCACGAGACCGACGAGGACCAGAACAAGAAGGCCAAGGCTCTCGTTGCCGCCGGCCTTGTTCCCGTCTTCTGCTGCGGCGAGTCCCTTGAGGTCCGCGAGGCCGGCACCTATGTCGAGCACGTCGTGAACCAGGTCAAGGCTGGCCTTGCTGGTCTTGAGATCACCTGCCCCAAGCAGGTCGTCGTCGCCTATGAGCCCATCTGGGCCATCGGCACCGGCAAGACCGCTACCGCCGAGGATGCTCAGGAGGTCTGCGGCGCTATCCGTGAGACCCTCAAGGAGATGTTCGGCGAGGAGCTCGCCAACGGCATCCGCGTTCTCTACGGTGGTTCCGCCAAGCCCGGTAACATCGCCGAGCTCGTCGCCAAGCCCGACGTTGACGGCGCCCTCGTGGGCGGCGCTTCGCTCAAGGCTGCCGACTTCGCCTCTATGGTCGTCAAGGCAGGCGAGTAGGACATATGGCACAACGTCATCTTCCTGCACTCCTGATTATCATGGACGGCTGCGGCCTGGCTCCGGCTGATGGCGAGAACGCCGTCGCCGCTGCCAAGACGCCCTTCCTTGATGGCCTGTACGAGAAGTATCCTCACACCACGCTCGGTGCTTCGGGCGAGGACGTGGGCCTTCCCGACGGCCAGATGGGCAACTCCGAGGTGGGTCACCTCAACATCGGTGCCGGTCGCATCGTGTTCCAGGAGCTTTCGCGCATCAACAATGCCATCAAGGACGGCTCCATCGCCAAGAACGAGGTTTTCGTCAAGGCCATGGACGATGTCAAGGCTGACGGCAAGACTCTCCACCTCATGGGCCTTATGAGCCCTGGCGGCGTTCACTCCCACATGAACCACGTCGAGGCTCTGGTCAAGATGGCTGCCGAGCACGGTGTCAAGACCGTTCGCGTCCACGCCTTCATGGATGGCCGCGACGTTGACCCGCAGTCCGGTGCCGGCTACATGAGTGAGTTCTGCGCCTTCCTGGCTAAGATCTCCGAGGAGACCGGTTGCGACGCTCGCGTTGCCACCGTCTCGGGCCGTTATTGGGCCATGGACCGCGATAATCGTTGGGAGCGCATCCAGCGCGCCTACGACGTCATGGTCAACGCGTCCGATGCTGATACCGACCCCGTTGCCGGTATCAAGGCCTACTACGAGAAGGACCCGCGCGGCGACGAGTTCGTCGAGCCCTTCGCTGCCCACAACGAGGGCATTCACGAGGGCGACGCGGCTATCTTCTTCAACTTCCGTCCCGACCGCGCTCGTCAGATGACCCGCGTGTTCACGGACAAGGAGTTCGACGGCTTTGAGCGCGAGCAGATCAAGCTTTCGCACTTTGTGACGATGACCGAGTATGATCCGACGTTTGACGTCGAGGTCGCCTTCCCCAAGACGTTCCCCGAGAACGTCCTGGCCGACGTTATCGCCGCCAATGGCCTGAAGCAGCTGCACACTGCCGAGACCGAGAAGTACGCCCACGTGACGTTCTTCCTCAACGGTGGCATCGAGGAGCCCAAGGAGGGCGAGGAGCGCGTGCTCGTCGCTTCCCCCAAGGTTGCTACCTACGATCTGCAGCCCGAGATGAGCGCTCCCGAGGTTACCGAGAAGCTCGTCGCCGCCATCAACGAGGATCGCGCTGATTTCTACATCGTGAACTTCGCGAACTGCGACATGGTTGGTCACACCGGTGTCTTCGACGCTGCCGTTAAGGCCGTTGAGGCTGTTGACGATGCCCTGTCCAAGGTTGTCCCGGCGATTCTCGCCAAGGGCGGCTTTGCACTGATTACCGCCGACCACGGCAACGCCGATCACATGTTTGACGTTGCTTCCGACGGTTCCAAGCATCCGTTTACGGCTCACACCACCAACCGCGTGCCGTTCATCATCGTTGATGAGAAGGCCAAGCTCACCGGTATCGAGGACGGCCGTCTTTCCGATATCGCTCCGACCATGCTCACCATGGCTGGTATTGAGCCTTCCGCCGAGATGACGGGCCGCGTGCTCGCCACCGAGGCCTAAGAGAAAACAAATAACGTTTTCTAGTAAGGGGGTTGTCCACAATCGGACAACCCCCTTTTTCTGCCATTTGGGGACGGGGTAGAAATGGTAGAAATATTTTTCCTCTAAAGCTTGACTTCCCGTTTGCCTGTGATGGTTTGCCGCTGACTAGTTTTCTTTCGTTGCCAACCTTGTATTAATGCCTATCTGGGTAGAGTTTGACGCAAACATGCATGCGGATTGTGAGGTCCAGCAATGACAAGGCAGGCCAGAGTAAAGTCCCCCTACGGCTATTACCATGTGATGATGAGAGGCTGTGGCAAGCAGTACCTATTCGAAGAGGATTATCAACGCAGGTTTTTCATGTCCGTAGCGGGTGAAGCATGCACGCAGTACAAGGCTTCGTTATGCGCCTGGTGCCTCATGGACAACCATGTGCATATGCTGCTTTCTGATCGCGAGGACCATATGTGGGAGGTCGTCCATTACATAGGAACCCTCTATGGTCAGTTTTTCAACAGGGTGACCGGACGCTGCGGCCCCGTATTTCAGGATCGCTATAAAAGTAAGCCTATTGAGTCTAATGACTATTTTATGCAGGCAATTCGCTACATTCACGATAATCCGATTGAGCTTGGTTGCCGCCCGGAGGCCTACCAATGGAGCAGCTATCAAGCCTACCTTGGTGAAGGCGGCCACCTGGATCGGAGCATCCTATTTAGTCTAATCGGCGGACGGGGAAATTTTGAATCCTTTAGCAAATCGGGCCGCAAGGATACCTATGTATTGAATTCTGGCCGTTCGATGACGGTATTTGAGCAGGAGCGCAAGGCTAGGGGAGTCCTAGACGGCATGGATCCCCATGATGTTATGGGGCTTCCCGGTCCATTTGAACGTGCCGAAGCTGTTCGCAGGCTGTATGAGGCTGGCTTTAGTGAACGACAGATTGGCCGTCTTACGGGGCTTGGACGCTATGTCGTTCGAAATGCCCTCAAATCACTTTAATAGATGAAAATCAAGAGCTATTTCTGCCATTTCTACCCCGTCCCCGAGTGGCGGGTAGGGGAGAGCGGGGGTTGTGGTACAGTACTGGAGTTTGAATTGTTCTATTAAGGAGCTTATCTATGGGTCCGTTCCAGATTCTTCTGTTTGTCGTTTGGGCTGTTTCTGCCGTGGCGCTGACGATTCTCGTCCTGATGCATTCCGGTAAGGGTACCGGCGTTTCGGATATGATCGCTAGCTCGCTGTATAACTCCAGCTCTGCCACAGGTGTTATGGAGCAGAACCTCGACCGCCTGACCGTCATCATGGCTGTCGTGTTTGCCGTGTGCGTCGTGCTGTGCATGTTCTTCTTCCCGCAGGGCATCGTGGGCTACTAATCACGAGCCGCATAAGTACTTGTAAAGGGTTCCGCAAGTGCGGGACCCTTTTTTGTTTACATATTCGTAACAGAGTCAAAAATATCACCACATACTGCGCCCAACTAAAGAAATTCTTGACCGTTAACCGGAATTAGCCCCAAATCGTGCATAAAATGCGCTACTGTATTGCAAAACGTTGGCCTGTTGTGCATAACCAGCCATAGCAGCGGGCAGCGTTTTGATGGTTCGGATCGGATTGTCTCGACATGTGTCCGACTGAACATTTCTTTGTCCTATCTCATAAGGAGGATGGCATGGCTGATTCTATGTTCCACCAGCCCGTTATGGGTCGTCGCGCCTTTGTTGGCGGCACCCTTGCTGCGAGCTCCATGGCTTTTCTTGCCGCATGTGGCAAGAAGGGCGGCGACGCTTCCGGTTCTGAGTCCGGTTCGACGCTGAACTTCTACATCAACAACCCGGTCTGCATCGACCCCTACAACGTCCAGGAGGACCAGGGTACTCAGGTCGAGTATCAGCTCTTTGACGCTCTGACCTCTTACGACGCCGAGAAGGGCGAGATCGTTCCGCTGGCTTGCGAGTCCTTTGAGTCCAACGACGACGCCACCGAGTTTACCTTCAAGATCAAGAAGGCCAAGTTCCACAACGGTGACGACGTTACCTCTAAGTCCTTCAAGCTCGGTTGGGAGCGTCTGGTCAACACCAAGTCGGCCATCGCTACCGAGTATGGCCCTTCCGAGGTCTCCTATCACCTTTCCATGGTCGAGGGCTATGACGATCTGCTTGCCGGTAACGCCACCGAGCTCAGCGGTGTTACGTGCCCTGACGATGAGACCCTCGTCGTCAAGCTGTCTTCCGCTTACGCCGACTTCCCCTTCGTCGCCTCTCACCCGGCTCTGGCCCCGGTTCCCGAGTGCGCCGAGTCCGATGTCAAGAGCTTCTACCTTGCCCCGGTCGGTAACGGCCCGTTCATGATGGACGGCAAGTGGGAGGATGGCCAGGAGATCAACGTCAAGAAGTTCGACGATTACTATGGCGACAAGGCCAAGATCGATGGCATCCACTTCCAGGTCATCAAGGACATGGAGACCGCTTACAAGGAGTTCCAGGCCGGTAACCTCGATGTCTGCGACGTTCCCGTCGCTCAGATCGATGCCGCCAAGAAGGATCGCGGCGTGTCCAAGGACGGCTACACCATGGGTGACGGCGAGCGCATGCTGCTCGGCGCCGAGCCTTCCACCTACTACCTGACCTGCAACAACACGGCCGAGCCGTTCAACAACGCTGACCTGCGTAGGGGTATCTCCCTGGCCATTAACCGTGAGGCCATCTGCAAGACCATCTTCAAGGGTACCCGTACCCCCGCCGACGGCATTGTTCCTCCGGGCATCGATGGCTACAAGGAGGGCGCATGGGAGTTCTGCGCCTACGACGTCGACAAGGCTAACGAGTACCTCGACAAGGTTGCTCCTGCCGGTGCCAACGGTGACCGTGGCATTAGTGTGACCCTTTCCTACAACCAGGATGGTGGCCACAAGGAGATCATGGAGTCCATCATCGGTGACCTCGCCAAGGTTGGCGTTACCGCTGTCTCCGATACCCCTGAGTGGTCTGCCTTGCTCGAGCAGTACCAGAACTTTAACTATCAGTTCGGTCGTCTGGGTTGGATTGCCGACTACCCGATTATGGACAACTTCCTGTATCCGCTGTTCCACTCCGACTCCCTCGGTGGCGACAACCGCTCCGGTTACAACAACCCCGAGTTCGACGCCAAGGTCAACGAGGCTCGCACCACGGTTGACGACGAAGAGCGCGTTGCTAAGATGCAGGAGGCCGACGCTATGGTCGCTGCCGACTGCCCGGTCATCCCGGTGATGTTCTACACGCACACCATCGTCGGCTCCGATCGCATCAAGCACCTCTATGTCGATCCGCAGAAGCACGCTGAGCTGGGTACCGCTGAGCTCGCCTAAGAGTTTGCAGCTTCCGTGAGGGTCAAGTATTTACGTAGACCTCATGGGAAACATACAGTTCTCCCTAACCTGGGGTAAACTGGCTGATGGTAATTTTGGGATGCCGGTCTGGCGATCGGCATCCCATTTAGGTTAATCCCTAGATAGGGGAGTGGTATGGGTAAGTACATCGTTAAACGTGTGCTTCAGTTCATCCCGGTATTTTTGGGCGTTACGCTGATTCTGTTCGCCCTTCAGAATATCGTGCCGGGAGATCCGATCAAGCTGATCGGTGGAGACAAGGCTCTGTCCCCCGAGGTGGAGCTTCAGCTTCGCGTCCGCTATCACCTGGTCCAGTCGGACGAGGACGGCAACGCGATCCTTGACGAGAACGGCGACCCCGTTCAAACGTCGCTCGTGGACCGTTACTTGTATTACATGAACGGCCTGCTTCATGGCGATCTGGGCAATTCGTATCAGCGCAAGCTGCCGGTTACGGAAATTTTTGCCCAGAAGTATCCGTATACGGTCAAACTTGCCGCGTGCGCCATCGTGCTCGAGGCAATCATGGGTATCGGTGCGGGTATCATTTCGGCGGTAAAGCGTTATTCCTTCTGGGATATTTTGGTAACGCTCACCACGTCGATCCTCGTTGCGGTCCCGGCCTTCTGGCTCGGTATGTTGCTGCAGCTGTTCTTTGGCGTCATCCTCAAGGACGCTACGGGCGGTGCAATCTCCATGCCGATCTCGGGTGCCGGCGGTTCCAGCTCTCAGTATCAGGATTGGATGCACTATGTGCTTCCGACCATTACGCTGGCTTCGGTTTCGACCGCTTATGCCGCCCGCATTATGCGCTCGCAGCTGCTTGACGTCATGAACCAGGATTACATCCGTACGGCAAAGGCCAAGGGTCTCTCCAATCGCGCGATCATCGTCAAGCATGCGCTTAAGAATGCACTCATCCCCGTCGTTACCTATATTGGTGTCGACTTTGGTGGCATGCTTTCGGGCGCCATCCTGACCGAGACGGTCTTTAACTGGCCCGGTATCGGCTATGAGGTCTATCGCGCCATTAGCATGCGTGACTGGCCCATCGTTATGGGCGGCGTTACGCTCATCGTTGTCGTCGTCATGGTGATCAACCTGCTCGTCGACATTAGCTATGCATTCCTCGACCCGCGCATCCGCCTTGGCGGTCCGTCGGATAAGGCCTAAGGGAGGTACGTCTCATGCAGGAAACTGATTCTCAGTCTCAGGAGCAGGCTACCGCCACCAAGGTCGCATCTGCTCCCGCCAAGTCCCGCACGCTGTGGGGCGACGCTTTTAAGCGTCTTCGTAAGAACAAGCTCGCCGTTATCGGTGTCTGCTGGATTATCATCGTCGTTGTGGTTGCCCTGACCGCAGATCTGTGGGCTAAGCCCTGGCTCGGTTCTCCGACGGCTTCCGACTCGACCACTATGGCCGAGACGTCGCTGCTGGCTCCGTGTGCAGAGCATCCGTTTGGCACCGACGCCCTTGGTCGTGACATTCTTGTCCGCGTTATCTACGGTGCGCGCGTTTCGCTGTCCGTCGGAATTATGGCCACCGCGATCTCCACGCTGATTGGTCTGGTCATGGGTGCTCTGGCCGGTTTCTACGGCGGCATCTGGGATACGATCATCATGCGCTGTGCGGACATCTTCCTGGCGTTCCCGTACGTGCTGTTCGTTGTCGCCATGATCGCCGTTATCGGCCGTGGTCTTCAGAACGTCTTTATCGCCATCGGTATTCTCGGCTGGCCTTCGATTGCGCGCGTCTTCCGCTCTGCGATCTTGACCGTCAAGGAAAACGACTATGTTGATGCTGCGCGCGCGATGGGTGCATCTGATGCTCGTATCGTTGTACGTCACATCTTCCCGAACTCCGTCGCCTCCATCGTGGTCTACGCGACCATGAACATTGGTGGCGCCATTCTGACCGAGTCCGCTCTGTCCTTCCTCGGCATGGGCGTTATTCCGCCTACGCCTTCGTGGGGCTCCATGATTCAGGACGGTCAGCAGTATCTTCTGACCGCTCCCTGGATGATGATCATGCCCGGTCTGGCAATTCTCTCGACGGTGCTCGCCTTCACCCTGCTGGGTGACGGTCTGCGCGACGCCCTCGACGTCAAGATGAAGGACGCATAAGGATGAAGAAGAACAAGAACTATGTGGACCTGAAGGACCAGCCGGTTCCTGAGGGCCAGCATCTGCTCGAGGTCGATGACCTTAAGATGTATTTCCACACCGAGGATGGCGTTGTTCGCGCTGTCGACGGTGTCTCCTACACGCTCGATCGCGGCGAGACCCTGGGCGTCGTCGGTGAGTCCGGCTCCGGTAAGTCCGTGACCGCCATGACCATCATGGGCCTCATCTCGATGCCTCCGGGAAAGATCGAGGGCGGCGACGTTCGCTATCGCGGTCGTTCTATCCTCGAGATGACCGAGGAGGAGATGCAGCACATTCGCGGCAACGACATCGCGATGATCTTCCAGGATCCTATGACCTCCTTGAACCCGGTCTATAAGATCGGCAAGCAGGTGGGCGAGGGCCTTCGTCTGCACCGTGGCTACTCCAAGCAGGAGGCGCTCAAGCGCGCTACCGAGCTTTTGGACCTCGTGGGTATCCCCGAGCCCGAGAAGCGCGTCAATGAGTATCCGCACCAGTTCTCCGGCGGTATGCGTCAGCGTGTCATGATTGCTATGGCTCTTGCCTGCGATCCCGATATCCTGATTGCCGACGAGCCCACGACGGCTCTGGACGTTACCATTCAGGCTCAGATTATCGAGCTCATGCAGGAAATGCAGGAGAAGAACGGCAACGCCATCATCATGATTACCCATGACCTGGGCGTCGTTGCCGATATGGCTGATAAGATCATGGTTATGTACGCCGGCCGTCCCGTCGAGTTCGGTACTGCTGAGGAAATCTTCTACGAGAGTCGCCACCCCTACACCTGGGGCCTTATCCGCTCCATCCCGGAGCAGGCCATCGAAGAGAAGAAGCCGCTTACGCCGATTCACGGCAACCCGCCTTCGCTCATGAACCTGCCTGAGGGCTGCGTCTTCTCTCCTCGTTGTCCCTATGCGACGGACAAGTGCCGCAAGCAGCGCCCCGAGCGCGTTGTCACCGAGTCTGGTCATTACTCTGCGTGCCACTACTCCGGTGACCCCGAGTTCCTCAAGAACGCTCCTGAGACGTCCCGTACGCGCAAGGATTCCAAGAAGGGAGGCGAGGCGTAATGGCAGATACCAACGAGCGTACTCCGCTGCTGAAGGTCGAGCACCTCTCTAAGGAGTTCCCCGCTGAGTCCGGCATGTTCGCCAAGCGCTTCTCCAAGCGTGTTGTCTCTGCAGTAAATGACATTTCGTTCGAGATTTATCCGGGCGAGACCTTTGGTCTGGTTGGTGAGTCTGGTTGCGGTAAGTCCACGACGGGTCGCACCATCATGCGCCTGACCAAGCCGACCGCCGGTAAGGTGTTCTTCCAGGGTAAAGACGTTGCCGAGATGAGCAAGCATGAGATCAAGGACATGCGTCGCGAGATGCAGTTCATCTTCCAGGATCCCTATGCTTCGCTCAATCCCCGTATGACCATCGGCGAGATCGTCTCCGAGCCCATGACCATTCATGGCGTGGGTACCAAGGAGGAGCGTATCGAGCGCGTCCGCGAGCTGCTGGACGTCGTCGGTCTGAATCCCGAGCACATCAACCGTTATCCGCACGAGTTCTCGGGCGGCCAGCGCCAGCGTGTCGGCATCGCCCGCGCGTTCGCTCTGAAGCCCAAGCTGATTATCTGCGACGAGCCTGTCTCCGCACTTGACGTATCCATTCAGGCCCAGGTTCTGAACCTTCTTAAGGAGCTCCAGGACAAGTTCGGTACCGCATATCTGTTTATCGCCCACGACCTGTCCGTCGTGCAGCACATCTCCGATCGCGTTGCCGTTATGTACCTGGGCAAGATGGTCGAGGTTTCGGACTGGAAGACGCTCTACAGTGAGCCGCACCACCCGTACACGCAGTCGCTGCTGTCTGCCGTGCCGGTGCCCGATCCGGATATCCAGAAGACCCGCAAGCGCATCATCCTCGCCGGCGATCCGCCGTCGCCGCTGGATCCGCCGACCGGCTGCCGTTTCCACACGCGCTGCCCGATCGCGCAGGGCATCTGCTCCGAGAAGCTTCCCGAGTTTAAGGAAGTTGCCCCGGGCCACTGCTGCGCTTGTCACTTCGCGGAGCCGTTCCCGATCAAGGAATCGCACATCGACCTGTAGTCGGTTGTTTGTCCGGGCCCGTGCTGGACTTAGTTTTCAGAACGTCCTCGACCATGGAAACCCCCTTATCCTGCTCCTTCGGAGCTGCGGATAAGGGGGTTTTCCGGTCTGCGGAATGTTCTGAAAACTAAGTCCAGCACGGGCCCTGCGGTAACTCGGTAGGGGGAGTGCGATTCCTTGATCGCTCACTTAGTTTAATAAGAAATTGAGCGAGGCCGGAGCTTTAGCTCCGGCCTCCCCATATAAGGGCTCGGCAAAGCCGAGCCACCAAAATTGCATCAGCCCCCAGAACATGTTTGAGAACTGTGCCTGAAGTACGTATTTGCAGGCCCCGTATCGGTGTTGCCTCCCGGCGCATTCCGCAGGGGGAGCGATATTTTGCAGCACGAAGTGCGTAGCAAAATATCGCTCATGCCCGAGGACGCGCTGGGAGGCAACACCGATACGGGGCCGGACATATCGATTTACCAGCGCATTTACAAATTCGTAAACTTTTTTCAAAAAAGTGCTTGCACAGTTCTCGAATCATAGGTTATTATCTTCCTCGTTGAACGCGCGGGTCCCATCAAAACGAACTGCGAATCAACAACATAGCATGTCGGAGTGGCGGAATTGGCAGACGCGCTAGCTTGAGGTGCTAGTGACCGCTTTTTGGTCATGCGGGTTCAAGTCCCGCCTCCGACACCATCGCATTTGAGAAGCCTCTTCGGAGGCTTTTTTGTTACCGATAGACGGTGAGGTCCACGATGGAAACGCTTGAGCGCAACGAGTGGGCAGACGTTGCCCAACTGGTCGAGATCACGAGCGATGCTGTCATCATCTGTGAGCTCGACGGAACCATTCTGCATGTGAATAATCGTTTGCTCGACCTGATGTGCGAGGAACGCGCTGACGTCATCAGCGGTGATGTCAAAGACGTTCTGTACTCGTCTGCCTTTGAGCGCGCGACCGAACATCGCCTGCCGTTTGAGACCGATGGCTCCGAGAGCGAGCTGATGCTCAAGCTGAGCGACGGGTCTTTTATTCCCGTCTTGGTTCGCGCGGGTTCCGTTACGCCTCCGCGTATCTTTGGACGTCGTGCGCCGCGTGTCCTGGTGGCGCTTCACAGCATCGAAGAGCAGTATTCCCACGATCGTCAGCTCAAACGTGCGCTATCGGAGCTTAGGGTGGCGAATAAACGCCTTTCGGGTACCCTTTCAGTCATTATGAGTACCGTGGGCTCCGATGAGCTCCCCAGCTTGCTCGATACCGTTTTGAATCAGCTCGTTGGAACGCTCGATGCCTCCGGTGCGGCTATCTATTTTTCCGAGAGCGGCGGCTTTAAGCTCCGCGGTGTTTCTAAGGAGCTTGAGGACAGCTATCTGCCCGAGTTTATGCCGTACGGCGCGGGCATTCCGACCTACGTACTTCGCGAGTCGCGTGCCTGTCGCCTGTCGATCCAGCAGGACCTTGAGGGCGACCGGGTTGCTTCGGGTATGTTCATGGATTTGGACAATCGTTCCAAGCACTTGCTGCGCGTGCAGGATATGCCCCCGTATCGCAGCGAGATCTGTCTTCCTGTGTTTTACGGCACGCAGGTCCTTGGCGTGTTGGAAGTTGGCTGGAAACGCCCCCAGGCGCCACTTGCCTATGACGTGAACGTGCTCGAGGTCATCTGCGATTACCTGTCTATTCAGCTGGTCGGCATGGCGTCGAGCTTACGTTCGCGCCGCACGGCGGAGCTCGGCCGCTCGCTCAATTTGCTGCGCGACGAACTGTTTACCTATCTCGATGATCCCGTTGCCGCCTCGCGAGCGGTGTCGACGGAAATCTGCACGGTGCTCAATTGTCATTTCTGCCCCGTGGAGTATGATGCGGGCCTCGAAACCTATGTCATCGATTTTGAGGGCGGCAGTCGCGTGCCGTTGCCGGGCGATCCGGAGTCGCTCTTCTTTTCCACCACCGCACCAGCTGCGCGTTTGGGGGTCGCTTCCGATGGTTTTGAGCCGTCGGTGCTGGGCGGTGCGAGTGCTGATGATCTTAAGCATGTGCGCTTGACCCGCGTCGACGAATCCATGCCTATGGGCGGATGGTTGAGGGCTCATGGCCTGCCGTGCCAGGGCCTCTATGTCGATTCCGGCTTCGAGGCGGGACGCGTTCGCTCGGAGGGCGGCGGTCGGCGGAACAACGATGCAATCGTTCCCGCTGATATCGCCAAGGGGCCGACGAGGCGCGCTTTGCTGCTCCGCGATGGCAGCCAAGAACCAATTGACGACCTTGAATACGACTACCTGGTGCATCTGGCGCATGACTTTGAGCTGATCTATGAAGGCGAGTCTCAAAAGCGCGAAGAGCGTCATATCGCTCAGACGCTTCAGATTGGCATGAGAAATTCGCTTGGTGACGTTCCGGGCATTGCAACCGATTCGGTATACCTATCGGCAACGAATTCTGCGTTGGTCGGCGGCGACTTCTATACGCTTGTCCGTCTTCCCGACGATTGTGCCGTAATGATTTTGGGCGATGTGTCCGGCAAGGGGATTGAGGCGGCGTCGATGTCGGCACTCGTCAAGACGGCGCTGACGGCCTATGCCTGGGAGGGTGCAGGGCCTGCCCGTATGGCACGCTCGCTCAATAGCATGCTCATGGGCTTTTCGAGGGTCGAGACGTTTGTGACGGCGTTTATCGCCAAGATCGATCTTAAAGCGGGCCGCGCTACTTATTGCTCTGCGGGACATCCTCCCACTATGGTCATTAGGCCGTCGTCGACGCCGCGTGGCGGCGGCGAGACCTGCGGGGGAGAAGTGGAGCTCCTTGGGTGCCAATCGGGCGTGATCGGTGCCTTTGAGAGCATGGTCTACGAGACGGGCGTGTTTACATTCGCTCCTGGTGACATGCTATTTATGTATACCGACGGAACAATCGAAGCACGTGATCGCTCGGGTGCTTTCTTTGGCGAACAACGCCTTCGCGACCTTCTGCTCTCTGTCTCGGGTGAGGGCGTATCGGGAATCTGCGGCAAGGTCTTGGGCGAGCTTGACCGCTTTACCGAGTCGGCGCTGGACGATGACATCGCGCTGGTTTCCCTTGAGTTTTTACGGGGTCGATCGTAGGTCACGACGCCTGACGGGCGAAATCTGCGCGGTTGCAGATACGTGTGCATCGAGCGAGCTCTTTTGGGGAACCATGGTCGTATGAATGAGTGGAATGACATAGCGGTTTTGACGCCACCGGGCGATATCGACATCGCCTCGGTGCCCGCACTGCGCCGACGGTTGGATAATTTGATCGACCGGGGCGTGCGTCGTGTTGTCATCAATTGCCAGACCGTGGGCTTTATCGACTCGACGGGTTTGGCGTTTTTGCTTACACGTGCTAGAGAGCTTATGAGGCATGAGGGGCTGCTTTCGCTCGTTAACGCCTCCGATGAGGTCGTTCGCTTTTTGGAAATTGCCCGACTTGTTGACATCCTTCATGTCGCGGGCCCGGCGCGGGAGTCGATTCCCGCCATTCCGGTGGGGGAGTTGCCGCGATGGAGCAAGAGCGTCGAAGTGCAGCGAGGCATCGAGAATCTCCCGTATTATCGGCATCGTGTGGCCGAGCTCCTCGAATCGCTTCCCCTGAGGCGTGATGAGCGCTATGACGTCGCATTGGCGTTGGGTGAGGCATTGGGTAACGCATATGACCATGCGGGCGGTGTTGGCTGCATCCTGACGGTTCAGGCCTATGGGGACCGTGTTGTGCTCGAGGTGCTTGATCGGGGCGCTGGCTATTCTATCGATGGGGCGAGCGAACCGGTAACATCCGAGGAACGCGGACGCGGTATCAAGCTTATGCGTATGCTCGTCGATAATGTGGAAGTTGCCCGTCGTACAGATGGCGCCGGCACACGTGTTCGGATGGTGAAGCTGTTTAGCTCAGCATTGGAATCGTGTGCTTAGGGTCTTGGCTTGGCGCTATTTACCTGCATGAACTTGCTTTGAGCAACTTTTTTGAAAAAAGTACTTGCGTCTTTAGGACAACTCGCGTAAATTAATAACCCGCAAGCGGACATGGCTCAGTTGGTAGAGCACAACCTTGCCAAGGTTGGGGTCGCGGGTTCGAGCCCCGTTGTCCGCTCCATTTGGGCGTTTAGCTCAGGGGGAGAGCGCTTCCCTGACACGGAAGAGGTCAGAAGTTCAAATCTTCTAACGCCCACCAAATGTTCGCAGTCCAGAGGCTTTGCTTCTGGACTGTTTTGTTTTATGCCGCCAAACATGCCAGCAAATTTTGATCCAAGGTCTGTATGCGATGGTCTTCGTGTCCCGTAGGGGTGCCGGCAGATTGCATACGTCCTGGCCGAGCGTGACCGCAACATGTTGGTCAAGCATAATCTTTTGGATTCTTTTGGCGTGAGTGGCTTGGTTTTAGTAGGATTTGTCAGTGGCTTGACTAAGGGGGTTTTATAGCTGCCATGCAGGTAGCCGTGTTGGTAACGTTTTACCGACTTGTCAAATACCCCTCATTTATAATGCGTCTGCAAAATGACTAATTGCTTTGACCTGCTGAAACACTATATGTTGTGTTTGACCTAAAAAAAGAATACAGGATATAGATGCATCTTTGTCGTATGATAGATGGCGGACAGAGAACGAAGACCTTAATTGCCTCTTTTGAACGTGTCCTTGAGCCGCTTGATCGGCTCCTGGGAATGTCCGCATAGAGGCTTATGGTTTATCGAGAACACAGATTGCGCGACGGCGCCGTAAGACAGGGGCAAGCCCTGCCGGGCATCGTTTGGCTCTGAAGCGCAATGAGGCTACGACGCGAAAGAGGCAAGAGGATGAAGATCATCAAGCGCAGCGGCACCGAGGTTGTCTTTGACATCGATAAGATTGTCAATGCCATCCGCGCCGCTAACTTGGAGGTCGAGGAGAGCTCTCGTCTAACCGACCGCCAGGTGGTTTATGCGGCGCAAAACGTCGCCGAGGCATGCGAGAACGCGGGCCACACCGTTTCGGTCGAGGAGATCCAGGATTTGGTCGAGGACGAGATCATGCGTCTCGACTGCTACGAGGTTGCCCGCCACTACATCATCTATCGCTATGTTCAGAGCCTGAAGCGCCAGAAGAACACGACCGATGACAAGATTCTGTCGCTGATCGAGTGCAATAACGAAGAGGTCAAGCAGGAGAACTCCAACAAGAACCCGACCGTCAACTCCGTTCAGCGCGACTATATGGCTGGCGAGATTTCCAAGGACCTGACCCAGCGCGTGCTGCTGCCTCAGGAGATCGTGGATGCCCATAATGAGGGTCTGATCCATTTCCACGATTCGGATTACTTTGCCCAGCATATGCACAACTGCGATCTGGTGAACCTGGAGGACATGCTCCAGAACGGCACTGTTATTTCGGGCACGCTGATTGAGAAGCCGCACAGCTTCTCGACCGCCTGCAATATTGCGACGCAGATTATCGCCCAGGTTGCTTCCTCCCAGTACGGCGGCCAGTCCATCTCGCTGACCCATCTTGCCCCCTTTGTTGAGGTGAGCCGTCAAAAGATTCGTGGCGAGGTCGCCCGCGAGCTCGAGGAGCTCGGCGTTTCCGCATCTCCCGAAAAGGTTCGCGAGGTCGTTGAGGATCGCCTGCGTGACGAGATCCGTCGCGGCGTCCAGACGATTCAGTATCAGGTCGTGACCCTTATGACCACCAATGGCCAGGCGCCGTTCGTGACGGTCTTTATGTATCTTAACGAGGCCCGTACGCCTCAGGAGAAGCACGACCTTGCCATGATCGTGGAGGAGACGCTTCGCCAGCGCTACGAGGGCGTTAAGAACGAGGCCGGCGTGTGGATTACCCCGGCATTCCCCAAGCTTATCTATGTACTCGAGGACGATAACGTTCACGAGGATTCCCCGTACTTCTACCTGACCCAGCTGGCTGCCAAGTGCACCGCCAAGCGCATGGTGCCCGATTACATCTCCGAGAAGAAGATGCGCGAGCTCAAGCTGTCTAAGGGCGAGACCGCCGGCAACGGCGATTGCTACACCTGCATGGGTTGCCGCAGTTTCCTGACGCCCGACCGTTCGGGCAACGGTTTTAACAACGTTGCCAACGCGCTGAACTACGACCCGAACAAGCCCAAGTACTATGGTCGCTTTAACCAGGGCGTTGTGACCATCAACCTGCCTGATGTCGCACTGAGCTCGCACCAGGATATGGACAAGTTCTGGAAGATCTTCGATGAGCGCCTTGAGCTGTGTCACCGTGCCCTGCTGTGCCGTCATGAGCGCCTGATGGGTACACTTTCTGACGCCGCGCCGATTCTTTGGCAATACGGCGCCCTGGCGCGTCTGAAGAAGGGCGAGACGATCGACAAGCTGCTCGTGGGCGGATACTCTACGATCAGCCTGGGCTATGCCGGCCTGTATGAGTGCGTTAAGTACATGACGGGTCACAGCCACACCGAGAAGGAGGGCACGCCGTTTGCCATGGCCGTCATGCAGCACATGAACGACAAGTGCGCCGAGTGGAAGGCCGAAAGCGATATCGACTTCTCGCTGTACGGCACCCCGCTTGAGTCGACGACCTACAAGTTTGCCAAGTGCCTGCAGCGCCGTTTTGGCATTATCCCGGGCGTGACGGACAAGGGCTACATTACCAACAGCTATCACGTCCATGTGTCCGAGGAGATCGACGCATTCGACAAGCTCAAGTTCGAGGGTATGTTCCAGCAGCTTTCGCCGGGCGGTGCCATCTCCTACGTCGAGGTTCCCAACATGCAGGACAACCTCAAGGCTGTCATTCGCGTGATGCAGTACATCTACGACAACATCATGTACGCCGAGCTCAACACCAAGAGCGACTACTGCCAGGTGTGCGGCTACGACGGTGAGATCAAGATTGTCGAGGACGATGGCAAGCTGGTGTGGGAGTGCCCCAACTGCGGCAACCGCGACCAGGAGAAGATGAATGTCGCTCGTCGTACGTGCGGCTACATCGGTACCCAGTTCTGGAACCAGGGTCGAACCGAGGAGATCCGCGACCGCGTGCTGCATCTCTAATAACCATCCCAGGCTGCCCCGTAGCGAGGCCCCGGACCTTTACTCGCTATTTCGGACAGTCCTGGCTCACGACGGAGGCGCCACTGGCGCCTCCTGTTCGTGCGGAACTCATATCGAGCAAAGGTCCGGGGCCTCGCTACGGGGCAGCCAAGTTGATGTAGCTGAGATGCGGCATGCGGTCTGCTCACTCCTCGAAGTTCTTAGCGGAAATAATTTGAGCTGCAGCTGCGATTTACTTGCGATGGCGGTTGAGCTGCAGCTGAGTATTTATTGGACCTCGAACCCTATGCTCGATGTTCGCTTCGTTCATTGAGTTACCCTTTGCATGAGGCCGGGACATATCGTCCCGCCCGCAGTTTCGCAGGCCGAAGGCCGAGAATGTTTGAGGACGGGAAGATATGTCCCGGCCTCCCGGGAGAGTTACTTATGAACTACGCGAACATTAAGTATTTCGATATTGCTGATGGTGAAGGCGTTCGTACTTCTCTGTTTGTGAGCGGGTGCCGTCGTGGGTGCAAGAATTGCTTTAACTCTGTCGCGTGGGACTTTGCTGCGGGCGAGCCGTTCGATCGCGCCGTCGAGGATAAGATTATCGAGAGTCTCGATCATCCCTTTATCGATGGCCTGACGATTCTGGGTGGCGAGCCTATGGAGCCCGAGAATCAGGCGGGGCTTGTTGACTTTATCGAGCGCGTGCGTGCGGCCTATCCTGCTGGGTCGGGCAAGACCATTTGGTGCTTTACCGGTGACGTGCTCGAGGAGCTTATGCCGGGTGGCCGTCATCATACCGAGGTGACGGACCGTATCCTGGCCTGCCTCGACATGTTGGTGGACGGCCCGTTCGTTCAGGATCTGTACGATATCTCGTTGCGCTTTAGGGGCTCGAGCAATCAGCGCGTGATCGACATGAACGCCACGCGCGCTCGTGCTGCACGTGAGGGCGTTGCGCTTTGCGATGCTGTGGAGCTTTGGCGGGACGATCCGGTCTATTCGACCCATACTATGTAGCTGGCAGAGGTTGCGTGCCGGCGTGGTACCATAGCGCGAACGCGAAATCGAAAAAAGTGAGGCCCAGATGGTCGATCAGGAAAAAGTCGAGACTGCCATTAAGCTGCTGCTTGAAGGTATAGGCGAGGACCCAACTCGTGAGGGCCTGCTGGAGACTCCGGCGCGCGTCGCCCGTATGTATGGCGAGATTGCCGGCGGTATGGACCAGAGTGCCGAGGAGCACCTGTCCAAATCTTTTGCCGTCGCTTCGAACGATTTGGTTATCGAGCGCGACATTACGTTCTACTCGCTGTGCGAGCATCATCTGCTGCCGTTTTATGGCAAGGCCGCCATTGGTTATATCCCTAACGGTCGGGTGGCTGGACTTTCCAAGCTCGCCCGCACGGTTGAGGTCTATGCCCGCCGTCTGCAGCTGCAGGAGCAGCTGTGTGCGCAGGTTGCCGATGCTCTCATGGAGTATCTTGCTCCCCAGGGAGCGATTGTGTTGATGGAGGCCGAGCATATGTGCATGACGATGCGTGGCGTGCAAAAGCCCGGCACCAAGACCGTGACGCTCGCTCGCCGCGGCATCTTTGAGACCGATCCGTCGCTCGAGGAGCGATTCTTTAGGATGCTGGGACGCTAACTATGAGAGTCGTCAACGACTTTACATCGAATACTGACGAGGGAACGCCGCGTCGCGGTTTTATGGCTTCGGGCCTAGCCCCCTTTGGTGCCATGCCTCGTATCGATTACATCTGTGCCAACGGCCTGTTCCGGCGGCACCTGGGCAACATTGCACAGTTGGAATCGGGGCGTATCTTCTGCCGCCACGGTATTGACCATCTGCTCGATGTCGCTCGCATTATGTGGATCAAGAATCTCGAGGAACAGCTCGAATTTGACCGCGAGGTCATCTACGCCACGGCACTTCTTCACGATATCGGCAAAGATGAACAGTATGAATCGGGTATATCCCATGATGTTGCAAGCGAACGCGTCGCTGATGCGATTCTCGGCGGCATGCCCGATGACGTAGCGTTTGAGCCGGCCGATGCTGCGGCCATTAAGACGGCCATTCTGGGCCATCGAAAGCTGCGCGTGAACAGCCAACCGCTCGAGCGTCTGCTCTATGCAGCCGACAAAGCGTCGCGCGCCTGCTTTGCATGCCCCGCGCGCAATGCTTGCAATTGGAGCGATGATAAAAAGAACCTGTCGATTCGCGTGTAGTTAGTTTGCGCGGTCGGGGTTCTAAACGAAGGAGACGATCGCGATGAGTAACAAGAAACTGCCCGAGAATGCAACCAAGACTGAAGGCGCCGAGCTCGCCCGCCGTGGAAGGGGCGAAATATCCACCGCAGCGGCGGTGCCCCACGTGAGCTATGACGACCTGCGCCATGCTGACCGCATTACTATCGACGGTCTCGAGGTCTTTGCCAACCACGGTGTGTATCCCGAAGAGAACGCGCTGGGCCAGAAGTTCATCGTGTCCTTGGTGCTCTATGCCGACCTGCGTGCAGCAGGGGAGCACGACAACCTGGATGCCTCGATTGATTATGGCTCGGTGTGTCACGATGTCGACGGATATCTGCGCGAGCATACGTTTAAGCTCATCGAGGCTGCAGCCGAGGGTGTGGCCCAGATGCTGCTGCGTCGTTACCCCCTGCTGCTTGGCGTGCGTGTTAAGCTCGATAAGCCTTGGGCTCCCGTCGGTCTTCCCCTGGCAAGCTGCGGCGTCGAGATCGAGCGAGTGCGCTAGTCGACGCTAGAGCTTGTTGAGGGGTGGCCGCTTGAGCCGCTGCGACAGAGCCCTATTGTTGGGGCAGTACGTGTCGAGCAGGGCGTGAAACCGCTGATTGTGGCTTGGCTCGAGCAAGTGGACGAGCTCGTGGGCGACAACCATGTCGAGGCATTCGACAGGGTAGGCGGCGAGCTCGCGCGCGATGCGAATGGCGCCGGTTTTGGGTGTGCATGAGCCCCAGCGCGTCTTCATACTGCGTACGGAAACGCGGGAAACGGCGATACCCATTGCGATTTCGTATGCATGCACCATATCGCGCAGCGCTGTGGTGACCTCGGATGCATAGAGCTGGTCGATGCGGGTCTGGAGCTCATCGGGCGTCAGGCCGTCGAGGATTGCGCGCCGCTCGGCCTGTAGGCGTTCGTTCGATTTGTCGGCGCCCATAAAACTTGCGAAGGTGGCCTGCTTGGGCCGCGGTGCGGGCGATGCAAAGTTGTGATCGAGCGCATCTTGTACCGTGATGGGCTTGCCCCAAAGCGCAATGATGGACGAGGGACTGAGCGGCTCTCGCGCCGTCGCCTGATGTTGCTCACGCTGGTCAAGTCGGCTGATAATCCAGGCGCTGTTGCGCTTCACAAACGCTTCGATACGCTCGCGGCTGGCGCCGAGCGGTGCGCTGGCGTGGGCCTCACCGCTCGATGTGACGCGTAGGTTGAAGTTCTTGACGCGCTTTTTGGTAACGACGACGGGGATGGATGTGCCATCCGGTCGGGATACGGTAATCGTAAATTGCTGCGTCAAAAGCGGTCCTTCAGATTGGGGACGGGCCGGCATGTCGACCGTTCGGCATACCGGCCCGCTCAAGGGATGTGAAATTAATAGCGCTCAAAGAAGGCAAGCGCGTTGTCGCTGCAGAGCTTTTGCATCACGGTCTTGCCAAAGTGCTTGGAAAGCATGTTCTGGAACTCGGGCATCTTGCTGGCATCGGAGAGGAAAGCGGGCACCGTGGCTCCGTCCCAGTCGCCGCCGAGTGCGATGACGTCCTCGCCGCCCAGGTCGAGCCAGTGCTCGATATGTGCCGCCAGCTGGTCGAAGGTGACGTCTGCAGCGGTCTCGTCGGTTGCGTCGTTGGAAAGGAACTCGCTGCAGTAGTTGAGGCCGACGATACCGCCCATGTCGCGAATGGTGCGGAACTGGTCGTCGGTGAGATTGCGCTTGACGCCGCAGACGGTGCGGGAGTTGGAGTGGCTGGCGACGAAGGGGCGCGTGGCGTGGGCGACAACCTCGTCAAAGCACTCATCGTTGAGGTGGGAGACGTCGAGTACCATACCGGCGTGCTCCATCTGCGTAAGTGCCTCGATGCCGGCGGCGGTGAGGCCGGCGTGGGTATCGTGCCCGCTCGCGAGCGGTCCCTGCGCGTTCCAGCTGAGTGACGACATAAGCACGCCCAAGCTCTTGAGCACCTCGATCAGCGCGGGGTCCTCGGCAAAGAACGTGGCGTTTTCGATGGTGTGGATGCAAGCGACCTTGCCGTCCTTGAGCGCGGGGCGAATGTCTGCGGCGCTGCGTACGTTGACCATGCGGTCGTGGTTGAGCATTGCCTGGCCGCTCATATGCGCCATGATTTGCGCCTGGAAGCGCGCGGCGTGGGCGGCGGGAATCTCGTCGGGGACAAACGTGGCGAAGCACTGTGCCCACGGCGTGTTGCCGATCTTTGCGAGCGAGATGGCGCAGGCGTTGCCCTCGATGAGATCGAAATCTTGCGGATGCGTTTCGTCGCCGGGGAAATAACCGTCGGTGCCGGCGGTAAAGCGCAGGTCGAGATCGAGCGTGGCCCAGCCGATGCGGTCAGCGGTGTCGCAGTGTAGGTCAAATACGGGATATGCCATGGTTCCTCCGGTTGCAGCGTTTCTTTGCAAACTGTCATTGAATTGTATGACTAGGGTATAGTTAGCGCCATATGTTCATGGCGGCCCGCGTTGTGCGCCGCCCTTATTACGGAGGTTACCATGTCCAACCAGGGCAAGAAGGTCAAGACCCATTATCGCGGCACGCTCGATGACGGCACGCAGTTCGATAGCTCCTACGATCGCGGCGAGCCGCTGGAGTTCACCTGCGGCGCCGGTCAGATGATCAAGGGCTTCGACGCCGCTGTTGTCGACATGCAGGTGGGCGAGAAGAAGACCGTGCACATCCCGGCTGCCGATGCCTACGGCGAGCACAATCCCGAGATGGTTATTGCCTTCCCGGCCGAGCAGGTTCCCAACATCGAGCAGATCGAGAAGGGCATGAAGCTCTTCCTGTCCACGCCGAGCGGCATGCCTGTCCCCGCCGTCGTCATTGACGTGACGCCCGAGGCCGTGACGCTCGACGCCAACCACGAGTTGGCCGGCAAGGACCTCAACTTTGATATTGAGCTCGTCGAGGTCGAGGGCTAGAGCATGCCTGAACGCTTGGTTTCGACGACATGTTTGGGAAATCTCAACGATCCGTCCTATGAACTCCTGCTTCGCCGGGAGCTGGGCGGTGTCTTTGAGGTCGATGAGCTACTGCTCGATTGGGACCAGGCTGATGTATGCGTGTTTGTGGGCGTGACGGAGCTGGGGCGCACGATCGATGTTCGGCTGGATGCTACCGACGGTGGTCGTCTTGCCGACGGCGACGTGCTCGCCATTGACCGTTCGGGCGTGGTGCCCGTGGCGGTTGTCGTGCGCCTGCGCAGCGCCGAGGTTTATTTGGTCGAAGTCGACCGCATGGATCCGATTGCGCTCGCGCATGCGTGCTGGGAGATCGGCAACATGCATGCGCCGCTCTTCCGGGGCGACTCGGACGAGCATACCGTGCGCATGTATACGCCGGTGCAGCCTGTTTTGGGCCGCATGCTCCGGGGTATCGAGGGCGTTCGCCTCTCGGTGGTTACCCGTGAACTCGATACGGACCGGCGCTTTGCGTCGAGTGCGGCGGAGGTCGTCGTTAGCATGGCTCCGGACTTTACCATCGTAAAGAAGGCGCGCGGTTAACGTGCGTATGAGTAAGACGGACTTTGAGAGGCAGCTATTCAAAGTCCGTCTTACTGTTGATGAGGTGCTTTGGGGGAAAGCATATGGGTCTTGAGGGAATCAAGCTGATTGCATGCGATTTGGACGGCACGTTGCTGCATCCGGGGGAGCGCGAGCCGCGTTCCGAGGCCTTTGAGCTTATCGATGAGCTACATCGTCGCGGTATCGTGTTTATGCCGGCGAGTGGTCGTCAATATGCGAGCTTGCGCTACCTGTTTGCCCCGGTGGCCGATGAGCTCGCCTATGTATGCGAAAACGGAGCCCTGGTGATGAGCGAGGGGCGTGCCGTGGTCAAGCGCTCTATGGAGCGTAGCCTTGCTATGGATATCGCGAATGCTGTGGTTGCGTATCCCCATGCCGACGTGACCCTTTCGTGTGAGGGACACCTCTACACCATGAGCGGCAACGATGCGTTCGTCGACCATTTGCGCTATGAGGTCCACTGCGACGTGGCGGTGGTCGACCGTCCCGAGGACATCGACGAGGACGTCATTAAGATTGCCTTCCAGACGCCCGAGGTGGATCAGCCGGCGGCGCTGGAGCATTTTGAGCGCCTCTTTAGCGACCGTGTCGACGTGATGACGTCGGGAACCGAATGGACGGACTTTATCGGTTTCGGTTCGGGCAAGGGCTCCGCGCTTGCCGATTACGGTCGTGCCCTGGGGATTTCGCCCGATGAGATGATGGCGTTTGGCGATAACGAAAACGACCGCGACATGCTCAACGTCGTGGGCCATCCCTATCTGATGGAGAGCTGCAACCCCTCTATGCGTGGCATTAACGACCGCGTCCGCTACGTGCGCACGGTCGAAGAAGAGCTGCGTCGTCTACTTGCTGAGTAGACATTTGGGACATGTCTAGAAATCTACTTTTTGCTGCAAAGTGCGGAAAGGTGGATTTTAAGGCATGTTCCAAACATCTACCGACAGTCAGGGCAGAGACCCTCGAAGATGGTGTAGTGCGACGTGACGTGCCAGCCGATTTGCTCGGACGCCTTGGCGTCGAGCTGGGCATCGAAGGGGAGCGGTACGTCGATGACGCGGCTGCACGAGGTGCAGATGATATGTGCGTGCGGCTCGATGGTGCGATCGAAGCGACTCCCGCCCGGCGTCTTGATCGAGAGGATTTCTCCGGCATCTGCCAAGAGATTAAGATTGCGGTAGACCGTACCGCGGCTGATTTTGTCATCCTGCGCGCGCACGACGTTGTAGATTTCGTCGGCGGTGGGATGGTTATAGCTTTGGCGCACGGCGTCAAGAACCAGCTTTCGCTGCCTGGTATTCCTTCTTTGCACCGCCATGCGCCTCGCCTCTTTTCTACTAACGGTCGTAGGTAAATGATACCGTATTTAGCACACAATACTAATAATGAGGAGTGAAACCGTCTTCATTGGCAAGTGGGGCTCGGACCTGGGCGTCTACGAGGCGAAAACGCGTCCCCATGCGCTCGTAGGAGGCATGAAGCGCCTCGAGATGAGATAGGATGTTTGCCGGAGCTCCCTGTATCTCCATCTCGACTGAGCCGTCTTCCATGTTACGCACCCAGCCGGTGAGCGCGCGTGCCTGCGCGAGGTTGGTGTTGGTAAAGCGAAAACCAACGCCTTGGACTTGCCCCGCCCAGCGCAGGAAATAGCGCAGGGGAGTGTCTTGAGTGACCCCGTCGCTTGCGAGCACAGTAAGCCTGCGGCGCAGCTCGAGCTCGACGTTTGACGGCTTTTGAGGCTCTCGACTGCCGCTGGTGACGCTGGAGAAGAACGTATCGAAGAAGCCCATCGCTATGCCTGCTTGCCTGCGTCGGCCGGGAAGGTTATGCCGGCCTGCTGGCGCACGGCATCCATGATGCGCAGTGAGACGAGCGTGACATCGCGGTAGTGGCCAAGCTCGTGGCGTCCCGCCGGGGTCTCCCAAATCTCTTCCTTGACGTTATCGATGCCGCCGATGGCGGTGATAAAGTCTGTGAGTTCGTATTCCATGGTGTTGCTCGATTTGGGCAGGTCGAGCACGCGGCCGTTGTCGCCCTGTTCGCGCGGTGCCTCGGTCGCTGAGCCGCGTACGACATCGCCGCGATAGTCGATGCGGACGTTGCGGGGCGTGGACAGATGGTCGATCTGGATAGTGCCACGCTCGCCTTCGATCTGCGAGGGCAGCAGGTCATTCGTAATTTTGGAGTGCGCGAGCTCGACGGAGATGCGGCCACCGCCGTAACTGGCGAGGATAGAACCGCAGCCGTCGATGGGGCCGTGCGTGAGCTGTCGCGTGGTGGGGTCGAGCAGAGTAGCCATGCTCGTAAGGCCGGAGGGCATGCCGAAAATCTCGACCATGGGCTCGACGGTGTAGACGCCAATGTCCATGAGGGAACCCGATGCCATATTGCAGTCGAAGATATTGGTGGAGCGTCCCGCGAGAATCTCGTTGTAGCGCGAGGAATACTTGCCAAAGCGCAATGAGGCACGACGAATGGGCGCAATCTCGCCCAGGGCGTCCTCGATGGCGTGGAAAGCGGGGTCATGGAGCGGGCGCATGGCCTCGAGGGCCACGACACCTGCTGCCTCGGCAGCGCGGAAGACTTCCAGCGCCTGCGCCTCGGTGGCGCAGAAGGGCTTCTCGACGATGACGTGCTTGCCACCGGCGATGCAGGCAAGGGCCTGCTCGTAGTGAAGTGCGTTGGGGCTGCCGATATAGACGGCGTCGACGTCGGCAGCGGACGCAAGCTCGTCAAGTGCGGTGAAGTTACGCTCGCCGCCGCGCTCGGCGGTAAAGGCAGCACCGCGATCTGCATTGCGCGAGAGCGTGCCCACAAACGCGGCTTGGTCGTTGGCGTTGACGACCTGGATAAAGTCGTCGGTAATCATGGATGTGCCGATGGTCGCTATACGCAGCATGTATCCCCCTCGTGCTGTTCGGTTTACAGGATGAGTGTAGCGCGAGGGGGCAGGAAATAGCGTGCGAAAACGCCGTTACAGGTCGCTCTCGTTAAAGCCGGTGTCGATATCGAGGTTGGCTCCGTCGGCCGCCGTGGTGGCAAGCTCGTCGCAGCGCTCGTTGAGCTCATGGCCGGCATGCCCTTTAACCCAGATGAACTCCACTTTGTGCTTGCTCTTTGCGGTGAGCAGGCGCTCCCACAGATCGCGGTTCTTGACAGGTTGCTTGTTGGCAGTCTTCCAGCCGCGTTTTTTCCATCCGTCAATCCAGTGCTTGTTGAAGGCGTTGACGACGTACTGCGAATCGGAATGGACTTCGACGTCGCAGGGGCGGTTGAGTGCCTCGAGCGCCACGATAACGGCCATGAGCTCCATGCGGTTGTTGGTGGTCTTGGCGTAGCCGCGCGAAAGCTCGGAGGTGAAGGTCTTGCCGGCGGGGTTGGTGTATTTGAGCACGGCGCCGTAGCCGCCGCGTCCCGGATTTGATCGGGCCGAGCCGTCGGTATAGATGATGACCTTCACATGGTTCCTTTCGTTGGGTATGTTTCGTGCGAGTGACCATTGTAGCGCCATGCCCGCCGGGGGCTAGCAATCTATGATTTCTACCCCGTCTTCCGACAGTTAGTTGGCATGGATGATGCGGTTGAGCTCATCGAGGTATTGCTGCAAGAGGGGAGAGGGCTTGCGCTCGTCGTGCATGATATGGCCTACGTGCATCGTTGGGGCGTCTGCTAACGGGATCGATGCCATACCCCATTGCATTTCATTGGAGAGGACGCCGGTCGACAGGGTGTAACCGTTCGACGTGATAAGTAAGTTAGTAAGTGTTCCGCGGTCCGAGATTCGTATGTTGCGGTCGCAAGGGATATAGCTAAAAGGTTCCTCGGCGTAATAGAAGGAGTTTGAGGTTCCCTGCTCAAAGCTGTAGCGCGTATAGGGCGTGAGGTCGGCAAGGGACAGCTGAGGGCGGCGCGCGAGCGGGTGGCGCTCGCTAACGAAGACGTGGACCGTCGCGTCGAATAGGGGATGGAAGCTTGCGCGGGCATCGGCGAAGGCCTTCTGCAGAACGCGGGTGTTAAAGTCATCCAGATACAGAATGCCGATATCGCTGCGAAACGCACGGACGTCATCGATGATCTGCGATGTGGTGGTCTCGCGCATGATGAACTCGAACTTGCTGTCGCGGCAGCGCTCGACCACGTTGACAAAGGCCTCGACCGAAAAGGCGTAGTGCTGGGCGGAAATGGCGAGGCGGGCCTGAGGTGTACCGCCGTCCTCGTAGCGGGCCTCGAGCATGTCGGCCTGCTCTACGACCTGGCGCGCATAACCCAAAAGCTCGGTGCCGTCGTTGGTGAGTGCAACACCGCGGCTAGAGCGCGTGAAGATCTCCAGGTGGAGTTCCTGCTCCAGGCTTTTGACGGCGTTTGAGATGTTGGACTGAGCGGTATAGAGGCGCTGAGCTGCGGCGTTGATTGAGCCGGACTCTGCCACGGCGATCAGAAAACGAAGCTGCTGGAGGGTCATCGGCGCCGTCCTTTCGAGCGTTATCTACAAAACCGATAACAGGTTAGCGCTTTTAAGTGATTGACCGAGCGAAACAATGCTCGTACTATTCAAAACACACAAAGGCGGTAGGTAATTAAACCGACCACGGAACCGGGATGCGAAAGGAGGCCCGCATATGAAATGCTTACCAAGACGAATGCCGGGCTCCTGTTTGCGCCCGTTGGCGTGATCAGGAGACAGCGACTTACTTCTCTCTAATTTGTTTACTTTTGTTCGATCAAGGAGATCATCATGAGCCAGTTCATCAACAACCCCGAGCACACCTTTGGTTTCGATACCCTGCAGCTTCACGTTGGCCAGGAGAGCGCCGATCCCGCATCCGACTCCCGCGCCGTGCCTATCTACCAGACCACGAGCTATGTGTTCCGCAACTCCCAGCACGCCGCCGACCGCTTTGGTCTTGCCGATGCTGGTAACATCTACGGCCGTCTGACCAACTCCACCCAGGGCGTCTTCGAGGACCGTATCGCCGCACTCGAGGGTGGCGTGGCAGGTCTCGCCGTCGCCTCCGGTGCTGCTGCCATCACCTATACCCTGCAGGCTCTTGCTCAGGCCGGTGACCATGTGGTTGCCCAGAAGACCATCTACGGTGGCTCCTACAACCTGCTGGAGCATACGCTCTCCCAGTTTGGCGTCGAGACCACGTTTGTCGACGCTCATAACCTGGGCGAGGTCGAGGGCGCCATCAAGGACAACACCACGGTCATCTATCTCGAGACGCTCGGCAACCCCAACTCCGACATCCCCAACATCGACGCCATCTCCGAGATCGCCAAGAAGCACGGTCTGCCGGTTGTCGTCGACAACACTTTCGGCACCCCGTATCTGTTCCGCCCGCTGGAGCATGGTGCCAACATCGTCGTCCACTCCGCAACCAAGTTCATCGGCGGCCACGGCACCTCGCTGGGCGGTGTGATCGTCGACGGCGGTAACTTCGATTGGAAGGCGAGCGGCAAGTATGAGCAGATCGCCGAGCCCAACCCCTCCTACCATGGCGTCTCGTTTGCCGAGGCTGCCGGTCCCGCCGCCTTCGCAACCTATGTCCGCGCCATCCTGCTGCGTGACGAGGGCGCCTGCATCAGCCCGTTCAACGCTTGGATCCTGCTCCAGGGCACCGAGACTCTGTCGCTGCGCGTTGACCGTCATGTCGAGAACACCAAGAAGGTCGTTGAGTTCCTGGCTGGTGATAGCCATGTCGCCAAGGTGAACCACCCGAGCCTGTCTGAGCACCCCGATCACGAGCTCTATCAGAAGTACTTCCCCAACGGCGGTGCCTCGATCTTTACCTTTGAGATTAAGGGTGGCCAGGAGGCAGCTTGGAAGTTCATCGACCATCTGCAGGTCTTCTCGCTGCTCGCCAACGTGGCCGACGTCAAGTCGCTCGTCGTGCACCCGGCTACCACTACGCACTCCCAGCTCTCTGCCGAGGAGCTCGCCGAGCAGAACATCACGCCCTCCACGATCCGTCTTTCCATCGGTACCGAGAACGCCGAGGATATCATTTGGGATCTGAAGCAGGCCTTCGCCGCGCTGGACGAGTAAGGCGACTTGTGCAAGGACCCCTTGCGACTCGATAGGTATAACTGCATAAAATGCCTGCTCAAGGCGCCTGTGCGAACAATGGTTGCACAGGCGCCTTTTTTGCATAGAGCGGGTGCAAAAACAGGGTTTTTGGCATGCTTTATGCAATCGAGATGTGGAAAACTCCTGTTAAGAGGATGTGAGTTTTACGCAATTGACGTGCGCCTTTTGAGTAAAACCGCAGGTCGCGATTTGCTCGGGGTACTATGCAGCGCGATCGAATCACACGCAGCTCAAACGCAGCAAAAACGCACTACGGAGGTTTCTAGCTACATGAGGATCGATTCACGAAAACCGAAAGCCGCCGCCCTTTCCGCCGCTCTGACCGTGGCACTTTTGGCGGGCGCCGGTGCAACCGATGCCCACGCGGCAATACTATCCGATACGGTTGGACCTACGCCGTCCGAGGCGACGCTGGTGCAGCCCGTTGACTATCGCGGCGATGGTTATGGTTCCATGCAGGAGTGGAACGCCTCGATGGAGGCCAAGCGCGATTCCCTTGAGATGCGCGCTCAGATCATTATGAATATGTATGGCGACTATGCTACCGATGACGAGCGTGCTGTGCTGCAGGGTTGCATCGACGGTGCGGGTAGCCTGTTGACGATGGGGGAGGTCGACGCCAAGTCGACCGAGCTCGATGAGCTGCGCGCTGCGCTTGAGGATGCCAAGCGCGAAGCGCTCGAGGCTGCCGCCGAGGCGGAGGCTGCCGAGGCCGCCCAGGCTTCGTACTACAACGCCGGTTACACTCCGTCTTACGCGTCTGCCGCGTCCTACGCGAACGGATCGGGCCTGACGCGCTCTGCGGGTGTCAATAACTACAACGGGCGCCGCGAGACCTATTACAGCAGCAATGTGCTTTATCACTATCGCACGGGCGAATGGACTCAGGATTCTGAGGGCTTCTGGCGCGATTCCGACGGCTATTACGTTGTTGCCGCGGGCGATATGGCCCAGGGCTCGACCTTTACGGGCTCCAAGGGTGATTGCAAGGTCTATGACTCCGGCTGCGCTGCCGGAACCACCGATTACTACACCGGTTGGTGATTTTTCTGCATCACGGATATTTGGCGGACGGGCGTCTTTACCGAGCTTTAGGGCAACGTAAGGACGTCCGTTCTATGTATGCGTTTGAGTTAACAGAGCCCTTACCGTGGCGGTACGCTGGGCGTATGGATGCGGGGCACACTGGTTCTTGAGAAATAAGGTCTTTCTCTTGGAGGAAGTGGTCTTGTGAATGCTCGAGATATTGCCGTTGCCGCCGTCGCGTTGATGCTTGGCTGCCTTGGTCCCACGGCCGCGCTCGTCGCGGGCATGCAGGGGACATGCGGGGCTGCTCCTATCGTGGTCGGCGCGCTGATCGCGGCCACGCTGCTGGGAAGCGCAGGCGTGGTTCTTTGCCGCGACGATGAGGACGAGGTGCCGGGGTCGCAACGCTAACTGTTGTGAGATCGGCCGCCGGTCATAGACGAAGATGAAGGCCGCCGCAGGGGAAAGGTTCCCTTGCGGCGGTTTTGCTGTTAAGGCTGTTGAATGCGGCGCGTCGGCGCTACCAGCTTTTCTCGATATCGCGGATGCGCCGATAGAGCCACTCGTTTTGCGGTGCCTGGATATCGTGTTTGGCTGCGAGGCGGCAGATGGTGCCCGCGAACTCATCAACCTCGGTTTTGCGCCTTGCGATGCGGTCTTGAGCCATCGAGGGCATACCGGCGGGGTCGATTCCCTCGATGAGGTGCACCATTTGCGTCAGGTCTGCCTCGGTCAGTTCAACGCCCTCGGCGTTGGCGACCGCAAGCGTTTCGCGCATGGCGGAAACAAAGCAGCGGCGCTGCTCGGAGCCCGGCTCCGTGGCGCTTCCGTAGGTCCCGCCGTAGGCCATGCAGGTCTGGTTGATGCCGTCGTTGAGCATGAGTTTGGCCCACATGCGGTGGGCGATGTCGTCCTCGACGGTATGGGCGATGCCGCAGCGCGTATAGAGCTCGTCGATTGCGGTGATGGTTGCGGGGTTCGTGCCGGCCGCCGCGCCAAAGCGGATTTCGCCCGCATTGGTAAAGGTGAGCGCGCCGTTGAGAAACACGGCGTCCATGCCCTGGCAGATACCAAGAACGGTATGCTCCCAGCCAAAGCGTTCGGCAATCTTTTGCTCGCTCGTAATGCCGTTGCACAGCGAGGCGATGAGCGTGTTGGGTCCCACGACGCGCTCCATAGTCTTGAGTGCTTGGTCGAGACCGGTGGTCTTGACTGTCAGGATGACCAGATCGGCGGGCGTCGCCTCGCTGGCACGGACGGACGTGAGATCGCAGGGCTTGCCGTTGACGGTGAGCGCGTCGTTCGCGTGACGCTCAAAACGGGTGTCATCCATAACGTATTCGACGGCGTCATTGCCGAGGGCCTTGGCAATCATGCTGCCGTAGAGCAGGCCGACGCCGCCCTTGCCGATAAAGGCGACCTTGTTGATCTGCATGTGAATCATCTCCCCATGTAAAAGGCGCCCGCGTAAGGGGCGCCTGATGGATTGTATGCTGCCAGGGTGATTGGTGGGTGCGCGGGGCGGCTGTTATGAAAAAGAAACTATTGCGCTGTGCGCTTATGCCGCGGGGCAGACCGCAAAGACGCGGGCGGGGTATCCGACGCCATCGCGGACCTTGGGGAAGGTGCAGAAGATGACGGCGCCTGTGGCGGGAAGCTCGTCCAGATGGTCCATGACTTCGATCTGATGGCGGTCGACCGAGAGGATGTATTGCTCGCCGGGGTAGGGGTAGGCGTCCTCGCACGTGGTGATGCCCGGCTCCTTTCATCGGGCTTTTTGCTGATGTTAAAGCGGTGCCGTGACGGCTCGATTTCTGCTGCGTTACGATACGTTCTCAATTGCGATTCCGATGTGTTTCGATGGCGTGACGGGTTTGTTTCGCCTTGTCAGGGCTTCGATGGGAGGGGAGGGGCCGTGCAATACCGCGTTGACCCTAAAAGTGGTAACCGAATATCCGCTCTGGGTCTGGGCTGCATGAGGTTTCCCGGTGCGCCGGGACGTCCGGATGCGAAGACAGCCGATGCCATCATTTCCCGTGCGGTGGAGCAGGGGATTAACTACCTGGACACGGCCTATCTCTATCCCGGCAACGAGGCGTGCGTGGGTGCGTCGCTTGAGCGCCTGGGCTTGCGCGACCAGGTTTTGCTCGCAACCAAGCTGCCGCATGCTTCGTGCAAATGCGCGGAGGATTTCGACCGGTTCTTCGACGAGCAACTGCGCCGCCTACGGACTGACCATATCGACTATTACCTCATGCACAACATTACCTCGCCCGCCCAGTGGGAACGTGTGGTGGCGTTGGGCATCGAGGACTGGATCGCGCAGCAAAAGGCTGCAGGGCGTATTCGTCAGATAGGCTTTTCGTACCACGGCAGCGCGGCGGACTTCCTTACGATGCTCGATGCGTATGAGTGGGACTTTTGCCAGATCCAGTACAACTACGCTGGAGAACGATATCAGGCGGGAACGGCGGGGCTCATGGCCGCCGCCGAGCGAGGTCTCGCGGTGTTTGTGATGGAGCCGCTTTTGGGCGGACGCTTGGCAGGCAAATTGCCTCCGCGGGCGCGCGCTGTTCTCGATGGTGCATGCGATCGGCATTTGCATACGCCTGCCGCTTGGGGGCTCTCGTGGGTGTGGAATCATCCCCAGGTGACCATGTTGCTTTCGGGTATGACCGATACCGCGCAGGTGGACGAGAATTCGTCACTGGCAGACCTCGCGTTGCCGAATTCGATGACGGCCAACCAGCTCGACACGATTGCGCGCGTGTTGATGGAGTTTGAGAAATCGAACCGTGTGCCCTGCACGGGATGCGGCTATTGCATGCCGTGCCCTAAAGGCATCAATATCCCTGGATGTTTTGCCGCCTACAACGCAAGCTATGCGCACAGCTGGTTTACGGGGCTGTCTCAATACTTTACGGCGAGCGCGGTGCGCACAAGCGAGCCCAAGTTGGTGAGCAATTGCGTCAAGTGCGGTAAATGCGCACGTCACTGCCCGCAGCACATCGATATTCCCGAGCGTCTCGATGACGTGCGCCGACGTTTCCAGCCTGGCCCCGTAACGGCTGTGCTTAAAGCCTTCCGCACAACGCGCTCCTCATGATCCTTTTATATCTTGTGATGGAATAGTTCCTGTTTACGGCAGAATAGGGCAACAGCAGGAACTATTTCGCCGCAACTAATGGGAGACTATCGTGGGTGACCGAGGTTTACGTAATGATTCGCGTGAGGTTCGTTGGGGCATTTTGGGCGCCGGGCACATTTCTCATCGATTTGCATCGTCGCTCAAGAAGGTCGACGGGGCACGGCTGGTGGCTGCGGCCGGCCGCACTCCTGCACATGTCGAGGAATTTTGCCGAGTGTTTTCGATCGATGCTGCGCATGGCCATGTCTCGGTCGACGATAACGGCAATGCGGCTTATGACGCGCTGATTGCCGACCCCGATGTCGACGCAATCTACTTGGCTCTTCCGCATGGCATGCATACGCGTTGGGCCTGTCGCGCGCTGCGCGCCGGAAAGGCCGTGCTGTGCGAAAAGCCGGCCGTTTTGAGCGAGGAAGAGGCTCTCTCGATTGCCTCCACCTCTCGTGAGCGCGGCGTGCTGTTTATGGAGGCGATGAAGAATCGGTTTTGCCCGATGCGCACTCGCGTGAAGGACTTGCTTGCGTCGGGTGAGCTTGGCCGTATTGTCTCGATTGAAAGCGTGCAAAAGCTCGATTACGGCGAGCCTCCTTCGGGCTATCTGCTTGATCCGTTGCAGGGCGGCTGTCTATATGACATGGGCTGTTATGCGGTCGGTTGGTTTGAGGATTTGCTCGCGGGCGCGTGCGAGGTTTCGTCCCGTGAAGTTCGCTGGCGTGACGTATCGGGCGGCCGCGTCGATTGGGCCGACGAGATCCATATGAGCGTCGGCGGTATACCCATTCATATGGTGTGCGACGGCAAAGCAACATATGAAAGCCGCTTAACGATTGCCTGTGAGCGGGGTTCGTTGGAAATCGAGCGTCTCCATCGCCCCGAGCTCGCCCATGTGAAGTACTCCGACGGGCGAACGCTCGAAATAAATGCCCCGTTTGAGGTCGATGATTTCTACGGCGAAATCCAGCATGCGACGCAGCTCATTCAGGCGGGGAAACTCGAAAGCCCCATCATGTCCCTAGCCGCCACGCAGCGCTGCGCGCACATCATCGATGCAATCCGTCTAGCCCTCTAGGACTTGGCGCTGACGCGTAGGGGATCATGACGCCGGCGCCCGTGGTGCCTGGCGGCCCACATCTCTGATGCCCCTTTTATAACTTGCGGTGGAATACGGTCTGTTTGCGCCAAAATAAGGCACCAATAGACCGTATTTCACCGCAACTGATGAGGGGGAGTTGGAGATGCTGACGATCGGGTGCCATCTTTCGACGACGAAGGGCTATCGGGCGATGGGGGAGACGGCGTTGTCCATTGGCGCCAATACCTTTGCGTTCTTTACGCGCAACCCGCGCGGTGGCAAGGCAAAAGACCTTGACATGGATGACGTGGCGGCCCTGCGCGAGCTTATGGAGCAAAACGACTTTGGCCCGCTCGTGGCTCATGCCCCGTATACCTATAACCCCTGCTCCGCTAAGGAGCGGGCGCGCGAGTTTGCCCTGGAGGCCATGGCCGAGGATCTGCAGCGCATGGAAGCGCTGCCCGGCAACTACTACAATTTTCATCCCGGTGCGCATGTGGGACAGGGGGCAGACGTCGGCATTCAGATGATTGTCGACACGCTGTGCCAGGTGATGTTTGAGGGACAGCAGACGACGGTATTGCTTGAGACCATGGCAGGCAAGGGCACCGAGGTGGGCCGTAGCTTTGAAGAACTGGCGTGCATTATCGAGGGCGTTGCCGCCAAGTGCCCAGAGCTGTCCGATAAGCTGGGCGTTTGTTTGGACACCTGCCATGTGAGCGATGCCGGCTACGACATCATCCATGATCTGGACGGCGTACTCGACGAGTTCGACCGCGTGGTGGGTATCGATCGCTTGCATGCCGTACACATCAACGATTCGAAGAACCCTTGTGGCGCCCATAAAGATCGTCACGAGTGCATCGGCAAGGGATACCTTGGCAGCGAGGAATTTGGTGGCGGTATGCAGGTTATGCAGAATATTGTATCGAATGGCCGTTTGTGTTCGCTGCCGTTTATTTTGGAGACTCCGAACGAACTTGCAGGTTATGCAGCTGAAATTAGATTATTAAGGTCATTGCAGCAGTAATGACTGTCACAAAGTAGAGTATTCCATTCACGTTATGGGTTTGTTTCAATCAGTTTTCTCATTGCAGATTCGTAATTCCAGGTGCATAATAGCCAACAGTTTTTGCAGGCCTCTGAATCAAACGAGGTCACCGGAAGGAGACTGATTATGAAGCTCAAGAAGCTTGGCGCATTTGCCGCCACGGGTGCCATGGCGCTCGCCCTCGCACTGACGGGCTGCGGCTCGTCCAACGCCACCTCTGGTTCTGATGCCGGTTCCAGCAGCTCTGACGACGCTAAGGTCGAGAAGGTCGACGGCTCCAAGGAGTACGCGCTCGTCAAGGATGGTACGCTGACCGTCGGCACCTCTGCCGAGTACGCTCCGTTTGAGTACAAGGATGACAACGGCGATTATCAGGGCTTTGACCTTGAGCTCATCAAGGCCATCGGCGACAAGCTGGGCCTGGATGTCGAGTATGTCAACAATGACTTTGACACGCTGGTTCCGGGCGTCGCTTCGGGCGCCAAGTATGACGTTTCCATCGCGGCTATCACCGACACGCCCGAGCGTGAGAAGGAAGTCACTTTCTCTGATTCCTACTACATGGACGATCAGGCTATCGTGACCAAGGTCGATAACACCGACATCACGGCCGACAACTACAGCGAGAAGCTCAACAACGCTGACGCTACCATCATCGTCCAGTCTGGCTCGACCGCCGAGGCCTTTGCCCAGGAGAACTTCCCCAAGGCCAAGATCGTCCCCTACAAGGACGCTACCGAGTGCTTCAGCGCCCTGCAGTCCGATAAGGGCGACGCCGTAGTCACCAACCGCTCCGTTGCCAGCCAGCTGACCGCCGAGCAGTTCAACACCTGCCAGACCATCAAGCAGATCAGCACCGGCGAGGAGTACGCCATCGCCATCAACCAGGGCAACACCAAGCTCAAGGACGACATCAACCAGGCCATCAAGGACCTGACTGATGACGGTACCGTTGACGCCCTCATGGCTAAGTACAACATCAAGTAAAATAGCTACTTGATTGCGCGCGGGCCCTTTCCGTTTTGGCGGAGAGGGCCTTTGCGCTTCTCTTGACGGAGAGCTTTTCCGTCTCGTTTTGCCGGCAACTTCTACGATAGGAGCCACCTTGTCTCGACTGAACAAAGGGGCCGCGGAGCAGCGTTTTCCACTGCCCTCGATGCTCCAAAAGCTGGCCTGTGCCCTGGCTGTGGCGCTCGCCCTGGTATGCGCGGGGGCCTGCGTGCCCACGACCGCCCAGGCGCTTGAGACCGCAAAGATTACCGCCCGACCCAATACCGGTTCGGGTAGCGATGTGGTCGGCGGCACCGAGACGCGCATCACTTGGGAAGTTCAGGCCGATGCCGACGAGGAGCTGAGCGGTCTTTCGCTGACGTTTGTCGACGGCACGACGTTTGGTACCGATGACACGCGATTGACGATGCTCTCGGGCGAGGACCTCATGGATCGTACGCCCATGAAACCTACGTGCAAGGCTGACGGCCAGACGCTCAAGATTGACTTTGGTGAGACGGCGCCTGCCGGCGGCTATTTCCGCGTCGAGGTTTACGGCGTGACCTTCCCCGTCGAGGGCGGCGATGAGGCCTTTAGCGGCACCTATACGCTCGCCGACGGTTCGACCAAGAAGATCTCCAAGATTCCGTCGGTGGAGATCAAGGGCGTGACGGCCTTCGATAACTTCCTGGCCGACCTTAAGGGGCAGCCGTGGGTCGAGGCGTGGAACTCCAATATGTTCCTGCGCCTGTTCTTAAACCCGGTCATTTTGGTCCAAAGCCTGCCGATCGTCTTTAAGGGCTTCCTCATGTCGCTCTCGATCGTGCTCGTGGCGTTTCCGCTGGCAATCCCCTTTGGCTTTGCCCTGTCGCTCATGCGCATCTCCAAGTCGCGCATCCTGCGTTGCCTTGCCGGCATCTATGTGAATATCATTCGCGGTACGCCGGCGTTCCTGCAGATCTATATCGCGTTCTTCGGTCTGCCGTTGGCCGGCGTCAAGGTGGACGACTATGTCTTGGGCGTCATCGTCATGGCCATGAACTCGTCTGCGTACCTGTGCGAGATCTTCCGTGCCGGTATTCAATCGATCCCCAAGGGCCAAAACGAGGCTGCTCGCTCGCTGGGCATGAACGCCTTCCAGACGCTGCTCTACGTTATGATTCCGCAGACGTTCCGCAATGTTCTGCCTACGTTGACCAGCGAGTTCATCCTGCTTTACAAGGATACGTCGCTGCTCGCGGCCGTGGGCGTGGTCGAGATCGTCATGAACGCCCGCACCATCGTGGCCACGACGGGCTCCATTACACCGTACGTGGTTGCCGCCCTGTTCTATCTGGTCATCACCCTGCCGCTTGCGCGCTTGGTGAGCGGTCTTGAGGCGAGGCTTTTGGGCACGGTCGAGACCAAGAAGAAGCGTCCCGCCAAGAGCGCCGGACAGGTTGTCGCGACGCCCGCCGATCACATCGCCGGTCTGTAAGGAGGTCCTATCATGAGCGAAACCAATAACTCGAACGAGGTCGTCGTCAGCATCAAGAACCTCCAGAAGGCCTTTGGCGACAACGTGGTCCTGCGCGATATCGATCTGGATGTGCATAAGGGCGAGGTCGTCGTAGTTCTGGGTCCTTCGGGCTCGGGCAAGTCGACGATGCTTCGCTGCATCAACCGTCTGGAGCATCCCACGAGTGGCTCGATTGTCGTTGAGGGCGTGGACGTGTGCGCCAAGGGTGTCGACCTTAACAAGGTGCGCACGCATCTGGGTATGGTGTTCCAGCAGTTCAATTTGTTCCCGCACCTGTCGGTCAAAAAGAACGTCATGCTCGCGCAGCAGAAGGTGCTCAAGCGCAGCAAGGAAGAGGCCGAGAAGATCGCCGTCGAGGAGCTGACCAAGGTCGGTCTGGCCGAGCGCATCGATTTTATGCCGAGTCAGCTTTCGGGCGGCCAGCAGCAGCGCGTGGCCATCGCCCGCGCCCTGTCGATGAACCCTCACGTTATGCTCTTTGACGAGGCCACGTCGGCGCTTGACCCCGAGCTTGTCCGCGACGTTCTGGGTGTCATGCGCGACCTGGCACGCGATGGCATGACCATGATCGTCGTGACGCACGAGATGGGCTTTGCCCGCGACGTCGCCGACCGCGTCGTCTTTATGGACGGTGGCGTTATCGTGGAAGAGGGCACGCCGAGCGAGGTCTTCGACCATCCCAAGAGCGAACGCACCAAGGCGTTTTTGGGCAATATCTCGTAGCCGGTTGATGTAACTGCCGTTACTAAAGAGCGGGGGCTGGACTTGAATCCAGCCCCCGCTCTTTTGTAGGGATGAGGATGCGCTTTGATGCAGGCTCTTTTGGAGGCCCTGGGTTCGTTACGCGAGCTCGGCTCCGAGGGCCTTGCAAGCGGTCTCGCCCTCATCATCGGGCGCATCGTAGCAAATGACGGAATCGACGACATTGACGCCCGCCTCGTCGGCGTCCGCCTTCCAGTTGTCCATCCATTCGCCCTCGGCCCACGAATAAGAGCCAAAGAGGACGACCTTCTTGTCGCCGAGGGTCTCCTTGACCTCATCCCACATGGGCTGGAACTCATCGTATTCAAGCTCCTCGGAACCCATGGCGGGGCAGCCGAAGGCAATGGCGTCATAGCCGGCGGCCTTGTCTGCGGAGAAGTCGGCGCAGGAGATGACCTCTGCCTCGGCGCCGGCACCGGTTGCACCCTCGGCAACGAAGTTTGCCATGGCCTCGGTGTTGCCTGTACCGCTCCAGTAGACGACGGCGATCTTGCTCATATGTTTTCCTTTCGGTTGTGCGGCGTGCGGCCGCGTCTTGTATGCTCTATCGGGTTGCCTGGACAAGTTGTCCCAGGGTGCAGCCCTGTTGATAGATGTAGGTAAGGTATTGCGTGCATGCGCGATAGGAATCGAAGGTCGTGAGCGCCTGCTCAACGTTTGTGTATACCTTCCATGCGCCAAAGACCTTATAGTTTTCGCCGTGCTGGACGATAAACTGATGGACATCTTCGTAGGGATAGCCTAAAAAATAGCCAATTTCGTGGGGGAACTCGCATATGCACCCCGTATCGCAGTGCCTATTTCGCGCGAGTGCGCAGACGCTGCCGTCATAGGCGCTTTCTGCGGCATTGCTGCTTGCCAGCGTGATGCGCGCGGCGAGATGCACCAGGGATGCGGGCAGGTTGTGGACATCGTAACCTTCGGCGGCTAGCGCCGTCGTGGCACGGGGGTCGGAGAGGTATCGCATGAGGTCCGCAGGGCGGTACACATAGATGAGCGCTCCGCAGGGGCGCCAGACCAAAACGCTCATATGGATTCCGAGTGGCTGGAGCTCGCGGTTGCATTGGGCTATGACGGCGAGCAGGCGAGAGCGTCGCTCTTCGATATGGGCGGCGCCGGGTTTTCCGTTTTGGTTGGCGTAAACGCCGGGATAGGTAAAGAGCGAAGCCGGCTTGATACCTGCGAGCGTAGGGGAGCAGTTGCGTACGACAGCCGTTTGGTATGTTGGGATGTCAATGGTTCGAGTCACGATGCTCCTTTCGGGTCCTCAGTTGTTAGCCTAGGAAAACTTATACACGAAAGTAAGCCATGGTCAACAAAAAAGTTTGAAGAGGGAAACTAATTGACCGAACGGACATGAATTTGGGTTAAGATGGTGACACCCCATGGGGGTATCTAGATAGCGTTACTTGAAAGGGGAACGCATGAGTGACTTGCTCAACCCTGCGAATCTCATCGTGCTGGCCGTCATTGCCGTCGGCATGTTTTTTGGACTGCGTCGTATTGCCGCTTCGACACACGGGAAGAGTTGCTGCAGCGATGGCGCGAGCGGCAAGAAGGCCAAAAAGGTTGTTGTGGTGGATACCGATGCGTCACACTATCCCTATAGCGATGAGCTGCTCATCGGCGGCATGAGCTGTGACGGCTGCGCTCAGAACGTAGCCAATGCCCTCAATGCGCTGGATGGCGTGTGGGCAACGGTGACGTATGCGGACCACACGGCACGCGTGCGCTCGAAGCACCCGGTTGATCGTGGTGTCCTCGAGACGGCCGTGAAAGACGCGGGCTACTACGTCATGACGCTGTAAGCGCCGCCCTGGATGCGCTCCCTTGGCTAGGCTCGTCCGCGCAGTTCGATGTCTTGGATGTCGTCGAAGTCGATGGCGATGTCTCGGAGCTTGAGGAGCTTGAAGGCGGGGAGCGCCTCGTCGAGGATACCGGTGCGGCTGCGATAGCCGTATGTATCGTAATAAGTGATACGAACCAAGTCGCCACGTTTGAGGCCCTCGAGCTTTTTAGAAAGCTCGAGGGCTTTTTCTTCCGTGAGCTCACATTTTGGCTCGACGGTGATTTCCTGCTTGCGCACGAGTTCATAGTATCCCGTGAGGGCGGCAAAGGGCATAAACTGTGCGGCGCGGTTGGCACGCACGGCACCGTTGGCAGTGAGGTTGGGGTCGGCGACGCGGCGTCTGCCCTCGGGGTCCGCCAGGCGCTCGAAGGCGGTCGGCGGGCGCACGGGCTGTTGTTTGGGCCTAGGCACGGTGTCCTCCAACTTGGCCGTTGCGTTCGCGCGCGGTAGCGCCGGCGGTAAAGCTTAATCCCTTGACGAGCGCGTTCTTGCCGTACTTGCCTTTCACGGCCAGGACGGCGCGCGCCAGGTCGCGCTCGCGCTCATCGGCCTCGATATCGCTGAACAGATCGATGGTGGCAAATTCCTCGGGCATGAGGTTGCCAAAGCCCAGGTTGATGCGCTTGACCGGTCGTTTGGGATCGACAGTCTGCGCCCAGAGCTCATCAAAATAGCCCATGATCTTCTTAAACGAATTGGTACGCTCGGGCAGCTTTCGCGAGGCGTTAGAGTGCGCAAAGAGTGCGGCATAGCCACCACGCGGTTTGCCGCCATGCTCTCCCACAAAGATGCCGTCGATTGCCTGCGCTTCGCGCACTAGGCGGCGCCGTTCGTCATCGCGTTGGACGGGCCTGGGCGCACGGGGCGCGAGCTCGGGGCCGGCGGTTGCGGTGGGTTCGATACTCGATGTGCTCGAGCGCAGGTGCCCGCATCCGTCCACATACTGCGCTGTACCGCTGGCGTCGAGGCGGCGTATGTCGGCGCGCTCGCTCGCGTAGCCCACAAAGAGCGAGATGCTGTCGCAGACCACGTGCTTATCGACCAAGTCTAAAACGGCGTTGTCGACCATCTCGCGCAAGACGGTATAGGCCTGTTCGTAGGCATAACCCTTCGAGAGCACCTGTCCTGTGGTGGTCGAAGTTGCCTGCGGGCGATAGGCTTGGATATCGGCGATGGTTGTCGGCTCGCGTCCGAAGGCGTGATCGATAAGATATTCGGCATTGACGCCGAGCTCGTCGTAGAGCAGGTTTTCGTCAAGGGCGGCGACGCCCATCAGGTCGTAGACGCCATACTTTTCGAGTCGGGCTGCCACGCCGGGGCCGATGCCCCAGATGTCGGTGATGGGGTGATGGGGCCAGATCTCCTTGCGAAAGGTCTCGTCGTCGAGTATGCCGATGCGGCTGGGTACGTGCTTGGCGGTAATGTCGAGCGCTACCTTGGCCTGGAATAGGTTGGGGCCGATTCCGACCGTTGCCGTGATGCCGGTGCGCGCCAGGACCTCGTCGCGCAACATGCAGGCGAAGCCTTCCGCATCGGTGTGATAGAGGTCCAGATAGGGCGTCACGTCGATAAAGCACTCATCGATGGAGTAGACGTGCACGTCCTGGGGGCTGACGTATTCCAGATAGATGCCGTAGATTTGCGCCGACACCTCCATATAGTGCTGCATGCGCGGTACGGCCGTGATGTAGTCGATACCATCGGGAATCTCGAATAGGCGGCAGCGATTGTGAATCCCTAAGTCCTTCATGGCCTGCGTGATGGCGAGGCAGATGGTCGTGCGCCCGCGCGATTCGTCGGCAACGACCAGGTTGGTGGTGAGCGGATCGAGCCCACGGTCGACGCACTCGACGCTGGCATAAAACGTCTTGAGGTCGATGCAGATATAGGTGTGCTGCTCGTGCGCCATCCGTGTCCTTTCATCAAACACATGTTCTTATCGAATACCTGTTCGATAATACCCGCTCGTCCGGACATCGTCAAAACCTGTCAAAAAGGGACTGGTTTGTTTTGGTAGGTATGGTCGTGCGGTTGGATTGGGTTTTAACGCAGCTCTAAAGAGTGCGAAACAGCTCGGAAAACCTCGCTTCGTAGCATGGGCCTAACGATTGATACCGCCTATACGCACGGAAGGGTTGTGGAAAAGATGGTCAATTATGGGTTTGGTATGCCGACGCGCCTTGTTGCGGATGGAGACGTGGCTCGCTGGTGCGGACGATTGGTCGCTCACTACGGAGGCACCAAGGCGCTGGTTGTGCTGGGCGGTGACAAGCATACGCGCGACGAGCTTGTCTCGGCGGCACTTGGCTCGCTTGATCGAGCCCTACTCGAGCGTGTGCTTTTCCGCTGCGGCTCGTTTGAGGGCGACGGGGGAGACGAGCTGATCGACGAGGCCGTGGCTCTGGCGACCGACGAAGGCGTGGACTTTGTCCTGGCGATCGTCGATGCCGATACTGCCGGCTTTGCGCGCGAACTCGCGCGTCGCATGGCGGCGCTCGATGCCGGCGAAGACGGCTTTGTGCCTTATGGATGCATTGTCTCGGAGGGCAAGGTGCCTGCTGTCGTGGGCACCGGCGAGGTTCCCGTTTTTGCCATTATCGCGCCCGAACTGCTGGAGGGCATCGGGTCTCCTCTGCGTGAGTTGCTCGGTAGCGTCTGCGCCGCGGCCTAATATTTGCCATAAAAGGACGGGTTATTTTTGGTTGGTAAAGCGTTTGACCTGCCAAAATAAGCCTGTCCCTTTTTGGTCGGTTGCCGTTTGGGGGCCGATTGGCAACGCTCGCTGATTGTAGTCTTGACCTGCGCTAGAATAGTGCCATCTGAATGTCCGGGTGCATGGAGGCGTGCGCCCGTATGCTGAGGAGGACTCTATGGCAACTGTTGCCGCACCTATCGATGCTACGTCGACTGCCGCTTGGAAGGCACTCGAGGCTCATCAGGAGAAGCTCGAGGCCGATGGTATCGACCTCAAGGCCTGGTTCGCCGCCGATGCCGAGCGCGTGAACAAGCTGAGCTTTGACGCCGGTGACCTGCACTTCGACCTGTCCAAGAACCTGGTGACCGATGAGACCGTCAAGCTGCTGTGCGATCTTGCCCGCGAGGTGAAGCTCGAGGAGCGCCGCGACGCCATGTTCTCCGGTGAGCACATCAACACCACCGAGGACCGCGCCGTCCTGCACACCGCACTGCGCCGCCCGGCAACCGAGAAGGGCCAGCTCATCGTCGACGGCCAGGATGTCGTCGCCGACGTGCACGAGGTTCTCGACCGCATGTACGCCTTTGCCGAGCGCGTGCGCTCCGGTGAGTGGAAGGGCGTTACCGGCAAGAAGATCGAGCACCTGGTGTCCATCGGCATCGGTGGCTCCGATCTGGGCCCGGTCATGGCTTACGAGGCCCTGCGTCCCTATGCCGACGCCGGTATCGACTGCCGCTATATCTCCAACATCGACCCCAACGACCAGGCCGAGAAGCTCAAGGGCTTGGATCCCGAGACCACGCTCGTGATCATCGTCTCCAAGACCTTCACCACGCTCGAGACCCTCACCAACGCCCGCGAGGTCAAGACCTGGATGCTTGAACAGCTCAAGGCTCAGGGCGCCATCGACGGCTCCGATGAGCAGAACGCCGAGGCCGTGGCAAAGCACTTCGTCGCCGTTTCCACCGCACTCGAGAAGGTCGAGGCCTTCGGCATCGACCCTGCCAACGCCTTCGGTTTCTGGAACTGGGTTGGCGGCCGCTATTCTGTTGACTCCGCCGTGGGCCTGTCGCTGATCGTCGTGCTCGGCCCCGAGCGCTTCCAGCAGTTCCTCGAGGGCTTCCACGCCATCGACGAGTACTTCTGCAACACCCCGCTCGAGAACAACGCCGTCGCGCTGATGGGCCTGCTCAACGTCTGGTACGTCAACTTCTTCGGTTCCAAGAGCCACGCCGTGCTGCCGTACTGCCAGTACCTGCACCGCTTCCCGGCCTACCTGCAGCAGCTCACCATGGAGTCCAACGGCAAGCATGTCCGTTGGGACGGCAGCGCCGTGACCTCCGACACCGGTGAGATCTTCTGGGGCGAGCCCGGCACCAACGGCCAGCATGCCTTCTACCAGCTGCTGCACCAGGGCACCGTGGTGGTCCCGGCCGACTTTATCGCTTTCGCCAACACTGCCAACCCCGCAACCGATAGCGGCCAGGATGTCCACGAGCTGTTCCTGGGCAACTTCCTGGCCCAGACCAAGGCGCTCGCCTTTGGTAAGACGGCCGACGAGGTCCGCGCCGAGGGCACGCCCGAGCAGATCGTCCCCGCCCGCTGCTTTGAGGGCAACCGTCCGACGACCTCGATCTTCGGCGACACGCTGACCCCGTTCGCGCTCGGCGAGCTCATCGCCCTGTACGAGCACATTACGTTTGTCGAGGGCACGGTCTGGGGTATCGACTCCTACGATCAGTGGGGCGTCGAGCTGGGCAAGCAGCTTGCCAAGCAGATCACCCCTGCCTTCCACGACGACGCCGCCAAGGCCGAGCAGGACGCTTCGACCCAGGCGCTCATCGAGTTCTACCGCGCTCACCGCAAGTAGTTTTTACGGCTGACTTGGCTTATGCCGAAAGGGGCCCGTATCCGTTGGGATGCGGGCCCCTTTGCTTTGCCGTGGCCCCGGGGCGCACGGCCCTTAAGGATCTTCGCCGGGGCGCCGCGCGCTGCGAGAACCCTGCGCCTAGATCTCGGCCTCCGCATGGCCTCGCTGCGCCTCGGGCAGCTCCCCGTAGAGCGGATGGTCTTCGAGCCTAAAGCGCTCGACCTGTTCGGGAGTGCGACCGCGCACAAAGAGCCACGAGCGATCAATCGGCGTCGCCATGAGCGTGCTGGGCAGTGCGTCGGCGCGGTCGGAAAACACCCGGGCACTCTCGGGATCCTGGAACGCCAGCACCAGATGCGTGTCGCAGTTGCCCATGATGGAGCGTGCGCGTGCCTCGCCATAGAGCGCATCGAGCTGGTTGGTCGACTGCAGCAGCAGCGTTGCCCAGATGTTGCGGCTTCGGATAATCGAGAGCACGTTGTCGATCTGGGGGATCTGCAGATTTGCGAAGTCATCGAGCATAAAGCGCACGGGCACGGGCAGGCTGCCGTCGGGCTGCCTATCGGCCTCACGAATGAGGCCCATAAACGCCTGCGAAATAAAGAGGCCGGTCAGCGGATCGAGATTGCGGTCAATATCGCTCACGGTTACAAACAGGGCGCAGGGGGTGTGTCCCATGGAAGCGAAGTCCACCTGATGGCACTCACGATAGAGCTGTGCCGCACCGTCGAATCCCAGACACATGACCTTTTCGGCAAGGATGCCGACGATGCTCGCGTGCATGCGCTCGGCATTTTGCGTAATGGCGTAGCGTCGCCATAGCGAGAGGGCATAGCTTTGGGGGTCGGTCGTGATCAGGTCGTCAAACAATCGACCCGTGGCACCGTCCTGCAGGTGCTCGATCAGCTTGATGACCGAGCTGATCGTCTGCTCGTCGGCAGGTAGCTGTTCGGTGACGTAGGCGATAAGACACGACAGCAGGTTTGCCGCCGCATGATCCCAAAAAGGCTGGTTGTTGTCCTCGATGGGGCAGATGGCCTTTGCCACCGAGAGGATGTCCTGCTGGTTGGGCCTGCCGTCCGCCTTGCGGCGAATGTGCCTCAGGGGGTTGTAGCCGCAGCGCTCGATGCCGGGCGCAAGGGCCGGGACGGTGTTGAGGTCGGCGAAGTTGAGACATTGCACGCGGTAACCGTGGGCTGCCAGCACGGGTCCCACTTCGCGACAGAGCGTGCCTTTGGTGTCGAGCACGATGTAGCTTGCGTTCATTTGCAGCAGGTTGGGCTTGAGGACGTTTCGGGTCTTGCCGGCTCCCGAGGGGCCGATCACAAGTGCGTTGTTGTTGAGTCCCGTTTGGCGGGTGTCGCAGGAAAGCGTTCGATCCTTGGCGAGGATGGTGGACGATGCGGACTTAGATGCGGCGAGGCGGCTGGCGAGGTTAGACATGGGCGACCTCCTTGGTGGCCGAGAGGATTTCGTGGGCAAAGCCGAGCTCGACGGCGCGCTCGGCCGAAAGGTAGGTGTCTTTTGCAGTGAGGGACTGGATGCGCTTGGGCGTGAGGCCGCTGCGGTCCGAGAGGATTTGCGTGAGGGTCTTGCGGGTCTGCATGAGACGCCGGCTGGTTTCCTGCAACGCAAGTGCCGAGCCGCCTGCCCCCTGGGGGATCAGCGGGTCGTGAATCATGAGCTCTGCATGGGGCGCCATACGGCGATCGTCGCCGCCCATAAAGATCACGGCGCCCATGGACGCGGCGAATTCCAGGCAGACGGTGCGGATGGGGCACGATGCGAGGCGCATGGCGTCATAGATCGCAAGGCCCGATCGCACGCTTCCGCCGGCGCTGGCGACAAATATGGTGATGGGGCGGCTGGGGTCGGTGGCATCGAGCAGGCGGATCTGCTGGCATAGGTCGTGGGCCATCGGGGTTTCGATGTTTCCCATGACGGAGAGCTCGCGACGGGCGAGCATCTCATCGTAAATGCTGGTGAGCGTGATGCCTCGGGCGGATTCACGCATGGTGAGGGGGCTGATGATGGGGGAATGATTGGTGTCCATGAGGACTCCTTTCTGTTGGTTGTGTTGTGGAATAGGATTGTTGCCCGCGGAGGGGCTGGCGGGCTACAGGGTTCGTCCGAGCCTGAGATCGAGCTCGGTTGTGGGGCAGGCTGCCTGTTCGTGCGGCTCGCAAGCGCCAAGGGCTCCAAAGCGATAGAGCGTTGCGGCGGGCGTGGTGTAGGCGAGCCGCAGCTGATGCTCGACAGGGGCACATCCGTCATTTTTGTAATGAGCCGCGTAGTACTGCGCGATGCTGGCGTTCATCTCGCTGCCATTGCGATGGCGCTCAAACTGGCGTCTGCAGGTCTCGATGATCTTTGCTACCGACTTGGGTGCCGTCGCGGGAACAAGGGCGAGATAGCCCTCAAATAGCTCGTTGATGCTCAGGAGGCACAGCAGGTCGATCAGCGTCCTTATGGCTGCTCCCTCGGCAGAAAAATGCGCGGTCATGCGGTTATATCGGTTGCGGTCGACGATGGCCGCATGGGGTCTTGGAGTTTTCTGCCCTGTGGTCCCGGGCTTTTGCCGCGCCTGTGTATTGAGCTCGACGTTGCAGCGCTTGAGGCCGTCCAACGGAAGGAACAGTGCGGTGCGCAGGGTGTTCCGCTTGCTTTCGAGTTCATGACGCTCGTCGGGTTCCCATTCGAGCTTGAGTTTCGTGTCGAGCGCCGTAAGCATATGGGCTAGGCAGCCTACGGTAAGAACGTACGAATCGTTGTCGCGTTTTGGGGCATAGGGGTCTGTCAGCTTGCGAATGTCGGGGTCGCCCATGATCTTTGTACAGCGCTTCAGCAGTTGAGGGTGGTCGGCCAAGATCGTCGCGAGCGGTAGCGACGCGTAGTTCTTGATGGTCGCGGCGGCAAAGGCGGCGTCATATTCGTTTGCATATGCTCGCTCAATGCGGGCATCCAGAATGCTTTTCTTATCGCCGTCTTCTGCGTGGTGGTTTGTCATAGCTTCTCCAATCGGTTGATGTTCGTGCTGTTTGTTGATGTGTTGGTTGTCGTGAGTGATGTGCTTGCCGTGGGTGATGTGCTGACGTTGGGGTGCTATGCGGTTTTCAATGAGCCCGTGAGGCAGTTGCTGCAGGGGCGGGATGGAACGGCCCATGCAAGGCGGAAGGCATCGTGCTCAAAATCGAGACAGCAATGCCCTGGGTGCCTCACATGTGGCAGTTACCTCATTAAGTTGTCATTGCGTTTGGGGTTGTACTTTGCCGATCTTCTTTCTCTTACACGCTAAAAACTGAAATTTCATATGCTCGATCTACTTAAAACCGCAACGGCGGTCTTTTATCAACTTATATGTCGGAACGCGTCTTTGCAAGTACTTTTTTGCGTTTGTTTCAAATGGGGTGGTTTTGCAACCGTCATACGCGCGCTGTGCGAACGTGCCCCGGCTCGGATAAGATAGTGCGCGATAAAAACTATGCAAGGAGGCACATATGGCAATCAAAGCCATCGCAATGGATATCGACGGCACGCTCACCAACGACCAAAAGGTCATCAGCCCGCGTACGCGCGAGAAGCTGCTCGCAGCGCAGGAGTCGGGCATTAAGCTCATCTTGGCTTCGGGCCGTCCCGCATGGGGGCTACATGCTCTGGCGCAGGAGCTCGACCTTCAAAACCATGACGGTCTGCTAGTCGCCTTTAATGGCGCGCATGTGGTCGACGCTCAGACCGATGAGGTCCTTTTTGACCAGGCCATGCCGGCTGACGAGCTGCATCGCCTGATTGATCACCTGCGTAATTTTGACGTGATCCCTATGATTTCGCTCGGTCGCGATTTGCACGTCGAGGACTCGTACCATTGCATGATTACGCTGCCGGATGGCTCGCAGAAAAACATCGTCAAATACGAGCGCGATGCGTGCGATCTTAAGATTCGCGAGGTGGAGAGCCTGCATGAGGTTGCTGATGCTTATCCTGTGGACAAGCTGCTGACGGCGGGCGATCCGGCCTACCTGCAGGCACATTACGAGGAGATGTATGCGCCCTTTAAGCAGACGCTTTCGGGCATGTTTACGGCCGACTGGTACTTTGAGTACACGGCGCCCGGTATCGACAAGGCCCGCGCGCTCGAGGGTGCCCTGCCCAAGCTCGGCATCGATGCCAGCGAGGTCGTATCGTTTGGCGACGGCCAGAACGACAAGTCCATGATCGAGTGGGCTGGTACCGGCGTCGCCATGGGTAACGCTGTCGATGAAGTCAAGGCCGTGGCCCAGATGGTGACCGCCAACAACAACGAAGACGGTATCGCGGTGGCACTTGACCAGCTACTGGGTTAGAATCGCCGATAGTGCATGGTTCGGGCGTCCGCTTGCGGGCGCCCTTTTGTTAGGGAGGGTGCCGTGTCCGCATTTCCGTTCGACGCCGTTATCTTTGACATGGACGGCGTCATTGTCGACACCGAGTATTACTACCTGGGCGAGACTGCCGCGTTTGCCAAGGAGCTTGGGCTTAATCTGACTCAAGAGGAGTTGAATGGGCAGGTCGGTACTTCGCATCAGTTCTTCCTGCATATGCTGGTCGATTGGTTTGAGCGCGCCGGTAAGGGGCACTTCACTGGCGAGGAAGCGTTGGCCCGTTGGGACGAGTGGGCGCATAAGCGTCCGCGTGACTATCAGGCTTTGATTAACCCAGGCGCCGTGGATACGATTCGAGAGCTGCCGCGCCGTGGCGTTCGCGTGGCGCTTGCCAGCTCGTCTCCCATGGATAGCATCGAGGAAGTGCTCAACGCATGCGGGCTGTCGGATGCCTTTGAGTATGTGGTGAGCGGCGAGCAGTTTAAGGAGAGCAAACCCGAGCCCGACATCTACCTGCATGCGCTGGACCTGCTGGGGCTGCCCGCGAATCGCTGCTGCTGCGTTGAGGATTCCGTTCCGGGCATTACCGCGGGTAAGCGAGCCGGCCTGACGGTCATTGCCAAGCGCGAGGAGCGCTTTGGCTTTAGCCAGGATGCCGCGGACAAGATTATCGACCAGCTGCCGGAGCTGCTCACGCTTTCTTAGGAGCGCGGTAGTTGCGCGTTTTTCGGGTCTGATGAGTAAATACCCGACATTTTGGTGCGACACCTAGCATACTTTAAGCTAATGCGGGCTTAAGGGCTTGTTGAATGCCCCTGAGCCCGCTTTAGACTTAATCGTGCTTGGAGAGGGTATATGCCACCGACTGAAGGGCTAACTGACGGTAAAGCAGCGATACCGCTGTACCAACAGGTTATCGATATCATTAAAAACGAAATCAACTCCGGCGCCTACAAGGCAGGCGCGCGGATACCCAACGAATTCGAATTGGCTGAGAACTATAAAGTTGGCCGCGTTACCGTGCGACGCGCTATTGAGGAGCTCGTCCAGCAGGGCTATCTAACGAAGCGGCAGGGGAAAGGCACGTTTGTCAATGCCCCCAAGCTTAAGCGCAAGATTCGCCAGAAGGATGACGTCCAGAGTTTTTCGGACGCATGCCGCGTTAACGGAATGGAGCCGGGGGCGTGCGTCATTTCGAGAAAGATACTGCCGGCAGATTCTACCGAAGCGCAGTTCTTTGGTGTTCCCGTTGGAACTGATTTGATTTGCGTTGAGCGTGTACGTACTGCCGATGGAGTCCCCGTCATGCTCGAGAACAACATATACGTTTACGAGGACAACGCCTATCTATCAACGGCACCTCTATCTAACCAATCCATTTTTGAGTTCGTGCGCAACCGAACGGGCCGCACGCCCGCGTTTACCGACCCGTGCACGCTCGAGATCGCGTGCGCATCGCCCGAGGTCGCTCGGTTGCTGGCGGTCCCCGTTGGCGAACCCTTGTTTTATATGGAAGCCTTCTTTTTCGATGAGCAACGGCGGCCGTTTATCATCGGTCGTCAGCGGATCGTTGGGTCTCGCTACGTTTTTGACATCTAGGACATTGCGAATGGAAGCGCCCGGTGGATCATCTCACCGGGCGCTTCCATACCGTTCACGGCGCGAACGCGACCGTTCAACCGCGTTGCGGCAATCAGTTTGAAATTATCTTGATGACGGGAAAAGCTGCTGGTAATCTATAGAACGTCATAGAACGTTTGCCTTATGCAAGCGTTGAAGCGAGATGCGATGCAGTCTCGAGTTCTTTGGAGGTATCTATGTCAGATACGAAGGCGAAGAAGACAAACAGACGTTTTAAGTTCAAATTACCGCATGTCTATACGATCATGTTCTTGCTGATCGTTGTCTTTGCGGTCCTGACTTGGATCGTTCCCTCGGGTCAGTATCAGCGCAAGACGATTTCGACAGCGGCGGGCGAGCGCGAAGTCGCCGTTGCCGGAACCTATGAACAGGTCGATAAGAACTACACCGATTCCGAGACCGGCGAGACCATCAATCTGGGTCAGGATATCTTCGCGGTCCTGCAAGCGCCCACTAAGGGCATCCAGGAGGCTGCCGACGTCGTTGCGTTCGTCTTATTGATTGGCGGATCGTTCGCAATCATCACCAAGACCAACGCTTTGAATGCCGGCATGAGCCGTGTGATTAAAAAGCTCAAGAACAAGGACATCCTCATCATTCCCATTACGATGACGTTGCTGTCCATTTGCGGCACTACGTTTGGCATGTCTGAGGAAGCCCTGCCGTTCTATGCCATCTTCATTCCCATCATGATGGGTATCGGTTATGACTCGATGACGGCATTCATCATCTGCTTCCTTGGTCCTAACCTGGGATATTGTGCTTCGACCATCGACCCGTTTAATGTTTTGATCGCCCAGGGCATCATTGGCATCGAGGGCAATCCTCAGCTGTGGCTGCGCGCCGTTTCTTGGGTCATCTTTACTGCCGTCGGTATCGCATGGGCCATGCGCTACGCTATGCGCGTCAAGAAAAACCCCGAGTCGTCCATTACGTACGAGGACGACAAGCTCAAGCGTGTTGAGTTTTCCGTGACCGATGCCTCCATCGAGGAAGAGTTCACTACCCGTCAGAAGCTCGTACTTATCGATTTTGCCTGCGGTATGGGCATTATCGTCTGGGGTCTTGTTACCCAGGGCTGGTACATGAATGAGATTTCCGCCGTGTTCCTTGGCATGGGCTTGCTTGCCGGTATCCTGGGCGGTCTTGACCAGCAGACGATCGCTGAGGAGTTCGTTAAGGGTCTCGCCGATTTTGCGTACGCTGCTATCGTTATCGGTATCGCTCGCGGTATTCTGGTCATCGCCGAGGGCGGCATGATCATCGACACCATCCTCCAGGCGCTCGCTACTGCGCTCGCCGGTGCACCCGCTGCCGTCTACACCACGTTTATGTATATCGTCCTTGGCCTGCTCTCTTTGCTGGTTCCCTCGAGTTCTGGACTTGCGGCGCTCACCATGCCCGTCATGGGTCCGCTGACCGAGCTTATGGGCCTCAATCCCGAAGCTGCCGTTACCGCGCTCCAGTTTGCTAATCAGACCATCAACACCATCAGTCCCGTGGCGGGCATGACGGTCGCCGGCCTTGCCGTGGCTAAGATTTCGTTTGGCCAATGGTGGAAGACCATTTGGAAGTTCTTCATTTTCATGGTCGTCTTTGGCCTGATCGTAACGGCAATCTCTGGCATGCTTCCGGTGTAGGTGGTTGTGATGTCTGATCGTTTAACGGTCCTGACGTCTAAGAGCGTCTTTACCGGTACGGGGGACCTGCCGTTCGAAGGTTTCGTAGCGGTCCGTGGCAATCGAATTGAGGCGGTTGGCACCAAGTGTGAGGTAGCTTCGTATTTGACCCAGGCGGACGAGGTAGTTGACCTGGGCGACCGTACCGTCATGCCTGGCCTGATCGATGTGCATACCTTCTATACAGGCTGGGCGCTGCGGACGTTGGGGTCTGATCTGTCCGGCATCGCTGATGCCAAAGAGGCCGTGTCGCTCTTGCGTGCATGGAAAGAAGATCATCCGGATTGCGCGGCGGCTTTTGGCCACAGCCTACCCGAAACGTTGGCATCGGATGCCGAGAACGCAAATACGGCAGCTGTGTTTGACGATTGTTTTGGCGATATCCCCGTCGTCTGCTTTACACCAGGAGCGGAGACCTGCGTTCTCAACGCTGCCGCCAGTGCGCGATACGGCTTTACACCCCAGGCGTGCTATGCCGAGAAGATCTGGCGCATGATGAGCGATTTCCTCGCGCTGCCCGAGGTGCGTGCCGGGTATTCGGACTACATGAGCATGCTTAACGAGCGCGGCGTTACCGCCATCAAGGAGATGGCGTTTGATGACTACTACGGCTTTGCCGACGAAATGGCTCGCCGTGAGGAATCTGGTGAGCTGACGGTTCGCGTCTCTATGATGTCGCAGCCGGTGGGTGCCGGTGCAAATCTGGCATATGCCCGCGAGGCACGAGAGCGCTTCCGGGGACCGTTCGTTCGTTTTTCTGGCTTCAACCGTATGACCGATCGCGGCGTATGGGCGGGGCTTGCCGAGATGATAGACCCCTATGAGGACTCGGCCGATGCGGGCACTGCCGGCAAGACGGTCGTCGAGGAGCCAGAGTGGGATCTGATTGAGAACGAGCTGCGCGCAATTGATGCTGACGGCTTCCGATATTCCTTGCATTGCCAGGGCGATGGCGCCGTTCGTCGCACCGTGGCGCTCTATGCCTCGCTGCCTCGAGACGAGCATGGACGGTTGCTTCGCCGCCATGCGATTACCGATCTCGAGAACTCTGATCCGACCGATCTTGTCAAGTTTGGCAAGTTAGGTGGAATTTGCGAGGTCTATCCGCAGATTCTGACGCTGGACCGGCGCGAGGATTGCCTGTCGATGATGCGTCGACAAATTGGCAAGACGCGACTTTTGCACAGCTGGAATCGCCGCGGCATGGAAGATTCCGGATGCACGGTGTGCTGTGGTACGGATTTGCCGCTGCTGATTCCGAGCCTGGGCGAGTCAATCTACAGTGCGTGCGGCGGATACTTCGACGATGGACTGCCCGTGAATGAGGCCAACGCGCTGACGCTTGTCGAGCTCTTGCGTGCTTGGACTGCCGGGGGCGCGTACGATTTGATGCGCGAAGACGAGCTGGGTACGCTCGAGGTCGGCAAGCTTGCTGATATCTGCGTGCTCGATCGGGATGTGTTCGACCTCGATTATCGCGACGCACGCGATCTTTCGGTTGATATGACGATGTCGGACGGACAAATCGTGTTCGATCGAAATGAGGAGGCATAGGATGTCTGAATCCAAGCCGACGCTGCGCCGCGAACAGATTGCGGGCATGAATATCCACTACATCATGTGGTCGCTCGATTACTTCCTTGATGTGCAGCAGCGTTTGGGCTTTGAGTCCATTGAGCTGTGGTGTGCGGAGCCGCATGTGACACTCGACCATACGGGCTACTTTGAGGCTGAGGTCCTGGCGAAAAAAGCTGCAGACCGTGGGCTTAGGTATCGTACTCTGTGCCCCGAGAATGTTGTCTATCCTTGGCAATACTGCGCACGCAAACCGCTGCATGAACAGCGCAGCCTGGCGTACTTTAAGCACGGCATTGAGCTTGCCGAGGTACTTGGGTGCGACCGTATGTCCGTCAACTCGGGCTGGGGCGACTGGGACGAGGACCGCGAGGAAGCCTGGAAGCGCAGCCGCGAGCACATGTCCATTCTGGCGGAGTATGCCGGCGAGCACGGTCTGGTGCTTACGATGGAAAGCCTGCGTCCCGAGGAGAGCAACCTTGTGACGACGGTTTCCGATGCGAAGCGCATGATTGACGAGGTCGCGAGCCCGTACTTACAGCCCATGGTTGATACAACCGCGATGGGCGTTGCAGGCGAGACGCTCGAGGACTGGTTTGCCGCCTTTGGTGATGGGGCAATTCACGAGATGCACTTTATCGACGGTGATCCGTATGGCCATCTGGTGTGGGGCGATGGCAAGCACGATATGGACGCCTTCGTTGCCACGCTCAACGCCCATGGTTTCGACGGCATGCTGGGCCAGGAAATCACGGACGGTCGTTACTATGATGACCCGGCGGCGGCAGATGCCAAGAACATGGCCGCATTCGAGAAATATCTGATTGACTAAAACAACTATCGGCCACGCAACCAACGTCATTGATTGTGGACCAAACAAGAAAGGAACTGGATATGAACGCACACGACCTGATCAAAGAGGCAATTGCCGAGAAGGGCAAGTTCGACAGCGTCTACTGGATTGCTTGCGGTGGCTCCATGATCGATTTGATCCCGGCTCATGAGCTTCTGCAGCGCGAGGCAACCACCTTCACTTCGTATATCTATACGGCTCGCGAGTTCGATATCATGCGTCCGCGTCGTCTGGGCGAGAAGTCCCTGGTCATCGCTTGTAGCCACAGTGGCAACACCCCCGAGGTCGTCGAGGGCTGTGAGATTGCCCTTGCTGCCGGCGCTACGGTGATCGCCCAGACCGACAACGCTGGATCCAAGATTGACTCCGGCAAGTGGACCACGTGGGTCTACCCGTGGGGCGAGGGCGTGCCGCAGGCCGAGGTCCCCGCTGGCATTTCGCTGTCGCTTGCGGCCGAGCTGCTCGATCAGCAGGAGGGCTACGCCGATCTTGCCGATATGTATGCCGGTATTGCTGAGATGGATAAAATTCTTCCTCCGGCACGCGAGAAGGTAAATGCCGAGCTGGGCGATCGCTTTGCCAAGCTTTGCCAGGAGCACGAGTTCTTCTACATTCTGGGCAGCGGTCCCAACTTTAGCCAGACCTACGGTTTCGCTATCTGCTCTCTTATGGAGATGCAGTGGCAGCACTGCAGCTACATCCACTCTGCCGAGTACTTCCACGGCCCCTTCGAGGCTACTCAGGATGGCGTTTTTTACTTCCTGCAGATGGGCTCCAGCGAGTGCCGTGCTATGGACGAGCGCGCCCTGGCGTTCCTTAAGACGCATACCGATACGCTGATGGTGCTTGATGCCAAGGAGTACGGTATGGAAGCCGTGCCGGCGAGCGTCCGTGCCTATCTGGACCCGGTGCTGTTCTACGCCATGAACTGCGAGCTGCGCGCCGCACGCGGCAAGGTGTTTGATCACGATCCCGATTTCCGCCGCTATATGGGTGTTGTCGAGTACTAGAAGGGGCAAAGGCCATGGCATTTAACGTTAACGCGCTCGGATTTGGCGACAACGTCGTCGATCGCTACGAGCATATCCACACCATGTATCCCGGCGGCAATGCGGTGAACTTCACCGTTTATGCCAAGAAATGCGGTGCCGCACGCTCTGCATACATGGGCATTTTTGGCAATGACGCCGCTGCCGAGCATGTCATTGCAAGCCTCGAGGATGAGGGTATCGAGCTTGACAAGTGCGAGCAGATGATTGGCGAGAACGGGGCGGCTCGCGTGACCGTCGTTGACGGTGACCGTGTCTTCCTTGGCTCCAACGAGGGCGGTATCCGTGGCGATGCGCGCTATGTCCTTGATCGCTTTGACCTTGCGTACATGAAGCAGTTCGATGTGGTTCATTCGGGCAACTACTGCTTTACCGAGCGCGAGCTGCCCAAGTTGAAGGCTGCGGGCGTCACGGTCTCTTTTGACTTTTCGGACGACTCCACCGACGAGTACTACGAGCAGATTGCGCCCTACGTCGATTTCGCTTTCTTTAGTGCGGCGGATGCCGCGAGCGAGGACGAGATTCGCGAGCGTCTGGCATGGGTGAAGGGTCTGGGTCCGCGTTTTGTGTCGGCTACGGCGGGCGCCGAGGGCTGCATTGCTTACGACGGCGAGCGTTATTACCGCCAGCTGGCTAAACCGGTGACGGACATGAAGGACACCATGGGGGCGGGCGACTCGTTCCTCACCTCGTTTTTGATGTGCTATCTCGATTCCGTCAAGCGTGGTGAGGATGGCGCCGAGGCCATCGAGCGCGCGCTCGACTTTGCTGCCGGGTTTGCCTCGACCGTGTGCGGCATGGAAGGTTCTTGGGGCCACGGAGCACCAATCGTCGAATAGCTTAAGAAAGCGTACGGCGGTCTGGCTATGAGGCCTTGGACAGCCGATGCAAAACAATAAGCAAAACGCGAAAAGGGGGCTCGCCATGTGGTGGGTCCCCTTTTGAACATTGGAGAAGACCATGGGTATTAAAGCGTGCGCGGCTGGTTTTTGCTGTGCGGACGTCTATCAGAACATCGGCGTGTTCTATCCGACTGGTAACGGCATTGACTGGGGTATCCATCTTGCACGAATGGGCGTTTCGGTATCCGCCGTGTCGGTTGTCGGCAAGGACGAGTACGGAGACAAGATGAGAGAGGCGCTGGCCGCTGAGGGGTTCGATATCTCACATCTGCGGGTGGAGGATGGCGACACCTCGGTGATGCTCATGGCATTGAAAGACGGCGTCGATCGCGTGCATCTCGAGGCAATCGATGGCGTAATGGAGACATATCGTCCGAATGAAGATGACCGGGCGTTTATCCTAGAGCATGACATCATTCATACCGACCTGTTTGGCAATTGTTTGGACCTCCTGCCCGAATGGCATGATGCGGGCAAGACGGTGGTTATGGACTTCTCGGTGTTCAGCCAGGATCCCGAATATGCATGCGAGGCTCATTTTCCTTACGTAGACTATGCGTTCATGTCGTTTGAAGAGGACACTCCGGAGCTGCGAGACTGGGTACGCCACGTGCAGGAATTGGGACCGCGCGTTGCGGTTGCCACGCTTGGCGAGAAGGGGAGCATTGCCTATGACGGTGAGCGCTTCTATGAGTGCGGGATCGTACCGGCGGAGAAGGTCGTTAATACCGTGGGTGCCGGCGACTCGTATATTGCCGGGTTTACCAAGGGCGTGATCGATGGCCTTGATATTCCGGCGTGTATGAAGGCGGGCGCTGAGCTGTCGTCCCGAGTGATTGGTTCGTTTGAGCCGTACTAGGGTCAAATGCCTGGAAAGGAGTACGAAATGGTTATCGACATGTTGGTCCATCCTATGCTCTACGGCGAGATCTGTAAGCCGGGTGATGAGCCTGATGGATTCGGCTTTTGGTCACGAGAATTTGGTATGGGGCATATGGGCCCCATGGATTGGGATGAGCTTCAAGTCGAGATGGACGTCTGCGATGTGCAGAAGAGCGTGCTCATGCCGCTCGATGTAACCACGGCATGCGGAGGGCACTTTGGCACCAATGACCAGATTGCCATGCTGGTTGCCGCGCATCCCGATCGTCTGTGGGGATTTGCGAGCGTAGACCCGCAGGTGAGCGGTGCCGCAGACGAATTGGAGCGCGCCTTTACCGAGTTGGGGGCAAAGGGGCTTTGCCTGCATCCTGCAAAGCAGGGTTTTGTCCCCGATGATGCTGTGGCCGAGCCGCTTTACGAGCTGTGCGAGCGCTATAACAAGCCGGTGGTTTTCCATGCCGGTATGTCTTGGGAACCTGGCGCAGAGCTCTCGCGCAGTAACCCGCTTGCATTTGAGCACACAATCGCAACGCATCCAAATGTGCGCTTTAGTTTGACCCACTTTGGCTGGCCCTGGGTGCGCGAGACCGTGGCGATGCTGCTCAAGTATCCCAACTGCTACACGGACACCTCTATCACTTACATCGATTCGCCCGAGGAGATGATGCAGCGTCTTTTCACGGTCGATATGGGGCCGCTGTGGTATGAGCGCGCGCTATCGCACCAAGTGATGTTCGCCAGCAATACGCCGCGCTTCCGTGCATTCAAACTCAAGCGGGCGCTCGATACCGTGCCCATGCGCGATGATGCGCGAGAAAGGCTCTACTGGGGTAATGCCCTGCGTTTTCTTGAAGGGGATGAGTAAACATGGTGACGCTCGAGACATTGAGCTATCTATCGACTGCTCCGGACCAGTTCATCGATATTACCGAAGACGTGCACGCTGCCATCGAACGCAGCTCGGTGACCAATGGCTTGGCAGCGATTATTTTGTCGCATACGACCTGTGGAATCGTGGTAAATGAGGGGCTGACCTGCGTGGAGACGGATCTTATGGAGACGCTTGATCGCATCGCCCCACTCGATGCCCCCTATGCGCATGCACACTTCCTGCCGAGCTATGGAGCTACCGGCAACAACTCGTGTGGGCATATCAAGAGCATGATTTGTGGAAACAGTTGCTTCTTTCCCGTCCAAGATGGCCACATCGTGTGCGGAGGCGCCCAGAACATCTATCTTGCGGAGTTTGACGGTCCGCAGAAGCGAAAAGTGTACGTGGAGGTGCTGGGGGAGTAACGTCCCTGCAATAACCCTACGAAGGAGCACGTTATGTCGTTTTTAACCTCGATGTTCAAGACCGAAAAGCCGGTTATCGGAATGCTGCACCTGCGTCCTCTGCCGGGCGATCCACTGTATTACCCGGGCGGAAGCGTGTCGCAGGTCGTGGAAGCCGCCAAGCGCGATCTCGAGGCGTTGCAGCAGGGCGGTGTCGATGGCATTTTGATTACCAATGAGCTCTCGATGCCCTATGAGCAGCACGTTTCTCCCTCAACCCTTGCATCGATGGGCTATGTAATCGGGGCTCTATCCCATGATCTGTCGACCCCTTGGGGAGCTGAGGCTATTTACGATGGTGATGCCACAATCGAGCTGTGCGCTGCCGTCGACGCGCAGTTCACGCGCTGCAATTTTTGCGGTGCCTGGGCCGGTGATCTCGGGCTGATTAACCGAGATTTCGCTCACACCATGCGTCGCAAGGCGGCGCTGCGCTTGGACGACCTCAAGCTTTTTCACTTCATCACGAGCGAGGGGGAGGTTTATCTCAACGACCGCACGACTTCGGACATTGCCGATTCACTTCTCTTTAATTGCCTTCCGGATGCAATGGTCATCGGCGGTTCGGCTGCAGGTCGTGGCGCTTCGGGCGAGCTTGCCGATGAAGTCCGCGAGCGTGTTGGCGAAGTGCCTGTGGTATGTGGCACCGGTTGTCGCGAAAATACCGTGGCTGACGTATTTGCTCACTACGATGGCGCGTTTGTCGGCACCTGCTTAAAGCGCGACGGAAAGCTGGATGCCCCGGTCGATGTTGAGCGGGTGGCTCGTTTTATGGTTGCCGCTCGTACGGCGCGAGGGGAGTAGGCACCTATGGCGCTCTATCTGGGTATTGATATTGGGACAAGCGCCTCTAAAGGCGTTTTAATCGATGATCGATGCAACATCGTTTGCCAAGCCTCTTGTGGGCACGAGACGGACAACCCGTGTGACGGATGGTACCAGCATGATGCGGAGGCAGTTTGGTGGGGCGATTTTTGCCGCTTGTCGCGCGAGCTGGTGATGCAATCGGGGGTTAACGCGGCGCAGATCGGATGCGTGGGCCTTTCCGCATTGGGTTGCGACTGTGTGCCGGTCGATACCGAGTGCAACGCGCTGGCGCCCGCGATTTTGTATGGAGTCGATGCACGTTCGAAGCCGCAGATTGACGAGCTTCTTTCCGAATATGGGTCAGACCGCGCACGCGAGCTTTTCGGGCACGATCCCTGTTCGTCAGATATTGCTCCCAAGATCTTGTGGTTTAAGGAGAATATGCCCGAGGTGCACGAACGTGCCGTGAAGTTCCTGACGGCGTCGTCGTTTCTATGCGCAAAGTTGACGGGGCGTTTTACGGTGGACCGTTATTTGGCGGAGGATTTTCTTCCCCTATACGACCGCTTCACTTGGAAGGTTGATGCTCGGGAATGTGCTCGTTTCTGCCGGCCTGACCAGATGGCGGAGGTAATGTCGGCTACCGATATTGCCGGGGTGATTACGCAGCGTGCGGCAGAGGCGACGGGGCTCGCGGCAGGGACACCTGTCTTAGCGGGAACGGGCGACTCTGGTGCCGAGGCCATTTCGACGGGTGTATTCCGTCCCGGCGATATGATGGTTCAGTTGGGGAGTACGGCGTATTTCATCTACCTAGCTGATCATATGATCGATGATGCCCGCCTGTGGCCAGGGACGTTTATCATTCCCGGAACTTACGGGATCTGCGCGGGGACCAATACGGCGGGTGCGCTCACATCGTGGCTGCGCCAAGAGCTGTATCGCGACGCCGTAGAGGCCGAGGACCACGGTGGCCCTGATGCATATTCGGTTATGGCGCATGATGCCGCCGACGTGGCGCCGGGTGCCGATGGGCTCCTGTGTCTGCCGTACTTTGCGGGGGAGCGTACTCCGCTCAACGATCCCGAGGCGCGTGGCGTCTTCTTTGGCTTGACCGGAAGGCATACGCGAGCCCATATGGTTCGCGCCGCTTTGGAAGGCGTCGCGTATACCGTTGCATCCCATGTCGACATTATCGAGCGAGAGCATGGACTGCCAATTGGGCGCATTATGCTTGTCGGAGGTGGAACCAAGAACCCAGTTTGGATGCAGGCTATCGCCGACGTATGCGGGCGCGAGGTCTCGGTGGCCAAGGTTACGGTGGGCGCATGCTTCGGTGATGCCATCATGGCAGCTCTCGCAGGTGGCGCCTATGCATCATGGGATGAGCTCGCCCAGGTCCTTGGCGTTGCGCAAACAATCGTGCCCGATATGGCTGCCCACGAGTTATATGCGTCGCGCCGTCATATCTTCGACGAATTGTATGCACGCAACCGTGACCTCATGCACGAATTGGTGTAATGCTGCCGAACTGTACTGCCTGCTAATAGGGACTGCGTTGTGCGATTCGCATGCCCCTTGGCATTTTTGCCCACAGGGGTTAGCGAAGGTCAAAAACAGAGTGCGCATTTGTTAAAACTGCCGACTCGATGCGCTTTGCGTCACAATTTTTGAGCGACTCGATGCGTTCTGAGGTCCTTGTGAGCGATTTGATGAGCGACTGCGCGCTTGTTTCTGTGTTTGCCTCCGCTGGTGCATCGGTCTCGAGCAGTAAACGATCGAGTGGAATCTGTCGTGCGTATTCGCGTCCTCGTTTAGACGCGAGCATGCGTTCGTTGACGGAAAAATAACAGTCCGCATCACGCGCGCGGACGAGTTCGTCCGAAGTGCCGCTAAACCAGTGGAAGATGATAACGGGGGAGTCGGGGTTTGGGATGAGTAGTCCATGCGATTCGAGGACGTCCAGTACGGCTCCTGCCGAACGAACGGCGTGAATTGATATCACGCGCCCGTTAAGAGGATGCTGCACGAGTGTATCGCAGAGCCGGTCAAATGCCTGTATTTGTAGCGGCTCACTTCCGGCAAAGCGTGCGGAAAAGTCGAGTCCCACCTCGCCGATGTAGCACTCTTGGGCAGCAACTTCGCAAAGCAGATCGACTTCGGCAGGACCGCAGCGGCCGTCGGCGAGCCACCAGGGGTGGAGCCCAACGCCAGCGATGATGCCTGGTAGGCGACGGGCGCGCTCGTTTGCGGCCGAAAAGTCGCGTGGGTCGACCCCGCAGTCAAAGAGCCCCAGACCCGACGCCGCCGACTCACTGGCTGCAGCATCGGGGCCGAGCATCAAATCAAGATGACAATGCGTGTCAAAGAATTGCGGTTCCATCGCAGGACATCCTGCTAGTCCAGGCGTTGGCCGTCGGCGCGTACGCGCTCGGTGCCGCGCCCGCTGATCTGGCGGATAACCTCGCCGGCAATCATCTGACCCATGATGGGCGGCATAAAGCTGGCGGTACCCAACTCGGTACGCTCGTGGATGTTGGACGGGTCGCGGGGTTGGGTCTTAACCGATTCCTCGCAGCTAAACAGCACGTGCAGACTCTTGATTCCGCGCTTCTTACATTCTTTGCGCATGATGCGGCTCATGGGGTCACGTACCGTATCGAAAATGTCGGCAAAGCGGAGGCACTCGGGATGGAGCTTGTTGGCCCCGCCCATGGAGCTAACCAAACGAATGTCGTGGTCCTGAGCATATTTGGCAATGGTGAGCTTGGCCGAGATGGTGTCGATGGCGTCGACGACGTAGTCGAGCTTGCCGTCCGTCTGCTCCAAAACGCTCGCGAAGAAATCATCGATGTTGTCGCTCAGCAGGTATTCGGTGCGCTTGATGACGGTAGCGGTAGGGTTGATGTCGTGAATCATAGCCTCCATGACGTCGACTTTGCGCTTGCCGACGGTGCTGTGAAAGGCGATGGCCTGGCGATTGATATTGCTGGGCGCGATGATGTCCTTATCCAGAATGACGAAATGACCGATGCCGCCGCGGGCGAGTGCCTCGCAGCAGTTGGAGCCCACGCCTCCGCAGCCGAGCACTAGCACCGTAGCATCGGCGAGCTTATCGAGTGCCTCGCGGCCCATGATAATCTCGAGCTTGGTGTCGCGTGTCTCGATGGCGGCTGCGGCAGCGGTTTCGGTCATAAATATCCTCCGATGGGGAAGCAGGTCGTGTTTTAGCTATCGCCATTATAGGTAATCGCCCATAGGTTGCGATGGCGTTTGCTTTGATGTGGTTTGAAGCATTGCGATTAGATAGTTAGACAAACATCTAAATATTGAGTATAGTGTGCACGTCATGAGAGATGATGAGAGGAGGTCTTATGCCGGGAGAGGGTTTTAAGGCGCTTGCCGATCCAACGCGACGGCGCATTTTGGAGTTGCTGCGCGAGGGCAATTGCACGGCGGGGGAGCTTGCCGAGCATTTCGATATCAGTAAGCCGTCGCTGAGCCATCACTTGGCGACGCTCAAAAACGCCGGGTTGGTGACCGACGAACGTCATGGCCAAAACATCGTTTACAGCTTAAACACCACCGTCATGCAGGACTTGATCGGTTGGTTTATGGGCTTTACAAACACGGAAGGTGATAAGGATGAATAACGAAAACAAGGGCATTCACGCCACGGGGGTATCGTCGCGCGTGTGGGCCATGCTTGTTGTGGTCTGCGCTATTAATGTTGTAGCGCACCTCATGGTGATGCCGAGCCTGCCTGCACAGATTCCCACGCACTGGGGCGCGAACGGCGCCGTCGACGGTTGGGGTCCTAGTTGGATGGCCTCCGCGCTCGGCGTGCTGCCTCTGGCGCTTCTCGCAATGTTCTGCATGGTGCCGCGCATCGACCCCAAAGGTGAGGCATATCGAACCTCGGGCAAGTTCTACCAGGGCTTCGTAATCGCCTTCACCTTGTTCATGTGCGCCATAAGCTGGCTGGGAGAGCTTACGGTCTGGGGCGTAGTGCCGGCGGTCGGTTCGGTTAACGTGCTGATTTCCGGTGTTGTCGGTTTGCTGTTCATCGGCGTAGGCAACTACTTGCCGCGTGTGAAGCAGAACTATACGCTCGGTATCAAGACACCTTGGGCGCTTGCCGATCCCGAAAACTGGCGCCGTACGCAGCGTTTTGGCGGCGCCTGCTTTATGGTGCTGGGTATTGGCCTGATTGTGATGGGCGTGGCAGGCAGCGTGCTTTCGAGTGAAGTCGTCGCCGCGGTGATTGCGGTTCTGGCGTTTGGTTCGGTTGGAGCCGTCTACCTCTACTCGTATCTGTTGTGGCGCAAATCGCAGCGAGCCGCTCGTTAAGGTTGCGGAAAACTAGCGTACGCAGTTCATAGTATGTTCCGGGGGACTTTTCCCAGGTAGTATTAGGGGGTGTGGGCAACCATGCCCCTTTTTCGTTACGTTTCAGAGCTGGTTCCCTCATTTTGTTTCCATTAAAGCGAAACAAAAATAGGGAAACAGCAGGTAGAAAGGATAAAACAGGCAAATGGCGGAGTTTATCTACCAGATGTATCAGGCTCGCAAGGCCCATGGCGACAAGGTAATCCTTGACGACGTGACCCTGAGCTTCTACCCCGGTGCCAAGATCGGCGTCGTGGGCCCCAACGGTATGGGCAAGTCGACCCTGCTCAAGATCATGGCCGGCATCGAGGAGGTCTCCAACGGCGATGCTAGGCTTACCCCCGGCTACACCGTGGGCATCCTGCAGCAGGAGCCGCCGCTCGACGACGACAAGACCGTCATCGAGAACGTGCGCATGGCATTTGGCGACATGATCGCCAAGGTCGATCGCTTCAACAAGATCGGCGAGGAGATGTGCGACCCGGATTGCGACATGGACGCCCTCATGGCCGAGATGGGCAAGCTCCAGGACGAGATTGACGCCGCCGACGGCTGGGATATCGATTCCAAGCTCGGCCAGGCCATGGACGCCCTGCAGCTGCCCGATTCCGACATGCCGGTCAACGTGCTTTCCGGCGGCGAGCGCCGTCGCGTGGCCCTGTGCAAGCTGCTGCTCGAGGCTCCCGACCTGCTGCTGCTCGACGAGCCCACGAACCACCTGGACGCTGAGTCGATCCTGTGGCTCGAGCACTTCCTGCACAACTACCAGGGCGCCGTTCTGGCTGTCACGCATGATCGCTACTTCCTGGACAACGTTGCCGAGTGGATCTGCGAGGTCGACCGCGGCCACCTCTATCCCTACAAGGGCAACTACTCCACGTATCTGGAGACCAAGGCCGCGCGTATCGAGGCGCAGGGCAACCGCGACGCCAAGCTCGCCAAGCGCATGGAGGCCGAGCTCGAGTGGGTACGCAGCTCGCCCAAGGCTCGCCAGGCCAAGAACAAGGCCCGTCTGGCTCGTTACGAGGAGATGGAGGCCGAGGCCCGCGCAAGCCAGAAACTCGACTGGACCGACATCCGCATCCCCGTGGGCCCGCGTCTGGGCAACAAGGTGCTCGAGGCTCATCACCTGCACAAGGAGTTCGATGGCCGTGTGCTCATCGACGACCTATCGTTCACCCTGCCGCGCAACGGTATCGTGGGTGTCATCGGCCCCAACGGTGTGGGCAAGACCACGCTGTTCAAGACCATCGTGGGCCTGGAGCCGCTGACTTCGGGCGAGCTCGAGGTGGGCGAGACCGTCAAGATCTCCTATGTCGATCAGAACCGTTCCGGCATCGACCCCGATAAGAACCTGTGGGAGGTCGTCTCGGATGGCCTGGACCACATGATGGTCGGTGAGACCGAGGTTCCGAGCCGTGCTTATGTGGCGAGCTTTGGCTTTAAAGGCCAGGACCAGCAGAAGCGCGCCGGCGTACTCTCCGGTGGCGAGCGCAACCGTCTGAACTTGGCGCTTACGCTCAAGCAGGGCGGCAACCTGCTGCTCCTCGACGAGCCCACGAACGACCTCGACGTCGAGACGCTGTCCTCGCTCGAAGCGGCACTGCTCGAGTTCCCGGGCTGCTCGGTGGTCATTAGCCACGACCGTATGTTCCTGGACCGCGTCGCCACGCACATTCTGGCGTGGGAGGGCACCGACGAGAATCCGGGCAACTGGTATTGGTTTGAGGGCAACTTCGAGGCCTATCAGGCCAACCGCATCGAGCGCCTTGGCGAGGACGCAGCCCAGCCGCATCGTATTCACCGTAAGCTGACGCGCGACTAGATCGTTACGCGGTTTTCCAAACCGCGTAACTGCTCGACGCTGCGCGGGTCGCAAGCACCCCATCTTGCCGTTCAAGCCGTCGCTCGCGTACCGAAGTACGCGTCGCTCCTCTTTCACGGCAACCTGGGGCACTTGCGGCCCGCTCGCTGTTGGTTACGCAACATCAACAAATAAAAACGGCTCAAATCCTGATTTGGATTTGAGTCGTTTGTCGTTACTGCTCGGGTTCTTCGACTTTATCGATGGCCCAGGTGGATCCGAGGCCACCGGTGGTGTTGCGGCGGATGCGCACGGTAACCTCGCGGCGCTCGCCGGCCTGCGTGTAGCGCAGGGGGAAGCTTGCGCGGTTTCGCGCGGCCTCGATGGTACCGCGCTCGCGGGCGATCCAGTAGTACTCGCCGACGATGCCGAGGGTATCGGCGCCGTAGGGGAGATAGGTCGACAGCTGGTGTAGCAACGGACCGGGGCAGAAGACCTCGGTTGCGAAATCGACGGGGGAGTCCTCGGGGATGGCGGGCGCTGCAGGTGCGGGGGTTGGGGCCGCTGCGGGTGCCGGAGCCGGTGCCGGTGCGGGAATTTGGTCGCAAGCAGAGGTGGGCACGGATTCGATGACGGGTGCGGGCTCCGGCGTCGCTTCCGGCTTGATTGTGGAATCTGCGGGCTTCACGGTGACGGGCGCGTCTGCAGCTGCAGTTTCAATCTCAACCTGCGTTGCGTTCTCGTTCTCGATGCTCGGCTTTGTCTCGACCGGCGTGGAAGCCATGGTGGTGATGCCGGCGTTGGCGTTCTCGGGGTCATAGACGACCGTAAGCGAGATGGCAGGCCGCGGCGTCTCGGGCTCCGGCGTCGACTCGGTAGCGTCTTGATCGTCGGGCTCGTCGGGCTGTTCGTCCTCGGCCTCGTTGCCAAAGATATCGCTGTTTTGGAACGCAGACGTCTCGGGTTGGTTAGCGGCTTCTTCGGTTGTCGACTTGGGAGCCTCGTTGAGCCCCGCAGTGGCTTCCTGCTCTGACATAACTTCGGGATCGGTCGTGGCGGCGATTTCGGTTCTGGCTTCTGCCGTCACCTCGATAGCGACTTCGATCTCTGTCTCGGGCTCGGGCTCGGGCTCCGGCACAGCTTCAGCCACGGGTTCGGGTTCAGGACGTTTAACGTGCTTGGGGCGCACGGCCTTGAGGTCCTTCTCACCGCGCTTTTTCTTTTTGTAGGACTGCTTGGCGCCCTTGGCGGTCTTGGGCTTGTCCTCGCCCTTGGCAAGCGCAGCATCCCAGGCCTCGTTGGCGATGACGGTGGCATACAGGCGGCCGCCTTTAAAGACGGTCAGCTTAACGCAGTCGTTGAGCTCCTCGAGCAGCTCGCGCGTGGACTCAAAGCCCAGGTCATAAGCAGTCATGTCGCCTGCGGCGAGCGCCTCCTCGACCTGCGTCATAAACGTTTGCTTGCCGCATCCAATCGCATCGCGTAGCAGGCGATACAGATAGATGTGGTTGCCCAGCGAAAGCGTGGGCCTAACTATTGTCTTGCTCATGGCAAATCTCCTCTTTACACATGTAAAGCATCTTACCATCGCATAGCGTTCGCCATGGCGGCGCCCAAGGCAAACGGGCGCGAACCGCTGTCGATTCGCGCCCGTTATACAGGTCGGTTATCTATGAGAGGCAAATGTGCTTAGTTGCCCGATGCCGTGCCTTGGCTCGAGTTGTCAGATGCCGTGCCGGACGCGGTTCCGCTCGAGCTGTTCGAGCTGTTGGTGTTGCTGCTGTCTGTTGTGCCCGTTCCCGACGTGGTGTCGCTCGTCTGGCCGCCCGTGCTCGGCTGCGAACCGTCAGTCGTTTGGCTTGAGTCGGTCGTGCCGGACGGCGTGCTGCTGTTGGCCGTAGAGGAATCGGTGCCCTGCGATTGGTTTTGGGCGTTCGAGGACGAATTGGCAGAGGTAGAACTGTCTTGCGTATCGTCCGTCTGTGCCTGCTGATCCTGCGACTGGGTGTTGCCATTTGCATCGCTCTCGGTCGTGCGCGACGACAGGATTGGCTCGGGACGCTCGCCCAGACCCTCACCGGCAGTGGTGATAAGGATGGCGCCGGCGCAGGCGATGACCGCGACGATGGCGATAGCGATCGAGAAGACGATGACCTTCTTTTGCGTCTGGCTGCGCTCTGCCGCCGCCTTGGCGCGCAGGCTGTTGGGGGCGACGCGCGCCGTGGTCGCGCGTCCCGCAACCTGGCGCATCTCCTGCGTGGTCGCGGCGCCACCTAGGTGCTCCTCGACATCGGGCTCAACGGGCTCGTAGGCGCCGGCAGGGTAGTCGACAGCGGCATGCGTGCCCTTGATTGCTTCGGCGCTGGCGGAGATAAAGTGGCGATAGACCTGCGAGGACACAACAGTGATGACTGAGCTCACAGCGGCACCAATCACCGAGCCGGCAATGCCGATCTTTGAAGCAAGCGCCACGCTCGTGGCGGCAGCTGCGGCGCCGGCGATGATCTGGGGAATGGAAATGTCGTCAAACAGGCCCTTTTTGGGCGCGATGGCCATGGTCTGTCCGATGGAATGGTTCTCGTGCACGCCGTTGTTGAGCGATGCCGGCGTCATGACGCGCGTGCGTGGCGCGTCGGTGTACTTGGTTGTCATACGGGGTCCTCCCGGTGTAAATCTGCTTCGTTTCGTGTAGCCATCAGGGTACCCACCAGATGTGAATCGTACGTGACATTTAACAGATACCATCAACTCATCAATAGCTCACCAAGTTGGTGGGATGCGGTTACACCCGGCGGTTGAACTACAATAGGGCTTGCTAATTGTTGTGAATGGCGTTTACGCACGGGAGCATTCTTATGAATCTTCACCTTTCTCAGTCTGATGGCTTTTTGCGTGTGGCGGCGGCCTCGCCCAAGATGCGTGTGGCCGATGTCGAGGGCAATGCCGAGGTTGCGCTGGCGGCTGTTCGCGAGGCTACCGAGCGCGGCGTTCGCGCGCTGGTGCTGCCCGAGCTTAACCTGACCGGCTATACCGCGGCCGACCTGTTCCATAACCGCACGCTGCTGCATGCCTGCGAGGCAGCGCTGGTGCACATCCTCGATGAAACCCGTGAGCTGCCGATCGTCTTTACCGTTGGCTTGCCCGTTGCGGTGGCTGAAAACATCTACAACTGCGCCGCCGTGTGCTGTGCGGGTGAGCTTTTGGGTCTTACGGCTAAGAAGTATCTGCCCAACTATGGCGAGTTCTATGAGCGTCGCTGGTTTGCTCCGTCACCTGCGGATCCCGTGTGGGTTGAATTTGCCGGTCAGGGTCCGGTTCCGCTGGGCTCGGGGCTTATCTACCGTTGTTGTGATGAGGGTGCCGAGGATATGGTGCTGGGCGTTGAGGTCTGTGAGGACCTGTGGGTGCCGGCGCCGCCTTCGACCGAGATGGCGCTTGCCGGTGCGACGGTGATTCTCAACCCGTCGGCTTCGGACGAAATCATCGGTAAGGCAGACTATCGCCGCAGCCTCATCTCTAACCAGAGCGCACGCCTGTACTGCGCCTATGCCTACGCGGACGCGAGCGAGGGCGAGTCCACGACCGACATGGTCTTTGCAGGCGAGAACCTTGTCTACGAAAACGGTTCGAAGCTCGCCGCGACCAAACTGCTTACCTGCGATATGGCCGTCGCCGATGTCGATCTTGACCGTCTGGTTGCCGAGCGCCGTCGCTCGACGACGTGGACGCGCGCGGACGATGCGCCGGAGGCCACGACCGTTGAATTTTCGTTTGAGGGCGTGCTGGCCGAAGAACCTGTCCTGCGCGATGCCTGCGATATCGACCGCGTTTTCCCGCGCGCGCCCTTTGTGCCGGCCGACCACGGCGACTTGGCCGAGCGCTGCGAGACGATCCTCGATCTGCAGACTGCGGGCCTCAAGACCCGCCTTGCCCACACGGGTACCAAGGCTGCGGTTATCGGCCTTTCGGGCGGCCTGGACTCCACGCTGGCGCTGCTCGTGACCGTGCGTGCCTTCGACGCACTGGGATTGCCGCGCACCGGTATCACGGCCGTGTCCATGCCCGGCTTTGGCACGACGCATCGCACCAAGTCGAATGCCGAGTCGCTCGCTCGCGACCTTGGCGTGAGCTTCCGCGAGGTTTCGATCCACGCGGCCGTGGAGCAGCACTTCAAGGACATTGAGCACGATCCGGCCGTGCAGGACGTGACCTACGAGAACAGCCAGGCGCGCGAGCGCACGCAGATTCTCATGGATTTGGCCAACCAAGCCGGCGGTTTTGTCATTGGCACGGGCGACCTGTCGGAGCTGGCGCTCGGCTGGGCTACCTATAACGGCGACCACATGAGCATGTACGCCGTCAACGCGAGCGTGCCCAAGACGCTTGTGCGCCATCTGGTACGCTATGCCGCCGATGTCTTTGGCGGGCGCATTGCCGAGGTCTTGCTCGATATCCTCGATACGCCGGTGTCCCCCGAGCTTCTGCCGCCCACGGGCGACGGCGAGATTGCGCAGAAGACTGAGGATTTGGTGGGCCCGTACGAGTTGCACGACTACTTCCTCTACTACCTGCTGCGTTTTGGCTTTGAGCCGGGCAAGATCTACCGCATGGCGCTCAAGAGCTTCGAGGGCGTCTACGACGCCAAGACCGTCCACACGTGGTTACGTACGTTCTACCGTCGCTTCTTTGCCCAGCAGTTTAAGCGCAGCTGCCTGCCCGATGGTCCCAAGGTGGGCTCGGTGACGCTCAGCCCGCGCGGCGATTGGCGTATGCCGAGTGACGCCAGCTCGCGTCTGTGGCTTGCGCAGATCGATGCGCTCAATCCGGTTGACTAAGGTTGGCTAAATTGAACCAATACGGGGGTTGCAAGCGTTACACTTTTGCAATCTGATGGCCCGTATCGCGCGGCGCTCTTGTCGGAGCGCCGCGTTTTTCATATCGAAAGGTGGCACCATGCAGGCATCGCAGCGTCTCGACCGCTTTGGCGCGGAGGTCTTCGCCTCGCTCAACAACAAGCTTCTCGCGCTGAAGGCTCAGGGCAAGACCATTTACAACATGAGCGTTGGCACGCCCGATTTTAAGCCGTACGACCATGTGGTCGAGGCGCTCACGCAGGCAGCCCAAGATCCCGAGATGTGGAAGTATGCCCTGCGCGACCTGCCCGAACTCAAGCAAGCCGTGTGCGATTACTATGAGCGCCGCTTTGGCGTTTCGGGCATTACGCCGTCTATGGTGCAGTCGTGCAACGGCACGCAGGAGGGCGTGGGCCATTTGGGCCTGGCCCTGCTCGATCCGGGTGACACCATTCTGGTTCCCGATCCGTGCTACCCGGTCTTTGAGGCGGGTGCCAAGATCGCCGATGCCAAGCTCGAATACTATCCGCTGGTTGCCGAGCATAATTACCTGCCCTATGTGGCGGGTATCGATCCCGAGGTGGCCGATCGTGCCAAGTATATGATCGTGTCGCTGCCTGCGAACCCGGTGGGCTCGGTGGGCACACCCGAGGTCTACGAGGAGATTATCGCTTTCGCCCGCGAGCATGATCTGCTCATCGTTCACGACAACGCGTACTCCGACATCGTGTTTGACGGCGAGCCCGGCGGCAGCTTCTTGCAGTATCCCGGTGCGCTTGAGGTGGGCGTGGAGTTCTTCTCGCTTTCCAAGTCGTTTAACGTCACCGGTGCCCGCATCGGCTTTTTGGTCGGTCGCGAGGATGTGGTCTCGGCCTTTGCCAAGCTGCGTGGTCAGATCGACTTTGGTATGTTCTTCCCGATTCAGAAGGCCGCCATCGCGTGCCTGAACGGTCCGCGCGATGAGGTCGAGGCGCAGCGTCTGAAGTACCAGGAACGCCGCGATGCCCTGTGCGACGGTCTTGAGGGCCTGGGCTGGGAGCGTCCCAACGCGCATGGCTCTATGTTTGTGTGGGCCAAGCTTCCCGGTGGTCGCACCGATTCCATGGCGTTTTGCGAGGAGCTTATGGAGAAGGCCGGCGTTGTGGTGACGCCGGGCGCGAGCTTTGGCCCTTCGGGCGAGGGGCACGTGCGTATGGCACTGGTCCTGCCGCCCGATCAGATCGCTTTGGCTGTCGAGGCCATTCGCGAGGCGGGCCTGTATTAGAAACCTATTTCGACTCGTCAATAGCTCGAAACCGATTTCGTGCAGTTATTTTACGAATTCTGCAAACAATTTCGGTAAACGGTCGATTTTTGGCTGCGAATAGGAGCATAATCAAAGTCCCGATTGGATGTATTGGGATTACGGCAAGCCGCTCGGGTCGTTCCCGGGCGGCTTGTTTGTGGAGAGAGATGGGAGTTTCTAATGGTTAACGAGAAGAAGGTCGCTATTGTCGGCTGCGGTTTCGTCGGTTCGTCTTCGGCGTTTGCTCTGATGCAGAGCGGTCTGTTCTCCGAGATGGTCCTCATTGACGTGGACAAAAACCGTGCCGAGGGTGAGGCCCTGGATATCGCGCACGGCATGACGTTTGCCGAGCCGATGAAGATCTACGCCGGCGATTATTCCGATGTCGCCGACGCCGCCATGATCGTTGTCACCGCTGGCGCTGCCCAGAAGCCAGGTGAGACCCGCCTGGACCTGGTCAACAAGAACGTCAGCATCTTTAAGTCCATTATCCCCGAGATTAAGAAGTCCGGCTTCGACGGCATTCTGCTCATCGTCTCCAACCCGGTTGATGTTCTGACCTATGCTGCCATCAAGATGTCCGGCCTGCCCGAGGGCCATGTTATCGGCTCCGGCACCGTGCTCGACACTGGCCGTCTGCAGCAGATGCTTGGTGCCCACGTCGAGGTTGACCCGCGTGATGTCCAGGCCTATGTCATGGGTGAGCACGGCGACTCAGAGTTTGTCGCTTGGTCCAGCGCTCAGGTTGCTGGCGTTCCGCTGAACACCTTCTGCGAGCTTCACGGCCACCTGGAGCATGAGACCGCCGAGAAGCGCATCGCCGAGGACGTCAAGAACTCCGCCTACACCATCATCGAGAAGAAGCACGCCACCTACTACGGCGTCGCCATGGCCGTCAAGCGCATCTGCACCGCTGTCATGCGCGATGAGCAGACCGTTCTGCCCGTCTCCTCGCTCATGGTGGGCGAGTATGGCCTGTCCGATCTTGCCATCTCCATGCCAACCGTCGTTGGCCGCGACGGCGTTGTCTGCCGCGTCCCCGTGCCGCTGAACGAAGACGAGCAGCATGAGCTCACCGTCTCCGCCAAGGCCCTCAAGGACATCATCGACAGCGTCGATTTCTCCTGCTAAATCAAGCTCGCTAGAGCGAAAAGCTACAATGAAGGCGTCCGGGTCCACACGGCCCGGGCGCCTTTTGGTGCAAAGTAACCTGACCCCAATGCACCATCCCAATACACCATAGTTGATGGGAGGGCCATGTCGGATTCGCCTAATTTTTTGACCTATGCTCAGACGGCGTTTGATCCGTTTGAGGAGCGGCCGTTCTGCGCGGTGGACAGCCTGGTCTTTGCGTGGTTGTCCTATTTGCGTTTGCCGGGTGATATGGCGGAGCTGACGAACTGGCAGGGCCTAGACGTACGCGAGCTGCTGCGTGCTGAGTGCTATCGGGACATGATTGACGACTTGTGGGATCCAGAGGGGAGCAGGGCCTTGTTGGAGGCCGTGGCAGCAAATCCCAGATACCGCGGCGTGCACGTTTGCGGCTATCGTGCCGTGAGCGATGTGGTGGCGACGGAGCAGTTTGCAGCCATGGCGTTCCGGTTTCCGGCGGGGTTTAGCTATCTTTCCTTCCGGGGGACCGACAGCACGATTGTGGGCTGGAAAGAGGACTTTAACATGGCGTTCCGGTGTCCTGTGCCGGCCCAGGAATCCGCGGCGCGTTATGTGGACGAGGCGGCGGATGCGATCGACGGGCCGCTTTTGTGCGGAGGTCATTCCAAGGGTGGAAACCTTGCGGTGTACGGTGCGGCGATGTGCTCCGATGTTGCCCGTGAACGAATCGAACGGGCGTATTCCCATGATGGTCCAGGGTTCGTCGAGGAGTTTCTGAGCGGCAACGCCTTTGCCGATCTTTCCGGTCGAATCGACAAGACGCTACCTCGGTCGTCGATCTTCGGCATGATGTTCGAGACGCAGGAGGACTATGCCATCGTTGAGAGCACCGAGTTCAGCCTGCTGCAGCACAATCCCTTTAGCTGGGTGGTTGATGGTTGCGACTTCGTATACTGTGAGCGCCTGTCCGCCGGTGCTCGATACGTTGATGGCTCCATTCGCGAGATGCTGCTTGCAGTGTTACCTAGCGAGCGCGAGCGTTTTGTAGATGCGTTGTTCTCCGTGTTTGAGGCTACGGACGCCGAACGGTTTGCGGATATCGCAGGAAATCTGCGTGAGAGTCTGCCCGTGATGCTCCAGGCTGCGCAAGGCTTTGACAAAGATACGCGACGCTTTATCTCGCAGACCATCGTGGCGATCCTTAAATGCGCACTGTTGCCCAAACGACCCCAGATCGACGTGCCCGCTGCCGGCAAGAGTTTGGCAGAACAGCTCGAGGCCTGGCAGTCCGAGCTCCTGCGCTAACCATTGGCGCAAAGCAACCTGTCCCCGATGCACCAATCTTCGATACGCTTGGGGCGGGCTCGACCGCTATACTGGTTCGTGCCGAAATCGATCTAGAACGGAATGCCGTATATGAAAATCAATCACGCGATTCTGCATATCCTGGACTTTGACTCTGCCGTCAACGTCATGAGCCAGCGCGAGCTCGATATCGAGAGCCGTACCGTGCGCAACTTCGTGACCACGCATCTGCGCCGCGCACGTACCTCGGCCGACAATAAACGCGCCACGTTTGCCGAGAACTCTGCGTTTGGCGGCGAGCTCAAGGGCTATTTCTTTGGCGAGCGCGAGTTCGTGGACCTGTCGCAGCAGATTGCGGAGTTTATCTCTTCCGAACTCACCAAGGCTGAGAAAGCCGAGTCCACCGACGTGCTTGTGGCGGACTTTGACGACGATGAGGATGCCCGCTGGTTTGCCGTGATGCTGCTGGGCTCCAAGCAGGCATTCATGCACGAGGTGGGTCGCGAAGAGGGCGAGGTGCGTAACGACATCGCGCGCCACTATGCCATTCTGCCGAACCCTTCGCAAAAGGTGCCGAGCTATGCAATCGTGCGTGCAAGCACCATGGAGATCGGCTATGTGGATAAGAAACGCAAGATTGCCGGCGAGGATCGCATGCTCATTCCCGATGGCCTGCTGCAATGTGACACGGGCGTTTCGGGTAAGGAGGTCATCGACACGGTGACGCGCGTGGTCGAGGAGGTCGCTGAAGAGCACGGCGCCAACACGGCTGTAGCGCTCGCTAAGGTCAAAGCCGCCGTTGCCGAGAAGGTTGAGGATGACGAGGAGCTACCGCCTTGGGATATCGTCGATGAGGTCTTTGAGGACGAACCGGTTATCAAGGAGAGCGTGCGCGCGGCACTGACCGAGGAGAAGGTGCCTGAGCGTGTGCCCGTGGAGCGTAAGCAGGTCGAACGCGCGGCGGTGCGCAATCACAAGATTCGTACCGACACGGGCATCGAGATCAGCTTCCCGGCCGAGATGGGTTCGAACTCCGAGTATATCGAGTTCGTCAACGAACCCAACGGCCTCATCTCTATCGAGCTCAAGAACATCGGAAGTATTGAGAATCGATAAGCTGTGCTTGGACGTTGCAGAAAAACAAAGGCCGAAGCCCTTCGGGACTTCGGCCTTTTTTGTTTTCGGCTTGGTTGCTGACATTGCGCCGCTGGTTGGGCATACGTCAGCGAAAACGCGGTTTGTCAAAACCGCGTAACTATTAAAGTTGACGTAAGCCCTCTTCCAGGCCGGTCTTGCTGTCGGTCTTCTCATCGCGCATCTTGATGACGCGGGCGGGGACACCGGCCACGACGGCGCCGGCGGGGACGTCCTCGACGCACACGGCACCGGCAGCCACGACGGCGCCCTTGCCCACGCGCACGCCCTCCAGGACCACAGCATTGGCGCCGATCATGACATCGTCCTCGATGATGACGGGCGTGGCGCTGGCGGGCTCCACAACGCCTGCCAGCACGGTGCCGGCGCCGATGTGGCAGTTCTTGCCCACGGTGGCGCGACCACCCAGCACGGCGCCCATATCGATCATGGAACCCTCGCCGATAACGGAGCCGATGTTAATGATGGCGCCCATCATGATGACGGCACGGTCGCCAATCTCGACGCGGTCGCGGATGATCGCGCCCGGCTCGATGCGGGCGTTGATGCCCTTAAGGTCGAGCATGGGGACGGCGGAGTTGCGGCAGTCATTCTCGACGTCGTAGTAATCGATGGAATCGGCGTTGGCGTCCAGGATGGCTTTGAGCTCGTCCCAGTCGCCAAAGACGGTCTTGCCGCGACGGCCGCCGTAGACATGTGCGTCGCCCCAGGCAACCTTCATGCCGGGTTTCTCGCGCACATACAGCTTGACAGGCGTCTTTTTAGGCGCGGTGGCGATGTAATTGATAATCTCCTGGGCATCCATCTCGGCTGCGTTGCTCATTCGCTATCTCTCCTTTGGGTGGATTCGGTTGATACCTGGTTAGGCAAACATGACCTGGTCGAACGTATAGAAGCTGGGTTCGCGGGCGACGAGCTTCTGCGCGGCTGCCAGGGCGCCGTTGACAAAGATCTGACGGCTCGTGGCGCGGTGGGTGAGCGTGACCTCCTCGTCCTGGCCAAAGAAACTCACTTCGTGGACGCCGGCGACAGTGCCACCGCGCAGCGAGTGCATGCCGATCTCCTTGGGATCGCGTGCTCCGCACATGCCCTCGCGGCCATAGACGGGGTGGTAGCCTGCCTCGGGCTCGGCTTCGACGACGGCGTCGAGCAACAACTTGGCAGTGCCGCTGGGGGCGTCGACCTTTTGGTTATGGTGCGTCTCGACGATTTCGCAGTCAAAGCCGGGCAGCTCGCGTGTAGCCTGCGCTACCAGATGGCGCAGGGCTGCGATACCGATGGAGTAATTGCCCGAGTGCATAACGCGGGTGTTCTGGCCCAGCTCACGCAGGCGGTCCATCTGTTCGGGGGTGTAGCCTGTGGTGCCCGAGACCAACGCCGCGCCCGTGCGCTCGACATAGGCGACGACGGCATCGAAGGTCACGACGTTCGAGAAGTCGATAATCACATCGGCAGCCGGTGCGTTCTCGAGCTTGCTCAAATCGAAGCCAATCTGGGCCACGATATCAAAAACGGGTTGACCGGCGGCGTCGACAACGCCCTCGGCGGTGGTGCGGATGAGCGAGCCCATGCGGCCCGTTCCCATAATGACGGTCTTAATCAAGCAGACCAGCTCCCTTCAGAGCGTCGGTAAGTGCGGCGCGCGTGTCGTCTGCCATGGGGCACAGCGGCATGCGATAGTTGGCTTCGATCATACCCATCTGGGCGAGCGCTTCCTTAACGGGGATGGGGTTGACCTCACTAAAGAGGGCGTTGATGAGCGGCTGGCCGGCAATCTGGATATCGCGGGCACGTGCCACGTCGCCGTCCAGATAAGCGCGGCACATGTCGTGCACGAGCTGCGGCTGAACATCGGCCCACACGCTGATGGTGCCCGAGGCGCCCAGGCTCATGAGAGGTACGGTCAGCGCGTCCTCGCCCGAATACATGCGGAAGTCGTCGGACAGCAGGTGAGCGATCTTGGCCGCGTAGGCGACGTTACCCGAGGCCTCCTTGATGCCCATGATGTTGGGATGTGCGGCCAAGCGCTCTACGTTGCGCTCGCTGATGCCGCAGCCGCAGCGGCCGGGGATGTTGTACAGGATGCAGGGGATGTCCACGGCGTCGGCGACGGTCTTAAAGTGCTGATAGATACCCTCTTCATTGGACTTGTTGTAGTAGGGGGTAATGAGCAGCAGACCATCGGCGCCCAAGCCTTGGTAGGTGAGCGACTTGGTGAGCATGGTTTGCGTGGAGTTGGAGCCCGAGCCGGCGATGACGGGGACGCGTCCTGCAACCTGCTTGACCACGGCGGCGACAACGGAGTTGTCCTCGTCATCGGTCATCGTGGCACTCTCGCCGGTGGTGCCCAGGGTGAGGATGGCGTCGGTGCCATTTTGCAGGTGGAAATCGATAAGGCGCTCGAGTGCGTCAAAGTCGACGCTGCCGTCCTTTTTAAAAGGCGTGACGAGGGCGACGATCGAACCCTCGAGGTTGCGGATATCCATGTTCTTCTCCTTCGCTTCCGCGATCTGGATGCGTTTGTTCCATTGGGCGGCGACGGCCAGGCGTTCGTCCTGGGCGCGACGGCGGGCGCTTTCGGCACGCGATTTGGCCAACAGCTCACGGCCGCACGGCAACACGTCGAGCGTGGCAAAATAATCGCCCGGGCGCTCGGCGCGACGAATGAGGTCTGCCGAGCCGTCGGGGCGCAGCAATACCTCGGCGGAGCGCAGACGTCCGTTGTAGTTGTAGCCCATGGAGTAGCCATGCGCGCCGGTATCGTGGATCACGAGCACATCACCCATGTCGATCTGCGGCAGCTCGCGGTCGATGGCGAACTTGTCGTTGTTCTCGCACAGATTACCCGTGATGTCGTAGGTGTCCGTAACGGGCGCTGTGGTCTTGTCGGCGCCACCCGGCTGGCCCATCACCGTAATGTGGTGGTAGGCACCATACATAGCGGGACGAATGAGGTCGACGGCGCTTGCGTCCACACCGATATAGTCCTTGTAGATCTGCTTCTCGTGGATGGCCTTGGTGACCAGGCAGCCGTAGGGGCCCATCATAAAGCGGCCCATCTCGGTGCAGATGGCCACATCGCCCATGCCGGCAGGAACCAGGATCTCGTCGTATGCCGCGTGTACGCCCTCGCCGATGGCGTGAATGTCGTTAGCCTGCTGCTCGGGCAGATAGGGGATGCCGACGCCGCCGGACAGATTGATAAAGGCGACATGTGCGCCGGTCTCGCGCTCCAGGCGTACGGCAAGTTCAAAGAGGATGCGCGCGAGCTTGGGATAGTAGTCGTTAGTGACGGTGTTACTGGCAAGGAAGGCATGGATGCCAAAATTCTCGGCGCCCTTGGCCTTGAGCATGCGGAAAGCCTCAAAGAGCTGCTCGGTGGTCATGCCGTACTTGGAGTCGCCGGGGTTGTCCATAATGCCGTTGGAGAGCTGGAACAGGCCGCCCGGATTAAAGCGGCAGCTGACCGTCTTGGGGATGGGTCCCGCGACGCGCTCAAAGAACTCGATATGGCTGATGTCGTCAAAGTTGACGATGGCACCCAGCTTGTCGGCGAGCTCAAAATCCGCCGCCGGCGTGTCGTTGGACGAGAACATGATGTCATGGCCGGTGATGCCCAGCGAGCGGGCAATCATGAGCTCGGTATAGCTCGAGCAATCGCAGCCGCAGCCGTATTCGTTGAGAATGGAGATGAGCGCCGGGTTGGGATTGGCCTTGACGGCAAAGTATTCCTTAAAGCCCGGGTTCCATGCAAAGGCGTCGCGCACTTCTTGCATGTTGCGGCGGATGCCCGCCTCGTCATATAGATGAAACGGCGTGGGGAACTGCTCGACGATATGCTCGAGCGTCTCCTTGTCCACAAACGGCTGCTTTGCCGCATATGCTTCGTTGGGGGTCAATGCCATGTCCCGTAAACCTCGCTATCCAGACGGCGCCATCTGCGCATCGAATCCGCATAGCGTGGACCCAATGTCCGGATAGCGCTCCCGCATTGCTGCAGACAGTCCTGCGGGTGTTTCCCGCAGGCCCACCAGGCTGTTCGTGCCCGAAAAACCCAGTTCGGCGGGTTTCGCCTCCCCACGGGGTCAAAGCCTGCCGGCTCGCCCGCGGCTCTTCGTGCCCGCGCCTCTATCAAGTGGTAAAGACCCTACCACGTTGCACTTTACCAAACAAGAGTATTCGTATATAACGTTTAAAAAATGCAGCAATATGCTGGAAACATGTGTGCCACAATCCTGTATCACAATATTGTGTGAATGGATATGCTCCATGAAAGGATCCTTTATGACCGAGCTCCAAGAACTTCGTCGCTATCGTCGCGACCTGCATCGCATTCCGGAGCTCGATTTCGATCTTCCTCAAACCATAGCCTATATCGAGGGCGTGCTCGCTTCGCTTGCCTGTGAAGTGACCCATCCCTGCCCCAGCTGTGTTTGTGCTTTCTTCGACGCTGGCACGGGCGCCGCGCATGCCACGGCGATTCGCGCCGATATGGACGCACTGCCCATCGCGGAGGCGACGGGTGCGGCCTTTTCCTCGAAGCATCCCGGAAAGATGCACGCTTGCGGACACGATGGACACATGGCCATGGCCCTTGCGGCGGCAACCTTTGTCGATCGCACGATTCGTGAGCAGCCGGGCGCCATTAGGCGCAACGTTCTCTTTGTGTTCCAGCCGGCCGAGGAAACGACCGGTGGTGCCAAGACGGTATGTGAGAGCGGTGTGTTCGAATGCTACGGGGTCGACCGCATTTTTGGCTTCCATGTGTGGCCCGATCTGCCTGCCGGCACGTTGGCGAGTTGTTCCGGTCCGCTGCTGGCGCGTTCGAGTGAGACACACATTCATATTCACGGGACGAGCATCCATATCGCTAAGACCTATGGCGTTCCGGTCGAGGAGTCGCACGATGCGGCGCTGGCGGCTGCCAAGTTCTTGGTTGCCGAGCGCGAACTGATGGACGAGCTGGGCACCGACGAGCCCTGTATCGGTAAGTTTGGTCTGCTGCAGGCCGGTACGGTTTGCAACGCGGTGGCGGGGGAGGCCCATGTGGCCGGAAGCCTGCGTGTGTTTACGGACGACATGTTCGACCGGGCGCGCGAAGGCGTGCGCCGCGTGCTGGACGATGCCTGTGCCGCAACGGGCTGCACGTATGATCTCGACTTTGCCGAGGGCTATCCGCCGGTCGACAACGACCCCGAGTTGTTTGCCAGCGTCGCGCCTGCCTTGCCCGGGCTGCAGCTTGTGGAGGAACCGCTGCTGATCGCCGAGGATTTCGCGTTCTATCAACGCCATCTGCCGGGCGTGTTTTTCCTGCTGGGCACGGGTATGCCAGAGGACCAAGACAACCCGAGTGATTCGGATGGCTGTCCCGCCTATGCCACAAGCGCTCTGCATACCGATAGCATGCTCTTCGACGAGGAAATCCTTCTCAAAGGCCTCGATGTCTACAAACGATTGCTTTTGCTTGACTAAGGCGCAAAGGACTATTTGTTCTAGAAAACACGAACAAACGTACGATATAATAGAGATGTAAGTCTATAGAAACGTTTGACGTTACTAACGTAAGGCGATACTATGATTGCATCGTATAAAGATGAGGATACCGAACGCTTTGCCATGGGTGTGCGGGTCAGGAGGTTCGTGCCCTTTGAGCGTGTTGCGTTGAGGAAGATTCGCCAACTGCAGGTTTGTGCTTCGCTTGATGATCTTCGCGTTCCACCGGGCAACCGCCTGGAAGCTTTGAAGGGCGATCGTGCCGGTCAATATAGCATCCGTGTTAACGAGCGCTATCGGGTCTGTTTTGAGTGGAGACAGGAGATGGCTTGGAATGTCGAAATCGTCGATTATCACAAGTGATGAGACTTCGGCCGATTTGCTGTCGCCGGTGACTCCTGGTGAGCTTCTCAAAGAGGAGTTTCTTGTTCCCATGGGCATTTCTCAATATCGCCTTGCGAAAGAGACTGGGATTCCGGCTCAGCGTATCGGGCAGATTGTCTTGGGAAAACGTCGCGTGACGGCCGACACCGACCTCCGTCTTTGCCGTTATTTTGGCCTGACGGATGGTTATTGGCTGCGCGCTCAGGTGGCGTTTGACCTTGAGGCCGAGAAAAGGCGGATCGAACCGGAACTCGACAAGATCGTTCCTGTTCAGCAGGCTATCGCACTGTAGTGCTCAAAGATGATGGGGGGTGGCGCGGCGATGAGGCGACGCCGACAGTCTGCCGTATATAGACCGGGTGGATGCGGGTGCGGTTTGCTGCTGCTTCCGGTCATCGCTGTGGGCATTGGCGTGATGTTTGTGCTTGCTGGGCTGGCTACGGCGGCACTCGTACTGTTTATCACTGCTATCGGCGTGACGATTTGGCTTTATCGCAGTCGTGAGCAGCGCCGCGCCGACGGTAAGACCAATGTAGGATGGATTGCCTTTTTGGTCATCGCCTACCTGCTGAGCATCAGCTATTTGGCCTTCTTTATCCTGTTGCTTGTGAGCACCTTTACCGGGGAATCCGTCACGGTGGGTTGATGCACTGCCAGCAGACGGTTGCGCAAAGTGCGTTTGCTCGGCGTTTGGATAACTGCATTGGCCGTTTACCGCAGCCTTAGCTCTCAGCTAATGAATTCAAGTTTAATCCTTCCTACGATGTGCTGTGTGCCGGCACGGTAGCCGGATCGTAGGAAGGATGCATGATGAAAAAGCTTGAAAACGAAGTGCTGCTGAGCCGTCGCGCTGCACTGGGCGCATTCGCCACCGTCGCCTTGGGGACTGCCGGTCTTCTTACCGGTTGTGGTAGCGATAAGGCGACCGTCACCGAGGACGCTGGCGATGGCGACAAGAAGGAAGAGGCGAAGAAGGAAGAGCAGTCTACGACTGACCTGGCGGTTGGTGCGACGGTGACCACGGCTGCCGGTCTTTCCGTCGTTGTCGATTCCGTCCAGCCCGGCCTCACAAATTATGACGGTTCAACCATGACGGGCATTCACGTCACGTACGTCAACAATGGTGATGAGGGCGCAGATTACAACATCTACGACTGGAAGGGCGAGGACGTCAACGGCGCTCAGCAGAATCAGGGTTACTACAGCGAGGGCTCCGATGAGCTGCAGTCTGGTACCCTTGCCGCTGGTGGCTCTGTGGCGGGCAATATCTACTTTGATGGCGATATCAAGAAGGCACTGTATTTTGCCAACATGTTTGATAAGTCTGCCACTGCAAGCTGGGTGTTGGCCTAGCATGTCGCTACCGTTGCGCCGTATGGGAGGTGAAGTCGTATGCCCGATAAAAAGCTGACTGACGAGTTACTCAATGAGCTTCTCGACGCGCCAAACATCGATGGCTATATCAAAGAACACGACTTTGCCACCCCGTCGCTTTCGAACTACCTGAAGCAGCTACTGCAGGAAAAGGGCTTGGAGCGCTCGCGCGTGGTTCGTATGGCCGATCTCAATGAGACCTTTGGCTATCAGATCTTTACCGGCGCGCGTCATCCGAGTCGCAATAAGGTGCTGCAGATTGCCTTTGCGATGGCGCTGACGCTCAAAGAGACCAACCGTGCGCTGACGGCTGCCGGGGTAAGCGTCCTTAACTGCAAGGACCGCCGCGATGCGATTATCATCTTTTGCATCGATCGCGGGTGCAGCCTCCAAAAGGTCAACGAGGAGCTGTATCGCTTTGGCGAGGAGACGGTGAGTTAGCGGCTGATATCTGAGCCGGCGGAGCTGCCGAACAACGATGCAAACGAACGGGGCGCGGATGCCATGAGGTGTCTGCGCCCTGCGCTATGATGGAGCCTATGGATACTCAGACCCCAACATATTCCGATGACGAGCTGACCGCAGCGCTTGCCGAGCACCTGGCGTCGCTCGATCGCGACGACAACTATCGCGTGGAGCGAGTACTTAAGCGCTCGTCCGTTGAAACAACCGAGCTCGTGTACTTTGAAGGAACCGGCGGTGGTTCGCTCGGTCCCTTTGTCCGTAAACGCATCGATGCTTCGGCTCAAATCGGCGGGGCATACGAGCGTCTGTTTGCCGCTCAGCGGGCAGGCAGGCGTTTTGAGCACCTGCCCAGAATCGTCGATTGTCGTCGTGTGGGCGACGAGCTCAACGTGGTTATGGAATACATCGAAGGGGAGACGCTCGGGGCGCTGGTGGACCGTCTAGGAGCCACCCCCGATTATGCGCGTGAATTGTATCCTGCCCTATGCGATGCCGTGGGCGAGCTCCACGCCGGTTTTGCAATGGCGGGGGAGACGTCGGCGCCGGTGATCCATCGCGACCTCAAGCCGTCGAATATCATCGTGACAGGTGCCAACTATACGCCTGATGACGGCCTGACATTTTCATCGCTGGTGATTATCGACCTAGGGATCGCGCGCGTATGGCGCGATGGCGCCGATGCCGACACCGTCAAGTTTGGCACACGACCCTATGCGCCGCCCGAGCAGTATGGGTTTGGGCAGACGAGTGTGCGCAGCGACGTCTACGCACTTGGCGCCCTGTTGTTCTTCTGCTTGACGGGAGTCGACCCTAAACCAGGGCTCGACATGCGCGAGCAATGCGAGGCGCGTGGCATTCCCACTCCACTTGCCGATGTCATCTGCATGTCGATGGCGCTCGACCCGGCCAAACGTTTTGCGAGTGCGGAAGCGTTGGGACGGGCGACGCGCGTGGCATACGACCTGATTCACCCCGTGCGGCCTTCTGCGCCTGCGCCTGTCCGTACTCCGGCCTCGGAGACGGTGTTGGCGTCCCAAGGGCTCCAGAACCCCGCAGGGCTTCCTAGGCCTGCCGCCTCCGCTGCATGCGGTCTGCTCTCTCGCGTTCCGGAGTCTCTGGGGCGCATTTGGAATACGCTCGTCTGCTTCTCGCTGCTTGTGTTCTTTGCCGGAAGTCACTTTGCCGTTTTTCACCCCACCGGAGCAAACCAAAGCTACCCGACGTGGCTTCTCATAATCGAGTATTTTTTCTTTGTCGATGGCCTTATGGTGCTTATGCATTTTGCGCTGCTCGATAAGCGCCGTCTCCGTCGGCGATTCGCACTGCTCGACAGCTATCGCGGCAAGAAACTCGCGAAACTCTGGCTCAAGGTATTGGGTGTGCTGCTCCTATGCATGATCGTCATAGTCGCGGTTGTCAATGCGACCGGCGTCGTCGATACCTCCGCTACCTAAAAGAAAAGGGCCCCATTGGGGCCCTTTGCAGTTGCACTTAGATGCGGTTCATCTGAGCGGCGACTTTGTTGTACCAGTCCTGCCACGTGGGCGGGCAGTACTTTTTGGCCGCTGCCGGGGTAAGGGTGGAGCCGTAGTTGGCGCCCAGATAGGCAACGTGAGCGGAGATGCCCTCGCTCCAGCTGCCAAAGCTGCGCCAACCGCCGCCACGTGCACTCCAGCCCCAGGCGTTGTAAGAATTGGCGCAATAAGCACCCTTGGTGCTCTCGATGCAGGCGATGGCGGGGGACCAACGGGGGTCGACACCGGTATTCCAAGCGGCGACGGCAAAGTTATAGCCCTGGCCTGCCATGGGGGAGCCGGCGAGATAATTGTCGATGCGGCCTGTCCACTCATTAATGAACGAATCGTAATCGGAGTTACCAGTATTGGAGCTGTTCACCGTGGTGTCGATGGTGGTGTTGGTGTTGGTGGCCTGGCTGCTGGAATTGCTGCCGCTTACGCCCTCGCCCGAGAGCTTCTCGGCGGCAGCGGCCTTATCGGCCTCAAGCTTGGCAAGCTCGGCGGCATTTTCCTGCTCGGCTTTTGCCTGCGCCTCGCTGCGGAGCTGCTGGGCCTGCGCCAGCGCGTCCTCGGCGTTTTTCTGCTCTGCCTCAAGTTGAGACTTGGCCTGCTGGAGCTCAGCCTTGTTCTGCTCGAGTTCGGTTTGCATGTTATTGAGCTCTTCGATCTCGTCGACGCTCGAGCTCGTGATCTGGTTGGTGTATTTGCAGGTCGTGATGAACTCACCCAGGCTCTGCGCGTTGACCAGGAAGCTCACGATGGGATTGGTGCCCTTCTGATACTTGTACAGATCGCGCATGGCGGAGCTTGCCTTGGCCTGCTGCTCGGGAAGCTTGGCCTCGATTTCCTCGATGCTTGCCTCATTGGAGTCAATCTGCTTTTGCAGGTCATCGAGTTTGGTGCGGGCGTCGTTGTAGGCGCTCGTGGCGGCTTCGATCTTCTGCTGGGCTGCGGAAAGCTGGTCCTGCGTTGCCTGCGAGGCGGCATACGCCGCAACGGGGGAGAGCATCGGCGTGGCCGTCAGCGCAACGGCGAGAGCGGCGCTCGTGATGATACGAGCCGGCTTCGACGCAATGAGCGCTGCGGTGCGATGATTCGAATGCTGCATCCAGTCCCTCTGCAATCAATCGTAGGTTATGGTTCGAACGGTATTCTACTACTGCTTTCGACCTCAACTTGAACCTTAAAGGTTCCAAAGGGTCAAGTTGAACTTGAGGCTTTGGCTTTGACCTGCAGTTATGATGAATTGTTGAGAAACCATAGAGTTCAACTTTAACGTTACGGGGGCCTGTTTAAGAGGGGTTTGGGGCTGTAAAAGCTATCTCAACGTGGGGTTTTACAACTACAGCGTGCCCTCCTGGCGAGCCTGCTCAATCTCTTCGAGCGCCTCGGCGGGGGTGAACGAACAGGTGCCGTCGCCGAGTTTGACTACCTGGATATCGTCGCCGATATGGACCTCTCCGCCCTTTAGTACCACGCCGAAAACGCCCTCGTGGGGAAAGATGTAGTCGCCGGCTAGATAGTAGATGGCACAGCGTGTGTGGCAGACCTTGCCGATCTGACTGATTTCGACCAGGACATCGTTGCCAATCTTGAGCTGCGTTCCCAGGGGGAGCGAGAGTAGATTGATGCCTTGCGTGGTGAAGTTCTCTCCAAAGTCACCCTCGTGTACGTCGAGCCCGCGTGCCTGCGCCGTCTGGATGGACTCCGCGGCTAAAAAAGAGACCTGGCGGTGCCAATGTCCGGCGTGCGCATCGGTAGCGAGGCCAAATTGCTCGATGACGGTGTCGCGTCCATCGGCGACGGGCGACTTGCGAGTGCCTTTGTGCTCCGACGTGTTGATTGAGACGATACGGGCAGGCCCGTTGTAAGCATCGTTTGCGGTGCGTAGGGGAACTGCCGTCTGGGCACGATCCGCAAGTTCGCGCTTGGCGGCGTCAATGATGGGGTTGTTGATCGGATGAGCCTGGGGCACGGTGCACCTTTCGACGGGGCGGGCAACATGTTGAATCCTACAACAATGGTAGGTTCATTGCCCGTTGTCATACAACGGTGAGCGCCGTCTTCGTGCTGGCCTTCGTGCTGGACGATTACGTTGATTGCCATAGATACGGTGGAGCTTTGGGCGCCGGCGGCTTGGCACGCTAGAATAAATCAGTTGCGCAAAGACCGCCCGTTGTGTGGGCAGTTCATGATAGGAAGTTTCCATGGCATTGCAATTTTCAGAGCGCGAGTTCATTCCCGTGCTGCTCGGTGGCGACATCAACGCCTATTCGGTGGCGCGCGCCTTCTACGAGGAGTACCAGGTCAAGAGTCTGGTCTTTGGCAAGTATCAGACGGGTCCCGCGTACCGCAGCCAGATTATCGACTACACGCCCAACGTGGATATCGACACCATGCCCGTGATGCTCAAAACCGTCAACGGCATTGCCCAAGCGCATGCCGACAAGACGATTGTCCTTGTGGGCTGTGGCGACAACTATGTTGCCCTCGTGGCTCAGGCCAAGGATGCCCATGAGTTGGCGGATAACATCGTCGCGCCTTACGCTCCCTACAGCATGCTTGAGCAGTGTCAGAAGAAGGAGATCTTCTACGAGCTGTGTGAGAAGCATGGCGTGCCCTATCCGCACACGTTTACCTTTACCAAGGCGATGCTTAATGCCCAGGGTGAGGCGCCTGCCGAAGTGCTCGACCAGATTGATTTTCCTTACCCGATGATTCTGAAGCCTTCTGACGGCATCATGTGGTGGCAGCACGAGTTCGAGGGCCAGAAGAAGGCCTATGAGATTGCCGACCGCGCCGAGCTGGAACAGGTCATTCGCGATTCGTATGCCAGCGGCTACACCGACGACCTGATCTTGCAGGATCGCGTGCCCGGCAACGACGAGTACATGCGCGTGCTCACCAGTTATTCCGACCGCAACGGCAAGGTGCGCATGATGTGCCTGGGTCATGTGCTGCTCGAGGAGCATCAGCCCCACGGTGTCGGCAACCATGCCTGTATCATCACCGAGCCCAATGACGAGCTCATGGGCGGCGTGCGCAAGTTGCTCGAGGACCTTCACTTTGTGGGATATTCCAACTTTGACGTTAAGTACGACGAGCGCGACGGCTCGTTTAAATTCTTCGATTTCAACACGCGCCAAGGCCGCAGCAACTACTACGTCACCAACAGCGGCTTTAACGTTGCCAAGTATGTGGTGGACGAGTATGTGTTCAACCGCCCGTTTGAACCGGAGTTTGTGACGGCGCAGGACGAGGCGCTGTGGATGGTCGTCCCCATGGGCGTCGTCGACAAGTACGTCAAGGATCCCGAGCTGCGCGCTAAGGTGCATCGCCTGGACAAGGAAGGCAAGGGCGCCGACCCTTCGTTTATGAAGGGCGACTTTGTCTTTAATCGCTGGCTGCGCATGTGGCACACCAAGCTGCGCCACTTTAAGCTGTTCAAGACGTATTACAAGTAGATGAGCGCGGCGCCCGTCCGGTTTGCTTCGGGCGGGCGCGGGTATGATACGCGCAATTGCGCAAGCGTCACCAAGGAGGCGGCGATGGAAAAGCTGGGAGTTATCGGCGGTATGGGCGCCGAGGCCACGTCGTATTACTACGACCAGGTGGTGCGTCATACGGCTGCTGCCTGCGATCAGGAACATATCGACATGGTGGTGCTCTCCAAGTCGACCATGCCCGACCGCACGCTGGCCATTAAGACCGGCGAGCATGCCAAGCTGCTGGCGACCATGAAAGAGTGTGCCCAGGCACTCGAGTCGCTGGGCTGTGCGCACATTGCCATTCCCTGCAACACGTCACACTACTTCTACGACCAGATCCAGTCGTTTACGAAGGTGCCGATTATCCACATGCCGCGTGAGTCGGTGCGCTATGCTCTGGCCGGTGCGGTGATGGGGGAGTGCGAGTTCGACCCCAACCTGAGTATGCCGGCCGAGCCGGTGCACAAGATTGGCATCATGGGCACCGACGGAACCGTGGGCGCGGGCGTCTACGGCCGCGAATGTAAGGCTGCGGGTGTTGAGGTCGTCTATCCCAGCGAGAAACGTCAGAACGATGTGATGTCGCTTATCTACGATGATGTGAAGGCCGGACGTGAGCCCGATATGGATAAGTTCGACCGCGTGATGTGGGAGTTCGCCCGTAGCGGCTGCGACCGCGTCATTCTGGCCTGCACCGAGCTCTCGGTGCTGCAAAAGTACCGAGAGATGCCCGAGATCACCCTCGACGCCATGGATGTCCTGGTGCGCGAATCCATCATCCGCAGCGGCGCCCCCTACCGCCTCTAGCTTCCGACCCGCCAAAAAGGGACAGATTAATTTTGGTAGGTTTTATCTGGTGAAACAGTAAAGGCCTCGGCTCGTTTGGTGCGAGCCGAGGCCTTTTGCGTTGGGCGGTTGCTGTCGGTGGTGAACTAGAACAGGAAGCCGATGGCGATGAGGGCGATACTGACGATGAGCACGGCGATGTCCAGACCCTTGATGGGATAGCGCTTGTACGAGCTGGCGCGCGTACGCAGATAGAAGCCGCGCTGTTCTGCCGCCAAGGCTGTGGCATCGGTCTTGCCCACGCTCGAGATGAGCAGCGGCACGCACAGTGGCAGCATGAGCTTAAGCTTCTTGATGGGGTTCTTGGTGTCGTACTCGACGCCGCGTGCGGTCTGCGCCTCCATGATGGCGTTCATCTCCTGACCAAACACCGGCACAAAGCGCAGCGCCGTGGTAAAGGTGAAGGCATAGCGATACGGCACGTGCAGCACCTCGACGCAGGCGTTGGCAAGGTCGTTGAGTTTGGTCACCATGAGCATGAGGATGAGAGGTAACGCCACACCCAGCAGGCGCAGGCAGGCCTTCGATCCTGTGATGAGGCCCGTGTCGGTGATAAAACCACACACCACGTTGCCATCGCGCATAAAGGCCAGCTGGAGCACCAGCATGATAAGCGCGAGCGGAATCAGCAACTTGAGCAGCGAAAACAGACGGTCGACGACGCCGGCATAGGCACCCAGCGCAAGGGTGAGTGCCAAAAAGCCCAGCAGCGCCACGTAGGTGTCGGACAAGAAGATGCCGACGATGATGGCGGCGGCGAGGCCCAGTTTGACGACGGGGTTCAGGCGATGCAGCAGCGTGTCACCCGGCATGTAGTCGATGACGTTAACCACGGTGGACCATCTCCTTGGTAATTCGAACGACATCGGAGACCTCGCTCACCTGCGCAAAAGCGGTCGAGACGGAAGATGCCAGACGGCGCGAGAGCTCGATAACCTGGGGAGGCTCCACGTAGGCACGCCGCATGAGATCGATGTTCGAGAATAGCTCGTGCGTGCGGCCGCGGTCGAGGATGCGACCGTCGGCCATTACCACAATGCGCTCGGCAAAATCCGAGACGACTTCCATATCATGGCAGACCATGATAACGGCGCAACCGCGCTCGGCCATGGTGCGCACCGTTTCCATGACGGTCATGCACTCGCGGTAATCAAGGCCGCTCGTGGGCTCGTCGAGCACGACGATCTTGGGCTCAACCACTACGACGGAGGCAAGCGCCACCATTTGTCGCTGACCGCGCGAGAGCGAGAAGGGCGCCTCGTCGGCCGGCAAGCCAAAGCGGTCGATGACGAGCTGGGCGCGACGCAGCGCCTCGGCACGGTCGATGCCGGCAAGCTCCAGGCCAAAGGCGACCTCGTCGAGCACGGTGTCCTTGCAGATCTGGCGGTCGGGGTTTTGGAAGAGGGACGCGACCTCGCGAGCGATGCGGCTCGTGGGAGCGGCTGCGGTATCCAGTCCCGTGACGCGCACGCTGCCCGAGGCGGGCTTAAGCAGGCCTGTGAGCAGTTTGGTGAGTGTGGTCTTGCCGGCGCCGTTTTGGCCGACGATGCCCACGAGCTCGCCAGGATAGAGCGTCAGGCTAAGGTCGTGTACGGCGGCTCCGCCATTGGGATAGGCAAACTCAACATGGTCGAAGGTGAGTACGGGTTCGGCGTCCTTGGCATGAGGGCGCAACGACGGTGCATGCGGGGAACCGGCGGGCGCCTGGGCTTCGATAGCCGCGCGTGCGGGGTCGACGATGCCCGAAATCAGGCGCTCGGCCTCATCGACATCCAAGCAAGGGGTACCGCTTACTAGACCATCGGTTTCGAGGCTATTGAAGATACGCGTGACGCGAGGGCAGTCGACGCCGATGGCACGAAGCTCGTCGGTATGCGCGAAGACCTCGTGTGGCTCGCCCTGCAGCGCGATTACGCCATGGTTGAGCACGAGCACGCGGTTGCAATACTCCGAGAGCAGGGCGACCTTTTGCTCAACGAAGACGATGGTGATTCCAAGTGCGCGGTTTGCCTCACGCAGCGTCTCGAAGACCAACGTGGAGCTGGCGGGGTCGAGTGCCGCGGTGGGCTCGTCTAGAACCAAGACGCGCGGGCGCATGGCGAGGATGGCGGCGATGGCTACCTTTTGCTTCTGTCCGCCCGAGAGCGTGGCGATCTCGCGGTCGCGCAGGTCGCTGATGCCGACGGTCTCGAGCGTTTCGCTCACGCGCTGCTCGATCTGGTCGTGGGGAACGCCAAAGTTCTCGAGGCCAAAGAGCATCTCGTCCTCGACGACCGAGGCGACCATCTGCGTGTCGATGTCCTGCAACACGCTGCCGACGATCTGCGACACATCGGTGAGCGAGACTTCGCAGGTGTCGTGGCCGTCGACCATGACGGACCCAAAGAACGTGCCGGTGTAGTGGTGGGGCACGGCGCCCGACAGGCAGGCGGCAAGCGTGGACTTGCCGGCGCCCGAGGGTCCGATGATGCCGATGAAATCTCCCTTGTTCACGCTGAGCGAGATGTGGCTGAGCGCCTGCTCGGTCTGCGTGCCATAGGAGAACGAGACATCGTCGACGTTGATGATCGTTTCCATGGATACCTTTCATAGTCATTGGGGACGTTCTTAAATGACCAGTCGTTTAAGAACGTCCCCAAGAGCTAGTCGTTTGGGACGGTCTTTGGTGGTGAAGCACGGAGACGGCTTTACGAGGGGCCCCAGGTTGGCGCGAAAGAGGAACGAAGCGTACCTGGGTACGCGAGCGACGAATGAACGCCAAGATGGGGTGGCTCGTAAAGCCGAGCGGGTTAGTTGAGCCTAAGGGCCTTCTGGATGGGCAGGTAGAGAGCGCCGACCAGAATGGCGTTAAAGACGGCGGTCATGGCGACGACGGGCAACATGGCGGCGGCGAGCTCGCCGACCACGCCGAGCATGGCCATCTTGATGACCATGAAGATGACGCCGGAGACAAAGGTGGTCAGGAAGGTTGCGACAATGGCGATGGCGGGCTTGACCTGACCGTCCTTGCCGGCGGCGTTGACGATGCCGGCCATGAGCATGGCGGCGATGCCCTCGGCGGCAAAATCAACGAACGGCGAAGTGGTGGTGATCTGGATCACGGCAGCCGAGATGAGGCCAATGACGAGCGCCTGGCCGATGTTGGGGCGAACGACCAGGATGGTGAGGCAGAAGGCCGAGATGATGAACTCGGGGCTGATCATGCCGCCCGAGATGCCCGAGATGGCCTTGCCGACGGTGAAGTTGAGGATGAAGCCGGCAGCGAGCAGGATGGCGAGCAGGACGAGGGCGCGGACATCGAGTTTGCCACGGTCGGCGGTCTGGACGGTGCGGGGCTGGGTGGCGGTGGTGTTCTGAGACATGGTGAAAATCCTTTCGGAATGGGAGTGCAAGAGAAAAGCGGAGGCGCGTGATGCGAATGCGATCGGGCTCGAGATAGAAAAAGGCCCCCGGTCGAAACCGGAGGCCTTCCAATCACCTAGAGCGCAAAAACAGGCGTGAGGGACTCACTGTCGACCGATCGTATTCGCATCACGCCACCACCAGTTGTTGAGAGACGTCATCGTGTTCTTCATGTCGGTGGCTCCTTTCGTGATGCCATGGCGCGGTCGCACCTAGTTGCTGTTGCGCTGCACTATAGCACAGTGAAGTGTGTGCTGGGAAATCTTTTTTTAAAAAGATTTCAGTGGTGTTTCCCGCCGGTCAAAAAGGCGGGCTGAGCGGGCGAAGCTGCCATTGCTGCCTTGCCCGCTCAGCTAAGACGTTACTCCTTATTGCGACGGTAGAGGAAGTAACCGCCCGCGGAGATGACGGCAACGCCAGCGATGGCGAATGCAGCCACCGCGCGGCCATCAAAACGATCGCCGGTGGTGGGCAGGCCGCCCTTGGTGTTCGTCTTGTTGGTGGTTACCGTGGTCGTGGTGTCCGACTTGCCAGGCTTCTCGGGCTTGGTGGTGGGCTGCTCGGGCTTAGCGGGCTTCTCGGGGGTGCCGGGCTGCTCAGGAGTGCCAGGCTGCTCGGGAGTTCCAGGCTGATCAGGGGTCACCGGGTCGGTGGCAAGAGCGTCCTTGGCATAGGTGATGGACACCTTGAGGCCGTTGGTCTCAGTGTTCAGATCGCTCGGAGTGAAGGGCTCGTCAAAGTTTCCGGCCTTCTGATAGGCGCGCATCTCCTGGAGCAGGGCTTTGCACTTGACGTAGGTGTTCTCGGTGGCAGCCTTGCCGGCCTTGTTGGCCAGAGCGGTGCGGCCCTCGGTGGTCGTTTCGGCCAGCATGGCGGTGTCGACTTCCTTGTTCTGCTCGATGAGCTCATTCTGCAGGGCGTCGAGGTAGGCGCGGACGTTGGTGCCAAGGGTGTCGGGGTTCTCAAAGCAGAGCGAGCTGATGTCCATGAGAACGTAGTTGATGGAGTTCTCGGGTTCCTCGTTGTACACGACGTCTTTCACGCTGCAGTGATCGAAGGAGACGGTCTGATCGCTGAAGTACGGGCTAACCTCAGTTATCAGAGCGGAGTACAGCGGGATGGCAACAGAGTACGCGGCGCGGGAGAGCATCTCCCACTGGATGGTAGCGACTTCGGGATCATACCCGCGACGAATCTGGAAAAGGTTGATTTCGGTGTTGCGCTCGCTGCCGATGGCGTAGACGCCGTCAGTGTTGGCGTTAAGGCCTGGGACGTTTTCGCCGCGGTTGCCGAAGGCGCGAATCAGCTCAAAGGTGCTCCAGCCAGACTTGCTAGGCTTGAAGAACAGGGGCTGGATTTCGCTGACCATAGCTCCCTTTTGGGCGGGTTTTTCTTCCTTCTTAACGGTGATAATGTCGTAATCCGTGCCTTCGGTCAGCGGACTAGCAAAATAATTGCGGCCTTGCACATAGCGGGACCACTGGTGAACGCCAGAATCGGCGAGGCTTTCGCCATACGTTTTGGCAACGTCGAACTTGCCGTCTGTGTACTTAGCGAAACCCTTTTCCTCGGGCATGGACTGGATGCCCTCAGAGTGGAGGCAGTTTTCGGTGTCATCGAGATCGACATCGTAGTTGAGGCTGCCGATGTTGGGGTTGAGTGAGGCGACGTCGTCGGTCAGTTTCATGGCGATCCACTGATGGGCGGAAAGCGTGGCGAACAGCCAGGTCTCGTTGTTGTCGGCGATGATGATCTGGTCGTTGGTGCAGACGCCCTTTTCGTCGACCAAGCTGCCGATGAGTTCGACGCCCTCGCGAGCGGTTGCGCTCTCGCCCAAGATGATGCTGGCATAGCTATATTCGCCCAGACCCACTCCCTCATCGATGGGGTCTGCTGCTTCGGCATCCTCGTTATAGGAGGTGCTCAGCGTGGCAGAGCAGGACACGCCCTTCTCGTTGATTCCGGCTTCGGAGTAGGCGTCGGTGCGACCCAACCAGTTGGAGGGGTGGTCGCGTACATAGCTGTAGCGATAGGTAGGCTTATTCGAAGTGTATTCGAAAGCAGATTCAATCGAGCTGTACGTAAAGCCGGGTTCATGAGCGGGCTCGATGCCATAGTGCTTGAGGTAACGCGCTCCAAAGTCCTCGGCGCGGCCGTAGTACGTGTTGCCGTCGGCCGTAAGGTTCTTGCCCATGTAGATTTGCGTGCAGGCGAGCGCAGAGGTCGGCATGGACATGATGGTTGCTGCTCCAAAGGCGAGGCCTATGCCAAGCTTTTTGAGCGCGTTGACGGGGTGAGTTTTCCTCATATTCCCTCCCAGCGTGCGAAAGCCCTCCGTTGCCAGAGGGCTTCAGCCAATAAAGACACCTCATTAGCGTAACGAACTGGAAACAATATTCATCTATGAAAGAAACTTAGTCGATAAGCGTGATGAAATATGCGATGAACGGTTAATTGTACTCAGTTTGTAGCTTTACTTTAATAAAGACGCCCTACAATTACTGTAGCTCAATAAAGCGTCTGGAAATACCGAAAATAAAAATCCCCCGCTGTTTGGCAAATGCATAAACAGCGGGGGAGACGATAATTGGATGAATATCATACCAATGTGGAATTACTTCTTCCGACGGTGGATCACGTTGATCGCATAGCCGACGAGCATGGCCAAAACGATGATGATAAAGCCGAGCAGGGGATTGTCGTTCATGGGGTCCTCCTATTTTCCGAGTGGGGAGAATTCGTCGACGATGAGGTCGAGGCATTGTGGAAGTGCGCGGGCTCCAAAGACGCCCGAATTGCTGGAGATAATCTCGCCATCGAACTGCATGCCCAGTGACGGGGTGCAGGTGATCTTGGCTTCCTTGGTCTGGATGATCTTGAACTGCGGGCGCCCGAGTACCTTGCCGGCGGGGTCAAGCGCAGCGGTGATCACGGTAGGCAGCAGCTGCACGGTGCGCACGGGTTCGATGACTGCAATGTCGACCATGCCATCGTTCATGCGGCAGTCGGGGAACAGGTTGATGTCGTTTTGGATGACCGAGGTGTTGCCGGCCATGCAGCAAATGCCGTCGAGCTCCTCGACAATGCCGTCATGCTCAATGGTAAAGTGCGCTACCGTAGGGTTGGGCGTGGCGAGCGCAGAGAGGAAGTAGGCGATCTCGCCGATGTCGTTTTTGGTGGGGGCGGCCTTCATCATGATCTCGGCGTCGAAGCCCGAGCCGGCGATGATGATAAAGCCGTGGCGCTTCTCGTTGCCGTTCTCGTCGAGCCAAAAGAGCTCGCCCATGTCGACTTTGACCGTGCGACCGGCACGGCAGGCCTTGGCGAGCGCCGCCGCCTCGGGGGCATTGCCGATGTTGTTGAAGAACAGGCAGGCCGTACCGGAGGGGAAGACGAGCGTGGGGACACCGCATCCGCGCATCTGGTCGAGCACGTTGGAGACAGTGCCGTCGCCGCCCGAAACGACCACGCGGTCAAACTCGCGCACGTCTGCCACGGCGTCCTCGGGTTCCATGCCATCGCCGATAAAGCGCATCACGACCTCGTCGCCGCCCTGTGCAAGGGCGTGCGTGAATGCGAAGATTTCATCTGAGCTGGGGCCCGATGCCGGGTTGTGGATGATAAGGCAGCGCATACTTACGTTCCCGTTCTGTGACTAACCGAGTATAGTTGTAGGGCAATGCCGATATCCTACCCGTGTTTTTCGGGCCTAACCTTATTCGATGGGTTGATATGTACATTTCCACACATCAGGCTCTACTCGACTTTTGCCAGCGCGCCCGTGAGTTCGACGCGATTGCCGTCGATACCGAGTTTTTGCGCGAGCGCACATTTCATCCGCGTCTGTGCTTGGTTCAGATTGCCACCCCTGCCGAGAGCGTCGCGGTCGATCCCCTGGTAATCGACGACCTATCGCCGCTGGCCGAGCTTATGGCCGACGAGAGCGTGATCAAGGTCTTCCACGCGTGCTCGCAGGATATGGAGGTCATGCTCCATACCGTGGGCGTGCTGCCGCGACCGATTTTCGATACGCAGGTGGCCGCCGCCTTTTTGGGCGAGCGCCAGCAGATTTCCTACGGCGCGCTCGTGCAGGCGTTTTGCGGCGTATCGCTGCCCAAGACCGAGTCGCTGACCGACTGGTCGCGCCGCCCACTGACCGATAAACAGATCGAGTACGCGATCGATGACGTCAAGTACCTGATCGTTGCCTATACCGAGATGATGAGCCGCCTGCGCGAGCTGGGCCGTGTGGACTGGGTGCTCGACGAGCTGCGCCCGCTGGCTGACGAGTCGCACTATCGCGCCGATCGCCACGAGGCGTTCCGCAAGGTCAAACGCATCAATTCGTGTAGCCGTCACCAGCTGGGCATTGCGCGCGAGCTTGCCGCCTGGCGTGAGGACCGCGCCGAGCGGCGCAACATCCCGCGCAAGTGGGTCATGTCCGACGATACGCTGCTGGCGCTCGTCAAGCGCAATCCCGTGCGCGTTGAGGAGTTCCGCAGCATCCGTGGCACCGATCAGTTGGGTGAGCGCGATGTGGACGGCGCGCTCATGGCCATCAAGCGCGGCGCAAGCTGCCCGCACGATCGCCTGCCGCTCATGGTGCGTGGGCATCGCCAGATCTCTCCGGAGCTGGAGAGCGTGACGGATCTTATGTACGCGCTCATCCGCCTGGTTGCCGAGCGCTCGGGCGTGGCGACCTCGGTCATTGCCTCGCGCGATGACCTGGCCGACTATATTGAGCATCCCGAGCAGAGCCCCCTGCGCGAAGGCTGGCGCTTTGAGCTTGTGGGCTCGCGTCTGGACGATTTGCTTTCCGGCAATATGGGACTCACCGTGAAGGACGGCAAAATCGAGCTTTTATAGTTACGCGGTTTACCAAGCGCTGCAAACGTTCTAGAGCGGCAATACCAAAACATCGATGCTGTCTTGTTGGCTGGGCGAGTGGGTAGAATGCCTCCAACGTGTAACTCGATTCGGAGGAATTCGCATGCCTTATTACTATGGATACGGCTTTGGCATCGACCCGCTGTACCTGCTGGTTGTTCTTGTCTGCACGGTGCTTGGCCTTGCCGCACAGAACTATATCAACTCGACGTACAAAACCTGGTCCAAGGTTCGCTCGGACGGCGATACGGGTGCCACGGTCGCTCGCCGCATGCTCGATGCCAACGGTTGTAACGCCGTGGGTATCAAGGGTGTCGCTGGCGAGCTCACCGACCATTACAACCCGCAGGACAACAACCTGTACCTCTCTGATGCCAACCGTTCGGGCGGATCGGTCGCAAGCGTTGCCGTGGCCTGCCATGAGGCGGGCCATGCCGCCCAGCGTCAAAGCGGCTACGCCATGATGAAGGTGCGCACCGCCCTGGTCCCGGTCGTTAACTTTACCCAGAACACCTGGACCATCGTGCTACTCATGGGCCTGTTTATGAACATCGCGGGGCTTACGACCCTCGCGTTGATTTTCTTCTCGTTTAGCGTGCTGTTCCAACTCGTTACGTTGCCTGTTGAGATTGACGCCAGCCGACGTGCTGTGGCGTACATCGAGCAGTCGGGTATGAGTTCCAAGCAGGTCAACGGCGCCAAGAAGGTGCTGACGGCAGCTGCACTTACCTATGTTGCTGCAGCTCTCACCTCGATTATTCAGCTGCTCTATCTTATGGCTCGCTACAACAGAAACTCCAACCGATAACAAATTGGGTCGCTGGGCGCCGCGGGGATTCGCGTCCTCGCGGCGCTGTACTATGTGTTGGACTTGAATTTGCGCAGGGCCGAAGCCCTTGTGCACGATGACGAAAGGAGGCTGCGTGGCAGGCTGGAATCTAACCGGCAATGCCGTTTCCGCCGAGTTCGACGGTTCGGATGAGCAGGAGCGCAAGGAGCTCAGCGTGAGCCAGGCGGTAGAGATCGCTGCCGGTGCGCTCGATGCCATTCCGCAGCTGAGCGTCCTGGGCGAGGTCACGGGCTTCCGTGGCCCCAATGCCCGAAGCGGCCACTGCTACTTCCAGATCAAGGACGATTCGGCCGCCGTTGACTGCATCATTTGGAAGGGTGTCTATCTCAAGCGCACGTTCGATCTGCGCGACGGCATGCAGGTGAGCTTTAAGGGCAGCTTCAATCTCTATAAGGCCACGGGCCGCATGAGCTTTGTCGCTCGCTCGTTTTCGCTGGCGGGGGAGGGCCTGCTGCGTCAACAAGTGGCGCAACTGGCCGAAAAGCTACGCCGCGAGGGCCTGATGGACGAAGCGCGCAAACGTCGCATTCCGGTGTTCTGCTCGCGCGTGGCAGTTGTCACCTCGCTTTCGGGCGCCGTAATCGACGACGTCAAGCGTACGCTGCGCCGTCGCAACCCGCTCGTCGAGCTCGTCTGCGTGGGCGCAAAGGTCCAGGGCGAGGGTGCGCCGGCAGAGCTTATTGAAGGCTTGCGCCGCGCCGCTTCCATTACGCCGGCGCCCGATTGTATTTTGCTGGTGCGCGGCGGCGGCTCCTTTGAGGACCTCATGACCTTTAATGACGAGGAGCTTGCCCGCGCGGTGGCGGCTTGTCCTGTGCCCGTGGTGACCGGCATTGGTCATGAGCCCGATACCTCGATCTGCGATATGGTGAGCGACCGCCGCGCCTCCACGCCCACGGCGGCGGCCGAATCGGTGGCGCCGGCTATGACGGAGCTGGCCGATGTGCTCGAGGCGCGCCATCAGCGCCTGGGTGCTGCGATGGCATCGATGATTGGGTCGAATCAGGTTGATCTGGAGATGCTCGACCAGCGTGGGCGCCGTGCCTGGGATACCTATACGGCTCGCTTGGGCGACGCGCTCGATGCGGCCGCATGCCGCCCGTGTCTCAACGATCCGACGTTTATGGTCGAGCGTCGTGAGTCAGAGCTTGCCTTGACGGCCGATCGTTTGTCCGGTGCCATAACGCGCTCGGTCGGGGCTTTCCGATCCAGCTTTGAACGCCTGCCCGAGCGTCTGGCTGCAAGCACCTCGGGACTCGATGGCAAGCGCCATGCGCTCACGCTTGCGAGTTCCCGTCTGGAGCATCAGGGACGTACGATGCTCAGCAAACCCGCGTCCGACCTGGGCCGAGCTGCCGCGTCGCTCGATGCCCTGTCGCCGCTTAAGGTGCTTGCTCGCGGCTATTCCATCGCATACAGCGATGACGGTGTGGCTACGAGCGCCAAGACCTTTAAGCCCGGCGATGCCATTCGTGTACGCATGGCAGACGGCAACGTGGCGGCAACGGTCAATACGGTCGAGTAGGCCGCGTTTCACAGCGATAAACCTTTAGGAAAGGAAACAGATATGGCAGAGAAGACCCCGGTCGAGCAGCTTACGTACAAGCAGGCTTCGCAGGAGTTGGAGCTCATCATACGCAGCTTGGAATCGGGCGATATGGAGCTCGAGGAGTCGCTTGAGAGCTATACCCGCGGCGTCGAGCTCCTCAAGAGCCTGCGTACCCGCTTGTCCGATGCCGAGCAGAAGGTCTCGGTGCTCCTGAAGGACGTCGACGGCAACGACGTGCTCGCTGACGGCGAGGCCGCCAACACCGACGACAGTCTCTCGTTCTAACCATCTCGACCAAATATAATTACCTTGGTCTGTGAGAAAGGAACCTACCATGTGTGATTGCATCTTCTGCAAAATTGCCAACCACGAGATCCCCTCGACCGTCGTCTACGAGGATGACCAGGTCATCGCGTTCGACGACCTCAATCCCCAGGCGCCGGTCCACACGCTCGTGATCCCCAAGAAGCACTACAGCGACATCGCCGATAACGTGCCCGCCGAGACCATGGGCGCCATGGCCCACGCCATCCAGGAGGTCGCCAAGGCCAAGGGTCTGGAGGACGGTTTCCGCGTCATTTCCAACAAGGGCGTCAACGCCGGTCAGACCGTCATGCACTTCCACATGCACGTCCTCGGCGGCAAGAACCTGGGCGAGAACCTCATCTGAGGGCGCGTAGGCCGTCGACTTGGCTGCCTTTGGAGTAATCTATGCAGCTTTCTCAACTCGAATACCTTCAAGCTGTAGCGAACTATGGCGGCGTGCGCAAAGCAGCTCGCGCCGTTCACGTGAGTCCGCAGGCCGTTTCGTCGGCAATAAAAAAGTTGGAATCTGAGTATCAGATTGTTTTGCTCGACCGATCGGCGGGGGAGGCTGTTTTGTCTCCGGCAGGCAGAGAATTTGCGCGTCGTGCACGCGTGATCCTGGCGCAAGTCGACGATCTCAAAAAGTACGCTCAATCGGGGAACGGCGGCGTTTCGCCCGACGGCCATTTCCGTCTTTACGCTCCCTGTCTTCACGGGCGGGGGCACCTTTTTTCCGAAAACTGGTACGACTCGTTTGAAAGCTCGCACCCTCAGATTCATCTTGATGTGTGGCATCAGCCAACGGCAACATGCTTTGAATCACTTATACTTGGAATTTCGGACGCGGCTATCTCGTTTGAGGAACCACGGGACAGTGTCCTTTCTTCAAAATATATGGGTGAAAAGGAGCTCAGGGTTCTTTCATGCCCAGCGGGTCATCAATCTGTGGGTGCTATGACCGTTCGTGAGTTGCTGGGCGGCAGGCTCGCTGTTCCCATTAATTTGTCACCCTGTCTCAATGCAATCAATCAATGTCCCGAAGCTCAGCTGGTTAATTTCCGCTTCCGCGACGTCGAATACGGAAACAGGGCGCAGGCTGAGTTTCTTCAAGCCGGGGGATTGATATTGAGTTTTTCTGGCTCTTCTCTCGCATCAGATGGATTGGAAGTGAGCGAGTGCTCTATTGAAGGCTCGCATGACGTAGCCTTGCCCATCTACTTTTGCTATCGACAAAATGCCTGGACCGATCGACACCAGACGGTATTTCTTCACCTATTGCGTCATCTTGCTTCGTGAGGCCATTTGGCCTCGTGTCGTCAAGTGAATGTTGACGCCTTGTAACACATGACTGACGGCTTTGCCCTCATGCTTTTCCAAGATTCCGATTTAGATTGTTGACTCTTGGAGGGCGGAGCATGAAAAACCGTACGGTTTTGCTTTATATGACGTTCGTTTTTCTGTCGAACTTCAGCACCATTTTGTATTTTCTGACGGTTTACCTTGAATTCGTCGGATTCTCGATGATGGCGATTTCTAGCATGATGATTGCATATCAAGTGAGCAAGTTCATCCTTGAAGTTCCCACTGGCTATATTGCTGATAGGCTTGGACGAAAGACGAGCGGTCTCGTTGGCGTCGTGGGAATGCTTGGATACTACGCCGCCCTACTCCTTGTCCGTTCTCCTCTGCTTTTAATCGGCGCGTTTGCTCTCAAAGGTTTTGCCGCTGCATGTGTGAGCGGATCCATCGAAGCGATTTACATTGACAGCGTCTCTCAGGACCAGCTCGTAAGACTTAATGTCGTTGAGCGATTTGTTTTCTATGCCTCTTATGCCATCTCCGCTTGCGTGGGCGGTTTCATTTCGTCTGTCGGTGCATATCTCATTGGTCTTTCGGCAGATATCATCGCAATGGTGTTGACGTTGGTTGTCGTTGTCTGCATTCCTGAGATGCGAAGAGGGGGCACTGCGGGGACATCTGAGCGTGGAATTAGCCCGAAGATGATCGGTGCAGCTATTGCGGGTAATGGCATTCTTCGCTCAGCGTTCATCATGGACTGTTCTCAAGCATTTGCTTTTGTCGCCCTGGAAGACTTTTTCTCACTGTTGCTTGCGGGTCGCGGAATGAATGCCGTCGCTTCGGGTGTGATCATTGTGGTCCAGCTCCTTGCCTCGGCCTCCATGGGGCTTATTGTGCCCAGTGTGATTGCTCATGTCGACAAGGGCCGTTTTGCACGTATTTGCGGCATCGTGCGCCTTTCCCTGACTGCTCTATTTTTGATTCCCTTTACTCCGATCTATTTGCTGCCCGTGTTCTATGTGTTGCAGACGGTCGCTTACTCGTTATTTGCTCCAATTAAATACTCAATTTTTCAAAATGCTGCCGATTCTTCGATGCGCTGTTCATTGATTTCGGTTCAAAGCCAGATGGTGGCGGTGGGTGCTGTTCTTTTCTATCTGCTCAACGCTGTGTTGAGTAGCGTTGCGGGCATTCGAGTCGTATTGCTTGTTGCGCTCGGGATTTCTTCCCTGGTGTATATCCCCGCGCTATTTCGTCTTACAAGTCAAAGGCCATGCGTATTTAGGCACCGATAACTTATATATCAACGCAATAAACCCGAGCGCGAGGGCGTTTGGGTTTATTATTGAAGCGTATGTAACCTGGCGGCGCCACACCGCCTGTTAGTAGGGAGACACATGAACGTTCTGGTCGTCAACGCAGGATCTTCGACCCTTAAGTATCAGGTCATCGATACCAAGTCCCACAAGGTGTCCGCAAAGGGCTCCTGCGAGCGCGTCTGCTTTACCGGCGGTACCTTCACCCACGCTGCCAACGGTTCCAAGAAGGTGACCGAGAACATCGAGTTCCCCGACCACAAGGTCGCCATCGAGGTCGTCCTGAAGGACCTCGAGGCCAACGGCGTCAAGATTGAGGGCATCGGCCACCGTATCGTTCAGGGCGGTTGGTACTTCGGCGATTCCTCCCTCGTCGACGAGGATGTCCTCGCCAAGATCCGCGAGGTCGCTCCGCTCGCCCCGCTGCACAACAACCCCGAGGCCAACGTTATCGAGTACTGCCTCGAGCAGTATCCCGACCTGCCCAACGTCACGGTCTACGACACTGCTTTCCACTTCAATATGCCCGAGGTCGCCAAGACCTACGCCCTGCCCAAGGACGTCTGCGACAAGCTGCACATCCGCAAGTACGGCGCCCACGGCACCAGCTACCGCTACATCTCCAAGAAGGTTGCCGAGATGACCAACGGCGAGGCTCGCAAGGTCGTCGTGTGCCACATCGGTTCCGGCGCTTCCCTGTGCGCCATCGAGGACGGCAAGTGCATGGACACCACCATGGGCTTGACGCCGCTCGACGGTGTCATGATGGGCACCCGCTGCGGCTCCATCGACCCGGCTACCGTGTGCTACCTGCAGCGCGAGGGCGGCTACACCTTCGACGAGGTCGACGAGATGATGAACAAGAAGTCCGGCCTTTTGGCTGTGACCGGCGGCAAGACCAACGACTGCCGCAACGTCGAGGAGCTCGCCGCCGCTGGTGACCCCGATGCTCAGCTCGCCTTCGACATGTTTGTCTACAAGATTGCCGCCAAGGCTGCCGAGATGGCTACTTCCATGTGCGGCATGGACACGCTGGTCTTCACCGCTGGCATTGGTGAGCACGCTCCGGCCGTTCGTGCCGGCGTTGCCGACCGTCTGGCCTTTATGGGCGTCAAGATGGATCATGCCCGCAACGCCCTGCGTGGTGACGGCGCTTGGTGCCTGTCTGCCAAGGATTCCAAGGTCAAGATCTTCGTCATCCCCACGGACGAGGAGTTCATGATCGCTTCTGACGTCGAGCGCATCGCCAACGGCAAGTAATTGCAAGAGGGGAGGGGCTGGACGACCGAGCGCCGTTCGGCCCCTCTTTTGCGCTCGTTGGGCGATATGACTGATAGCTATTTATCAAGTTGTGATAACTTCTTATTAAAATGCGGCCGCCTTAAGGGGCCTGCGTCGACCGTATTGCACTGCAAAGGAGTCTCATGAACGTACTTGTTGTCAACGCCGGCAGCTCAAGCCTTAAATATCAGCTTTTGGATACCGATACCCGAGAGGTTTTCGCCAAGGGCAACTGCGAACGTATCGGTTCGGACATGGGCATCTTTGGCCACTCCGAGAACGGTGGCGCCAAGCAGACCGAGGAGGTCCCTTTCCCCGATCATCGCTCTGCTATCGCTCGCGTGCTCGAGGAGCTCGAGAAGACCGACTTTACGATTGATGGCATTGGCCATCGTATCGTTCAGGGCGGCTGGCACTTCGATGATTCCGCAGTTGTCGACGACGAGGTTATGGCCAAGATTCTTGAGGTGGCACCGCTTGCTCCGCTGCACAACTACGGCGAGGCCGCGGCGATTGAGTATTGCCGTGAGAAGTATCCGGAGCTGCCCAACGTGGCGGTTTTCGACACCTCGTTCCACATGACCATGCCCGAGGTTGCCTACACCTACGCCCTGCCCAAGGACGTGTGCGACAAGTACCACGTGCGCAAGTACGGCGCCCACGGTACGAGCCACCGTTACGAGTGGATGATGGCCAAGGAGATCCTGGGCTCGCGCTGCCACCGTCTGCTTTCGTGCCATCTGGGCAATGGCGCTTCGCTCGCCGCCATCGAGGACGGCGTGTGCCGCGACACCACGATGGGCCTCACGCCGCTCGACGGCCTGATCATGGGCACCCGTTGCGGCTCCATCGACCCGGCTACCGTGTGCTACCTGCAGCGCGAGGGCGGCTACAGCTACCAGGAAGTCGATGACATGATGAACAAGCAGTCTGGTCTGCTTGCCATCTCGGGTATCTCCAATGACGCCCGCGACATCCGTACGCGCGCCTCCGAGGGCAACGAGCGCTGCCTGCTCGCCTTCGATATGTTCGCCTATAAGGCCATGCAGCAGGCCGGCTCCATGATTGCTTCCATGGCGGGCGTGGACACCATCACCTTTACCGCCGGCATCGGCGAGAACGACTGGTCGATCCGCAAGGCCTTCTGCGGCTGCTTTGAGTGGCTGGGCGTGCGCATCGACAACAACAAGAACCGCGAGGCCGTGGGCAACGGCCCGCAGGTCATCAGCGCCGCCGGTTCTGCCGTCACGGTCATGGTCATCCCCACCGACGAGGAATACATGATCGCCCACGACGTCGAGCGTCTGACCAAGAACAACTAACGCGCGCATTTGCTAGTAAAAAGGCCTCCAGAGCAACAGCTCCGGAGGCCTTTTTACTAGCAGGCGGACGGCGGAAACCCGATCCCATTTCGAGCACAAATTCTGGGATACGCTTTCCAGTTGAGGCATGTTGCGGAAAGTGTGACCCACAATAAAGCATAATTCCGTCCCACGGTTTCCCAAACAGGCCCCAAGCGGAAGCTGCATCCCACAATCCGCCTCCAAACCGGGGCACGCTTTCCGGTGGCCAGACATCGAACCGCAGCCAACATCTCGGTCCCAAAGTGACCACCGCTGGCATCGCCTGCGCTTCCAACAACGACACCCGACCATTCAGATTCTCAGCCCCAACTCGTAGCCAAGGCGCCGTCCACTCCAGATGCCCCGATTGCCACGTAGCGGCAGGGACCCTACAGGGTAAAGCTCTGAAAACTTTCCGCAGGACGGAGGAAGCCCCCGCCGCACGTAGTGCGCAGCGGGGGCTTCCGACATGTCCGAGGACGTTTTCAGAGCTTTACCCTGTAGGGTCCCGAGGGGATATGTACGCTACTCAGCCATCTGAGCCTGGACGGCGGTGATGGCCACGACACCCACGATGTCGTCGGCAGAGCAGCCACGCGACAGGTCGTTGACCGGCTTGGCGATGCCCTGCAGGATGGGGCCGTAGGCGTCGGCACCGGCGAAGCGCTGGACCAGCTTGTAGCCGATGTTGCCGGCCTCGAGGTCGGGGAACACCAGCACGTTGGCCTTGCCGGCAACGGAGGAGCCGGGGGCCTTGAGCTGGGCGACGGTGGGGACGATGGCGGCATCGAGCTGCAGGTCGCCGTCGATGGCGACCTCGGGAGCCTTCTCCTTGCAGAACTTCACAGCCTCCTGGACCTTTTTGGCGACCTCGCCGCCAGCGGAGCCCATGGTGGAGTAGGAGAGCATGGCCACGTGCGGCTCAACGTTGCCCATGAAGGTGGACCAGGAGTGAGCGGAGGCGATGGCGATCTCGGAGAGCTCGTCGGAGGACGGGTTGATGTTGAGGCCGCAGTCGGCGAAGATCAGCGTGCCGTCGGTGCCAAACTGCGGGGTATCGGTGCACATCACGAAGAAGGCCGAGACCAGCTTGGTGCCCGGGGCGGTCTTGAGGATCTGCAGCGCGGGGCGCAGGGTGTCGGCGGTGGAGTGGCAGGCACCGGAGACCAGGCCGTCGGCATCGCCCATCTTGACCATCATGGTGCCAAAGTAGGTAGCGTCCATCACCTGGGCGCGAGCCTGCTCGATGGTGACGCCCTTCTTGGCGCGGAGCTCGGCAAACTTCTGCGCGTACTCCTCGTGCTTCTCGGCATTGCGCGGGTCGATGACGGTGGCGCCGGGAACATCGATCTCGTCGGGGTTGCCCAGGATGACGAGCTTTGCCAGGCCCTCCTCGATGATTTTGTTTGCCGCGACGATGGTGCGCGGATCCTCGCCCTCGGGCAGGACGATCGTCTTAAGGTCGGCCTTGGCGGCAGACTTCATACGGTTTAGGAAATCGCTCATGTTACTCCTTACAAGCGTTTCGCTAAGCTCCAGGCGCCCGGCTGTTCACGAATAAACCCGCTGCTAGCGGGTCTACCTTTCAATAATGTACGCCGCGGTGCTTGAGCTTTCCTTGTGTGGCAAGCTCATTATAGGACGCATTAGCGCTATAATCGCTCTGATAAATATGTCTCGAAGAATGTTCGAGAAAAGCCCAGCTAACGAGCCCGTGGCTTTTGACAAGGAGTATCGATGCAGATTACCTCAGGCCTGCCTGAAGGCTTTAACGCCGGCGCGTACGACATGATTGTCGTCGGTGCTGGATATGCCGGTGCCGTTTGCGCCCGCCGTCTTGCCGAGACCATCGGCTATCGTGTTGCCGTTTTGGAGCGCCGTAGCCACATTGCGGGCAATGCCTATGACTGCACTGACGAGGCCGGAATCCTGATCCACGAGTACGGTCCGCATATCTATCACACCTTTAACGAGCGCGTGCACAATTTCCTGTCGCGCTTTACCAAGTGGACGGATTATCAGCACAAGGTGCTCGCCAACATCAACGGTACCCTTATGCCCGTGCCCTTCAACCATGCGAGTCTCAAGCTCGCCTTTGGTGACGAGCGCGGCGAGGAGCTGTATCAGAAGCTTGTGGAGACCTTTGGCAAGGATGTCAAGGTGCCCATTATGGAGCTGCGCAAGAAGAACGACCCGGATCTTGCCGAGGTCGCCGATTACGTCTACGAGAACGTCTTTTTGCATTACACCATGAAGCAGTGGGGCCAGACGCCCGATCAGATCGACCCCTCGATCACCGGCCGCGTTCCCGTCTTTGTGGGTGATGATGACCGCTACTTCCCGCAAGCTCCCTTCCAGGGCATGCCGCAGGAGGGCTACACGGCGCTCTTTGAGCACATGCTCGACCACGACCTGATTGACGTGTTCTGCGACGTGGACGCCCGCGATCTTTTTGAGATCGACGAGACCACCGTCAAGGTCGACGGCAAGGTCTACGGCGGCGAGATTGTCTATACCGGTCCGCTCGACGAGCTGTTCAACCTCGACTTGGGCGCGCTGCCGTACCGCACGCTCGACATGAAGTTCGAGACGCTCGATATGGATCAGTTCCAGCCCGTGGGCACCGTCAACTACACCACGAGCGAGGACTATACGCGCATTACCGAGTTCAAGAACATGACTGGTCAGGTCCTGCCCGGCAAGACCACCATCATGAAGGAGTACTCCAAGGCCTACACGCCCGGCTCGGGCGAGACGCCGTACTACGCTATCCTGGAGCCCGAGAACCGTGAGCTCTACGAGCGCTATCTTGAGCGTGTCCAGAACCTGACGAACTTCCACCCCGTGGGTCGCCTGGCCGAGTATCGTTACTACGATATGGACGCCGTGACCAATTCCGCCCTCGATCTTTCGGATGAGATTATCGCCTGCCATGCATAAAGTCATAACATTCGGTATTCCCTCGTATAACGCCGCCAAGGACATGGACCATTGCATCACCTCCATCTTGGAGGGAAGCAATTACGCCACCGATATCGAGATTATCGTGGTGGACGACGGCTCTAAGGACGAGACGGCCGCCAAGGCCGACGAGTGGGAGGCCCGTTATCCTGGAATCATTCGCGCGGTACACCAGGAGAACGGTGGCCACGGTATTGCCGTCCTTTCGGGTCTGCGCGAGGCACAGGGCACCTATTACAAGGTTGTCGACTCGGATGATTGGCTTGACGGCGCTGCCCTTTCGACCATGCTGTCGATTCTGCGTGGCTTTGAAGAGCGCGATCAGCGCGTCGACCTGTTTATCTCGAACTACGTGTACGAGAAGGTTTACGAGGGCACACATACCGCTATTGGCTATAAATTTGCCCTGCCGCGCAAAAAGATCTTTTCCTGGGATCAGATCGGTCATTTCCGCCTGGACCAGAACCTACTCATGCACAGCCTGTGCTACCGCACGGATGTGCTGCGCGAGTCCAACCTTCCCATGCCGCCGCACACGTTCTATGTGGACAACATCTACGCCTACGTGCCGCTGCCGCGTTGCAAGACCATGTACTACGCCGACATCGACCTCTACCGCTACTTTATCGGTCGCGAAGGCCAGAGCGTCAACGAGGCAACGATGGTCAAGCGTCTGGACCAGCAGTTCCGTGTGACGCGCATCATGATGGAGTCGTACCACCTGTACAGCGATGTTGAGTCGTCGCGCCTGCGTTCGTACATGATGGGCTACTTCACCATGATGATGGCGATCTGCTCGGTGCTCACCAAGCTTTCCGAGGAAGATTGCGCCGACGAGCGCCTAAAGACGCTGTGGAATGATTTGAAGGCCTACGACGAGCGCATGTATCGTCGTGCCCGCTACGGCGTGGTCGGCTTCTTCACTAACCTGCGTGGACGGGCCGGAGACAAAACCACACTCGGCCTATACCGTCTTGCCTCAAAGATCTTCAAATTCAACTAGCTGCTGAATAATCGCTGCTGATGGGTTGACTGGGCCCCTTGGCCTTTAGTTTGCTACTGCGAACAGTCCTGCTCGCACGGAAAGCACATTAAGTGCTTTCCGGCTCGTGCGGAACTTGTATCAAACTAAAGGCCAAGGGGCCTCTGCTATAAGAATCGATTGTCAGGTTATTTGAATTTGAAGATCTTCGACGCGCGGTACACAGGGGCCTGGGCTGAAAAAATATTAGTTGGTAGTCGGTCGGAGGCGGGCGGGCATTACGTTTGTCGCGAGTTCCGCATGCAAAGAAGGCCACTTAATGTGGCCTTCGTCTTGCATAGGACTGTAGAGCAGCAAACGTAATGCCCGCCCGCCTCCGACCGACGGTCGAGTGAGATTACTTCGCAGCACCTGGGATTCCGTGGGAGGTTTTGGCGGTTTTGGCTCCGTTTACGATGGCGGTTTCCAGGGCCCTTACGGCGAGCATGCCCAGCAGGTCTAGGGGAACGGCGGCGCTTGCCTGGGCGCCCAGTTTGCCGCTGGCGAGGGTGTAGATGGTGTCGCCGTCGTTGGTGGTGTGTGTGGGGCGGATGGCGTGCGCGTAGGCGTCTGCTGCCATCTGGGAGACCTTGGTGGCCTGGGTCTTAGTGAGCTCCACGTTGGTGACGATACAGCTGATGGTGGTATTGGTGCGGTCGAGCGGCATCTGCATGGATCCGGCGGCGGCAAAGGCTGCGAGTTCCATGTCGACGATCTGGTCGCTATCGGCTGCGGCGCGCATACCGGCGACCCACTCGCCGGTGAAGGGGTCGACAACGTTGCCGCAGGCGTTGACTGAGACCACGGCGCCCACCTTGATGGGGCCGAGCGCCACGGCGGCAGCTCCGAGGCCGGCCTTCATGCAGGTGGCAGGCCCCATGAGCTTGCCTACAGTGGCGCCAGTGCCGGCGCCCACGTTGCCCTGCTCGAGCGTGGCGGGGGTGTGGTCGAGCGCCTCGCGCACGGCGGCGATGCCGGCTTCGATGTCGGGGCGCACGGTGGGGTCGCCAAAGGCAAGGTCGAAGATGCAGCTGGAGCACACGATGGGCACCTGCGTGGGTCCGACGGGCAGACCGATGCCGCGGCTCTCGAGTTCGCGGGCCACGCCGCTTGCGGCTTCGAGGCCAAAGGCCGATCCGCCCGAAAGGCAGACGGCGTGGACTTTATCGACGGTGTTCTCGGGTCGCAGCAGGTCGGTTTCGCGCGATGCTGGAGCACCGCCGCGAACGTCAACGCCGCCGGTGGCGCCCTCGGGTGCCACGATTACGGTGCAACCGGTGCCGGCCTCCTCGTCCGTATAGTTGCCATAGCAAAAGCCATCGACATCGCAGACGTCAATGGCCTCGAGCAGTGTATCCATGTTTAACTCCTATCGGTTTTCCGCCGCGCCTTGTGCCCGGTCGGGATCCGTACGGTACGCCAAAATTGTAGGCGCCGGGGGATACCCAGCGCCAGATGCAATTACGAGAGTTTTTGAATCGCGCGCGCGACGCGGGCGATGGGTAGGCCCACCACGTTATAGAAGTCGCCCGAAATATCGTGCACGAGCATGCGTCCTCCTGTGCCCTGAATGCCGTAGGCGCCGGCCTTGTCCATGGGCTCACCCGAGGCGACGTAGTGCTCGATCTGCTCGTCGGTGAGCTCGTAGAACGTCACGTCGGTCACATCGACAAAGGACAGGCTTTCGGCGGCATGCGGGGCGGCCGTATCGCCTGCCTTAACGATGCAGACGCCGGTTGCGACCTGGTGCGTGCGGCCCGAAAGCTCACGGAGCATAGTGCGCGCCTCGTCCTCGGTTGCCGGCTTGCCCAGAATCTTGCCGTCAAAGGTGACGATGGTGTCGGCCGCGACCGTCAGCTCATTGGGCTCGGCATACTCGGCAGCAACGGCAGCCGCCTTGGCGCGTGCCAAGCGCTCGACAAGCGTGAGCGGGGCCTCGCCATCAAAGGGCGTTTCGTCGATATCCGCGGGAATCACGCGAATGTTGTAGCCTGCCTCGCGCATCAGCTCTATGCGGCGCGGCGATTGCGAAGCCAAAATCATAGTTGGATGCCCTCGGCGACCTTCTCGACGGCCTTGTCGCCGGCGAGCGTGCGCAGCAGCTCCAATGCAAAGGGGAGGGACTGTGCCATGCCGCTGGCAGTGATGATGTTGCCGTCTTGCGTGACCTTCTCGCCGGTATAGGCGCCTTCGGGGAAGCTTTTCTCAAAGCCAGGAGAGCACGTGGCATGGCGCCCCTCGAGCAGGTCGAGCTCGCCCAGGATAAACGGGGCGGCGCAGATGGCGGCGACGTGCTTGGTTGCGGCGAACTCGCAGACCACGTCGCAGACGCGCTGATCTGCGCGCAGGTTGGTGGCACCGGGCAGGCCGCCGGGCAGCACGACGCAGTCGTACTCGTCAAAGTTGATCTCATCAAAGAGCGCATCGCAGGTCACGGGGATCTGCAGCGAGCTTACGACCTCGCGCGTGGGCATGATCGAGACGAGCGTGGCACGCACGCCGCCGCGACGCATGACATCGACCATGGTCAAGCATTCAATAGTTTCAAAGCCATCGGCGGCGAGAACGGCAACGCTGGGCATGAGGGTTCCTTTCATAGGCGGCATACAATTAGCCGTCTTATACCCCGAAGACCTCCGCTTGCCACGCTCGATTTCCCAATGATTTTCTGAGCAATGATTAAGCGGCTAGTTGCGCCTAAGGTGGACGACGGTCTCGCAGTGGAAGGTTTGTGGGAACAGGTCGACTGGCGTGATCTTTACGGGGGGGAAGGTGCCTTCCTCGACAAAGCGCTTGAGGTCGCGCGCCAGGGTGGCCGGATCGCAGCTCACGTAGGCGACATCGCGAGCGCTCGTGCTGGCGATAAGGTCGATGGCTTCGGGGGCGAGGCCCGCACGCGGCGGGTCGACCACCAAGACGTCGGCGTCCTGATCGGGGAACTCGCGCACCGCGTCGCCGCCGATGACGTCGACGTTATCGAGCTTGTTGATCTCCAGGTTGCGACGCAGGTCGCGCACGGCCGGGCCGTAGGCCTCGACGGCGGCGACAAAGTCGCAGCGGCGGGCGAGCGGCAAGGTAAAGGTGCCGGCACCGCAGTACAGGTCCACGGCAAGCTCGTCTTCCTGCGGATCGAGCGCCTCCATAACGAGCTCGATCAAAATCTCGGCGCCCTTGGTGTTGACTTGGAAAAACGATGGGGCGGACAGGCGCATCTGGCCGTCAGCGATGTTCTCGGTCCACGAGCCCTCACCGGCGAGCATCTCCACCTTAGAGACACGGCGGGCCTTCTTTTCGCCCTTGCTCATCACGCGCACGATGCTCGTGGGATGAGCGGCGTCCGCCAGCACGCGGGAGACCTGCGAGCGCGGAAAAGAGCCTGTCGGCGTCCAGAGTGCGACCTCGAGTGCCTTGGTGCGGCGCGATGCGCGAATGCCCACGCGTTCGAGCCCCAAGTCATGGCTGCCGCTTAGATAGTTAAGTGCGCCGACGACCGATTTGAGTGCCTTCGGGAAGCGCTTATCGAACAGCGGACACATATCGACGGTCACGATTTTGCTGGGATCGACACCGTGCATGCCAAGGCGCACGCGACCGTTGACGACGGTCGGTTCGAGCTCGATTTTATTGCGGTAGCCCCAGTCGTCCTTGGTGTGGCAGATGGGCTGTACCAACTCATCGACCTGCTCAGGAGCGAACTTGCCGATGCGCTCGAGCGTGGAGCGCAGGTTTTGCTCCTTGGCGGCGAGCTGTGCCGTGCGTGAGAGATTGCCCCACGAACAACCACCGCAGATGCCCACGAAGGGGCAGGGGGGCTGAATGCGATCGGGGCTCGGCTCCAGAATCTCGGTCGTGCGGGCGCGCATAAACGACTTGCCGTCCTGCACGACCTCGGCTTCGACGGTGTCGCCTGCCACGGCGCCCTGCACAAAGACGGCCTTGCCGTTGTCGGCATGTGCCAGACCGTCGGTGCCGTACGTCATCGATTCTATGGTGAGCTTCATATTCCTGCCTGCCATTCGCGGTTTTGTTCGCAACCATGGTAGCAGGGAAAAGCGCCCCGTATCTGGGGCATTCCTCAAATACGGGGCGCTTCTACAAACGACTATTTCGTCTTGCCGGTAATGAGCGTCTTAAGACCCAGGCCGATCAGGCCCAGGCCCATGCGCACGCGACCGGGGCGATGGCGCTCGATGGCCTTGGTCTTGCCGGCGGGCTTATCGCGACGGGTGCTCGTCTCGGATACGGGCTTGGTGACCTGCGGCTCGGGCTGAGGTGCAGGCTCGGGCTCAATGACAGTCGCCTGGACCTTCTGAACCTCGGGTGTGGTCGGCTGCGGATCAGGAGCTGGGGCGGGCTTTGCCTCGGCGGCGGGCTCCGGAGTCGCGGTAGCGGGCTCGGGCGCTTTCTCCATGGCGGGCTCTGCGGCAGCCTCGGGCTCATTCACCGGGGGAGCGGCAACCGCTTCCGGTTTGGCGGCTGCCCCATGTTCAACCTCGTCCTGAATAGCTTCTTCGGCCACACGTTCCTTCTCCTGTGCGCGCTGCTGCGCGGCGGCCTCGGCGTTGCGATAGGCACGCTCCAGTAGAGCTTCCTGCGAGTTGAAGGGTTTCTCGCCCTCTGCACACTCCACGGGGACCCAGGTGCCGTCGCTCGTGAGGCTGCGGGCCTTCACGTTGTCCTGCAGCTGCATGCCCATGTACTCGTGTACCAGGGCGCGGCAGGTGGGGTCGAGCACGGGGAAGGCGATCTCCACGCGGTGCTCGGTGTTGCGTGTCATCATGTCTGCTGAGCTCAGGTAAATCATGTCCGAGTCCACGCCAAAAGCGTAAACACGCGCGTGCTCCAAAAAGCGTCCGACGATGGAGCGGACATGCACGTTCTCGGTCTTGCCCGAAACACCGGGCTTGAGGCACGAGATGCCGCGGATGATCATGTCTACGCGCACGCCGGCACACGATGCCTCGGCGATCTTGTCGATAACCTCGCGGTCGGTCAGCGAGTTGAGCTTAAAGAACACGCGGGCGGGCTCGCCGGCAAGGGCGCGCTGGATCTCGCGGTCAAGCCCGCGCATGATGAGCGGTTTCAGTCCGACGGGCGCCACACCCAGGAAGCGGTAGTCGCCACGCAGGTTGCCTAGCGACAGATTGCGGAAGAACAGGTTGGCGTCTTCACCGATGCCGGGATGGGCTGTCATGAGCATAAAGTCGCTGTAGAGTTTGGCCGTCTTCTCGTTAAAGTTGCCGGTGCCCAAAAGCGTGAGGCGGGTGAGCGCCATACCCTCGCGATAGGTGAGCTGGCAGATCTTTGAGTGGCATTTAAAGCCCTCGGAACCATAGATGACGGTGCAGCCCGCTTCTTCCAGACGCTCGGCCCACTCGATGTTGTTCTGCTCGTCAAAGCGCGCGCGGAGCTCCATGAGCACCGTGACCTCTTTGCCGTTCTCGGCGGCATCGATCAGCGACTCGCATAGGCGGCTCTGCTTGGCCACGCGGTAGAGCGTGATGCGCAACGAGATGCACTCGGGGTCGTAGGCTGCCTCGTGTACCAGATCCAGGAACGGATTCATGGCCTCGTAAGGGTAGAAGAGCAGCTTGTCGTGCTGCAGCACCTGCTCGCGGATGGAGCGGGTCATGTCGATGGTGGGGTTGGGCTGCGGCTTAAACGGCGTAAAGAGCAGCTCGTTGCGCAGGTGCTCGGGAATCTTGCCCTCAATGCCAAAGACGTAGCCCAGGTTGAGCGGGATATCGCAGGTAAAGACAGAGCGGCGCGAAAGCTCGAGCGCCTTGCGGATAGTCTTGAGCGTCGCCTTCTCGAGCGACCCCGAGACCGCGAGCACTACCGGCTGCAGGCGCAGGCGCTTCTTGAGGATGCGCTTCATGTGCTGGCGGTAGTCCTCTTCCTCTTCGACGCCCTCGCCGTCCGGATCGATGTCGGCGTTGCGGGTGACGCGGATCAGCGCACGATCCAGCGGCTTATAGGAGCCAAAGCAGCTGTCCAGGCAGGCGAGGATGACGTCCTCGAGCAAGATGTAGGAGTAGGTGCCGGTGGGCGAGGGGATCTCGACCACGCGGTTCATCGAGGCGGGAATCTCGATAAGGCCCAGTAGGCTCTCCTCGTCGGTGGCGCCGTCCAGACCACAGGCCAGATAGAGCGCGCCGTTGCGCAGGTTGGGGAAGGGGTGGCGAGGATCGATGACCAGCGGCGAGATGACCGGCGACACGTAGGCCTGGAAGTAGCGGGTTACAAAGGTGCGCTCCTCGGGCGTAAGCGAATCGATGTGGGCGCGGTGAACGCCCAAGGTGTCGAGCTTGCCCTCGATGCTCTTAAAGATGGACTCCCAACGGGTAAGGAGCCCGGGCATTTCGGCCATGACAGCATCGACCTGTTCGGAGGCGGTCATATTGCTCTTGTTGTCGACAGGTTGTTTTTTGAGCTCCGCCAGATCGGACAGGCCGCCCACGCGCACCATAAGGAACTCGTCGAGGTTGGACTCGAAGATCGAGACGAACTTTAGTCGCTCGAATAACGGAACGGTTTCGTCGAAGGCTTCGTCGAGCACGCGGTTGTCAAAGCGTAGCCAGCTGAGCTCTCGGTTTTGCGTGTATGAGAAGTCGCGCGGCGGTTTGCGCAGCTTTGCGGCGGCTTGCTTCTTTTCGATTTTGCTCGGCATATGCATCTGTCCGTTCAGTCCCCACAGGGGACGGTAGCCTAACACTATTCACTATTGTCTCAATTTAGTCGACCTGTGGCACGGACGTATCGCGTGAACGGTATCTTTACCTACTTCTTACGCTGACAAGTCATAGGACTGACGCCCTGCTCGTCTGCAAGTGATCTATATCCACACTCAACTGGTACGTAAGTGTGAATAAGAATGATAGATAGCTGAATATCATTGAATGCAGGCGGAAACGTAAACAAACATCATTAATATACATAAAACCGATTTAGCTATGCAATTCTGAATCAAAAGTTTAGAGATGCAATTGCAAATGGTTTTTAGGAAAAAAGAGCGTTTACCTTAGAAAAGTTACTTTAGAACGCCGAAGTACATCATGGGGGAATCACATGCGATATACCGTTCATCGCACTTTGTTGACCGTTCGGGGGCGAGGTGGAATTGCGGGTGGAATTTGGATATAACTAGAGCTGTCAGCAATAACGCCTCACACGGAGGGGCGCTAACGAATCGGCCCTGACAAGGGCCCGAAAGAAAGGTAGGAGGCCATGACGAAAGGTCTGCACGTGCCTTCCGAGATCGGCAAGCTCAGGAAGGTCTGCCTGCACCGTCCCGGCGACGAGCTCCTCAACCTGCCGCCCGACGAGCTCGAGCGACTCCTGTTCGACGACGTCCCGTTCCTGGAGGTCGCGCAGCAGGAGCACGACACCTTCGCCCAGATCCTGAGGGACCAGGGCGTGGAGGTCCTCTATCTCGAGAACCTCGTCGCCGAGGTGTTCGACCAGGTCCCCGGCGCCCGCGCCGAGTTCACCGACCAGTACATCGCCGAGGCCGGCATCCGCGGCCAGCACATGCCGCAGATCGTCCGCGAGAAGCTGGACTCCATCGAGGACAACCTCGAGTTCGTCAAGAAGACCATGGCCGGCATGACCAAGTCCGAGATCGACATGCCCCTCACGGCGTCCACGACCCTCGACTCCCTGGTCAACTCCGAGTCCGAGTCCGACCTGATCATCGACCCGATGCCCAACCTCTACTTCACCCGCGACCCGTTCGCGGTCATCGGCGAGGGCGTCAACCTCAACCGCATGTACTCGGTCACCCGCAACCGCGAGACCCTGTACGGCAAGTACGTCTTCAAGTACCACCCCGACTACAAGGACGTCTCGCTGTACTTCCGCCGCGACTGCCAGTTCCACACCGAGGGCGGCGACGTGCTGAACATCAACGAGAAGACCCTCGCCGTCGGCATCTCCCAGCGCACCCAGGCCGCCGCGATCGACGTCATGGCCCAGAACATCTTCTGGAACTCCGACTCCAAGGTCGAGCGCATCCTGGCCTTCGACATCCCGGTCTCGCGCGCCTTCATGCACCTCGACACGGTCTTCACCCAGATCGACGTCGATAAGTTCACGATCCACCCCGCCATCATGGGCACCCTGCGCGTCTACGAGCTGACCGCCGGCAAGAACCCGGGCGACGTGAACATCCGCCTGATCGAGGACACCCTCGAGCACGTCCTGGAGGACGCCACCGGCGTCGACCAGGTCAAGCTGATCCCCTGCGGCGGCGGCGACCCGATCGCGGCCTCCCGCGAGCAGTGGAACGACGGCTCCAACACCCTGTGCGTCGAGCCCGGCAAGATCTGCGTCTACGCCCGCAACACCGTCACCAACGACGTGCTGTACAAGGAGGGCCTGGACCTTCTCGTCGTGCCCTCCGCCGAGCTCTCCCGCGGCCGCGGCGGCCCGCGCTGCATGAGCATGCCCTTCTGGCGCGAGGACCTCTAGGGTCTTCTAGGACCCGTACAGGTCTTAATACATACATCTAGCTGCCATTAGATGTCTCCCATTGGGGCGGTGCGGGTTTTCGCACCGCCCCAATCTTGTATGAGGAACGTCAACACGATTGGATGACTGCTTTTGTAAGGAGCTTGGCCATGGACATCAAGACGATTGGCGTTGAGGAATGGCTCAACGTTTGGGAGAAGAGTGCCACGTGGGACATCGCCCAGTCGACGATCTCGTCGCTCACCATGGGCGAGCTGCGCGCGCTCGATGAGCAGGACGGCGCCACGTTCTACGAGCGCCTGGACCGCGAGAAGATGAACTACGGCTGGATCGAGGGCTCGCCGGAGTTTAAGGCCGAGGTTGCCAAGCTGTATCGTCGGGAGGTCAATCCCGATCACATTCTGCAGACCAATGGCTGCACGGGCGCTAACCTCAACGCCATCATGGCTGTGGTCGAGCCCGGCGACCATGTTATCGCCGAGTGGCCCACCTATGCGCCGCTCTACGAGATTCCGCGCACGCTGGGCGCCGAGGTCGAGTATTGGGAGCTTCGCGAGGAACTCGGCTGGAAGCCCGATATCGAGGAACTCAAGCGCTTGGTGCGCCCCAACACCAAGCTTATCTGCATAAACAACGCATCGAACCCCATCGGTACGGTGCTCGATGCCGATATGCTCGGTCAGATTGCCGAGATCGCCCGCTCGGTGGGCGCCTACGTGCTGTGCGACGAGGTATATCTGCCGCTCGAAAACACTGAGTCCTTTATGTCGATGGTCGACGTGTACGAGAGGGCCATTGTCACCAACTCGTTGTCGAAGACCTATTCGACGCCTGCGGCCCGCGTGGGCTGGGTCGTCGCGGACGAAGAGTTGTCCAACCGCATCCGCACCTACCGCGACTACACCATGATCTGCGGTGGCGTGTTTAACAATGCTTTGGCGACCTACGTGCTCGAGCACAAGGGCAAGATTCTCGAGCGCAACCGCGATATCGTGTTTGGCAACCGCGATATCGCACAGGCTTGGATCGATACGCAGCAGCGTGTCTCCTGGACGGCCCCGCAGGGCGTGTCCACCTCGTTTATCCAGTTGGATATTCCCGAGGATGACGAGGAGTTCTGCAGGCGCCTGCTGTCCGAGAGGGGAGTGCTGCTGGTCCCCGGTAGCCGTTTTGAGCTTCCCTGCGGCGCACGCCTGGGCTACTGCGCGAGCGAGGACGTTCTGCGCGAGGGCCTGAGACTTTTGGGCGAGGCACTGGCGGAGTTCGATCGCTAGGATTCCGATGGTCTTCGGGGGCCTTATCCAAATTAGCCGAAGATAATCGAAAACGGACTCGTTTCCCTAGGGGAAGCGAGTCCGTTTTTCTATACCGAGAAGTCAAGTTGTTACAAATGGGGCCGTAAAGCGAGCCGGTATCCGCTGGGCCTTATACTGAGTTTCCGGTGAACGGTATCAAGCGTCTGGTAAACGGTAATTTATTTACCAGAAATGAATAGGACAAACTTTTTTCTGAATAAAAGTGAAAATGGTTGAGACGCGGTGTGAACCGCTAATTCTATTCATAGCTTTATTGGAAATATGCAATTTGAGGATGGTTTAACAAAGTTTAGTTCCATTTGATTTTAGGATTAAAACGCGTTTAAGCACGTAAATACGCTTTATTAAGATGAAGTGTGCCATGCGTGAAGTATATGTGTATGCCGTTCACTCCCTATAAAAAACCGTTCGGGGGCAAGGTGGAAGTATGAGCTGATTTTGGATATAAATATGTCGTCAGCAATAACGCCTCACACGGAGGGGCGCTAACGAATCGGCCCTGACAAGGGCCCGAAAGAAAGGTAGGAGGCCA
>NZ_JBJXBO010000003.1:0-509 GCF_046116875.1 Collinsella sp. wc0529
CGGACATGGCTCAGTTGGTAGAGCACAACCTTGCCAAGGTTGGGGTCGCGGGTTCGAGCCCCGTTGTCCGCTCCATTGCATTTCCGGACCGTCTCAAGCGGTCCTTTTTCGGCGAAGTGGCCAAGTGGTAAGGCAGAGGCCTGCAAAGCCTTTACCCCCGGTTCGAATCCGGGCTTCGCCTCCAGGCAACATCCGGGCGCTCCGGCGCCCGTTTTGTTTTACATATGCGGACATGGCTCAGTTGGTAGAGCACAACCTTGCCAAGGTTGGGGTCGCGGGTTCGAGCCCCGTTGTCCGCTCCAAGCGCAACAGCCCGACTACTACGGTAGCCGGGCTTTTTCGTACCCATCACATTGGCTCGAACTTTTTTCAAATTATTGGAAAATAGTTCTTGCATTCGGGTGGATCATCCCGTATATTAAATCCTCGCAGGCGGACATGGCTCAGTTGGTAGAGCACAACCTTGCCAAGGTTGGGGTCGCGGGTTCGAGCCCCGTTGTCCGCTCCAT